>JAJVHS010000078.1 GCA_022072615.1 Phycisphaerales bacterium
TAGGGGTCGTCGGCGAGCATCGCGTCCAGCACCGCGTCGGAGATCTGGTCGGCGACCTTGTCGGGGTGGCCCATCGAAACGGATTCGGACGTGAACAGCTGCGAGCGAGCCATGCGAAAGCCCTCGTGAAGTGCGGGGAAAGACAGGGAGGTAGATTAGGGAGCATCACGGACGGAGGCGAGTTTCGGGCCGGTTTGCGGGGCCGCCGGGCCGATGGCCGGGGATCGGCGCGGGCGGGGGGCAAGCCAGCGGACTTTGATACCTTGGCACGAGCATGGCGACGGGAATCGGCGATCCATCGTCGGCGTTCAAGGAATTCAACCTCCGGATCGGGGGTGTGCTCCGCACGTATGCCTTCAGGGGGTCGGGGCAGAACTACCGCCGCCAGGTGGGCGACCAGTGGCAGGCAATCAATCTTCAGAAGTCGCAGTGGCGCGGCGGGGAAGACCCGGTAGCCTTCTATGTCAATATCGGGCTGCACTTTCCTCGGGTGGAGATGGAGCGATTTGTTCCGCCGCCTGCGACGCTTGCGAAACTGACCGCGACCAATGCGGATCAGACGCTGCGTGTTGATGAGTTATTCCCAGACGACCGGTTCAACTGGTTCGAGGTGGACCGCTGGAATCTGGAGAACACCTGGACGCGGTTCGAGGCGCTGCTGAGGGGGCGGTTGGTGCCGGTGCTGGACTCGATGGCGACGCCCGACGGGCTCGCGGCGGTCATGCGGACGATGCCGTGGATGGTGTCGTCGGTGACGCGGAAATTCCTGGGCCGGAAACTCGCGTCGCCGGTGTGGGATCCCAAGGACGAGGAGGCGGGGCGCTGGAAGCAGGACAAACTCGGGCGGTGGTGGGGGCCGGGCGAGTGGTGAATGTCGCGCTGAACAAAGGGGCCCGGCTGGCGCGCGGGCCCGTGGAAGGCGGCGGATACGAAGTGGGGGGGCGCGTCGTCGAGGTCAGGCCCAGGCGGCGGCCCATTCGGTCCCCAGGGCCGGTTCCCAGTAGGTGAAGCCGACGCGTCCGGTCTCGTCGGCGCCGAAGAGGGACATGCGGGTGTATCGCTCGCCGTCGTTCCAGTTGTGGAACGCCGCGGCGTCCGAGGTGAGCGCGGTGGTGGGCGAGAAGGTCGGCGAATCCAGCGATTCGAAGATCCAGCCTTCGGGGTTTGCCTCGGTCATGTTGGAGGGGAACCACCAGTACACCTGGACCTGGCCGTTGTCGTCTATGCCCGCGACGTTGAGGGCGCCCCAGGGCGCGACCCATCCGGTGAGCGAGTTCGCGGCGAGGGGGACGCCATCGAACTGGGCGGTGAAATCGACGAAGGACCAGTTGCCGTCGCCCAGTTGCGGGGCCCACCAGGTCGCGGCGGCGTGGCCCGCCTCGGAGGTGCCGATGATGTTGATGGCGTACCAGTCGGTGGAGAAGACGGAGATGGCCCCGACCATGCGCGGGGCCCCGGTGATCTGGCTGAGGTTGGAGACCTCCCAGACGCTGTCTTCGATGTTGTTGTAACCGCCCTCGCCGGGCAAGTAGAAATCGCCGGTCCAGACGCCGACCAGATCGCCCGCTCCGTCAAGTCCGACGATGTTGTAACCGCCCCAGGCGTGGGCGTAGGCGGCGATCCCGCCGTCAAAGGCCGGCATGGTGAGGCCGCGGTCCTGCACGGCCTGGGTCACGTTGAACACCGGGACTGAGCCGCTAGACCCGTACATCCCGCTGGAGTCGTACATGATGACAAGGTCGCCGCCGGAGCTGTACCCGGTGACGCCGTAGAACAGCGGCATGTAGGACGTTGACGCGCCGAGCCCCGTGGGCGGGGTGAGCAGGGTCAGTTCGGTCTGGGGCACCAGCGCGTTGTATGTCGTGAGGTTGCGCAGGAATACCTTGTCCGTCGGCGACCATTCCTGGGTGTCGTGGCGCGAGGTCAATCCGATCGCGAGCAGCCCGCTCACGGTGGGGACGTAGAGCTCGCCGCCGTAGTTGCCCGTGGCGATGGGGTCGGCGGTGAGGGCGGGCAGGCCGAGCTCGCGGGAGAGGTTGCGGAACGTGCGGGTGACCGTGCCGGTGCCGTCGTCGGCGGTGTTGATGACGTCCTCGACCGAGACGATCAGCTCGCCGGCCGCGTTGCGCCAGCCCGCGATCTGCGTGCCGTACGGCCAGTACGACGTGGCGGAGGCGATCGACCCGCCGGCGACGAGAAGCGTGTCGCCGGTGTCGGTATCGCCGTAGGGGAAATCGGCCGCCGAGAACGCCAGGGTGCTCGCTGCCGTTGTCCATCCGTCGTCGATGTGCAGGACGAACCCGTTGGTGCCGGCCTGGAAGCCCGAAGCGGTGTATTGAACGACGTCGCCGGGCGACAGGACGGGATTCGGGCCCCAGTTGTGGCCGTTGACGAGGACTTCACCCACGTCCAGGAGTATCTCGATCCGGATGACGAGCTGGTCGCCGTCGGCGTCGGAGGGGTTAAGCATGGCGACGAGCTCTTCGTACGTCCACGTGGCGTTGCGGCCCGCGTCGAGCGTGCCGAGGTCGATGTCTTCGTTCAACGAGGGGAGCTGGTTGTCCGTCGCCTTGACAAACTGCGCCGCGGCGATGATGCTGGCGCTTGCCCCGTCCCACAGCGAGATATTGGCGGCGTTGTCGTCGAACGACGTGCTGTTGGTGAACGAGAATGACTCGCCGGGGCCGAGCACGAACGGGCTGTCCGCCGTGATCTCGGCCTGGAGTGGATAGGCGCGGCCGGGATGGTGATCGGCGATGTACTGGTTGATGTTGACGCCGCCGACGATCATCGTGCCGAAGCTGGTCGAGTATCTGTCCGAATAGACGCTTCCCGCGGGCGTGATCACCAGGAGCGGCGGCGCGCCTTCGGGGTCGGTGATGTCTCCGTGGGCCTCGAGCGCCGCGATGATCTCCTCGTACGTCAGCGTCACGGTGCCCTGGTGGCCAAGGTCGACCTTCGGGAACAGCGTCGCGTCGTCCGTCCGCGTGTAGCGCATCACCTTGTTGCCGGAGATGCTGATGTAGCTCGAGACCATCGAGTACGCGGGCCTTGTGATGTTGTCGGTCACCACGACGTACGGGCCGAAATCGCCCGGGCCGCCCCAGGGCGGGCCGAAATCAGACCCCGTGAATCCCATGTTGCGCACGCCCCGCCAGCGCCACGTTTCTCCGGGCTCGAGGACGTAGTCACCGCTGGGGATTCCGTCGCCGTCGTGGTCAAAGCGGGAAAGGTCGTTCCACTCGTACGGGGTGTCCAGCGGTTCGCCGTTCGAACCGAGAATCCCGTACGGGACCGTGTCGTCGTACGTGGCGCCCGACGGCTGGCTGTCGGCTCCATAAAGGAAGTAGATCGTGTCGCCCTCGGCATCGGTCGCCTGTGACAGCGCGAGGAGCTGGTCGTAAGTGATGTCGAGGGTGGGGACGCCGTCGACATAGACCGCTGCCTCGGCAAAGCGCGGCCAGGGGATGTTGGAACTCCAACCGGGGAGGCCGTCGTCCTCGGGAAAGCCCGGTGCTGTCGGCGCGGCGTTCAGGAATTGGCGGGATTCGAGCCGTTCGAAGGTCACGCCCGCTGCTAAACGGGCCGCGGAACGGAACACACCACCGTGTGAACGCTTCAACATGTCGGTCTCCCGGATAGCGTGTGTCGACCGCAGCCTGGCGGGTCAACAGTTGCAGGAGGCCGTGGCGCGGTTCACGTGCTGAACCTGCGTGCTCGCTTCCCGCGGGGACATCCAGCGTACCGCCCGGCGGCGACGGATGTCAATGCCATTGCGGGCGACGGCGCCCGGCGTCCCTGGCGTTTCTTTCGACTTAATAACATGGAGATTCGCATGCGTCGGGCCGGTCGCACGGGTTTGTCCGCGACGACTTGGTCGCGCGCGGCGCCTTACGAAGTGTTGATGAAACCGGCGTGGTGGCAAGTGCCCGCATCGGTGCCGCCGCGTCGTACGTCAACCTCAGGCTGAGCGCGCACGCGGCGATGTCGGACGCCAAGGCGGTGCGGACGGGTACCAGTTGGGGTCGGTGGAACTCGGTCGCTCGCTCATTGCCGCGTCGATCTGGAACAGGGCGGCGGGGTCGTGGATGATGCTCCACAACATCCGGCCCAGCACGGACAACCTGTCCGCGAACGACATCTGGCTCGACGGCGACGCGATCGATGTCGTGGGTTCCGCGCGCCACTGGGTCGAGAACCGCAACGAGATGATCCTGTGGACGAATGTGCCCGAGCCGGGGACAGCGGGCCTTGCGGGCCTTGCGGCGCGTGTGGGCGTCGGCGCGGGGCGTGATACGTCGGCGGCATTGCATCGGAGGCGCACCGCACGGGCGAGCGTCCGTGCGGTTTTTGTTTTGCACCGGCGAAGCCCCTTTGTTCCTTTACCCCACCCCCCCTGCGCCTATCCTTGTGCCCCCCTCACCGGGCCAGTCCGGTCGGGGTCCGTTCACCGATCGATCCCAAGCACGAGGTAGACCGCCACATGGCCTCCACCGGCACGATCACCCAAGTCATCGGCTCGACGTTCGACGCACAGTTCTCCGAGGACCAGCTCCCGGACATCTACAACGCCCTCGAGGTCAAGACCCAGACCAAGACCGGCGAGCTGTACCTCGTCGGGGAGGTCCAGCAGCACCTGGGCGGCGGCCGCGTCCGAGCGGTCGCGCTCGGTTCGACCGACGGTCTGGCGCGTGGCATGCCGTGCGTGGACACCGGTTCGCCGGTATCGGTGCCGGTCGGCGAGGCCGTGCTCGGCCGGGTGTTCAACCTGCTGGGTCAGCCGATCGACAAGGGCCCGGCGCCGGGGACGAGCAAGCGTTCGCCGATCCACAAGGCGCCGCCGGAATTCTCGGCCCTGAACCCCAAGACCGAGATCCTGCCCACGGGCATCAAGGTCATCGACCTGCTGTGTCCGTTCGTGCGAGGCGGCAAGATCGGTCTGTTCGGCGGTGCGGGCGTCGGCAAGACGGTCGTGATCCAGGAGATGATCGCCCGCGTCGCGAAGAACTTCGGCGGTTACTCGGTGTTCGCGGGCGTCGGCGAGCGCACCCGCGAGGGCAACGACCTCTGGCGCGAAATGAAGGAAGCCGAATACACCGACGAGAAGGGCCAGAAGGCGCACGTGCTCGACAAGGTGGCGATGGTGTTCGGCCAGATGAACGAGCCGCCGGGATCCCGTCTGCGGGTTGCTCTGTCGGCGCTCACGATGGCCGAGGAGTTCCGCGATGCTTCGGGCAAAGAGACGCTGATGTTCGTGGACAACGTCTTTCGCTTCACCCAGGCGGGTTCGGAAGTGTCGGCTCTTCTGGGCCGCATGCCCAGTGCCGTGGGTTACCAGCCGACGCTCTCGACGGAGATGGGCGAACTGCAGGAGCGGATTACGTCGACGGCCAAGGGCGCCATCACGTCGGTGCAGGCCATCTACGTCCCCGCCGACGACCTGACCGACCCGGCCCCGGCGACGGCCTTCACTCACCTCGACGCGTTCATCGTGCTCTCGCGCTCGATCGCCGAGAAGGGCATCTATCCGGCCGTCGACCCGCTCGCCTCGACCTCGCGGATCCTCGACCCCCAGATCCTGGGCGAGCGCCACTACCGCGTGTCGCGGCGCGTGCAGTCGATCCTCCAGCGTTACAAGGACCTCCAGGACATCATCGCCATCCTCGGCGTTGACGAGCTCTCGGAAGACGACAAGCTCACGGTCTCCCGGGCGCGGAAGATCGAGCGGTTCCTCTCGCAGCCGTTCCACGTCGCCGAGCAGTTCACGGGCTTCAAGGGCGTGGACTCGCCGCTGGAGGCGACGATCGACTCCTTCGAGCGCCTGTGCAACGGCGAGGGCGACAGCCTGCCCGAGGGCGCCTTCATGTACGTCGGCACGCTCGACGATGCAAAGGCCAAGGCTGCGAAGATGGCGGCGGGCTGAAGAAGAAGGCACGAAGGCACAGAGGGAGATACAGGACTTTCAACCCCCGGCGCTGGCCGGGGGTTTTTCGTTCATGGGCGAGTTGGAAGTGCGCGGTGACAAGCCAACGCTCGTCGTGGCAGCGGCGGCCGACGGACGCGGGCGCAGGAGCCAGATGGGTCTTATCCGGGTCTGACGGCGAGCGTGCGGGGCCGGTGCTTCTTCCCGCATTCGGGGCAGCGAGCAAGAGTCCCGACTTCGTAACCGCAGCCGGCGCACCGCCCGGCCTTGCGCCACATCCGCCGGCGCAGCACGCCGGGCACCTGAACGATCGACCACAGCAGGCCGCCGTACAGCAGGGTGTTGACGATGAAGCCGGGCGCCATGATCCGCCCGGGCAGGAGGATGCTGCCGCTGGTGACCAGCCCGCGGAACCCTTCGGGCATCTGCAGCACGCCGCCGGAAGGGAACTTCTCATCGAAGAGCGAGATCGCCTTCGAGAGCGATTCGTTGCCGCCGAAGTGATTGAGCTGGAGGTACTCCATCGCGTGCATCGGCCACCCGAACTGCGACGACCACAGCGTGCACACGCGGTGGCCCTCGTTGTCGCCGGGCGAGCCCCTGGCGACCGATTCGATGCCGACCATCCTGTAGCCGGGCTGGACGCCGGGCATGAGGACCACCTGCGAGATGTCGGGCCAGCGTCCCCGCAGCGGCCCGGGCAGGTCGGCCTGCGTGGCCTGGCGGTCAACGTACTGCCCGGTGAACTGGTGGAGCTTTCCACGGGCGGCGATCCACCACGAGACGCCGACGGTGATGGCGGCGCCGGCGAGGAGGCACGCGGCGATGCCGGCGAGGCGGAGTAAGAGGTGCGATCGACGGATCGTGCTCACGCGGGCATTCCCGCGGTCGGAGCTTTCGACACGAGGCGTCGGCGGAGTGCCACTGGCGGTGCGGCCCGGAGTTCCACGATGGATGGTAGAGAGCGAGAGAGACGGAGCGAGTGAGGGGGTGAGCGAGTGAGCGAATCAGGGGTGAGCGAGTCAAGGATGCGCGTGATTCTCCACCCTCGCTTCACTCCGCGATCTCCGCGACCTCCGCGTTCAGGTCTTCTTCTCTCCTCTTCTCTTCGCTTCTCTTCTCCTCTCCGTGAAACTCAGTCCCTCGGTACCCCTGTGTTCTTCTTAAAAGAACGAGCCCCCGCGTGAGCGAGGGCTCGTCGATCAGACGATTCGGAGATTGCCCGTCAGCGACGAGCGGGTTGCTCAGCGGCGACGGCGGCCGGCAAAGAGCGCGCCCATGCCCAGCAGGGCGGCGGCGCCGGGGGCGGGGGTGATGTCCGACGCGTCGGTGCGGACGTTATCGATCACCCAGAAGTTGCCCGTGTCGTGGACGATGACGTAGGCGATGTGGTTGGTGCCGTCCCACTTGACGCTCAGGAGGCCGGGGCCGGCGGGGTTGCTGTTGATGAAGCGGAGATTGGCGGGGCCGGAATCGACGTCGAGGAGGTTGCCGTTCACGTCGTACGCCTCGAGCCAGAAGGTGCTGGCCGAGCAGTACTGGATGTCGACGTAGGTCGCGTCCTTGTTATCGAACGAGATCTTGCCGTCGTTGCCGGAGTTGTCCAGCGCGCTGGTCACGCCCACGTCCTCGTGGATCCAGTACTCGCCGCTGTTGTACATATTGCCGTTGGTCGAGCTGATGTTGTAGTTGTTGGTCGAGGCGCGGCGGGTGACCAGGGGAGAGCCCGTCGAGCTGGACCCGAAGGTCACGCCGGTGTAGAAGTTGTTGATGGCCTGGATGTCGCCCGGGATCTCCTCGAAACGCATGAGGATGTCGGCCTGCGCGGCGGCGGCGAGCGATGCGAACGCAACGAGGGAAATGATCTTCTTCATGTCTCTGCTCCTGAAAAACCAGACAAACGAACACACACAGTCTCTCCCTCCACACGAGGGACGAACGGCTTGTCTTGTTTGAAGTATGAACGCCCGTGGAGGTCGACCAGGGTCGACCGATGCACAACAGACGACACAGCACAGGTGGCCGTGCTGCTCTTGTCGCGTCAATCTGTTGCCGGCGTCGCCGCGTGGGGTCTGGGGTCCGAGGTGTCGACGTGCGAGCACGTCGCCTGGAAACTTGGATACACAGCCCTCGCGGTCTTCCCTCCCTCTTGTCCCGCCCGGCGTGGTCGCCGGGAGCGGTCTCTTCCTCGTGCAAACTCTAAGGATTCTTCCCCCCTATGTCAACGGGGGGGATGTCTGTGATTTTGCAATTTAACCTTTTTCCGGAAGGAATCGCCGGGCCGGAGGCGTGTGCAGAGCGCTCCGGCGGGGCGACGCGGGCGGCATGGTGATCCACGGCACGTGGCACGGTGCAACGCCATCTGGGGCATGGACTTGCGGCGCGTCCGCCGGGATTTGTACGCACGAACGAAAGGTCGACGACCAAATTGTGTATTTGCAAGAGCAAGGTGCGAACCCAGAAACAGGAAAACTTGGTGAGCACCAGGGCGGGAATTGTCATGCTTCGGAGTAGTCGTGACCCGACCGGTACTTTCCCGTCGCGAGCCAGTCCAGCTGGCGGAGGATGTCGTTGCAGAGCGCCGAGGCGCCGAACCGGAAGTAGGCGGGCGTCAGCCACGGGCACCCGCCCGCGCCGGTGATGCTCCCGAGCGTTTCCTTGACCATGACGAGGTAGTGCAGCGACTGCTTGGCGGTGCGGATGCCACCGGCGGGCTTCATGCCGACCGCACGCCCCGTCTGGAGGTACCAGTCGCGGATCGCCTCGAGCATCACGAGCGTGACCGGCATCGTGGCGGCGGGCTGCACTTTGCCGGTGCTGGTCTTGATGAAGTCCGCGGTGCCGGGCGTGCCGAGCTCATCGTCGACGTCGGCCATGGCGCGGATCGCCAGGTCGCTCGCCTTGCGCACGTTGTCGAGCGTTTCGAGCTCGCCGGTTTCGAGAATGACCTTGAGGTGCGCGCCCGAGCCCGAGCACGCCCGTTTCACCTGGCGGATCTCGTCGGCGACAATGCCGTACTCGCCGGCGAGGAACGCGCCGCGGTTGATCACCATGTCGATCTCGTCGGCCCCGTCGTCGATCGCTCGGCGCACGTCATCGAGGCGGATGTCGATGGGGTACTGGCCGCTGGGGAAGCCGGTGGCCACGGACGCGACCTTCACGGGGGCCGAGCCCAGCGCGGCCCGGGCCGTCTTTACGAGCGAGGGGTAGACGCACACGGCGGCCACCATGGGCAGGGTCGGGTCCGCGGGGTTGGGAAGAACCGCCTTGCGGCACAGGGCCCGGACCTTCTCAGGCGAGTCCTTGCCCTCGAGCGTGGTCAGATCGAGCATCGACAGCGCGAGCCGCAGCCCCGAGACCTTGGCCGACGCCTTGATGGAGCGCTTCGTGAACGAGGCGGCACGTTCGGCGGCCATCACGGCGTCGACGGTGGGGGATTGCATGAAGAAGGATAGGGAATCTCGGAAGAAAGGTGTCAAGGTGTCGAGATGTCGAGGTGCCGCGTGGGGCGCGCGTCACGTCGGCGTGATCTCTCCGCGAGCGTGCGGCCCCTCGGTCACGGCTTGACCGCGGAGACATCCAGGCTGGTGATGAAATCACTGGGCTTGGATCCCGGGGGGAGCTTCTCGATGATCGCCCGGTAGAGCGGGTCCTCCCAGTTGGTCATGGCGTCGATGTACTGGGGCTTGGCGGTGAGCGTGATGTGGCGAAGGCCGGCGGCGGTGGCCATGGCGCGGGTTTCCTCGACCAGGACCGCTCCGGCGACGCACCCGATGAAGGCGTGGATGTCATCGGTCACCGACGCGGGGAGCGGCCGCACGAGCGCGAGGTCGGAGACCGCGACCCGTCCGCCGGGCTTGAGGACGCGGGCGATCTCGCGCCACACGCGGGGCTTGTCGGGAGAGAGGTTGAGGACGCAGTTGGAGATCACGACGTCGACGCTCGCGTCGGCGACGGGGATGGCCTCGATCTCGCCGAGGCGGAACTCCACGTTGTCGAGGCCGGTCTGGTTGCGGTAGGACGCGATGTTGCGGCGGGCCATGGTGAGCATCTCGGGCGTCATGTCGACGCCGATCACGCGGCCCGTCGCGCCGACCTTCGGGCCGGCGACGAAGCAGTCGAACCCGCCGCCCGCACCCAGGTCGAGCACAACCTCGCCGGGGCGGAGGGAGGCGATTGCGGTGGGGTTTCCGCACGAGAGCCCCATGTTGGCGCTGTCGGGGACCGCGCCCAGTTCCGACGAGCTGTAGCCGATCGCCTGGGCGAGCTGGTCGGGAGAGAATGCGGTGGCGCCGCAGCAGCCGCCGCCCGATCCGCTCGGGCCGCAGCATCCGCCCTGGGCGATCTTGGCGTAGCCCTCGCGGACCTGGTCGCGCACGGCGTGGGAATCCTGGGCGGGCGTGGAGCAGCACGAATCGTCGCAGCAGGCACGGGTCTTCATGGTCGAATCTCCTGTCAGAGCTTGTGGCAGTGTTTCCACGAATTGCCGGATCTCGTCGCGGACGCGCCGGTAGTGGGGCAGCGCCTCGGCGTCCGTCGTCGCGGCGCCGGCAAGACGGGGCGGGTCGTCGAAGCAGGCGTGGATCACGCGAGCGCGGCCGTGAAAAGCCGGGCATGCGTCGCGGGCCGAGTCGCACACGGTCACGACCGCATCGAACTCCAGGCCCGCCAGCGATTCCACGCTCTTTGATTGCTGGGGTGAGATGTCCACGCCGGCCTCGGCCATCACCCGGACGGCGAGCCGGTTCACCGCCTGCGGGTTGGTGCCGGCCGAGGAGGGTTCGATGGACTCGGGGTGCAGTGTGCGCGCCCAGCCCTCGGCCATCTGGCTGCGGCACGAGTTGCCGGTGCACAGGAACAGCACGCGGAGCCGCTCAGCAGCACGCGCCATTGCACGTTCCTTTCTGCGAGTCCGGCGCCGGGCAGCACTCCTCGAGCGCGTCGGCGAGCGATCGCAGCGACCGGCAGAGCTCGGCGTACCGCACGCGGTAGTACATCGTGCGGCCTTCCTTCCTTGCCTCCAGCACGCCGGACCTGGCGAGCAGCGCCAGGTGCCGCGACACCACGGAGAAATCCACCGAGCAGCACTCGGCGACCTCCCCGACCGAGCATCCGCGTCCGCATTTGGCGATGCACGCGACCAGCGACACGCGGGTGGGATCGGAGAACGCCTTGAAGAACTCGGGATCGAGCCACTGGTCGATCGGCCCGCAGCACGCCGCGGCCTGCTTGGGAGTCGCCGGGGGCGGTTGTTTGTTTGTTTGCGTCATTATGCAAGTATTGCACCGGCGGCATGGGTTGTCAAGCGGTCGCCCCCGGATTTTCGGTGCTAATCACAAACCCCTGATGCCGCGCGGGTTCTGGCGGGTCAGAGCTTCTCGGACCCTGCCCGGGAGCGTGGCGACGGGGCGGGTCGCGGGAGGCCGGTCAGCGCCGCAAGGAAGGGGTGGACAACGCGGCGGACTTCCGCGGCGTGGGCTTCGTTGGTCCACAGGCCGTGGTGCCCGCCGCCCGGGATCGTGGCCAGCGTGCCGCGGGCGGCCGTGGCGATGGCCGCGGCGTCCTCATGGGAGGCGATGGCGTCGTGCTCGCCGCGCAGGACCAGCAGCGGGCACTCGAGGCGTCCGGCGAGCTCGGCTCGGTCGAAGGGGCCCTTGCGACGCCACGTGGGGCCGACGCCGAAGTCAATCCCCAGGAGCCACAACGCGGGCATCACGTTCCACGAGCGCGGGAGGTTTTTCTCGCGGAGCACGGCCCGGGCCGGGGCGACGATGCCGCGTGAGGGCGCCTCGGCGATGACCGCGGCGATCCGCGCCTGGCGCTGGCGCACGTCGCTCGCCGCCGCGGCGATGGAAACGCCCGATCCCATGGACCACCCGTAGAGCACGATGTCGCGGTTGGGCTCGCGCACGCAGCGGATCAGTTCGAGGAGGTCGTCCACTTCGCGCGTGCCCAGCGAGCAGGTGCCCGGAGCGTCGCCGTGCCCGGGCATGTCCCACAGGATGAGCCGCGACGCGTGGCGGGCAAGCTCGGGCAGGCGCGACAGGCCGCCGACGCGCGAGTCGCCCCATCCGTGCGAGAGGATGATGATCGGCCCGGCGGCGTTGTCGCCGACCACGTCCCACACGGGGAGGGAGCGTCCTCTCGATGGGAACGACCATGACGAGAACGTCCTCGGCCCGCGCGGCGGCGGGATCTCGGAAGGATCGCCCGGCTTTCCCCGAGCCACGGCCGAGGCGTAGGTGCGGCGGGGCGGGTGCGTCATGATGTAGATGGTCCGCCCGATCACGGTCGTGACGAAGATGCCAAGCCCCACCCCGAGGAGCAGCGAGAGGCCCAGAAGATCTGGCGAGAGCGTCGGCATTCCGGGGAGCGTCGATCAGCGTGGACGGAGGGTGCGGCGCGCGGCCGGCGTGCACGCGGCGGCGTGGAGATCCACGGCCGGTGGCGACCGAACACTAGAGGCCAAAGAGCTGGCGCAGGTCGTTGAAGGTCACGAACAGGAACACCGATCCGATCATGACAAGCCCCGCGAGCGTCACGGCGTTCTGCACGGGGATGGGGATCGGTCTTCCTCGCACCTGTTCGAGCACCAGCAGCACGAACTGGCCGCCGTCGACGATCGGCAGGGGCAGGAAGTTGATGACCGCCAGGTTCACGCTGATCAGCGCCATGAAGAAGAGCAGCCACACCATCCCGCGGTCCACCAGGCGCGTCCCGACGTGCGCGATCCCCACCGGGCCCTTGAGGTGCTCGACCTTGACCGTCCCTTCGAACAGCCGGGCGAAGGTGAGGTACGTCGTCATCATGACGCGGCGCGTCTCGTCCAGGCCGTAGTGGATGGCGTCGACCGGGTTCTTGGCCTTGAGCCGGAACTGCGTCGGTTCGAAGATCCAGGAGCCGACGGGGGCCGTCCACGAGAGCGCGAAGAGCCGGCGCAGCTCGGGTGCGTCCAGTTCGAGCCGGGCCGTTTCGGTCGGGCGGCGGTCGTTGGGGGCGCCGGCGCGGCGAGGCGGCTCGATCGTCAGGGACACCGTCGCCTGCTCCTGATCCTCGGCGAGCGCGGAAACCGCGACCGTCCGCAGCAGCTCGCGCACTTGGCCGAGCGTCTGGACCGGAATCTCGTTGACCGCGGTGATCCTGGTGCCCGGCAGGAAGATCGCGTCGGCGGCGGCCGGGCGGTAGGGCTTCACCGGCGTCGAGAGATCGGTCTGGGCCGGCGTGAGCAGCGCCGGCGGAAGGGCGACCAGCGCGTTGTCGCCGTCGGTCTCGCCCACGAAGAAGCCGATCGTGCCCTTGGAGGACACGCGGACGTCGAGCGAGACTTCCTCCCACGCATCGCCGTTCCTGCGCAGCACCACGACGGGCAGCGTCTTGTTCTTCGCCGCCTTGATCTCCTGCATCCCCTGCGAGGTCGAGGGATACTCGACCGTGCCGAGCCGGGCGAAGATGTCGCCGTCGCGCAGGCCCTGCTCGATCGCGGGCGCCTGGGCCTCGCGGATCATCATCACCGGCGCAAGGCCCGCGACGTGGCGCTGGGGGGCGACGGTGTCGTCCCCACGCGGGACCAGGTCGGACTCGAATTCCGGGCGGGTCGGAAGCTCGATGATGACCTGCTCGGAGGAATCGCTCGCGAACACGAGCTTCAGCGTGCGCCCGCGGGACGAGCGGATGGCGTCGTCGAGGTCGTGCCCCGAGGTCACGGGCCGGCCGTCGATCGAGACCAGCGACATGCCGGGCTTGACGCCGGGGAGACCGATCCGGGCGAGGTTCTCTTCGCCGATGCGCTGCTCGGCGGGCGTGCGAGCCGAGGCCAGCCGGGTCGAGAGCGACGGTCCGACGCCGATGTCCAGCAGCTTGGTGACGGTGCTCTGTCGCGGCGTGATGTTGAACTCGAGCGGTTCGGCCCGGCCCTCGCGGCGGACCACCACGTTCACCGATTCGCCGCGGCCGGCCATGGCGGTCGCGAGCACGAGATCGTTGAAGGAGTTGGGGGGACGGCCGTTGATCGACGTGACGACGTCGCCGGGCTTGAGCCCGATGTTCTGGGCGTTGCCGGCCGAGCCGGTCGTCGGCGCGGTCTGGGCGGCGGGCGATCCGGGCTGGACGTCGCCGATGACCGCCGGCTCGGTGCGCAGCCCGATCATGAACACCAGGACGAACATTGCGGCGGCCGAGATGATGTTGGCGACGACGCCCGCGGAGATGACGATCATCCGCTTCCACACCGGCGCCGACTGGTAGCTGTCGGAGGCGGAGCTGACGGCGGAGGGATCGAGGTCGTCCTGGCCGAGCATGCGGACGTAGCCGCCGAAGGGAAGGGCGTTGATGCGGTACTCGGTTGGGCTGATGGCGTGGACATCGGCCTTCGCGAGGCCCTGGGTCTCGGCCAGCTTGAGCTCGAGGTAGTGGCGTTCGCTGCTGCCGCGGCGCCACCCCAGTCCCTTGCGGAACGAAACGACCGCCGGACCGAAGCCCAGGGCGAAAGCCAGCACGCGGATGCCCGCCCAACGAGCGGCGACGAAGTGGCCGAGCTCGTGCAGGAAGACGATAAGGCTGAAGCCCAGGATCACCAGCAGCAGGTCGCCCACGCTGCCAAGAAACGAGAGCAGTGTTTCCATGTGCAGCAACTGTATCGGCCCGGGACGGGCCCCCGCTGGCGGCGGGCCGGACTTTCGGCGGGGTCCGGCCCGGATGTTGACCGCCCTATCTTCTGACCGTCGCCGCGTGCCCGTGTTCCGGTTCCAGCCAAGGAATCTCTGATGAGGTCGGATTCTCCTCGTGCGATCGTGCGATTGGTTCTCGCGGCCGGGCTCGCGGTTGTCCCGGTGTTTTCCGGCTGCTCGAGCGCGGCCAAGTCTTCGAGCGCGGCGCCCGCGGCACCTTCCGCGGCGCTCGAGAGCGCGCTGGAACGTGCCGGCGGGAATCGTCCGCAGATCGAGGCCGCGCTCAGGCAGGTCCCCGACGAGCAGACGTTCGCGATGCGGTGGCTGGTGGAGCGCATGCCCACGGGCGATCTGCAGACCCTGGACGCGGCGTTCCTGCTCCGCAACTGCGATCTTGCGTACCGGGCGTGGAACGACTCGCCCTGGCGGCAGGACGTGCCCGAGGACGTCTTCCTGGATGCGATCCTGCCGTACGCGAGCGTCAACGAGAAGCGTGAGGACTGGCGGACCGGCCTCCGCGAGCGTTGCCTGCCGCTGATCGCGCAGGCACGGTCGGCCTCGCACGCGGCGGCGATCATCAACCGCGAGCTGTTCGCGCTGGTGAACGTGAAGTACTCGACCAAGCGGCCCAAGCCCGACCAGAGCCCGTCGGAGAGCATCGCCGCGGGGATGGCCTCGTGCACGGGGCTGTCGATCCTGCTCATCGATGCGTGCCGATCGGTCGGCATCCCGGCGCGGTTCGTCGGGACGGCGCTGTGGAGCGACCGCAGCGGCAACCACTCGTGGGTGGAGATCTGGGACAAGGGGTGGCAGTTCACAGGCGCGGCCGAACCCACGGGCGACGAGCTCAACCGCGGCTGGTTCACGGACCGTGCGGCCACGGCCCGTCGCGACGATCCCAAGATGGCGATCTACGCGGTGACGTGGCGTGAGACGTCGCTCGCGTTCCCGATGGTGTGGCTGCCGGGCGATCAGTCGGTGCGAGCCGTGGATGTCACCGATCGGTACACGTCGATCGGCCAGGTGGTGCCGGAAGGCCAGGCCCGGGTGCGCGTGCGGGTGGCGGGACCGACGGGCCGCGTCTCGGTCCCGGTGACCATCAGGACGGAGGACGGCGTGACGCTGTTCACTGGCACCAGCAAGGACGAGCGGTTCGACGCCAACGATCATCTCTCGGCGGTGCTGGTGGTCGGCACGCGCTGCACGGTCGAGGTGCCGGGGCGGCCCGGGCAGGCGTTCACGGTCGAGCGGGACGAGCAGCTTGTGGAGATCGTGCTCCCGGCGAGCTGAATGCCGGCGCGCATGAAAGCGCGGAGCTCAAGGCCCCGCGCTTTCCGAGGGAGAGAAAGCTCGTTGTTGCCGTGCGGGTCTGTTCAGACCAGCGCGGGGTCTCCCGCCACCACGGCCGGGGGCCGTGCGAAGCGTCCGCCCGCGGCGGCGGCGATGGCGCCGAGCAGCAGGGCGAAGAAGGTCACGACGGAGGTCGCCGCGAGGGCGTCGGCGGCCTCGTCGGCGGTCTGGCGGACGTCGGCCTCGGTCACCGGCACGTCGGTGGTCGTGCGATCGGTGCCCGCGGGCAGCGACCCTGTATCCGAGGGCTGGGCGCCGGCGACCTGGTCGCGCACGCCCGCCTCGGTGGCCGACTGGTCGCGGTTCTGGGCGTTGCTTTGGGGGTTGTTGGCGGTGGCCTGCGTCGCCTGCCGCAATGCCTCGTTGCCGATGGCCGCGATGCCGCCGGTGGTGCTGTCGAGCACGCCGTCGCCGCGGATCTCCATCTGATTGGCTCGGCGGGACATCATGTCCGCCAGCGGACCGATCGCTCCGCCCATGAGGCCGGCGGCGGTGGTGGTGACAAAGACGGCACCGAGCACCGCGGTGGTGGCCCACACGAGCAGCCCGTGCAGCGTGGCGTCGATCGGGTTGGGGAACCCGCCCAGTCGGCCGGCCACCCAACCGCCGGCGCCGAGCGAGATCAGGCCGGTGACGAGCCACCAGATGCCGGCGCCGACGGCGAAGCCCTCACCGGGATCGTCGCCCACGGCCGGCTCGATCGCGGCCAGGCCGATCCCCGTCCCGAGCGTGGTGAACAGGAGCTGGAGGCTCATGGCCACGAGGGTGCCGCCGATCACCGCGCCCCACGAGATGCGGCGCAGCAGCGCGGTCCGTCCGGGGCGAGCGTGGTCGGACGCGAGTTCATGAACGACGACTCTTGGAGCGGCCGGGTCGATGTTGCGCGTGTCCGCGGCCCGGGCCTGTTCGCTGATCATCTTTGAATCTCCCCAAATGGAGGGCGGCCGATCCTTTGCGGCGTCACCCTCGAACCATCGCTCGGCCGCTGTCGCGTGCCGAGCATGGGCTTCCCACGAGTGCTGTCGGCGCGTGTCGCGATCGCTCAGCGATTGGAGCCGCCGCGGCCGCTGTTGCCGGACTTTCCGCTCGACCCGCCGGAGCTGCCGGACTTCCCGCCCGACTGGCGCCCCGATGAGCCGGAATTCCTGTCGTTGCCGCCCTTTCCTTTGTTCGTCTCTGCCATACCGGATACTCCTTTGCAAGTCCGACGCTCGGCTCGAATCGGGCCCGAGCGACCTGGATGTCCTTCGTCTGGGTTCCTCAAGAGGCCGCGACCCGGTGAATGTCATGTGAATCTGGGCTCACGGGTTGGCCGTACGATGGGCCCTCCGGTCGCCCGGGTGTCCGGGGAACGCCGCGTCGGACGTGGACTTCTCGCCGTGCTCTCAGGACAGGACCTTTCCAAGACCTTCGGGACCCGCACGCTCTTCACCGGCGTGAGCCTTGTCGTCGAGGACGGCGAGCGGGTGGCGCTCATCGGCCCCAACGGGTCGGGCAAGTCCACGCTGCTGAAGATCCTCGCCGGGCAGGTGGACGCCGACGAGGGCAAGGTGTGGACCAGGAAGGGCGTCCGGGCGGCGTACGTCGCGCAGGCGGACCAGTTCCCGGCCGGTTCGACGGTGCTGTCGGCGGTTGTGACCGACCTGTCGTCCGCCCGCGACGCGGGACAGGCGCCGCACGTGCATGACGACCACGAGGTCGAGCTCGCCGCCGAGCTGACGCTGCGACGAGCGGGCTTCGAGGACCTCGACCGGCCCACGGAGGTTCTCTCCGGCGGGCAGCGCAAGCGGCTGGCGATCGCCCGGGCGCTGTCGCGCGAGCCCGACGTGCTGCTGGTTGACGAGCCGACCAACCACCTCGACGTGGACGGGATCGAGTGGCTGGAGGGCGTGCTGCGGACGTGCGGGTCGGCCACGGTGTTCGTGACGCACGACCGCATGATGCTCGAGAACCTGCCGACGCGCGTGGTGGAGCTGGCGCGGTCGTACCCGCGGGGGACGCTCAGCGTCTCGGGCGGGTACACCGAGTTCCTGCGGCGCAAGCAGGAGTTCCTGGACGGCCAGGCGCAGCAGGAAAAGTCGCTCGCGAATCAGGTGCGGGAGGATCTGCGGTGGCTCTCGCGCGGGGCCAAGGCGCGTCGGACCAAGTCCAAGAGCCGGATCACGGCGAGCCACGAGCGCATCGAGGAACTCGCGGAGCTTCGGGCTCGGAACTCGCCCGCCAAGGCCGCGGGAATTGATTTCTCCGCCACCGGCCGGCAGACGGTGAAGCTGGTCGCCGGGCGGGCGCTCACCAAGTCGCTGGGCGGGCGCAGGCTCTTTACCGACGTGGACGTGCTGCTCTCGCCCAAGCAGGTGCTCGGGTTGGTCGGGCCCAACGGCAGCGGCAAGAGCACGTTCATCAAGGTGCTGACGGGGGAGATGGAGCCCGACGCGCCGACGCCCGAGGCGGTCAAGGCGGCGGCAGAGGCGGTGAACGTGCCGATCGGGACTCCCGCGCCGGGGACGATCCAGCGCGCCGAGAAGCTCCGCGTGATCGTGTTCAGCCAGCACCGGACGGAACTCGATCCCTCGGAGACGCTGCAGGATGCGCTCTCGCCGCACGCCGATTCGGTGATCTACCAGGGACGCCCGCTGCACGTGAAGTCGTGGGCGTCGCGGTTCCTGTTCACGGCCGAGCAGCTCAAGCAGCCGGTACGGGCACTCTCGGGCGGCGAGCAGGCGCGCGTGCACATCGCGCGGCTGATGCTGGAATCCGCGGATGTGCTGGTGCTCGACGAGCCGACCAACGACCTTGATATCGCGTCGCTGGAGGTGCTCGAGGACAGCATCGAGGAGTTCGCGGGGGCTGTGGTGCTGGTGACGCACGACCGGGCGATGGTCGCCGACCAGGCGACGCAGATCCTGGCGTTCGACGGCAAGGGCGGCGCGCGGTACTTCACGGATTACGAGCAGTGGCAGGAGTGGCGCGAGCGCGAGGACAAGAAGGGATCGGCAGGGAAGTCATCGTCCGAAAAGGGCGGATCGACCAAGGGCGGAGCGAGCGCGCCGGCGGGCGAAGCGCCGGGCACGGTCACGTCCGGCGGAGAGGCGCCCAGGCCCGCGAAGAAGAAGCTTTCGTACAACGAGCAGCGCGAGCTTGCGGCGATGGAATCGAACATCGAGAAGGCCGAGGCGGAGGTGGCTCGGCTCGAGGCGGAGATCAACGACCCCAAGGTGTCGAGCGATCACCGGAAGATGCAGGACGTGTATCGGAAAATGGGAGAAGCGCAGGAGCGGGTGGCCGCGCTGTACCGGCGGTGGGAAGAGCTGGCCTGAGGAGAGGTGTCGAGGGAAGAAGAGGCACGAAGGCACAAAGGCACAAAGGCACAAAGGAACGAAGGCACGGGGGAACTCGTCGTCATTCGGCCGTCAAGGCGTTCGGGCGCGTCGGCTCGAGGAAGGTCCCGACCCCCCGGGTTATGCGATCAAACGTGTCCTGGGCCATCGTGACGCATATCGCCTTGCGTGCGCACACCGGTGGGTGTTCCGCGCTGAAATTCCGAGTGCTCGCACGAGGCACGCGACCACCGCCGCTCTCTTGTCACCTCGACACCCCCTTGGCACCTCGACACCTCGACACCTTCTACTTCGTATCTTCCCGCATCAGGTCCTTGTTGATCGCGACCGCGGCGGTGGCTCCTTCGCCCGCCGCGACGATGACGAGCTGGACGTCCTTGTCGTCGTCGCCGGCGGCGTAGACCCCGGGCACGCAGGTGCTCTGGCTGTGCTCGGTGACCACGCAGCCGTCCGCGGTCAGTTCGCAGCCGAGGGATTTCGCAAGGTCGCACTGCGACCTTTGGCTGGTGTTGAAGAACAGGGCGTCGGCCGCGAGCGGTTCGGCATCCGCGAACACGATCTCGCGCAGGCGCCCGTCGCGGCCTTCGAGGCGCTGGATGGATTCAAACCGGATGTCGATCCCGTTGCTGCGAGCCTGGACGATCGACTCCGGCCGGACGGGGGCGCCGTCGGTGCAGGCGACAACCTTGTCGCTCCATCGCCGCAGGAGCAGCGAGAGCCCGATCGCCGGCTCGCCGAGGCCGTAGGCGACGAGGCGGCGGTCGCGGTGCTCCCAGCCGTCGCAGTACGGGCAGTGGTGGACGGAGATTCCGTACAGGTCGTGGAACCCGTCGATGTCCGGGAGGGTGTCGCGGACGCCGGTGGCGAGCAGCAGGCGGCGGGACCGGAGTTCCTCGCCCGAGTCCAGGGTCGCTTCAAAGCGGCCGTCGGCGGTACGACGGACGGACGTGACGGACCCGCTGCGGATCGGCACGTCGTAGCGGCTGAGTTCCTGGCGACCGAGCTCGAGGAACTCGCTCGGGGAGATCCCGTCGCGCGTGAGGTAGCCGCTGAGTTTTTTCGAGGGGGCGTTGCGGGGCTTGCCCGCGTCCACGAGGATGATCCGGCGGCGGCAACGCGCCAGGATCAGTCCTGCGGAGAGCCCGGCTGGACCGCCACCCACGATGAGCACATCGAACCCGTCTTCGAAGGTTTTCATTGGTGGTTCCGTTGACCCGAAGCGTGGCGCGGAACGTGCAATTCGGAGTGAATGGTGTCTGAGCGTCGTTTCATGCGGGGCCGCACGAACGACGGGATTCCCGGGCGTTCGAACTTTGGTACCATCCCTGTGCGGGATGGACTCGGAGCCGGTCAGGATGCGTTCAACGGCAGGTTCGCACGCTCGTGCACGGCGAGCGGCACGATGAGGTGGGGATTCCGACAGTGTGCCCGGATGGCGCTGTGCTCGGTCGCCGTGGGCGTCGGGGTGCAGTACGCGATTTCGCTGGCGGCATCGCTGCGGGTGACGGGCGTCGTGCCCGGCAGCGGGGTGGTGGTGGCGCCGTCACGCGCCAACTGGGAATGGGTGGGGGCCGCCGAAGCCGGGTGGGCTCGCGAGCCGTGGATGTGCGGCGAGGAGGCGGGGTCCACAACCTGGGAGTGGCGGGCGATGGTGGACCCGTTCGAGGTGCGGGGGTCGCGCGGGGCGGGGGTCTATCAGTCGGGATACCCGATGCGCTCCCTGGTGGC
The DNA here is from genome assembly GCA_022072615.1 of Phycisphaerales bacterium. GTDB lineage: Bacteria > Planctomycetota > Phycisphaerae > Phycisphaerales > UBA1924 > JAEUJB01. The sequence continues at coordinate 21,006 of JAJVHS010000078.1, forward strand.
GGCGGAGGCGTGGCGGCGCGACGAGATGGGCGGCATCACGTGGGTTTCGCGGCCGCTGGCGAGGACGCTGGGCTTCGGGCAGCCCGGTCGGTCGTGGTGCATGCCGCTTCGCCCGCTGTGGAAGGGGATGGCGGTGAACGCCGGGGTCGTGGCGCTCGCGGTGTGGGTGGCGTGGGCGGGGCTTCTTTCGGTGCGCGAGCGCCGCCGGGCGGGCCTTGGATTGTGCTCGGCGTGCGGGTACGACCTGCGCGGGATCGCGCGGTGCCCGGAGTGCGGCACGCCGCGCGTCGGCGTGTGACGGGGCGGGGTGAAATAAGGTTGCGGCGCGTCGTCGGTCGTGTGGTAGACTCGCTTCCGCGGGGGCGAGCCTGGGAGCACGCGATGCGGGCATTGGCCGACGAGAGCGTGATTGATCGGAACCGTGCCCGGCGGGTCGGGTTCACGCTGATCGAGCTGCTGGTGGTGGTAGCGGTGATCGCGCTGCTCATCGGCCTTGGGCTGCCGGCGATGGCTCGGTCGCGTGATCGGGCCAAGGAACTGGTCTGCCTCGGGAACGTGCGCTCGCTGGGGACGGCGGTGATCCTGTACGCGCAGGAGAACAAGGAGCGGGTGTGGGAGACCGACCGGTGGCTGCGGTTGCCCAACTACAACGGCCGTGATCCCGGGCAGTTCTACCAGTACGTGTCGCACTCGAACATGGTGCTCGAGTGCCCGACCAACAAGCGGCGGCGAGTGGATTCCAAGTCGGGCAAGGACAAGATGTGGGGCGGGTTCCGCCAGCTCGATACCGACTACACGATGATGGGCAACGCGCAGGGGGCCCGGCTGAGCACGTTCATCCGAGCGGCGTACGTCACCGCGGGCACCGGGCACGAGGGGGACGTCAACCTTTCCTGGCAGACCGGCCGCACCGACCTGACCGAGCTGCCCGGGCTGCCGGTGATGATCGAGGAGAGCACGTGGTTCCTCAATGAGATCTACACCGATGCTCGGTGGCTGAACAACGACCAGGTGACGCCCCGCCACGACCGAGGAGGATACATCGCGTACCTTGATGGTCAGGTGAGGCTGTTCCGCCCTCCGCAGGCCAGCGGGCGCGAGGAGCTGGAGGAGGCTGCGGACATGCAGACCTGGGAGCTCTACTTCGCGGGCCGCGGCGGCTGGGTGCAGAATTACTCCGACCTGCTGAAGTACGGGTGGATCAACAACCCCACCCGCTGATCCGGGCGCACGAGGTGGAACCATGGCGCAGGAGCAGGACCAGATCCAGACGCCGGTGCCCGCGGGCGAGCGGCCGCCCCGGCGCATGTCGAAGCTCGTGGTGATCGCGGTGATCGCAATGCTGTTCGGGGCCGGGTCGTGGGTCTATGCCGCGGTGACCAGGCCGGACACAGCGGGCGGCACCCCGCCGGCGGGGACGTCGCCGGCGGCGATGTCGATGACCGATCCGACGTCGGGGGCACCCGCGGGGTCGACCAGCCCGTCCGAACGCCGGCTGATCGACGACGGGGCGCCCGCGCTGTTCCGGTTCGGCGCCAGTTTCCTGGCGGCGTACTTCCTGGCCTGGGGGCTCAAGAAGTTCGTGAAGCTCACGCTGCTGGTCGCGGGGGCTGTCGCCGCGGTGATCATCGGCCTGCAGAGGTTCGGGATCATCGGCGTCGAGGGCGACCAGATCCGGGAGGGAGCGGAGCGAGGGGCTCACTGGGTCGCCGAGCAGGGCGGCGCGGTACGGGCGCTGGTCATGGGCTACCTGCCGTCGGGCGTCGCGGGAGCGGTGGGGGCGTACAAGGGGCTGAGGGCCTGACGCCGCACCTGCCTGGGGTCAGGAGTGCAGGGTCGCGTCGTCCCGGGCCAACTCTCGCGCGATGACCCGGATCTCGGCGGGCGCGACGGGCGAGGTCGGTTCCAGAACATCCGTCAGCCGGGTGGTGCGCAGGATCTGCTCGATGTCCGCGATGGCGTCGTCGAGGCGTTTGTGGAGCGAGCACAGGCGCAGGTGGGCGGGGTTGCCCATGGGGCACTTGTCGATGCGGACCACGGCGTCCACGGCGTTGACGATGTCGAGGATGGCGATGGAGTCGGGATCGCGGGCGAGGACAAAGCCGCCCTTGGGCCCGCGCTGCGACTGGACAAGCCCGGCTCGGACCAGGTTGCGCATGATCTTGGAGACGTAGCCCCGGCGCAGCCGGGCCCGGTCGGCGATCTCTTCCGCGGTCAGTTGTTCAGGGGCGCTGCTCGCCAGACACACCATGGCTCGCAGGCCGTATTCGACGGTTCGAGAGAACATCATGTTCCTCTGGCTGTCCGAATCGAGCAGAGGGCGCGGTTGTCGGGCAGCGTGACCGGGCTCCTTTGGCGAATGGATACATCGACGGCGGTGGCCGACAGGGAACACCCGGCAATCGCCGTGCCGCGCCGGCGGCGCTGACGTGCGGGGGTGCTCGACCGTTGGGGCGCGCCGGATGGCAGGGGACGCGGGGCATTCCCGGGAAACGCCCGCATTCGTACCGTTCGCGAGAATGCCGGGGTGAGCGGCCTCCCAGATTTGCAAAGTCGGCACTCGTGCCCGGGCGCGGAGGATCAGGCGCCGCGGGCGAGGGCGCCGCCGCTCGCGCACGAAAGGATGTGATCGGGATTTCGCGCGGCGGGCCGACGACGACGCAGGTTGCCGCGTCCTGCGCCGTCGTGCGGGCGCCGGGCGTGTGCGACGAGACCGGGCCGTCGGCGCCTTCGTCCCCCTTCGCGGTGGGCAGGATGCCGATGGCGTTCCGCCCGGCGTGGCGAGGGGCGGTGGCGGCGGACGCTGGGGCCGTTGCGCCGGGCTCCTATACTCGGTCGGTCCGCGGGCGTAACTCAGTGGTAGAGTGACAGCCTTCCAAGCTGTACGTCGCCGGTTCGAATCCGGTCGCCCGCTTTGATGAGCCCGGTGCAGTTCCGACGACGGGAAGCGCCGGGCTTTGTCTTTGGGTGCCAACTCGCGACGAGGGCGGGAGTTGCGGCGGACTCGATCCGTCGATCAACGGTCGCGAGCGTCGCGGCTCAATACCGCCCGGCTGTCACAACACGACGCCATTTGCCACAAAACGACCGTATGCGCGACGGGTTTTCTGCGCTTATTCTGCGCTGAACGCGTCGCAACCCGTTGCTTTTCTCGTGCTTGCGTGCAAGGACGGACGATGCGCGGTGTGGCGAAGTCACGACGCTCGCGCGGCCAAGTGAAAAGACGCGGCCGCGAGCGCCGCGTCGAGCCGGAATAACGGGACAGCTCTTACGCTGAGCGGCGCTGGGTTCGGCGAACCGATCCCACGGCCAGGTCGCCGACGCCACCGGCCCCACGTTCGCCCACGTTGCGCCCGGGCGGGAGCGCCGCGGCCGAGGTACCCGGGCTCGATCCGTCCGCGTCCTGGTCCGACGTCGGCCAAACCTCGGCGAGCGGGATCGCGGGCACCCTCGCAAGCTCATCGGCGATCGGCAGGAGCTGAATGTCCATGTACGTGATCTCGGTCAGCCGGGGATCTGAGTGACGCATCTGCGCCTGGCGGGACCTCTGCGACATCCCGTAGACCGCCATCATCGTGCTGAGCGTCATCCGCAAGCTGTGAAAATCAACGAACCCCCGCTGTCGGTTGCCGGGGTCGATCCCCGCCATCGCCAAGTCACGCCGCATCGTGTTCATGTCGGGTACGGCGGAGACCACAACATCCTCGGGCTCGTACGCCGCGGGCCGGTAGTCCAGCAATTCCTGGGCGAGCTGGGGGTGCAAGGTCACCATGTCGGCCCGGCGAGCCTTGGTGGCCTCGGCACGCAGGCAGATCCGCGGCACCGGGCAATCGAGCTCCAGATCCTTCCACCTGAGCGCCCCGATCTCCGAACGCCGAAGACCGGCCCACACGGCGATGAGGTAACAGATCCTGCGTTCCTTCCCGAGTTCCTCCGCCATGTGCTGGGCGTACTCGCTCGCCCGGGCAAGAGGTTTGCCCCGGTTCTTTCCCGTCCGGATCATGCGTATCTCAATGACCGGACGCCGCAGGGCTGTATCCACAAGACGCCCGACTTCCTGCGGGGTCAATGCTCGGCGGGGGTGCGCTCGGGGCTGTGATTTGGCGTCGAGTTTCTTCAGGGTCGCGAGCGGGTCAAACGGAGCCCTGCGGCACGCGGCCGCCCACCGAGAGAATGCTTTCAGGCTGGCGATGACGCCGTTTCGGGTCGCGACCGACAGCGTGCGCCGCTCGGG
>JAJVHS010000083.1 GCA_022072615.1 Phycisphaerales bacterium
CCTCACAACCCCCCGGGCATTTGAGCCGGAACTGCTGGTTGGGGTGCGTCCATCCGCTCTTTCGGGGCCACAGGTCGACCACGCCAGTCTACCGAGCATTCGACGAGGTCAAAACAGCATCCGCCGATGAGCGAGCCGGGCTCGACGCGTCAAGCGCTCACTCGTCACGCACCCCGCTCCTCCGCTCGCGCCCCACCCCACCCCTACTTCGCCAGCGTCGCTCGTTCCACCGCCGCCGTCACGCCCTCCACCGCCGCCGCGAGCACCAATTCGGGCGACTGGCCACGCCGGAACTCGATCGTCAGGATCGGCACCTGCCGGTCCACGCCCACATACGACCCCAGCGAGCCGGGCGTCGGGTACCCCATGTCGGGCACCAGCGTCCAGCGGCTCTCGCTCGCGATCGCCGCGTCCACGAACGCCGCCGCGATGCCCACCGCCGGGCCGTCGTAGTTCACGAAGGGCCCGCGCGGGCTCGAGTGGAAGACGATGACCAGGTGCGGGTCCACCGCCACCAGGTCCTCGTGCAGCGTCTCGGTCTCCGGCTCGCTCAGCGGCGCCGGCCCGGTTGACGCGCGGGGCATGAAGTTGGTCGCCGGCCAGTTGCGGTTGAGGTCCCGCCCGGCGGCGTTCCCGCGGGTCCGAGCCGCGGTTCCGTCGGGGTTGACGTCCCTCACGATCCGCGTGGTGGCCAGCGCCCCCACCGGCCCGTGCCCGAGGATCCACGGCAGCACGTCCATCGTGCCCAGGCCCTCGATCTCGTCGCCGTGGATGTTGCCGACGATGTACACGCGGAGCGGGCCCGACCCGAAAGTGGTCGCCTCGATGGCTCGGCCTTCGCGCGAAGACCCGATGACCGACCATTCCCACGCCGCGGCCGCGGCGATGCTTGTGCCCGAAGCCTGCGAGGAGGCGGGAGCCGGCGCGGGCTCGGAACCGGCATGAGTCCCATGGGCCGGGCCGGACGTCGCGGCGACCGGCGCCTGGTCGGGCGTGACCTGGGGTTCCACCCGAGCGACCTCGGCCGGTTCGACGGGCCCGCCCGCGTCCAGGGAAGCGTCCGCTGGAGCGTCCACCGGGGCATCCAGCGCCGGGACGGTCGAGGATGCAGGCGAACCGGCGGCCGACGGCTCCGCGGCGGTGTCGGAGGTCCTGCACCCGGCGCCGACGAGCGGCAGGATGCCGGCGGAAACCACGGTGAGCACGCGAAGGAGGGCCGGGGTCTGAGGCATGGCGAACAGGTATCGGTCCGCCCGGGCAAACCGGCACAACAGTCGCCCGCGGCGGGCCGGCGGGGAATCCCGCCCTGCGTGGTGTCAAAAACAAAGGCGGCCACGTTGTGAGACGCAGCCGCCCGGAGGGAGAAAGAGAGAGCTTGGTGTCGGCGGCGGACCCGCCGTTGAAATCAACAGTGCCGATTCAAAATCACCGGCCTCTGAGCATGGTCTTAACAATCGAATCTGTCAAGCGACCCCTTGAGAAACGGGACTGTGGTCTGCACGCGGCAAGTTCTGCGCTACGACAGCAGGTCGGTGACGTTCTTGCTGTGCTCGGTAAAGGACTTACGGATCTCTTCGAGGCGTTCCTTGGTGATCTTCAACTCGTCGCAGACCGAGGGATCGATGTCCAGCGACGGAAGATCGAGGCGGAAACCCTGCCCGACCGCGGCGGCCATGCGGTCGGCGATGTGGACGATGCACGTCAGCTTGCGCTGGTCGGGAGGCAGCTCGAGCGGCCGGTGATGGAACCCGGTGACGAGCCCGAAGCTCTTGGGGAACTTCCACTTCTCGCACAGGCCGGCGCCGAAATCCTGGTGGCACGCGCCGAAGACCTCGGTCTCCAGGGCCATCAGGTCCACGGTCGGGGCGCCGCCGGGGTCGACCGTCACCTTCTCCATGACGTCGATCAGCTTGGAGCGGTCGAACTGCATCTCGACCATCAGGCCGATGTCGTGCATCAGCCCGGCGAGGAACGCCTCGTCGGAGATGCCCAGCTTCAGCGAGTCGGCGGTCATCTTGGCGGCGGCGGCCGTGAGGGTCGAGTGCGTCCACAGATCCTTGGCGGAGAAGCGGCCCGTCAGTTCGCCGCCGCGGAAGAGCTTGGCAAGGCTGGCCGCGATCGCGATGTTCTTCACCGCGTTGAGGCCGAGCATGACGATCGCGCGGTTGATCGAGGAGATCTGGCCGGGGAGCCCGTAGAACGACGAGTTGACGACCTTGAGGATGCGGCTGCACAGCGCCGGGTCGTTGGAGATGACCTTGTGGAGGTCCTGCGCGGTGGACTTGGGGTCCTCTACCAGCTCCACGATCTTCAGCGTGATCTCGGGGAGCGTGGCGATATGGCTGATCTCGCGGATCGCCGCGGAAACGACTTGCTGGCGCTGCTCAATGGCGGTTGACATGCAGACTCCCGGCTGGATCTGATCCGATTCGGCACGACCCGCGGCACTGGGCTTCTTCGACGAGCCCTCCGACGGGAGAACATCGGTTGACGGTCGGGCGCACTTTCGAGCGCGATCTCAAAGCAGCACACCTGCGGGCGCCGCCCGGGTCCCGACGCGGCCCGGCCGACGCGGATCAAGGCCGATAACGGGCACCGCCGGTGCTTCTCGGGCGTGGCCGCTCGGCCAGCCCTCCTCACCCGAGCGGACGGAGCAGAACGGGGAAAAGTGCTCGTGGGTAATCCACCCTAGTGCCGGTAGAGTCGCGCATGCCGCCGGTCTCCGAGGGCGGAGGGGTTCGTACAACGCGGAGCAGGGAATCGGGCCTGGGCCCGGCACGCCGGGCGGCCTGATTGCCGGGCGGCGAGGAGATTGCCATGAGAAACCTCTCCCTCATCGCTTCGATCGGGCTGATCGCGGCGACGGCGTCCGGCGCTTTGGCCGGAGAGATCGCCATTCTGAAGGCTTCCAACCGCTTCCAGGGCAAGGCCGCATGGACCGCCGGCGCGAACGGTGGAAACTTCCGCGCCAACGGCAAGGTCACGGCGACCTTCGACGTGCACCCCGCCTCGACCGCCACGCACGAGTTCACCAAGAAGCCCGGAGACTTCGGCGACAACCAGTACAACCTCATCGACGCGTGGGAGGATGAGGTGAAGGACGTGCACGGCACGGTCGCCAAGGTCTCGCACTCGGTCAGCGGCGCCCACAAGACAACGATCGCTCCGGCGTGGTTCTCGGTGAAGGATGAGTGCAGCGCGGAGATCGAGCCCGGAAAGGCCCCGGTGAAGGATGTCGGCGTGAAGGTCTCGGGGCGTGATCCCTGGCCGATCGGCCCTGCGAGCGAAGGAGCGCTGTTCGAGCCGTGCCCCGACGGCCTGGATGTGTGGTTCTCGCTGCACGACGACACCACGTTCAGCGTGGACACCGAGCCGGGGAATTTCGGCGGAGCCGGGGCGGTGTTCACGGCGAGGGTGGCGCCGGGAGTCGAGTACGACCCCGACGAGTTCTGGAGCGGCGGATGGGAGGGCGACCACATTGATCTCTACTCGCTCTTCATCGTGCGCCTGGGGGCGAACGACATGATGGTGGGCCTTGCCTTCGGCTCGAGCACCGATCAGTTCACGCTCGACTTCCGGCTCGGGGATGGAACCCCGTTCGATCCGACCGACCCTGCTCGGCTCAGCGAGATCACCTCGGCCATCGCGTCAGAGTTCACCGACGGGCACCTGGACCATGACCTGACCGACATCTTCTGCGTCGGCTTCGTGCCGTCGCCGACGTTGACGTCGTTCACCGTGGGACAGGCGTTCGAGGCGGTCGCGGCGGGTGTTGAACTTCCCGCGCCGGCGTCCGTGCTCATCCTCGGTGCGATCCCGATCGCGCTGACCGGCAGGCGCCGGACGATGTGACGTGTGGCATGGCGACCCGTCGAGACCCGGCTCGCAAGCCAGGCTACCGGGCCAGCTTTGATCGCAGCAGGTCCGCCCGCGCCGATCGGCGCTGGTCTTGATCCATCTCCCGCCCGAGCACCTTCTGAAGGTGCGCCGGCTGGACTAGCAGCATCAGGTGGTTGACGACCGCCTGATCGATGTTTTTGAGCAGCCCGAGCACCGCGCCCAGCCGAAGGTGGCTCAGGAGCTGCATGGCCTCTTCGGTCGAGACCAGCCGCGCGTTGGAAAGAATGCCCAGGGCGCGGTAGATCTGGTCCTCGATCGCGCCCAGGCGCTTGGTCACGATCGTCCGCCTCGCGACGCGCTCGTACTCGATCACCTTGGGGATGATCTGGGACTCGAGCTCGTCGAGCACCTGGCGCTCGGTCTTGCCCAGCGTGGTCTGGTTGGAGATCTGGTAGAAGTCGCCCGCGGCGTCCGAGCCCTCGCCGTAGAACCCGCGCACGGCGAGGTTCATGTCCGTAGCCGCCCGTTTGACGCGGTCGATGTCGCCGGTGAGCCGCAGCCCGGGCAGGTGCAGCATGACGGACATCCGCAGGCCCGTGCCGACGTTGGTCGGGCAGGCGGTCAGGTACCCGAAGCGCTGCGAGTACGCGTACGGGAGCTGCGCCTCGAGGCGGTTGTCGACGACGTCGATCTCCTCCCAGCACTGACCCAGCGCCAGCCCCGTCCGGATCACCTGGATGCGCAGGTGGTCCTCCTCGTTCACCATGATCGAGATCCGCTCGTCGGGGAGCGAGATCGCCACGCCGCGCGGGTCGTCGGGGCCCGGCCCGGGCGGCCCCTGGCAGGGCCGCGTCTTGGAATGGTGCTTGGAGATCAAGTGACGCTCGACCAGCAGCAGGCGTTCGAGCGGCGTGGCCTGGTGCAGGTCGGCCCACAGAATGGTCGGCGAGAGCTGGGCGCCGATGATCGCCCGGCGGCAGAGCTGGAGGCTCGCCTGCCGGTGCACGCGCGTGCCGCGGTGCGGGAACGGGCAGCCGGCGAGATTGCGGGCGAGCCTGACGCGCGACGACATGACGACGTCGGCCGCACGGCCCTCCCCGCGCAGCCACTCGGTGCGTGATTCGAATGACAGCTTGGGCGGGTTGGAGGTCATTGATCGGGGAGGGTGCCCGCGGCGGGCCCGGCGCTCATGTCTTCAAGCCGGCGGATCTGGTCGCGCAGCCCGGCGGCCTTCTCGTACTGTTCCGTGGCCACCGCCTGTTCGAGCTGCTTGCGAAGCGCCGCCACCCGCTGGGCGAGGTCGGCGACGGGGTCCTGTTCGCTCCGGCCCGCGTGGCGGCGACCGGCCCGTGCCGGGACCTTGCCGGCGTGACGCAGCCCGCCCTCGTGCGCTCTTTCAAGGAGCGGCCCGAGCTGGCCCTCGAACGCCGCGTAGCAGTCCGGGCACCCCAGGCGATCGACCCGTCGGAACTCGTCCCAGCTCAGCTTGCACTTGGGGCACTCGGTGGCCGGCATGCTCCGAGCCGGGATTGTCGCCCCGATCCCCGTCGCCAGCACGTACTTGGTGAGCAGCTCGGCCAGCGGTGTTGCCGTCTGCGCCGCCAGCCCGGCCTGACGGGCACACTGCTCGCAGAGGTGGATTTCGATGCGGGCCCCGTTACGGATCGATATCTCCTGGACGGTGGCCTCGTTGTCGCACCGGTCACACTTCATGGCGATGTGAGTGTAGGACGCCGCCCCGCCGATTCGGCCGCGTCAAACGCCTTCCCGGGTGAGGTGTTTGCCACTAAATCGATCATCCGCCGGCACAGCACCTCCTGGGTGAGATGCTCGCGCACCTTCGCCGCGATCGCCGCGGACGAGCCCGTCCGCCACGCGGCGTCGGTCGCCGCCCGTTCGATCAACCCCTCGAGCTCCGCTTCATCACGGAAGCTCAGCGCCACCGCCGGTTGCACCAGGTCGGCGGTGTGCTCCTCGGTATCCCCGATGCCGGGAGCAGTCGCCGCGATTTCGCAGACGTCGCCGCGCCGCCATCCCGGCAGTCCCGGCAGGCCGAGCGACTCGATGTACGCCGCGATCTCCGCCAGTTCGGGGTGGTCGTCAACCGGGCAACGAGCCGCTGCTCCGCCGCTCGCCAGCGCCGAGAACCGGTCCCCCAGCCGGCCGCGCAGCTCGGCCCGGGCCCGCGCCAGCAGCGGCGAGATCGTCGGCCACACCAGCCGGCACAGCGGCAGCCCGCCCGCAAGCACGCATTCGAAGACCCGCTGGTGGAACGCCCCGTGGTACGACGCGTGCAGATGGACGGTCGCCGATGCGTAGGACTCGCGCAGCGCCTCGCCGTGCTCGAGCGCGGCACGCGCATACCCGCTCAGCGTGGGGTGGGACTCCCAGTTCTTGCCGCACAGCCGCAGGTGCCACCCGCGCCGGCGCGCGATCGCCGCGGCCCACGATGCCGTCTGGTGGCGCAGGATCCGATCCACCATCGGCACGACGTACGCATTGGTCAGCACGGAGACTGCTCGGTCCGGCGGCGGGCCGCCCGCGATCCGGCCGAGCACGCCGGTGACTGCGGCGCGGATCCGCGGCTTGGTACCCGGCGCGAGGATGTCCGCCGCGATCTCCCGAGCCAGCGGCTCGAGCATCTCCATCGCCCGCGGCAGCACCGCATCCTTTGATGCGTCGCGCACCAGCCGCTCGTGCATCGCTTCGGGTGTCTCGCCATGGTGGGTGGCGTACACGATCTCGACAGTGTCCGATTGGTGCTGGGATCCTGCGGCCCGGAACTTCGAGTCGCTGACGACCACCGGCATCGGCAGGCAGCGCTCCGCCTTGTAGCCGAACCGGCTCACAAGCTCCGGCAGCTTCACGCCGACCATGAAATCAAGATCGCCCTGGGCCGACCCCAGCCGGGCATCAAAGAGGTGCGGCATCGCGTCCTGCACCCAGCACACGTACGGCAGGGGCACGGGAAAGTAAGACCCCATCGCGGCCCGGGGGTAGTTGATCAGGACCACCAAGTCTGGCTCAAACGCCGCGAGCTCGCGGAGGTAGGCGACGCTCGCGAGGCTCGAGTGCGCATCGGGCTCCATGAGCACCTGTGCCCGGTGACCGGCGGCGCGCAACGCCTCGGCGAGGTCCTCGCTGCTCGATCGCACATAGGTGGAAAAGCGGCACGTGGGGATGAGCACGCGGAGCGGTCCGCCCGAGGCGAACCGTTCGCGCCACCATCGCACGGTCCGTCCGCTGTAACGTGCCTCGACTTCCGCCGTCAGGCGCTGATGCTCGGCCTGCTGCTCGCGCTCCAGGGCGCCGAGCACCTGGTCGACCGGCGGCTGCACGCGCTGACGGGTCGCGAGCACCGGGATGTACCGTCCCACGAGCACCGTGTCCATCCGGCCCGCCAGAGTCCGAGCCAGCGACGCCGCCGCGTCGGCCCCGACGTGGAATTCCACCCTCGGCTGCGTCAACAGCTCGCGAAGATCGGTCAGGCTCAGGCCGTCGAGCAGCTCGCTCGGATCCGCCTGGACCAGCATTACCCGCCGCTGGTAGCCGTTGAGTCCTTGCGACGTGCTCCGCATCAGCTCGCTGAACACCCACGGCGGCGACAGGCCTTCGACCACGAGCGGGCGGCCCATGAGTTCCGACGCGGGCGCCACCTCGGTCGCGAACTGCCGAGCCTGCCCGCGCTGGTCCGCCAGGCTCAGACACCCTTGAAGACCGCGCCCTCCGCCTCGTCGCTGGATGATGTTGCCGTCCGCGGCTCGGAAACACTCGGTCTGCTCGACCGTCGACTCCCACGCCCCCCAGGCGTCCTCGCACACGCGCGCGACGGCCGGATGCAGCCTCCTCAGGGCATCCAGGTTGACGGCGGCCGCCCCCACTCGTTCCGAGCTCCCGATCCGATCGGGCGGCAGTGCCCGGATTGTCGCTTCGAGCCGACCGACGGCCTCGTGGCTCCGCGTCGCCTGGGGAAGCGTGGCGACGACCTCTTCCGCCAGCGTCCCGAGGCCGGCGGCGACGAGGTTCGCCGCGGTCAGGATCACGAGCCCCGCGTCCCCCGGTGCGACTTCGAGCGCCCGCGCGGCGACCGGCAGGAATTCCCAGGGCCTTCCCCGGTTCCCCAGCTCGATGATGTCCGCTCGGGTGAACGAGCGCGAGGTTCGCGGGGCGGGTGCGGGCTGGTGGGTGGTAATGGAGATCTCCTGGCCGCCCGAAAGAACGGCGGCTGGAAGTCGTTATCGGTAGGGGCGAGCAACGACTGGATAATCATCCCGGCCGGGCCCGCTTTCGGTAATCGATCGCCCGCCGCCGTGAGGCTTGGATCGAATCCTCACGTCGCTGCAAGCCCTTTGCGGAGCGCATTTTGCACGGACGGGCATCGAATATCGTCTGGCTCCACGCCTTTTGCCAGTTATACTGGTCGCGCCTCGTGAGGTGAACAGCAGAGGGGACCGAACATCATGAGTCGGGGTTGGCGATGGGCGATAGCGGCCGTTGTGGCCGTCTGCGGGGGCGTTTCACCTTGCGTTGCTGGCATTTCCATGTCCAGCAAGGCGTACATCGAACTCGTCTTTGTCAGCGTGACCGAGACGTCAACCGCTCCGAAGGGCCGCGCCGGGCTGCAATATAAGACATCGCTAGCTGGATTCGGATTCACGGGTGGCACCTCCGCCGACGCGGATAGCGATGCCAACGTGGACCTCGGGTACATCGGCGGTTTCCCCGATGGCAAGGCCCCGCTGCCCGGGTCGGGAATGTACATCGCGTTCAACCCCGTCGCCTCGTGCTCGGAAGAAGGCAACGCGATGGGCATCGGGAATCTGATTCTCTCGATGGTGCTGACCGACACGACGGCCGGCCAGAGCACGTGGTCAATCACCGCTCGACTCCAGGCTCGGATCACCGTCGAGACGACCAGCCCGACCGGTGGCATGAACACGGTGTACTGGTCGACGCTCGCGGGGTTCGACGTGACCGACTTCGACTCGGCGTACGAGTTCAACCTGCTCTACGAGAACGGCCGGCAGACAAACTTCTCCTACTCCAAGGTGAGCCAGCCCCTCACGCTGCACCTCCAGATCCGGGGACGCCCCGACGCCGACCCCGCCGAGGCGGTGGTGAACCTGAAAACAGAGGCTGAGGCGTCGGTCCGCGTGGGACCGCTCCTTGAGCCGCCCGACGGCGATCACGGCCCGCCGGAGCTTGTTCTGCCCGACCGCAAGTAGGCCGCCGCGATCCCGGGCGCTCCCGGTGGATGGCGGGGAACCTCGGGCGGGGTTCGGGATCTAATTGGTCGCACGCGGATTTTGCAATCCACCGGGTGCGAAAGAGCGATACAGCAAGGGCACTTGAGCACGAGTCGGGAACGCCGGGCGGGGTCGCGTTGACGCCACCGCCCAGCGGCGCGACAATCCGGGTACGTGCTCGCGGGCTGCCGGGAAACTGGAGAGTTGTCATGACGACCCGTCTGGGACGGTTGAACGTGTCCGCGCCGCCCGCTTTCCTGTCGGCGGCGTCCGGGCGGGCGCTGGGCCTCGACGCGCTGGAATCGCGCCGGATGCTGGCCGCCGATCCGGTCACCACCGACAACCCCCTGTGGACCGTCGTCCGCACCAACGACACCATCACCCTCGACGGCGTGCTCGACGAGGCCGCCTGGTCCTCCGCGTCGGTGATCGAGCGGTCCGAGGCCTTCCGCGCCGACAGCTCGATCAAGATGCGGATGCTCTATAAGACCACGGGCCTGTACATCGGCCTGTCGGTGACCGACGACGCGCTGTGGAACGACGGGCTGGGGACCAGCGGCGGGGTCGCGCAGCGGTACGACATCGAGACCGACGACTCGATGACCTTCTACTTCGATCCCGACAACTCGCGCGACGAGTATTTCCAGAGCTCCGACCGGGGCTTCGGCGTCAACCTCGCCAACCCCACCGACCAGTACACCGTCGTCAAGCTGCCCGACCAGATGCTCAAGCTGGTCAAGTACATCAAGGGCGACACCACGAGCAACTACAAGGCCGTCGACGCCAACCCCGGCGGCACGATCCCCGCCGATCTCCTGTGGTTCACGAAGCTCCAGGGCACCCTCAACAACAACAGCGACGACGACACCGGCTGGGTGACCGAGCTGTTCTTCCCCTGGTCATCGCTGAACACCAGCGCCCCCGTCAACGGCCAGACGATGGGGATGAACTTCGACATCATCTACGACAACGACGGCGGCGCCCGCAACATGACGGACAACCGCAGCAACCCCGACACCAAGTGGGACCGGCCGGTGTTCGTCGACGACCACGTGGTCGGCGTCCATTCCAGCTACGCCTCGTCGCTCGGCGGCCTGCGCGGGCCGGTGAACTACGCGGAGCTGATGTTCGTCGATCCCTCGGCGGGCACCAACCCCACGGCGATCGCCAACCTCTCGACCCCCCGCGTGACCGGCTATTCGGCGGACCTTTCCTTCACCGCGCCGCGCGGCGTGGACGCCGCCACCGACCGCGGCAGCGCCTCGGGGTACGAGATCCGCTACACCACCGGCAACCTCGCGAACGAGGCCGACTGGATGAACGCGACGCTCTACCGCAACTCCTTCGTCCCGCTCCTGGCCGGCAAGACCGAGACGCTCCGCCTCATCGGCCTGACCCCGAACACGACGTACAAGGTGGCGATCCGAGCGATCGACGCCGCGGGCAACCTCGCGCCGCTCTCCAACGTCGCCACCTTCACGACCCAGACCGCCGCGCAGGACACCTCCGGCGGCCTGCGCGTCGTCCCCTCGCCGATGGGCCACACCCTCGTCACGGAGAAGGGCGACGACTTCGTGATGGTCGGCGACCACCTGGGCCTGACGTGGAAGTACACCCGCACGCTCTACACCGGCGACGTGTGGAACTACGGCAACAACTCGTTCATCAACTTCAGCGAGAACGGTGTCGCGTACGAGGGTTCCGCCGACGCATACTTCGACCAGCTCGAGGCCAGCGGCGTCAACACCATGCGCGTGTTCATCGAGCTGCTCAACAACTACGAGGGCGTCAGCAAGCCGCCCAACTACGGCTTCGACCCCGACGGCAATCTGTGGCTGGAATGGCGCGAGATCGGCCAGCAGCCGCGCTTCAACGACGACATGCGCCAGTTCATGCTCAACGTCCTCCGCGAGGCGGACGAGCGCGGCATGTACATCATCTTCTCCACCCAGGACACCTTCTCCGCCGACGACGCCTTCCTCACCGAGTTCCCGTGGTCGGCCGTCAAGGGCGGCCCGCTGGGCAACATCAACAACTTCTTCCAGACCGAGGCGGTCCTCGATCTCGCCAAGCAGCGCCACGACCAGCTCATCACCTGGCTGGAATCCGCCGAGTTCGCCCCCTACGCCCACCGCCTCATCGGCTGGGAGCCGATGACCGAGTGGGACAGCTACGAGTGGACCCTCAACGCCGAGGGCGAGCCCGTCAACACGCCGGTCATCACCGACCAGAACCTGGGCCGCGAGCTCGAGTACCAGACCCGCGCCAACTGGATGAAGGAGCTGGGCCAGTACCTCAAGCAGCAGGACCCGAGCCGCCTGGCGATCATGAGCACGATCACCATGGACCCGCGCGGTCCGCTCGCCCGCCTGCTCTACAACGACCGCACCTACGACCTGCTCACCCCCCACTACTACACCAACGCCAACGACGAGCCCATCAACAATCCCGACGCCGACCGGTCCATCCGGGCCGCCGTCGAGCAGGCCAACCTCACGTCCTACTGGATCAACTCCGACGAGGCCAACCGGCCCCTCATCAACGGCGAATGGGGCATGACGCGCGTGGACTGGATCGAGGCCGGCCACGGCCTGCCCCGCTACAGCTCGGAGTTCACCCAGGCCGAGGACGAAGCCCTGTACCGGACCATGATCTGGTCGGGCCTGGCCGCCGGGCAGGTCGGCACCGCGCTGCGCATCGCCACCGAGGAGCTCAACTACAGCCTCGGCGGCGACGCGACCCAGGGCTACCTGCTCACCGACGCCATGCGGGCCAGCCAGCTCACGCTCTCGAAGTTCATCAACGCCGGATCGGTGGACATCGACTTCGGCGACTTTGACTTCACCTCGCTCAACGGCGACGTCGCGGTCTCCTTCGCCACCGGCAAGGCCGCCAAGAAGCTCAAGCACTGGGGCGTCACCGACGGCCGCCAGGGCGTCCTCTACGTCCTGCACGACCGCAACCAGACGACCGGCCCCGTCTCCGGCGCCACGCTCTCCATCGGCGGCCTCCGCCCCGACCAGATCGTGGACATCGAGATCTGGTCCACCGCGGCCGGCCAGTCGGCCCCGCTCACCACGCTCGCGGGCGTCTTCGTCGGCGACGGAACGCTCCAGATCGCGCTCCCGGATTTCGCCCAGGACGTCTCCATCAAGTTCAAGGCCCGCGAGGTCTCCGGCCAGACGCAGCGCATCGCGTCGGTCGATTCGGGCGGCAAGCTCGTCACCTTCTACCTCGACGCCGGCCTGCAGCCCATCGCCCGGATCTACGACCCCGTCGCCAACACCACCACGACCCAGGACATCTCGGCGATCGCGATGTTCACCGGGCGCGTCCACGACATGGTGGCCTTCACCTACACGGACCCGAGCCTCTCGACCCAGTTCACCGACCTGGCCGTCACCGACGACCAGGGCCACCTGTGGCTGTTCGTGGGCGTGCTGTCCAACGGCACGTGGGCCGTCCGCGATCTCACCGCCGACCTGGGCGTTCCCGGCATCACCGGCGACCTGACCTACTACACCCCCAGCTGGGGCACGCTGCACGTCTCGGGCATCGATGCGCGCGGTCACTCCGTCAACTACTACTACCAGCCCGGCGCTTCGGCCGAGTGGGCCTTCGCCGACCTGACCGACGCCATCGACGGCCAGCCTTTCACCCGCGGACTGGCGGGGTTCGTCACGCCGTGGACCGCGCTGACGGGCGGATCGGCCAACGGCGGCTACGACGATGCGCTCAATATCGCGGGCCTCAACGACGAGGGCCACATCATCGTCTATTACTGGGCTCCGGGATTCTCCTGGAACTCGTTCGACATGACGACCACGTTCAGCGGGGCGCCGCTCACCGGGCAGCTCTCGGCGTTCGTGACGTCGTGGGGCGCGATGAACATCCTCGGCCTGACCGCCGAGGGCGCCATGTTCGCCTACTGGTGGGCGCCGCCCAACGGAGCGGGAAACTGGCTCACGGTCGACCTCTCCGCCACCGCGGGCACCGGCCCGGTGGTCTCCGGAGTCGAGACCGCCTTCTCGGACGACGGCGGCCTCAACATGTTCGGCGTCGAGGCCGATGGCGACCTGATCATCATCCGCTGGACACCGACGGTCCAGGTCTGGACCGCCACCAACATCTCCGCCGCTTCGACCGGCCCGGGCGTGCGGTTCCCCGTCGCCGGATCGGCCACGGGCAACTCGCTCCAGGTCGCGGCGGCGGAAGAAAACTCCGACGGCAGCACGCTGGTGCTGTTCCGCCTGAACATCGCCGCCAACACCTGGGCACCCGAGACCACCACGATCCTGCCCTACCTCTAAGCCCTACGATTTCGCGGCATGTTCTGGCGTCTGTGGCGTCGATCCCAGATCCTCGAACGGGGCGAGGCCGCCCGGCGCCTCCACTCCGCGTGGCTCACCCGCGCGCTCGACTCCCAGCGCCCGTACCCCAGGATCCCCGTGCGCCGGGTCGACGAGGGCGGATTCACCGTCCTTCGCAACACCGCGTACCGCCCGAAAGTATCCGAGGCCTGGTGGCCCATGGCACTGGATCGCGTCGATCTCCCCTGATGGGAAGCCCCGTCGGCCTGCCCGTCTCCCGTGGCCGATGTCCGGCGGGTACTCTTGACCGCTTCCGGTGGGCGACACAGGCTTCTTGCGGGCCCTCGTGCGGGGTGACCCAGGACGCCGGCCCAGGGGCCCGGGCAGCGAGGGACGATCGGAATGACCGAATCATCGCCGACCATTCTCACGACCACCATCAACCGCGGCTGGATGACCAAGATGGTCATCATCGCGCTGTTCATGTGCGCCTTCGGGCTGTGGGGGCTGTACGACGCGCTGGTCGCCTACCCGGCTCGGGGTGAACGAGCGGCCTCCTTCTACCAGAAGGAGTACCTCACGCTCCTGGAGAACCGCCAGGACGGGAGCCTGCTGACCCGCTCCTCGGTGTCCGACCCGCAGGCCGAATACCAGGCGCTCAGCCAGAAGCGCGAGGGCAACACGCTCGCGGAGGAGGAGCTGCCCAAGCTGCTGTGGCTGGAGCAGCTCAAGCTCATCGGCCGGCTCAAGCCCGAGCACACGACGCTCACCGACCCGCGGACCACGCTCGAGGACCTCAAGGCCCGCTGGAACACCTCGCAGTCCAGCTCGCCGCAGGAGCTCTCGTGGTACGACATTCCGGCGCAGTGGGTGATCATGGCGGTGGGCGTGGGGGTCGGCCTGTACCTGCTCGGCCTGATCGCGGTGGTCCGGCGTACGAAGTACCAGTGGGAGCCGCAGTCGCAGCGCCTGCACCTGCCCAGCGGGGCCACGCTCGTCCCCGCGGACATCGAGCTGTTCGACAAGCGCAAGTGGGACAAGTTCATGATCTACCTGAAGATCAAGCCCTCGCACCCGCAGCTCGGCGGGCGGGAGGTCGAGCTCGACCTGCTGCGTCACTCGCCGCTGGAAGACTGGGTGCTCGCGATGGAACGCACGGCGTTCCCGGAGAGCACGGAGGAGCCTCAAACGCCGGCGGAACCGACCCCGCCCGCGCCGACGCCGACGGCGTGAGGTGAGCGGACAGCGGACAGCGGACAGCAGACAGCAGACAGCGGGGCATCCTTCGCCTCTGCACGCGGCACGTCTTGGTTGCCCGCAGCGGAGCATCTGGAAAAGCACCCGCGCGTTGCTCGAATCCATCCGCGCTAGTGCTTCATCTCCCGCGCCGGTGAGTACGGCGCGGCCGGAATCTTCGCCGCTCGCCCCGCCATCAAGTCTCCGAGCACCTCCGCCGTGCCCAAGCTCGTCGTGATCCCCAGTCCTTCGTGCCCGGTCGCGAGCCACAGGCCCTCGATCTGCGGGTGCCTGCCGATCAGGGGCAGCGAATCGGGCGTCGCCGCTCGGAACCCCGTCCACACCCGGATCGCCGACATCTTTGCGATGCCGGGCATGAAGCTGATCGCCCGGGCGACAATCTTCTCGACCATCGCGTCCTCGACCTCCGGCCCGCGCTCGATCGGCGGCCCGGACGGGTTTTCGGGGTCCACCCTGTCAAACTGGCGCGACGACCCGATGAGGAGCTGGCCGGTGCCGCGGGGCTGAAGATTGAACGACACCGAATCGGCGTTCGAGGCGTGCGCGTTCTTGAGGTACGCCAGCTCGATGAGCTCGTGGAAGCAGAAGCCCGGGTAGCGGTCGGTGATGACCAGGTGGCCCTTCTTGCGGCGGATCGGCAGCCCGGGCGTCAGCCTGGGCGCCCACGCCCCGCACGCGTTCACGATCGCGGGCGACTCGATCGCCGACCCGTCATCGAGCATCACGCGGGGCGGGTCGATCGCCACCGCCCGCCGCCGGACCACCTTGCACCGGCCGGTCGCCACGGCCCGGTTCAGCAGCCACGCCGCGACCACCGGCGGGTACACGATGCTGTCGCCGGGGATCCGCAGGCCGCCGACGAACCCGCGTCGCAGGTTCGGCTCGGCGCTCGCGAGCGATTTCTCGTCCAGAACCTCCGCGTGGATGCCCCTGGCCTTGTAGAAGCCGGCCTTGCTGTGGCAGGCATCGAGCTCCTGTTCGTCGGACGCAACCCACAGCGTGCCCGCGACGACGCGCTCGGCCGACGCGGGCAGGTCGGTCGCCATCTCGTCCCACAGGTCGCGCGAGTAGCTCGTGAGCGCGAACTGCGCTTCGGAGTCGTCGGTGACCATGATGTGGCCCATGCCCGCCGCGGTCGCGCCCGACCCCGGCGGTTCGGGATCGATGACGGTGACGCGGAGGCCGTCGCGCACCAGCCGATCGGCGCACGCACAGCCGACCATGCCCGCACCGACAATCGCCACGTCCGCATGATGCATCCCCGGACCTTATGCACAGGCCGCGGCGGCTTCACGCGGCCTGCGCATAGAACTTGTGTATGAGCGACGCGGCGTCGGCGCTGGGTTCGACCCGGGGGTTCGATCGGGCCCGCAATCGACGCCAACGCGGCCGGAACCCGGCAGGTGATCCGGCCGCACGTGAGGCGTGCTCGGACGGCGTGGCCGAGGCCGTCATGGCCTCCTGCGCCCCGAGCACGAATGGTCCCGTTCTCCCGGCATACAGAACGGAGGCGTGCGGAATCACTCACGCGTCGTCGAAACGTCTGGTGCCGAATGGGCGGCCACCCTCGTTCAGCTCCGCGCGGCAAGGCCGAGCAGGATCTCTTCGAGGTTGCGGTCCAGCGCCCCGCGCGGGAGCACCTCGTCGGCCCCGGCGTCCCGAGCCTGCTGGAGCAGTTCCTTCTCAACGTGCGGTCCGAAGGCGACGATCCGCACCCGCGGCACCCCGGCGTCGCGCTCGGGGTTGCGCAGCCGGTGGATGAGCGCCATCGCCACCGGCGGCGTTGTCAGGTCGACGAGGATCGCGGTCGGTGCGCTGTCGGCCAGTCGAGCCTCCAGCATCTCGACCGACCTGACCGGGCGGCAGGGAACCCCGATGGCGTCCGCGGTCGCCTTGATGCGGGAGGCCCAGAGCAGGTCGGTGGCAAAGTAGAGAACCATTGGATTCTCATTGTTGGCAGCCGCCGCGCGTCATCCCTGCCGGAACCCGTCCCGGCCGCGGGAACACCGGGTTCTCAACCGCGAGAACCTTCAAAAAGAGCCGTGCGTAAACGTTTTCGACGCCCGGCGTGTTTACGGTCGGAATTGCTGAACATACAGTCCTGAACCCGGTCCGGGCAGCCACCGGAGCGCCGCTCGGGCTTCTCGTGAGAGACGCGGGAAGAGGCTCTGGACCCCTTACAAACGGAACTCACCATGACAACCCTTGCATCACGCCCCGCCGCGAAGCAGCACCGGCCGAAAAACACCCCGCCGAGCAACTTTTCGAGCCCCGTGTTCGACGAGGTGGGCCTGCCTTCGGATCCCAACAACCTGTACCGCCAGACCGTCGGATCGATGCTGTACGCCGCCCAGGTGATGAACCTGCCCAACGGCTTCCAGCTCATCCTCGCCCAGCCCAAGAACGAGATCATGGTGCACTTCCCCGTCCGCATGGACGACGGGAGCTACCGGCTCTTCAAGGGCTACCGCGTCCAGCACAACAACGCCCTGGGGCCCTTCAAGGGCGGTCTTCGCTTCCACCCCGACGTCCATCTTGACGACGTCAAGAGCCTCTCGTTCCTCATGACCATGAAGTGCTCGCTCGCCGGGCTGCCCTACGGCGGCGGCAAGGGCGGCATCAAGGTCGACCCGCGCAAGCACTCCAGCGGCGAGATGGAGCGCATCGTCCGCCGCTTCACCACCGCGATCGCGCACAACATCGGGCCCGATTACGACATCCCCGCTCCCGACGTCGGCTCCAGCGCCCAGCACATGGCCTGGATCGCCGACACCTACTCCTTCCTCTCCGAGGCCACGGGCAAGAACGCCAACGCCGTCATCACCGGCAAGCCGGTGGAGTCCGGCGGGTCGCTCGGCCGCGAGAAGGCCACCGGCCAGGGCGTGGTGGACACGCTGGAGATCATGCTCCCCGAGCTGGGGCTTGACATCTCCCACATTACCTTCAGCGTGCTGGGCTACGGCAACGTCGGGTCGTGGGCCGGCCGCATCCTCGCCGCCAAGGGCGGGAAGATGACGGCGGTCGCCGATCACACCGGCTTCCTCAAGAACGAGAAGGGTATCGACACGGTCGCGCTGGCCGATCACGTCGCCAAGACCGGCGGCGTCCGCGGCTTCACCGGCGCCACGTCGTGCACCAAGGAGGACTTCTACAAGACCAAGGTCGACGTGTTCGTCCCCGCCGCGCTCGAGCAGATGGTCCAGGAAGAAGAGGCCCGGATGCTCAACTGCATCGTCGTCGCCGAGGGCGCCAACGCCCCGACGACGCCCGCGGGCGAGCGCGTCCTGCTGGAGCGGGGCATCGAGGTGCTCCCGGCGATCCTGTGCAACGCCGGCGGCGTGACCGTCTCGTACTTCGAGTGGGTCCAGAACCTCACGTTCCACTCCTGGGAGCTCGACCGCGTGGACCGCGAGCTGAACAAGCACATGGTCGACGCCGCCAACCGTACCAAGGCCGCTCGTCAGAAGTACGACTGCGACCTGCGGACCGCGGCGTACATCGCCGCCCTTGAGCGCCTGCGCAAGGTCTACGAGCTCCGCGGGATCTTCCCGTAAGGCGCCCTGCCGCTCCGCACGCCTCATGATTGATCACCGAACCCCCGGCCCACGCCGGGGTTTTTTTCGTTGTCCGTCGTGAACAGTGAAGAGACATGGACGTTCGGGGCTGCTCACTGTTCACTGCCCCCCGCTGTCTGCTGTCTGCTGCCCGCTGTCGCTACCCTTCTCCCGTGACCACCACGCAGATCCTGCTCCTCGTCGGCGTGTTCCTGGTGATGGACACGGTGATCGTCGGCGCGATCATCAGCGCGATCGTGTCGTCGTCCTTCGGCGTGCTCGCCAAGAAATACCCGGCGGTGCCGATGCTGCCGGGCGCGGTGTACCGAGAGTTCCAGGACGCGGCGTTCGGCTCGTCGAACTTCGGCAAGTGCGTGCACATCGGCGTGGACGAGAACGGCCTGCACCTCTTCCCCTCGGCCATCATCCGCTGGGCGGGCGGCAAGCCGGCGACCATCCCCTGGACCATGGTGGAACTCGTGCCCGACACGAAGAACCGCAGGCTGGTCAAGTGCACGCTCGCGGGCATCAAGTCCCGGCTCCCGGCGTGGTGCTTCGACGTCCAAACACCGGCGACCTCCGGCGCGGCAACCCAATCGCCCCGGGCCTAGACCACACTGCGTGGCGTTGCCTCGTCAATCGCGCGAGCGCCGTGCCGACCGTGCTGCCTATTTCCCGCCCGAATCCGGCTTCTTGAGCAGGTCCTCGATCCCGCGCTTGATGAGATTGTCGGGCCGCACCTTGTCCACGACCTGCTTTGCGAACAGCTCGAGGTCCGGCCGCGTGTTGTTGTCCTCGAACGTGCCCTTGGTGCGCCACGGGACCGTGGTCGCCGCGTCGAGCACATCCTTGCCCGGGCCGAGGATCTTCGTCAGCGAATCGCCCGCCTTGAACAGCCCGGCCGCCTCGTCGGTCAATGCTCCGACCGGAACCCACGTCACGACGTCGAGGGTGCGGTTGACCATGTCCACCTTGCCCTCGGTGGTGACCTGGAACTCGCCCAGCGGCAGGTTCCACTTCTCGTAGGTCGCCACGCCCGACGCGATGTTGACCTTCAGCGGTTCGATCTTCTTCCCGCCGCGGCCCGTCGTCTTGCCCTCGAACACCTTGAGCAGCTTGGTGAACGCGCCCGACGAGGCGATCGTCGCTTCCCCCGGATCGACGACGATGTTGCCGTTGAGCTTGGAGAAGGCCTTGTCGAGGGGGACCGTGAGATCGGTCGCCACCACCGTCGCGGGCTGGTCCTGCGGCGTTTTCGTGATCGTGCCGATGAGCGGGACGCCCTTGAGCAGCCGCTGGGTGAGCTCCGGCGAGACCTCCGTGATCGTCACCTCCAGCGGCTGGGTGGTCATGAAGACGTTGTCGCGGATGGTGCCCTGCACCACGGCGCTGGCCCGGCTGGACTTGGCGTTGACGCTCAGGGACCCGCCCGTCTGTGAGAGGTTCTGCGCGCGGATCGTCGCCTGCGCGACCGGGCCCAGCGCCGCGGTCATCAGGCCATCCTGATTGGCGAGCGCATCGAGCAGCGGAACCGGGATCACGGGGAGATCGCCGCTCGCGTTCACGGTCGCGGTCTTGGGGCTGATCTGGCCGCTCGGATCGGCGAGCGAGGACACACCAACCTTCATCGTCATGTCCTTGGCCTGGGCCGGCGCCGCGCCCTGCTTGTTCACCGAAGCGCCCGCCACGCGGATGTCGGCCTCGATCACGTCGCCGCCCTGCTGCGACGACGAGACCGCCGCGACCTGGATCGTCGTCGCGTCGAGCACGACCGTGCTGCCGTCGGCGGCGACCATCTCTACCGACGGAATCCGAGCCTCGGCGTCGAGGCCGAAGATGCCCGGCTTCAGCGGGCCGACGTTTTCGCCGCGAGCGATCGAGAGCCGCGAAACGTTCGCCTGCACCGTCACCGGCTTGGTGAGCTTCGCCGACGCGGGCTGGGCCGGCTGACCCGGCGCCGGGGTCGACGTCAGGAATCGGTTGGCCCAAGCGGGCTCGACGTTCCACGTGAGCTTGATCGGGCTCGCGATGGCCAGGCGGTCCGGCAGCATCTGGAGCTTCACCGGCTCGGGGATGTTGAGCCGCGGCGTCTGGACCGCCGCGCTGAGGTCGATCTTGGCATCCTCGAAACTCTTGGCGCTCGGCGGCGCAGTGAGATCGACGTTCACGCGCACCGCCGCGGTATCCCCCACGGCGCCCGAGATCAGGCCCTGGTCCTGCGCCGCCAGCCGCTCGACCGCTCCCACCGACACCTTGTCGAGCGTGACCGCCGCGTTCAGCTTGTCCACGGGGAACTTGCCCGCCGCGCTGTCGGAAAGCGTGGCGTTCATCTCGCCCGCCAGCGCCAGGAGCACTTCCTGCGGGCCCGAGAGCACGCGCCCGGACATCGTCGCCGAGGCCTGCTTGGTCCAGTTGGCCGACGTGCCCGCGAAGAGCGCCGGCGGGAACGTCGCCTTGAGCTGGAAGGCCTCCACCCCCACCGCGCCAAGGTCGCGGGTCGTGCCGTCGGCGTTCTTGAGCGCCAGGCCCTGCACGAGGGTCCGGTCCGGCAGCGACACCGTGACCGTCGCATCGGGCGCGTTGGCAACGTCGGGCTTGAACCCGCCGAAAATCGGCTCGACGAGCGGGATGCGGATCGGCGCCACCTGCACCGTCGCCCTGGTCGCGTCGGTCAGCCGCGGCGGCTGCGAGAGCTGCGGCGCGAAGGCATCCACCAGCGACTGGACGGTCTGCGGCGAGATCGTCGACACCGCCGTCGCCTTGCGAACGTCAAGGGCCTTGTTCTCGACGCCCGCCGAGAGCTCGGCGTTGAGGTTCCGAGCCGCGATGGTCGCGGCGACGTCGAGCACCTCGCCCCGCGGGACCGAGTCAACCTTGACGGTCGCCGTGGGCCCGACGGCGCCGCGCAGCAGCGCCGCAAGGTCGAGCGGCTTTGCCGCGGCCTGGGCCGCGTCCGCGGCACCCGGCTGACCGGCCGCCACGGGCGCATCGGCAGCGGGCTTGGCGGGCGGCGCCAGCTTCACGATTGACACCGGCACGTCGCGCAGCTCGATCGTTCCCTGCGGCCGGACCGACTTGGCATCGACCACCGTCTTGCCACCGGCCCCCGCCACCAGCAGCCCCTTCATCTCCATCGCCGCCGCGATCGTGAAGGGCTGGTTCTCGTGCGACATCTCGCCGTTGACGTTCACGATCGGCGCCGCGCTGGGACCGATCTTCCCCGACGCCGTGAGCGTCCGCACTTCGAGCGGCGGCGCCGCCGGCCCCTCGGTCCGCACCGGACGCAGCGACAATCCCGCGAAGCTCGCGTCGAAATCGGCCGCCAGCGCGCCCAGGTCCAGCGGCTGGCCTTCCTTGGGCAGAGGCAACGTGAGCGTCCGCACCCGCACGTTCGCCTGGCCTGATGGGGCCAGCTCGTACCCTGTCGCCGGATCGATCATGCGCGAGGCGATCGTGCCCGCCGTCGCCAGCGCCGCGGTCACGCCGTCGCCGCGCGTGCGGAGCATGCCGTCGGCCATCTCCAGGCTCGCCCGCACGCGCACGCTCTGGCTCTGCACGTCGGCGTCGAGCATCGTGATCGGAAGCCCGCCGGCGGGGGCGGGCGTGGTGTTGGCGGTAAGCTTGAGATCGAGTTCGGGCCCGACGTCGCGAGGCAGGTCGATCTTGAGCGCCTCGACGAACGGCTGCGCGATCGCGGTCGCGAGGTCGCTGATCGCGACCGTTCCCTGAACGGCGGCGGTCTGCGGCGTGATCTCGCCGGTCGGCCCCACCAGGTTGGTGGCGGTCATGTCGACAGCGATGTCGCCGCCCGGCGAGCTGTTGACCGTCGCGCTGGTCTTGAGCGCCACCGCGGCGGACTTGGCCAGGTCCTGCGCCTGCACGCGCAGGTCGATCGGGTGCACGCGGAAGGAACTGGGCGCCGCGCCGGGTTCGACCGCGACCGTGCCCGACGTCTCGGTCGTCTTGATCGCAAGGTCGACCCCCGCGCCGCGCAGATCCAGCGGGCCCCCGCCGGTCGGCAGCTTGATCGAGAGCGAACTCACCTGCACGTCCACGTCGGGCATGACGTCGACGGTCACGAGCTTCTGATTCGCGAGCGACTGGTCGATCGCGGGAACCAGCGCGCGGATCGAGGGCCCCTGAACGCGGGCGTGCCCCGGCCGAGCGGTCGTGAGCACGCCGTCCTTCACGTTGAACGCAAGATCGGCGTCGGCTCGGGGCGCGTTGGCCACAACCGTCGCCTGGGCGTTCTTCATGTCGCCGGCAACGGACATTTCCACCGTCGCCGTGTCGCCCAAGGCCTGGACGAGCCGGCCTTCCTGCATCGCCAGCGCGTCGAGCACCTGCACCGGCGCATCGGTCACGCTCATCTTCGCATTCACCGCCGCGTCGGCG
This sequence comes from Phycisphaerales bacterium, assembly GCA_022072615.1. Classification (GTDB taxonomy): domain Bacteria; phylum Planctomycetota; class Phycisphaerae; order Phycisphaerales; family UBA1924; genus JAEUJB01. The sequence goes on from JAJVHS010000083.1 coordinate 22,603, forward strand.
ACGCGAGCCGCGCCGCCCGTGGCGGGGATATCCACCCGTCCGTCCAGCTTCACATCGGCCGGGGCGCCGGTCCCCGAGGCGATCTTGGTCCCCATGTTCACCGCGGCCTTGATGCCCGTCTGCTGGTCGATATCGACATCCGCGTCGCCGCCGAAGTCGTTGAGCTTGTACGTTCCGCCCGCCGTCGCCGCCGCGTCGGTGTAGGTCACGTCGACGTCGCGGATGGTGATCTTCGCGCGGATGTTGGGCATCGAGTCGAGGCGGATGACACCGGGCTCGGCGGTCGGCGCCGGCTCGGCAGGCGGGGCCGCCGCGCCGTCGCGCGGGGCAACGGCCTGCTCGAGATTGGTCTTGCCGGACGCCTCGCGGACGATCGCGGCCTTGCCGGTCACGTCCACCTGGCCGACATCAACGCCGCCGGAGAGGTACCCCGTCAGCAGGCCCCACGCGCCGGCCGAGGCGCGAACCTCGACCTGCGCAATCGAGCTGCCATCGACGCTCAACAGCTCGACCGGGCCGATCACCTGCGGCCCGCCCCACGAGAAGCTGGCGTCCTGCACCTTGACCGATCCCGTCATCGACTTGGAAGCCTGCTCTTCAATGATGCCCGGCGCCATGGCGCTCGCGATCGACGGGCCCGCGGCCACCAGCACCGCAAAAACGAGCACGACGAGCGCGGCGCCGCCGATCACCACCTTCTTCCAGGTCCCGCGTTTGGCCGGGACGGGGGCGCCGGCTGGCTTCTGGGGCTTGCGAACAGCACCCGCCCACACGTTTTCATCGGCGTTGTCGGGCGGCGGGGGATTGGTCGAGACCATTTGTAACAACCTCCAGTCGAGCAGCCCAAGGGTATGCGGGGTGGCCTTGTTTGCTCGAATCCAAGTCCCCTGTGAATCTCGTTTCACATTCGCGGAACACCCAGCCCGAATGGCGAGAGACGACGCGGACGCCCATGGTCCCCAGCGGTCGGTCGACGTCCTGGTCGTCGGAGCGGGCGCCGCGGGCCTCTCCGCGGCCGCCGAACTCTCCCTCGCCGGGCGTTCGGTGATCGTTCTCGAGGCTCGGGATCGCACCGGCGGCCGGATCCACACCGTCACACCGCCCGGCTCGCCCATCCCCATCGAGCTGGGCGCGGAATTCGTCCACGGATGGGCCGAGCCGACGTGGTCCATCATCCGACGAGCCGGGCTCGTCGCCTACGACGTCCCGTTCGAACATCTCGAGCGTCGAGGCCGGTCGCTCGTACGTCGCGACCGCTACGGGCAGCAGATCGCCGAGGCGCTGCGGGGCATCGACCGGCTCAAGAAGGACGTCAGCTTCGCCGAGTTCCTGCGGCGCAAGCACCGACGCGGTGGCACCCGCCCCGAACTCGACCGGCTCGCGATCGACTTCGTCCAGGGGTTCGACGCGGCCGACCCCGAACTGGTGAGCACCAAGTCGCTGGCCGAGGAGCAGGAAGGGCTCGGCGATCTCGAAGCCGAGCCGCAGTTCCGCCTGCTCGGTGGCTACGCGTCGCTGATCGACTCGCTGGAACGCTCGCTCGACCCAAGGCGGGCGCGCGTGCTGGTCCGGTCGCCGGTTCGAGAGATCCAGTGGCGGCGATCGATGGTCCGAGCAGTTGTCGCTCGACCTGGGACGCAACCACGGGCGATCAACGCGCGACAGGCGATCATCACGCTGCCGCCGAGCATCCTGGCGCTGCCCGGCGGCTCACGCGGCGGCGTTGCGTTCACGCCGGACATCCCGAGCACCCGGGCCGCGGCGTCGAGGATCGGATCGGGCCCGGTGGTCAAGGCGGTGCTGCTGTTCCGCGAGGCGTTCTGGGAGCGCTCGCCCGGGCCGAGGCGGGAGGGCGGGGCTGATCTCCGCAGCGCGAGCTTCCTTCATCATCCGTCCGCGGCCTTTCCGACATGGTGGACGGCGAGACCGATCCGGGCGCCGATCCTCACCGGCTGGGCGGGCGGGCCGAAGGCTCGGGAGCTCT
>JAJVHS010000009.1 GCA_022072615.1 Phycisphaerales bacterium
CGGTTCGGCGGTGCGACTCCGCAGGGCGTACAATCTCCTTGCTGCCCTGCGAAAGAGTGATGGAACCCGCGTTCCGGCCTCGCCACGGCCGACGGCGCTGCTCGTCGACCATGCCACCTGTCGTGGTCAATGACGTTGCCCGAGCGGCGAAGGCATGCACGAGGCCCAGCCCATGAAGAGCTACCTGTACGGCGTCAATCTCGAGAACTACCAGCGCTTCAAGAGCGCCGGTCTGCCCGGGACGCTGTGCGTCCGGACCTGCGGCGCCAAGGGCAAGAAGTACCCGCTCGCGGACGAGTTCCGGCAGAACGGCGACGAGCAGACGCGCGTGTACTTCTGGCTGTTCCCGTCGGCCTCGCCCAAGGGGGGCGGCATCGTGGCGCGGGGCGTGCTCGGGAAGGCGTGCGTGCTGGGCGAGGCCAAGGGGAACGTGCGCATCAAGCAGCCCGAGGTGACGGCGGGGTGCGTGTGGGTCGAGCAGGTGGAGTGGCGATCGCTCCAGCCGATCCCGCCGGAGTACATCGCTCGCAAGCAGGTGGTGCTGCCGCCGCTCACGCAGGCGACGACGATCGTGCCGATCGAGAGCGACGTCGTGTCGTCGCTCGATGCGCTGTGGTAGTCGGGGATCGACGCGACCTGAGGCGAGTCTGCGTTCACACGTGGTAGGGCATTCGGCCTTGGCGGATGCAGTACGTGCGCTGGGGCGGGCTGTACTCGCGCCGACCTGGGTGGTGCGGCACTGACCTCGTCGCGGAGCCGCCGAGGTCAGTGGCACGGAGAGAAAGTTCACATTGAAGTGTGAGTAGAGAAGAGGACGGGTAGGCACTGGCGGGCGAGCCGCCAGTGGCACGGGGGCGGTCAACGTTCTTCGACGACGACCTGGACGTCCTGCTTCTGGCCGGCTCGGACGATGGTGAGGGTGATGGTGTCGCCGGGCTGGCGGCCGCGGATGGCGCTGGTGAGGGCGCCCTCGGTGGCGTAGTCGTTGCCGTCGATGGCGGTGACGACGTCGTATTGCTGGAGCCCGGCTCGTTCGGCGGGCGAACCGGGGTAGACGTGGGTGATGACGCAGGACCGTGCCGCCTGGACGCTGGCCTGGGCGGCGGTGGCGTGGGAGACATCGGCGAGCTGCACGCCGATGCGGGGCGAGGGGCTCCACTCGCTGTAGGAGTGCGGGTCGTCGTCGTGGTCGACGACGACGATGCAGCCGGTGGCGGACAGGGCGCCGGCGGCGGCGGCCGCCAGGAGGATTCGGGCGTGTTGCATGCGAGCTCTCCCGCGGGCCCGGTCCTGGTTCGTCCGGCGATTCCACGCTCGGGGAGACAGCGATACCCGCGCTGAGAGCGCTTGTTGGGAGGAGTGACGGGCGGGTTTCAGCGGCGGCGGGCCAAGGGCGAAGGAAGGGGCGTGACGCCGGTGCCACGGGATCATGTATGAAAAACGTGGCCCGTGCTTTCGCACGAGCCACGCGGATGATTCAAAAGGTGAAGTCGCACGCCCGGGCGGGCGTTGGCGGCTTAGCGGCGGCGGCGCAGGGCGCCGAGGCCGACGAGGCCGGCGAGCGCGAGGCTCGTCGGGGCGGGGATGACTTCGCCCAGCCGCATGGAGAGGCCGTCGCTGAAGGCGTTCCAGGTGCTGGTGGAGTCGAGGGAGAAGGCGGCGTAGAAGTCGCCGCCGGCGGTCATCCACGCCCAGCTGCCCGCGCCGCCCGCGCCGGTACTGTTGACGACGCTGAGCCAGTACTGGGTACCGCCGGTGGCGGCGAAGGGCGAGTTGAGGACGATGTTGTACTCGTACACGTCCACGCCGAACGCGTCGTTGCCGGTGTCGACGCGGGAGGCGGCGGTGCCGGATTCAGACGAGAGCAGCGTGCCGGGGATGCCGCCGCCGTCTGCGTAGATGTTGACGGTGAAGTTGTCGCTGGGGACGTTGTGGGGGTAGTAGGCGCCCCAGAAGCCGACCTGGCCGATGGTGTTGTTCGAGGCGAGGACGAAGTTGTCGGCCATTTCCTGGTCGGGGAAGTTGCCGGAGTAGTCGCTGAAGTAGGCGTTCACGTAATTGGGCAGCTGCTCGAAGAGCGTCGCTGCTTGCGTGGTGGCCGCGCCCATAGAAAGGCCCAATGCCGCCAGGCACATTGCTGCACGATTCTGCATTATCTTGTCTCCCTACGCAGTTGAGTCACGGATCCGGAGAATCCGCGGCGGAAAGTTGAGCAAGAACACTCTCGCTCCGGCATGCACTGTAACCGGTCGACGGTGGGGATCACACCCCTTTTTGAGCGGATTGGGGCAAAAAGCGGGTCGGCGGGAAGGGTGTCCGGCGCCGGCAGCGCACCTTTTTCTGGGCACCGGTCGTGATGGTCGGCGCCCGAACACGCATGATCCAGCCGGGAGACGGCGTGACCGGGACGTATGTTATTGACCGGGCGGGTCGCGAAGTACCTTATTATCGGTCACTGACGGGGCGGTATTGTGTCGATGCGGGGCGGGGGAGGTTCGCGGCGGGTGTTGCGAGCCGATCAGGGGCCCCGCCGAGGGAGCGCCGGTTTGGTACGCAGCGATCGGAGGGAAGGAATGGGCGGGTGCATCCATTACGCGGGCGTGCTCGGGTACTCCGATGTGACCGGGCACTTTGCGCGGCGGATCTGGCCTGATGCGTGGGATCCCGGCCGGCGCTGGCCGGGCGCGCCGTGCTGGACGGAGGAGGACGTGGATGTCTTCGACCCGCTCGGCCGTGTGTGCCGGCGGACGCCGGGCGTGTGGGGGATGAATGATGAGGCGGGTTATGCGGCGAACCCGCCGCCGCCGCCCAAGAGCGACGCGGCTCGGGAGCTCGAGCTGCTGCGCAAGGTGTACGGGAGCGTCACGGGCGCGCGCAACCACAACGCCTACCGCCACAAGGACCCGGTCACCAAGAAGCTGGTCGACAACGTCGACGAGTATGTCATGGACCGGACAACGTACTTCGGCGGCGAGTACGAGAGCTTCCGAGCCGAGGCGCTGGCGGAGCTGCAGGAAAAGCCGGTGCTGCGCAAGCTGATCGAGCCGCCGCCCGCCGCTCGGACGAAGCACCCGGATCTCTGGGAGGAGGCGCAGACGACGTTCTATGCGTGGGTTCGACGGGGGATGCTGCTCGCGTTCGAGAAGGCGGGAAAGAAGGATGTCTCGGTGCCGGCGACGATCCTGGGCGGGATGACGGAGGACCTGAAGAAGCAGCTCGCGAAGGTTCGGGCACAGTACAAGGGCGACTTCAAGGCGGGCGGGTTCAACCCGCGGCCGATGAAGGGCAAGGGCGGGTACCGGCTCGGCACGATCAGCGAGCACGCGCTGGGCCTGGCGGTGGACATCGACCATGAGAAGAACGCGCACATCGAGCTCGCGTCCCGGTGGAACGCGATCCTGAGCGTCGCGGGTGTCGCGACCATCAACCGCGAGGCGACCTGGAAGACCAAGCCCAGGGACCTGTACGACCACGTCAAGGCCGCCAACGACGGCTTTGTCAAGGCGGTCGCCGATGGGTTCAAGAAGGCCGCGACCGAGAAGAAAGCGGGCAAGGAGGCGATGGCGTTTCTGCTGGCCTCCGACCCGCGGCTGAAGACGATCGGCGAGGGGTTCATCAGCAAATGGGGGACTCCGGGCTTCTTCAACATGGACTGGGAGCTGGTGAAGGCGTTCCACGACGCGGGGTTCCGGTGGGGCGCGGTGTTCGGAACGGTGGATATCCATCACTTCGAGATGTGAACTGCCGCGGGATGCCCCCGGGCGGGCGCGGGGCGGCGCCGGCGATTCATGGTGCGAATCGCACCATAAGGCTTGACAGCCGACGCCGCGCGCTGGTACGTTCGGGCGGTGGGAAGAGCCGAGCGGTTGGGATGCCCCGATGGGGCGCCTGACCGCGGCCAGCGAGCGTGCTCCCGGGATGGTCACGGGCACCGCGGCGGTTGTCGCGGCTGCGGTTGACCGGGGACGGGAAGCGACGGACCCGCGCCGGCACACTGATCGAGGAGAACGCTCATGCGATGCCGCATTATCGCGGTCGCCGCCGCCCTTGCCGGGTCGGTCGCGACGGTTCACGCGCGTCCCGAGCCGGTGTTCCGGCTTGTCGCGCGGTCGGGAGACGCGTTCCCCGGCAGGCCGGGCGCGACGTACGACGCGTCGCTGGGAAATCCGTTCATCGGGGCCCGGCCGATCGACCCGTCGGGGGACCTGTACTTCACCGCGTTTGCCCGGCTGGGCGACGGATCGCGGATCGATGACATCCTGGTGTACCGCCGCGCCACGGGGACGGTGGAGCCGTACGTGCACTCGGAGAACGGGGTCGGCGCGCTGGCGAACTTCTGGGGCGTGGTGGGCGGCTGGCAGGCGGGGACGATGACGTTTGTGGGTGAGCTTGAGAATCACACGGCAAGCGAGCGGCTCGCGGTGATGGTTCAGCACGCCGACGGGACGCGGGTGGTGGCGGCGGAGGTCAAGGGGCAGGTGCCCGGACAGCCGGCGGGGACGACCTTCACGACGGTGGGTCGCACGAGTGCGGCGTTCATGGATGTGAACATGAACGCGACGGGGGTCGTGTCGTACGGGGGGCAGTTCACGGGTGCGGGCGGGTCCGCCCGGACCGGCTACTACATCACGCGCCCGGGCGGGGCGCCCGAGCGGATCATCGATTCGACGATGCCCGTGCCGAACCGTTCGGGCGCGACGTGGGTGAACTACGACGGCATCGGCGCGCCCTTTGACATCTACACGCCCGCGCTTGATGACAACGGGGACGCGTACTTCAAGGCGAAGTACCGGCTCGCGGGGAAGGACTACCGGGCGTTCTACAAGCGCACTTCCGACGGCGCGCTCACCGCGATCGTGGACGGGGCCGACGCGAATGCGGTTCCGGGACTGCCGGGGCATGGCTTCAGCCGCATCAGCACGTCGGCGAACAACCGCCGGGGTGATGTCGCGATGGGGGCGGAGATCACCAAGCCCGACGGGTCGTACGCGGGGACGGGGGTCTTCGCGGCTCGGGCGGGCGGCGCGGTGACCAGGCTGCTCACGTGGGCGGACCCGGTGCCCGGCATTCCCGAGGCGGTGGATCACTCGCCCAACCTGATCGCGATGAGCAACACCGGGCACGTCCTGGTCACGGACAACTACTTCCTGACGTACCCCACGGGCAAGCTGGGCGGGCAGTCGCTGGTGCTGTTCAACCCGGACGGGACCGCCGAGCCGGTGCTGAAGTTCAACGAGACGCCCGGTTTTCCGGGCCAGCGGGCGGGGCTGACGGCGGCGGCGGATCTCAACTCGCGGGGCGACGCGGTGTTCATCACGCGGATGAACATGACGGGGAACATCCACGCGTGCTTCGCGTACCTGCACGACACGGGCGAGCTCGTGCCGATCCTGAAGACCGGCGACACGCTCCTTGGCAAGACGGTGGTGATCATGAGCCTGGGCGGCGGGGCGAACGACCCGCTGGGGTCGATCGGGGCGTCGGCCGGGCCGGTGAGCTGGGACGATGCCCGTAACCTGTCGCTGAACGTGACGCTGAAGGATGCGGCGGGCAACGAGTCGTACGCGATCTACGCGGTGCAGGTGCCGGCTCCGGCGATCGGGGCGGTGCTGACGGCGGCGCCGGCATTCATGGGTCGCCGACGGTCGTGACGGGGTCTGGCCGGCGCTGATCGAGCCGCGAGGCATTGCATGTTGGGGCCCGTGGTCGTAGTCTGCGGGAGATGAAACGCCATCACACGCGTGGTCGGTTGATCTGTCGGCTCCTGCCGGCGGTTCTTGGCGCGGGGCTGTGGATCGCGCCGGTCGGGGCGCTGGGCGGGGTCGCCGTGGCTCAGCCGGAGCAGCGCGAGCACGGCGAGCAGCCGGAACTGCCGGGGTCGCTGCGGAATGCCCGGGTGGCCAAGGCGATGCCCGCCGACCCCGGCCAGCGCGCGGCGGCGCGGCTGACGTTCTTCGCGGGCGGGTTGTCGGCGGAGCAGGTCGCGGAGCTGGCGACGGTGGCGCCGAACGTCACGATCGTGACGGGGCTCAACCGCCAGTCGGCGCTCGAGCGAGCCGCGGAGGCCGACGGCATCGACGGGCGGCTCGTGTCGCCAGATCTGCTCGAGAAGGCCGGCAAGCTGGTCTGGGTGCATTCGCCCAGCGCGGGCGTGGAACGGCTGGTGACGATTCCGGGGATCGGGGACCGGGCGTCGCTTGTCGTGACGAATGCTCGGGGCGTGCACGGACCGGCGATCGCCGATCACGCGATGGCGATGCTGCTGTACCTGACGCGTCAGATCGGGCATTACGAGGCGGCGATGGAGAAGGAGCAGTGGGAGCGTTCGGAGCCGCCGGTGCGGCCGGTGACGCTCCAGGGCAAGACGATGCTGGTCGTGGGGATCGGCGGGATCGGGGAGGAGATCGGCCGGCGCGCGCACGGGTTTGGGATGCGCGTGCTCGCGACCAGACGCAGCGATTCGCCCGCGCCGGATTTTGTGGAACGCGTCGGCAAGCCCGAGGAGCTCAGGTCGATGGTGAAGGAGGCGGACGTGGTTGCGATCTGCGTGCCGCTGACGACCGAGACCGAGCACCTGTTCGACGCGGGCATGTTCGAGGCGATGAAGCGGGGGTCGTACGTGATCAACATCGCGAGGGGGAAGGTCATTGATACGCAGGCGCTGATGGCGGCGCTCAAGGACGGGCGCGTCGCGGGGGCGGCGCTGGACGTGACCGATCCCGAGCCGCTCCCCCCGGGGCACGCGCTGTGGAAGATGCCCAACGTGATCATCACGCCGCACGTCGCCGCCGACGGCGAGCTCACGGATCAGCGGTGGTGGGCACTGTACAAGGAAAACATGCGCCGCTTCGGGGCGGGCGAGCCGCTGCTGAACTGCGTGGATGTGAAGGCGGGGTATTGAGAGCAGAAGGCATCGGGCATTGGGCATCAGTGCAAGGCAGAACTGGAGGCCGTCATGCTGGGCATCGCGCTGGTCGTGTGTGTGCTGGCGATCGAACCGGAGACGCCCGTGCTGAAATGGACCGTGCCGATCAAGTCGGCCTCGTTCGGGGGCGGAGCGATCGCCGATGCGGATGGGGATGGGGCGATGGATGTCGCGTTCGCAACGTATTTCGGGGATGCCCGGGTGCGTGTGCTGCGCGGGAAGGATGGGTCGGAGCTGTGGTCGTACCACGATCCGGATGCCAACCGGGATGACTGCTACGACGCCTCGTGCCGGTTTGCCGACCTTGGAGATGGGTCGCTCTCACTGGTGGTGCCGTGCTCGAGCGGCTGCCGGGTGCTTGCATTGAATGCCAAGAGCGGGACGGTCGTGTGGAACACGTACCTCGGCGCTGGGGAGTGCATCGATACCCCGCCGTTCATCGGTCCGGTGGATTCGGCGGGCACGCTCGGAGTCGTCGTCGGCACGTTCAAGGGCAAGCTGCACGTGCTCAAGGGCGCGGATGGATCGGTGATGCGATCGCTCAAGATCGCCCCCGGCGCGGTGCAGTCGTGCCCGATTGTGATGGATCTCAACAACGATGGGACGCCCGATTTCATCGGCGGCAACTTCCGCGGTGATCACGCGATGCACGCGGTCGATGGGACCGATGGACATGAGCTGTGGTCGGTCAAGACCGGCGGCCACATCTACCACGGGCCCTCGATCTGGCAGCCGACGGGGGATGGCTCGATTCACTTCGTCTTCGGCAGCTACGACGGCAAGGTGTACAGCGTGGATTCCGCCGGAAAGGCCGACTTCATCGCCGAGCCGGGTGAGCGGTACATCATGGCGCCGACGGCGATCGTCGATATCGATAGAGATGGCCGGGATGAGTGCATCGCGACGTGCGAGCACGTGACGGCGATCAATGGGAAGGGTGAGATTGTGTGGAAGGGCGATGTGACGCCCAAGGAAGGCTGGGATTCGGTGACGCGGGGCGTGGCGATCGCGGATTTGTCCGGAGATGGGCACAACGACCTGGCGTACGTGACGGGTGATGGACTCTTCCGCGTGCTGGATGCCCGCGATGGATCAAAGCTGTACGAGTTTGATGCGGGCGGTGTGTGCGGTGAGGGAAAGAAGGTGACGCAGTCATCGCACGGGGTGATCCTGGGGGACCTGGATGGGGATGGCCTGCTGGATGCGTTCTTCGTGCTTGGGGGGATGGAGGAGCGGAAGGATGGCATCCCGATCAAGCGGTACGGGGCGGCGGTGTGCCTGACGGGGTTCAAGGGAAAGGCATCGGAGACGAACCAGTGGCCGATGTTCAGGCACGATGCGGGGAACAGCGGGAATGCGAGGATGCAGGTGATGCGGGTGGCGAAATAGCAAAGGGCAGACAGAGTGTTCTGAACGCTGAGGGCGCGGTGAGGAAGTCGGCACCGGGCATGATGTTCCCAGGACGGGAAGCACAGAACGGCCAATGAGGGCTTGCGGATCTGTCGGGGAGAGCGCGTGTCACAGCAGGGATACCTCGGGTGGTACTCGACAGACCGTCGGCGAACGCCGGCCGAGATCGTGGCCGCTGTATCGCGGATTACGACGGTCGAGTCGTTCGCCTGGGCGTATCGCACGAACGGGCCGGACAACTCGTGGAATGAAGCCGTGGGCTTCGACCCGGCGGAGGTGCCGGGCGCGCTGATCACGGATTCGGTTGTCATCTATTCAGCCGGGGACTCGGGAGGCACGGAACCCACATCCCTGGGCGACGATGTGTCTGCGGAGGAGTTCATCCGGGCGTGCGGAGAGGATCACTGCGTGTACGCGGACATCAAGTCCAGCATGTACCGCGACATCGACGCGGATCACCAGTCGATCCCCGAGGGGCTGCGCGGAGATTTTCGAGCCGACTGCCTGGCGCTGCGGGTTGGCTGGCACGACCTGTTCGAGAGCCACGACGAACTGCGATTCATCGCCCGCGCGTGGTTCTCAATATCGATCTGGGGGCACGGCGTGCCGCAGGGCGGGGACGATTACACACGGGCGTTCTATGAATTGCCATTCGTGCAGCGCATGCAGCGGAGCCTGGAGGCTGACCTGGGATCGCTCAGCCGTTACAGGCTGTGGCATGTGTAGCGCGACAGTTACTCCCACTCCTCCACGGTCGCCGGCCAGTCATCCTTGAGCAGGCGCGAGAGCGAGCGGTCGGCGAGCACCTTGCCGTTGGTTTGACATACGGGGCAGTAGTTGCACTCGTTCTCCGCGTAGACGATGCGCTGGACCTTGGTTCCGCAGATGGGACAAGGTTTGCCGAACTTGCCGTGGACCCCGAAATCGGGGCGGAAGGCGGTGATCTCGCCGGGGCCTGGGAAGCGGCCCGGGCCGCGGTCGAGCTCGAACTCGGACCGGAGCGTGGCGATCCATCGGGCGAGCGTGCCAGCGGCGGCGCGGTGCAGGCGGTCGATCTCGCTCGTATCGAGGTTACGGGTGAGCTGCGTGGGCGAGAGCCGGGCCGCGTGCAGGATCTCGTCGCTGTAGGCGTTGCCGATGCCGTCAAAGAGCCGCGGCGTCGTGAGTGCTCGTTTGAGCGTGCGGTTCTCGGCGAGCAGGCGGTCGCGGAACTGATCTGGCGTGCAGGTGAGCACGTCAAGGCCGGCGGGGGCGAGCGCCGAGAGCTGGTCGCGGTGCGCGACGGCGTGGAGGGATGCTCGTTTCTTCTGGCTCGCCTCGGTGAGCACGAGCACGCCGTGGTCAAACTCGAAACGGGCGAGCTCGATCTTCGATCGACCCGCGGGCCTGCGGCCGTCGGACGGGGCGGCGGTCGGCAGTTCGATCCAGCGGAACCGCCCGGCGATCATGAGGTGGATGACGGCGAAGAGGTCGCCCTCGAACTCGAGCACGATGCGCTTTCCCAGGCGGGTGACGGCCCGGACGCGGCGGCCTTCGAGCGATTCGACCGGAGGCTCGAAGGTTCGCAGCAGGAACGGGCTGGTGATCCGCACGCGGTGCAGTTCCCGGCCGATGACGCGGTGCCGCAGGCACTCGACGTACACCGTGACATCGGGCAGTTCGGGCATGATCGAGCATAGCGGGGGGAGGGGATTTCGCCGTCGCGGGTGGGCGCGGCGTCGGCGGTTTGTGGCCCGGCGTCCGCTATTCTTTGCGCATGCGATACCGCGAGATTCCGGGCACTGGCATCAAGCTTTCTGAGATCGGCTTTGGCTGCTGGACGATGGGCGGCCCGAACTGGTCAACATCGAGCGGCCAGCCGATCGGCTGGGCGGATGTGAACGACGCGGACGTGCTCGCGGGCGTGAAGGCGGGCCTCGACGGCGGCGTGAACCACTGGGACAACGCGGACATCTACGGCAACGGACGGGCCGAGCGGACGCTCGCGGATTGCTTCCGGAAGCTCGGGATCAAGCGCGAGACGCAGGTGATCGCGACCAAGGTGGGGCACTTCAAGGGGACGGCGGTGCACGCCTTCGATCCGCGGCACATCCGCAACCAGTGCGAGCAGTCGCTGCGAAACCTGCGCACGGAGTACATCGACGTCTACTACTTCCACCACGGGTCGTATGTCGGCGCCGGCTACGACGCGCAGGGCAACCTGGTGGGCGATCACGATTACCTGCCCGAGGCCGCGGCGACCATGCGGGCGCTGGTGAAGGAAGGCAAGGTCCGGGCCGTCGGTCAGTCGGCGTACACGGTGGAGGACTTTGAGCGGGCCGTGCCGGTGCTCAAACCGCAGGTGCTGCAGAACAAGGCGAACCTGCGGTACGACGAGTTCATCCGCCCGGGCGGACGCATGCAGGAGCTGATGACGCGGCACAACTGCGTGTTCGTGGCGTTCGGGCCGCTGGACCAGGGGATTCTGCTCGACAAGTTCGACCCGGAGAACCCGCCGAAGTTCGAGGAGGGGGACTACCGGGGCAGCCGCAAGGACTTCAACCCGGACACGCTCCGCGGCGTGCGTGAGAAGCTGGCGAAGGTGCGGCAGCGATTCGGTTCGCTGCCCGGCGCGGCGAGCGACCCGGTGGCGCTGCTGTCGTCGGTCGCGTCGCGGTGGGTGCTGAGCCACGCGAACGTCGCGTCGGCGATCCCGGGATTCCGCAACGAGCGGCAGGCCAGGTGCAATCTGCAGGCGGCGTCGGATCCGGCGATGAGCCAGGACGATGCGGGTTGGTTGAGGGAGCTGTTCAGGAACTGACGGGAGTCGCCGCTGCCCACCAGGGACTGAAGTCCCTGGCAACATTGGTGCGCCCTGCGGGCGAAGATCATTGGTGCCGCGAGCTGTCAGTCGACGCCACGAGCGGCCAGCCAGCGTTCGGCGTCGAGCGCGGCGATGCAGCCCATCCCTGCGGCGGAGACGGCCTGGCGGTAGTGGGGGTCGGCGACGTCGCCTGCGGCGAAGACGCCCGGGATGTTGGTGTAGCTGTCGCGGCGCTTGAGGGTGACGTAGCCGTCGGGATCGAGCTCGAGGCCCGAGTCTTTGAGGAACTTCGTCGCCGGCGTGTGGCCGATGGCGATGAACAGCCCCTTGACATCGAGGGTCGATTCCTCGCCGGTCACGGTGTCCTTGAGGCGCACGCCCGAGATGCGCGAGTCGCCGAGCACGTCGACGACCTGCTTGTTCCAGAGGACCTTGGCGTTGGGGCGCGAGAGGAACCGCTGCTGCATGATCTTGCTGGCTCGGAGCGAGTCGCGGCGGTGGATGATGTAGACGGCGGAGCCGAACTTGGTGAGGTAGGTGGCCTCTTCCATCGCGGTGTCGCCGCCGCCGACGACAGCGAGGGGCTGGTTGCGGAAGGGCGGCAGTGCGCCGTCGCACACCGCGCACGCGGAGACGCCGCCGCCGGTGGTCGCGAGGCGCATCTCGTTGGGCAGGCCGAGCCAGTTGGCGGTGGCGCCGGTCGCGAGGATGACGGCGGCCGCGCGCACGGTGCCGCCGGAGGCGGTGTGCAGGACGTGAGGCCCGGAACCGTCCTTTGAGAACTCGCAGCGTGTGATCTCGTCCTCGACGACCCTGGCGCCGAAGCGTTCGGCCTGCTGCTGGAAGAGCTGCATCATCTGCGGGCCGCGGACGCCCTCGGGGAAGCCGGGGTAGTTCTCGACCTCGGTGGTGAGCATGAGCTGGCCGCCGGGGAGGATCGGCCCGGGGTCGGACTTGGGAACGCCGATGCAGCACACGGGGTTGAGGTTGGCCCGGGCCGCGTAGATCGCGGCGGTCCACCCGGCCGGGCCCGACCCGATGATGACCAGCTTGTGGGTTTCAGAGCTCATTGCGGTCCACACCTCCACGCGGCACGTGCCCCGGCGTCCTGGTGGTTGGATGCCGCGGCGGAGATTCTGTCACCCGGGCGGGCACGCCCGTCCACGATCCATGCTTGAAGGAGCCCGCCTGGTGCATGAACGCCGGCGGGCGGGCCCAAGTTCGATGGGGTTATTTGAGAGTTCCGGCATCCCGCAGGTGCTGGCGCCACAGCGACGAGATGGGGGGCCACAGCAGCAGGTCGGAGTCCTTGACCACCTGCCAGGTGTCCTGGATGCGTTCGGCCCGGTTCATGCCGCCGTCGGGGCCGGTCGAGTAGAGCACGAAGGTATCCTCGCGGAGCGTGATGCGGAAGTTCACGCCGCCGGGGACGAAGACCACCATCTCGTGCGGGCGGCGTTCATCGCGCGGGCCGGCCGCGGCGGAATCGCGGACCGGGACGAAGTAGGCCAGCGGCGGCTGCTGGCCGCGAGCACGGTTGGGGTTGAATGGGTCGGCGGTCAGGGCCTTGATGAAATCGGGCCGGACGGACGAGAGCACCGGCGGCCAGCCGCGGTTCTTGTAGTAGAAGGCCAGGACCGCGAGCGAGTGGCGCGTGCCGGAGATCTGCGTGCGGACGTATTGGCGGAATGGGAACAGATCGCTCATCACGGGCGCCGCGGCGCCGAGGATGGGGTAAGCGCTGCGGTCGAGGTTCTCCCAGTAGAAGGGCTGGAGCATGCGCGGGTCGAAGGGATCGAGGCGCCAGCGTGACTGCCAGTCGCCGAAGACCTTGCGCAGCTCCTCGTTGGTCGCGTAGGCGTCGCGGTGCACGGAGGCGACCGAGTCCCAGCGGCCTGCTTCGCCGAACAGACGCAAGGGCCGGCCGGAGGACCTGATGCGGGCGAGGGTGGTCGCGAAGGTTTCCTTGTTCACGGTGCCGCTGGGCGTCATCACGCGGCTTACGACCTGCTCGGCCGCGGCCTGGTTGCCGGTGGGGAAGGGGATGCGGTCGAAGGCGAAGACGCCGCGGTCTTCCTCGAGGCGGTTCACGAGGTCGGGGAGCTTGGAGAGCTGGGCGGCGGCCTGGAGGCCCTTGGACCCGCGGTAGTCCGAGTACGCGATGTCGCGCATGCGCTCCATCGCGCGCCACATCATCGTGTAGCCGATGAGCGTTTCGCGGAACATCGGCCGTTCGACGAGCTGGCGGCCGAAGAAGGAGAGCCGTGCCAGGACTTCGAGCCCGCCCAGCACGTCGCCCCCGTGGGCTCGGCGGACGGCCTCGAGCTGCGCGAGGCGCTCCATGGTCTTGATCGCCGGCAGGTACTGGATGTTCATCGCGGCCAGGAGCGGGGGATCACCCAGCTCGGTGTACATGCCGGCCTGGATGAGCTCGGGCGAGACGCCGTCGGCGCCGTAGGGCTGGGCGAAGACCATCGAGTCCTTGAAGTCGGCGGCCTCGGTGACCTTGAAGAGCGCATCGACGACGGCCTTCTGGTTCTCGCCGTCGAGCCATTTCACGACGTCGGGCCAGGCGGCCTGGTCGGGCGCGATCAGCAGGATGTCGTCGGCTTCGTGCACCGCTCGCGGCGCGGGGTCGAGCTTGGCCAGCAGCGGCAGGATGACCAGGTCGCTGCGCTTGGCCTGCGGGACCGACGCGAACTGGTTGTTCACGCGGTCGAGGAACTCATCGGCCCGGGCGGTGGAGACGGGCCCGCCGACGAGGGACGCGGCGGTCAATACGGTGGCGATCGCCACGGACGCTCGGGCGCGCCGCGCAGCGGAAAGAATCGTTCTTCTCATGACGGCGGATGGTAGCAGTTTCTCGGTCCCGCGCCCGGGGCCGGAGCCGCCTGATCGGCGGCGTGAACTGAAAAGCAGCACCCTGCCGCGCGTGCAGCCGGGCGTGCTGGCCCCGCCCCACCAAAGGGGGAATCGAAGAGACGCATTTCCGGCGCGGCGCCGGTGTGAATCGTGGTGCAGAGACTCGCGAGTCGCTTATTCGGCCCGGTCGGCCTCGGCGCCGTCGCCCTCGAGGGCCTCTTCCTCGTTTTCGGCGAAGAAGCGGGTGGGGCGCTCGTCGTTGAGGCGTTCGTTGAGCTTGGTCAGGGCTTCGTCGACGATCTGGCGGACCCGCTCGCGGCTGATGCCGACTTCATCGGCGATCTGCTTGAGGGTGAGGGGTTCGCCGTCGAGGCCGAAGCGCAGGCGAAGGATCTTGGCCTCGCGGTCGTCGATGGAATCGAGCAGGCGCTGGAGGACGGAGAGCTCCTCGAAGCGGAGGATGGAATCCTCGGGGGCGCCGTTGCGGGTGTCGGCGAGCATGTCGCCGAGGCCCGAGAGCCCGGACGACGAACTGCTGGCTTCCTGGGCGGGGGTCTGGAAGGCCTTGACCGCCCGGCGGATGATCCGGACCTTGCGGAGGGGCAGGTCCATGGCCCGGGCCATGTCCTGGAGGGACGGGGCGGTGCCGAGTTCCTGCTCAAGCTTACGGAAGGCGACCTTCCACTTGGCGACGAGCTCGACCATGTAGGCGGGGATGTGGACGGGCTGGCTGGCGTTGATCAGGGCCCGCTTGATGGCCTGCTTGATCCACCAGGAGGCGTAGGTGCTGAACCGGGCGCCCTGGGCGGGGTCGAAGCCCTCGACCGCTCGCAGGAGGCCGATATTGCCTTCCTCGATGAGGTCCTGCAGGGGCAGGCCGCGGTTGGTGTAGTTCTTGGCGATCGCCACCACCAGGCGGAGATTGGACCTGACCATCCGGTCCCTGGCCGCGGGGCAGTTATCGTTGATGATCGCCCAGCCGAGCTGCTTCTCCTCGTCGGCGGAGAGCAGGGGGGTCTGGTTGATTTCGCGCAGGTAGAGCTGAAGGTCCGATTGGACACTCTTGGGGGCCGAACGGGCCTCACTAAGACGACTCACGCTTACCCGCCTTCCACGGCGCAAGGCCGCAACTGGACCACGAGCGTGGCCAATTTTCCAACTATCCGCTCGAACCCGTCCTTGGGTTCCATCGTCTGCGAGACCTTGTCTCTTGAAGGGGGACTCTCGCACTATCCTCCACATGGGAAGGTGCCACAGGTCCGCGGGTCTGCAAGGGAAGTTCCGATTTTTTTTTCTGCGCCGTCTGTGCGGCCTGCCGGAACGCCGCCCGGCACCCTCCTGTCAATTGACATGACGGCGACGCCGATGGCTCTCCAAGCGTGTTTTCGGGCTCGGCGACCCCTCGTACACTCATTCCGGGCATGAAGAACGACCGTCCGCCAAATCCACCGGGCTCGCCGCCGCCTTCCGAACCCGATCCGGGAGAGCCGCGGCGCAAGCAACCGAAATCCCGAGCGTCCGGAAACAAGCCCAGCCAGGACCAGCCGCCGGAAGGTCCGAACACCGAATCCAAGGGTGAGGCATCTACCCCTGCTGAGCGTCTCAAGGGCGTGGATATCAGTTCGATCCTGAACGGCTGGAAGTACAACCCCGAGCAGATCAATGCCCGGTGGATCGTCGGCGACGACGGCGAGGATCGCATCCAGGTGCGGCTGGACCTGGGGATTCTCCAGATGCACACGACGGGCCGCCCGGACGGCACCCGGCCGATGGGCTTCGAGAGCCTCCTGGAGTACTACGAGAGCCTGCTCGACGATTCCGAGGAGGAACAGGCGGCCCAGGGAGAGGCTCGGGACGGCATCCGCGGGCCACGGGATGCCGGGGGTTCACGCGAGGAACCGGAAACGCCCGACGCCGAGTCGATCGGCGGCGGTGGTGAGGACGACGCCGGCGCCGAGGAGACGGAGGCCCCCGCGGATGAACCGCAGGGGTCGGCGGGCGAGACTTCCGAGAACTCCGGTGACGCCGCCAAGCCTTCCAAGCCGGGCGAGTTCCAGCTTTCGCCGGCCGATTGCCAGGCGCTGCGGGAAGAGGCGGTCCAGTATTACCACCGGTACGTCGCGCTCATGGCGCTCGAGGACTTCTACGGGGTGATCCGGGACACGACCCGGAACCTGCGGGTGCTGGACCTGTGCCGGGATTACGCGGCGGAGGACTCGGACCAGGAGTTTCTCGAGCAGTTCCGACCGTACATCCTGATGGTTCGGGCCCGGGCCCTGGCCAGCCAGGCGATCAGCAACAACGAGCCCAAGGCCGCCCTTCACGCGATCGACGAGGCGCTGGACGCGCTCAAGCACCACTTTGACATGGGGGACGAGCCCAACGCCTACGACATGTCGGGCGAGGTGCAGATGCTGCGGTCGATGCGGGACTCGCTGGTGCCCAAGCTGCCCATCAGCCCGATGGCCGAACTGCGGGCGCGCCTGGCCAAGGCCATCGAGACAGAGAACTACGAGCTTGCCGCGATCCTGCGCGACGAGCTCAAGCACATGAAGGAATAACGGGCTACCGGTCGGGCTTGTGGATGAGCACGCCGGTGTGGTCGAGCGTGGCGGCGCTCGAGACCGGTTCCGCCGAGGCCGGGGGCGTCGCCTCGCCGGGCGCGGCCGACCCGGATTCGTCCCAGCGGACCGCGACCGGCGTCTGACCATCCTCCGTGTTCGAGCGGATCTGGTCTTCACAAGCCGCCCGTACCAGCGTGGACAGATCCTTGGGATCGAATGCTCGTGCGGCATCCGGAGCGCGGGGCGTGTTGGGCCCGAGCACCGCGGGCGTGACGATCAGCATCCACCCGCCAGGCTTGAGGACGCGCCACAGTTCGCGGATGGTCGCGTTGAAGTCGTCGCTCTCGCGGAAGGCATCGACGGAGACGACCAGGTCGAACGCACCGTCGGTTTCGCCGGCGAGGGCTTCGGTCCAGCCCACTTCAAAGGCGGCGTTGGGCGAGGCGTACCGCAGCGCGGCGTACTCGACGCCCTCGCGGTCACGGTCGACCGCGACCACGGCGCCCGACGGGCCGACGGCGTCGAGCAGCCACGCCGATCCGTACCCGGTGGAACAGCCGAAATCGAGTGCTCGCATCCCGGGGCGCAGGTAGGGGAGGAGTATCTCGTAACAGGGCAGGAGCCTGGGCTCCATGAGGTCCGCGTACACGCGCGAGGGGGTGCAGCGCAGGGTGAGGCGCTGGCCGGTGGGGAAGTCGGCCAGGTACTCCTTGGTCCCGCTTCCCCGGCGGGAGAGGGCGCGGCGAAGGCTTTCGGAAGAGGTTTCGGTGTAGCGCACGCCGGCGACGGTGCTGGTCCGCTGAAGACCGAGGGCGGCTCGGAGCTGTTCCATCACCCGGGCGGTTCGGCGCATGGCTCGGACCGAGAGCGGCGGCTGGTTCACCCGCACCGGTCGCGGCTGTCCGCGAGCGATCTTTCCGTTGCTGGTCGGATGGGGGTCCATCGGGTCGCGCTGATCCTAGGAAGCCGCGGCCGCCTCCCAGAGAGTCGGTTGGTGAGCCGCGGGGCGGGGGAAGTCAAAGGGCTGCCACGCGCCGGCCTGGCCGGCGGCCGACCGGGGCGTGGGAACGATCCAGCGGGTGGGCTTGTCGGGATGGGCGATGGTGACGCCGTAGGCGCCGCGGGCGTGCAGATCGGCGACCAGGCGCGGATCGTTGCACTCGCGGGACAGGTGGAGCAGAACCACGTGCTCGCGCGGGCCGATGCGCTCGATCGCCGCGAGGCACTCGTGGTTGCTGAGGTGGCCGCGGCCGCCGGTGATGCGGCGCTTGAGGAAGGCGGGGCGGTCGGAGTCGGCCTGCATCCTCGGGCAGTAGTTGCTCTCGAGGGCGAGCACATCGACCCCTCGCATGCATTCGATCAGGTCGTCGGTCACGCGGCCCAGGTCGGTCGCGAAGCCGATGGAGACGCCGGTGGTTCCGTCGCCGCCGGGGGCGAACTCGAAGCGGAACGACGCCACGCCGTGGCTGTCGTGGGAGAGCATGACGGTCCGCACGCGCACGCCCGGTGTGAGCATGAAGCCTTCGTTGAAGGCGGTGACGCGGGGGTGGCACACGCCCTCAAACTCGGCCCGGGAGAGATGGCGGCCGTGGACCCACAGCGCGATGTGGGTGGGGATGCGGCCGCCGGTCCAGCCGATGTGGCAGTGGTCGCGGTCGAGGTGGGTGAGCACGATGGCGTCGACCTGCGAGAGGTTCGATCCGACGCCGCGGAGCCAGTTCTTGGTTTTCTTCGGAGAGAGCCCCGCGTCGATCAGGCAGGCTCGGGGGGAGCCGTTCTCGCGCCAGCGCAGCACCGAGCAGTTGCCCGCCGAGCTGCTGGCGAGCACGCAGAGCGAGACGTCGGTCACCCGCGGCGTCGCGGTTGCCATGGAGCTCGCCAGCCGGGTTGTCATGCGTCTTGCTTCCCGCTCACGCATCCACTCCACTCAAGCGCCCGGTCGCAGGGTCAGTCGACGCGTTCGTCCTCGCCCTCGGGGGGCACGACCGAGTGCCCGCGGCGCAGCCGGTGGACGAGCGGGGCAAAGAGCCGCGGCGGCCGGCCCGACCCCGGGCAGATCCCGCGCTTGCTCTGGCGCACGAACTCGGCCATCTCCATCACCGGCGGGCAGTCCTTGCCCAGTTCGGTGAGCATCTCGATCATCTCGGGTCTGCCGAGGTTGCCGGGGCGGAAGACCTTGCGGAATGCCTCGTCGATCGCGGTGATGTGGTCGCGGGGGAATCCGGCCCGGCGGAGGCCGACGCGGTTGATGCCTTCCATGCGCTGACGCTCGGGGACGACGCAGAAGGGTGGGACGTCCATCGACACGCCGACGCCCATGGCCATGAAGACGAAGCGGCCGACGCGGACGAACTGGTGGATGCCGACCATGCCCGAGAGGGTCACGTTGTCGCCGAGCTCGGAGTGACCGGCGAGGCCGGAGTTGTTGACCATGACGACGTCGTTGCCGATGCGCGAGTCATGTCCGAGGTGGGTGCCGACCATCATCATGCAGCGGTCGCCGACGGTGGTGGGGCGGTCGGGCTTGGTCGCGGCGTGGATGGTCACGTGCTCGCGGAGGATGCAGCCCTTGCCGATCCGGACGCCCGGGGTGGGATCGCCGGGCTTGAACTTCCAGTCCTGGCCGGGGTATCCCAGGCAGGTGAAGGGGTAGACGGTGGTGCCCTCGCCGATCTCGACGGGGCCGCTGACGTGCACGCTGGCGATGAGGCGAACGCCCGGGCCGAGGGTGACGGGGCCCTCGATGACGCAGCGCGGGCCGATTTCCACGTCGTCCGCCAGGACGGCTTGGTCGGAAACGGTCGCGGAAGAGTGGATGGTCGGCATGGGAGGAAAAGGTTAGGAGCCAGGGGATCGAACGTGAAGCCCGGAGGGTCAAGTGCTCCTATAGTTGCAGCCTTGCTCGCGGCCGCCCGGCGGGCCGAATTCTTGGAGTGTTCACGCAGATGGCTCACGATCCTCTTGACACCGTCATTGGCGTCTCGGACGCCGCTCCCCGCGACACCCAGACCGCTGCCCGTCACGTCGCGGCCGCCAAGAAGCTTGAAGCCGCCGCCGACAAGCGCGGCGCGATCGCCGAGTATCGCCGGGCCGTCGCCGCCGACCCCGAGAACCCCGAGACCCTCTTCCACCTTGCGTACCTCCTCGACCTGGTGGGCGAAGAGGAGGAGGCCCTGGCGCTGTACGAGCGTGCCTGCGAGCACCCGCCCGCGCCCATCAACGCCCTGATCAACCTCGCGGTGCTGTACGAGGACCGCAACGATTTCGTCCGGTCCGAGCGCTGCCTGCGGCAGGTGCTCGACACGCATCCCAATCACCCCCGCGCCCGGCTGTACATGAAGGACGTCCAGGCCAGCCGCGAGATGGTGGTCGAGGAGGAGCAGGACCGCGACGCGTTCAAGCGCAAGGCGATGCTCGACACGCCGGTCACGGACTTTGAGCTTTCCGTCCGTGCCCGCACGTGCCTGAAGAAGATGAACATCCGCACGCTCGGCGATCTGCTGCGCATCACCGAGGCGGAGCTGATGAGCTACAAGAACTTCGGCGAGACGAGCCTGGTCGAGATCAAGCGGATGCTCTCGGCGCGGGGGCTGCGGCTTGGCCAGGGCCAGGAAGACGCCCAGCGGGCGGCTCGGCGGGCTCTCATCGAGCAGTACAAGGGCACCGGCCAGGAAGCGGTGCTGGGCAAGCCGGTGTCGGACCTTCAGCTCTCGGTCCGGGCCCGCAAGGCGCTGTCGTTCCTGGGAATCCAGACGCTGGGCGACCTGGCGAGCCACACCGAGGCCGAGCTCATGGGCGTGAAGAACTTCGGGGCGACCAGCCTGAAGGAGATTCGCGAGCGGCTCGTCGAGTTCGGCCTGAACCTGCGGAAGCTGGACAGCTGAGAAGCGGGTGTCGAGGTGTCAAGGTGACGAGGTGACCAGGGAATGCGGGACTCCCCGCTGTCCTCTTGTCACTTTGTGCCATTGTGCCTTTGTGCCTTGATGCATTGAGCCGGTGATCGCCGCGCCTCAGCATCCCACTTCGAAGAGGCCGACGAAGTAGTCGAAGTCTTCGAAGTCGACGAAGCCCGACCCATCGACATCCGCCCGGGCGTTGCCGGCGTCGAACACCGCCATGAAGCTGTCGAAGTCTTCGATGTCGACGAAGCCCGAACCGTCGAAGTCGGCGGCGCAGTCCAGGGCGGATCGGAACTCGTCGTTCATCAGCGCCGCGATGTATTGGACGCCGTCGAAGTTGGGATGGACGCCGTCGGAGAGGTAGCGCGCGACGTTGAAGCCCTCGCCGCCGGCGATGCGGTAGAGGTTGAGGAACGAGACGCGCTGGCGCTCCTGCGAGATCGCGTGCAGGCCCGCGCACATCAGCTCGTGGTGGAACGCGTCGTAGCCGGTCTTGTACTGCGAGACGAGCAGCCACCGCGGCTCGGGCGCGCCCATGTCGCGGATGACGCGGTCGTGCCTGCTGATGATCGCCTCGACGTTGTGCTTGTAGAGGGCGAAGCTGTTGGTGTAGAAGTTGGCGGACTCCGCCACGGTCTGGTTCTGGCCGATCCACAGCAGGATGTGGGTCGGCGGGTCGGTCGCCGCGTAGTACTGACGCAGCGCTTCATCGGAAAAGCGGGTGGTGTCGGTGTGGTCGACCGTCCGCCACCCGCCGTGGGAGATGAACTCGATCTGGACGCCCGCGGCGGCGCGAGCGCGCAGCCGCGTTCCCAGATGGATGACCGAATTGGCCCCGGCCGTCGCTTCCGCGGTGGTCGCGTCGGAGCGCAGGCGGATCCCGGGATCGCCCGACCCCGGCGGGAGGGCGCGGTCGATCCAGATGATGGAGTCCGAGGGCGTCGGGGGGCGGGTGTAGTTGCCGGTGGCGACCGCCGAGCCGCCGCGCAGTCCGACGGCCTCGAACCCCGCGAGCTGCGACGGACCTTCGTACAGGATCACCCGGGCATCGACGATCGCGCCGGACGCGAACGGGTTGCCCAGCTTCATGTTCACCATCCTGAAGTTCAGGAGGATCGAATCGGAGAGCGTCCCGCCCCACGCGACGTTCGCCTGCCACACGGCCTCGCGCGTGCGGACCGGGGAGATGCCAAGGCGCCCGCACGTGAACCACTCTCCGGGGATGCGGATCGCGTTGACCGCGAGCGATCCCTGGGCGTTGGTGTAGCCGATCTCGGAGTTCCCGCTGTCGGCGTGGATCACCCAGCCGTTGAAGGGGATCTCGAGCCGGTCGCGGTACCCCGACTGCATGCCCTGGACGCTGTTGGTCGCGTTGATGGAGTCGCCCAGGATCAGCAGCACGGACTGGCCCGTGGGCTGGTAGAGGCCCGCCGCGAACTCGCTCAGCTTGAGCGACCGCGGCGCCGACCATCTCGGTGACCACTCGTGGTCGTCTTTCCCCGGCGCGTGCTGGCCGCACGCCTGACCCGCGAGCACACCGAGCGCAATGACACACCCCGCCACGTGACCCGTGAACATCGCCGACCCCCCAGCGCGGAGCCGGCGCGGCCCGTACAACTCGTGACGCGCCAGCCGCGCTCTTGTTTGCTTGCGGCGCCGCGATTCCGGTGCGGCCGACAAGCCCCACGTCCCGCTCGTCATGAACGGAGAACAGGATGGCGGGCAAGGGCCCGCGGTGAGAGGCTACAGATACGACGGAGGTGATTCAAGACGGGATGTAATACCGACTGACAGCGCATTGTCAGTCGACGCGGACGCCGCTGACAGGACGCCGTCGCAGATCCTCAGATATGTTATATTGGGGACATATCACAGGAGAAAGCCTTGGAGCAGACGCGCGTTCACCGCCTGTTGAAGCTGCTTTCGCTCATCCATTCCGGGCCGGGCTGGGACGCTCCGCGGCTCGCGCAGGAGTTCGGGGTGGACGTCAGGACGATCTACCGTGATATCGCCGGTCTCGCGGAGGTCGGCCTGCCGTGCGAGTATGACCGGGCCCGCCGCGGGTACAAGGCGGTCGACGGCGTATTCCTGCCGCCGGTGCAGCTCTCGGTCGAGGAGGCGCTCTCGCTGGCGGTGCTCTGCGAGCACGTCGCGCAGACGGGCGCCATCCCGTACCTCCAGGCGGCGTGCCGGGCCATCCAGAAGCTGCGGTGCGTCCTGCCGGAATCAACCCGCGACGAAGTGGGGAAGATGCTCGAGAGCGTCTGGGTGCGCACCGCGGCGTCCGCCGATCCGACCGAGGCCCGGGACGTGTACGACCTGGTCACGGCGGCGGTGCGGGACCGGCAGGTGCTGGAGTGCCAGTACGACTCGCTCGGGGGCGTCCGGCAGTTTGACTTTCATCCTTATGCGATGTTCTTCTGCGTGCGCGCCTGGTACGTGGTCGGCCACCACGGCGCGCACAATGAGATACGGACGCTCAAGCTCAACCGATTCGCGCAGGTCCGGCACGCGGGCCGGACGTTCGACCGTCCGGAATCGTTCCGCCTGGACGAGCACCTCGGCAACGCGTGGCGGATGATGCGGGGGCCGGACGAGCAGGTCGAGCTGTGGTTCGACGCGGAGTTTGCGCCGACGGTCTCGGACACCATCTGGCACCGGACCCAGTCGATCGACCATCACGAGGACGGGTCGATCACCTTCCGCTGTACGGTGTCGGGGCTCGACGAGATCGTGTGGTGGGTGCTCTCGATGGGCCCGCACTGCGTGGTCAGGTCGCCGGCCGCGCTGGCGGAGAAGGTCCGCGAGCTCGCGCGGCAGACGGCGGCGGCGTACGCGCCGAGCGGCCCGGACACTTCATCGCGGGGTTGAAGTCATCGGCGCCGCGCTCAGCAACCGGCGATGAACGCCTCGACGAAGAGCGTGAAGTCCTCGACGTCCACGAAGCCGGAGGCATCGAAGTCGGCGTCGATGCTGCCGGCCTCGAAGGCCAGGACGTACTCGTCGTAGTCCACCATGTCGACGAATCCGCTGCGGTCAAAGTCGGTCGGGCACGACGCGGCCAGCGCCGCTTTGAGCTCGTGGTTCATGAGTGCCGCCAGGAACTGGGCGCCGGCGGCGCTGGGGTGCACGCCGTCGACCAGGTACTTCTGCCGATCGAAGGTTTCGCCGCCCGCGAGGCGGTAGAGGTTGAGGAACGCCACGCGGGGCTGCTCGGCGGCGATCCTGTAGAGCGCCGCGCTCATCAGCTCGTGCTGGAACTCCTCGTAGCCGGTCTTGAACTGAGAGACGACGAGCCAGCGCGGGGCGGGGGCGCCCATGGCGGCGATCACGGCGTCGTGCCTGGCGATGACGGCCTCGACGTTGGACTTGTAGACCGCGTAGCGGCGGCCGTAGTAGATGTCGGTCGATTCCTCGAGCGTCTGGTTCTGGCCGATCCAGAGCACGCTGTGCGTGGGCGGGTCGGTGGCGGCGTCCGAGGCGCCGCCGCGGCGCGCTCCGGAGCGCGAGCGTCCCGGGCTCGCCACCCAGTTCGGCGAGACCCGCCTCTCGCGCGTCCACGACGTGGAGTTCGAGCGGGAGGGCGACCGCCCCTTCTCGATCTCCACCCTCTGGTACAACGATCGCGCCGGAGTGGACGCGATGGCCGCGCGCGAGGGTCGCCGCACCGCGCGCTTCGACGCGCCGGTGGCGGTGCGGGGCGG
>JAJVHS010000005.1 GCA_022072615.1 Phycisphaerales bacterium
CGATGCGGACGGCGACGTGGATCAGCGGCGACCGCAGCGGGGCGTACCGGTACCTGCCCAAATCCGTCGGGTCGTTCATGCCGCCCGACCGGCTCGGCGGGCTGATCCGGGCGGCGGGGCTGCAAGAGCCGGGAATCACTCGGCTGTCGTTTGGAATCTGTCTCTGTTATGTCTCGTCCAAGCCCTGAATCCGGGCTCGCGCTGGTTATCGGACACGCGATCCGCAGGGTCCGAAAGTCGACGGCGACCCCCCCAGATTTGAGTGCTCGCGGGGAGGCGGCTCGATAGAGGTGATCCACGCATCGCATCTTCGATCTGAACGATCGAGCCTTTGGGGTGACTTGTGATTGCGGAGCGCCGGGCGGTGGAACCCGGTGCGTGGCGGCCGGGAGTCTCTCTCCCGAGCCGGCGGAAGTGCGGGGTGAGGTTCGTGGGGGCGGTGGTCTCGGGGGTCATAGGGTGGTCGCGAGCGGAGGCTCGCGCCGAGCATCGCAACGGAGTGCGACCTGGTCACGGTGGAACCGCGCCCGGTCCCGAATCAGTTCGGGAGGTTGGCTGTGGTAAACCGTGAAGTTCTCATCGAGCGATTCTTCGACGCGCTCGTCGCGGGCGACAGGCCCGGGGCGAGACGGGTGCTCCAGGAGCAGTTCGACGCTGGCGTGGCGGCGACGCGCGTCATCAGCGACCTGCTTTGGCCGACGTACGAACTGATCGAGCGGCTCTACCGCAGCGATCATCTCAGCAAGCTGAGCTACCACTTCTCCACCAGGCTGCTGCGCATGCTCGTCGATCAGACCAGCGCGCGGCTCCAGTTCGCGCCCTTCAACGGCCAGACGGTGTTCGTGTCGTGCGGCGCGGCCGAGGGCGACGAGCTCGGCGCACAGATGGCCGTGGACCTGCTCGAGACCGCGGGGTACTCGGTGACCTTCGCCGGCGGCGGCCTGCCGGCCGACGAGATCCGCGCGCAGGTGCACGACCGCAAGCCCAGCGTGCTGCTGATGTTCGCGTCGGGTCCCTCCGACCTGCCGGGAATCCGCGAGACCATCGACTCGATGAACGAGATCGGCGCCTGCCCGAAGGTGCGGATCGCGGTCGGCGGCGGCGTCTTCAACCGTGCCGAGGGGCTGGCCGAGGAGATCGGCGCGCACCTGTGGGCGACGAGCCCGATGGAGATGGTCGAGCTGCTTCTGACCGGCGAGGTGTACCAGGAATCGCGCACGCCTCAGCCCAAGGCGGCTTCCCAGCCGAGCCGGACGACCAAGCGCGTCAAGGCCCGCGAAGCGGCCTGACAATGAACCATCCGGCGGTCCAGCGGATCGCTTGACAAGTTCTCTCTCTTTTTCCCTCCGAGAACGCCCGCGCCTGAAACGTGCGGGCGTTCTTTTTCTCACTCTCGCCTGCCGCGGCGCCCGACCGGCCGACGCAGGGGCGCCCGGTGGTTGGTGCGCTGGTCACCGGCGGCGCCCGCCAGCGCCTGCGCGGCGCGGGCGGACGGCGGGTCCCGTTGATCCACCCGGTCGAAATCCCCGCGGAGCGCCTTGAGGGCGTACTTCTCGGCGTCGATCTCCCTCCGCGTGCGCACGCCCAGACGCCGCAGCAGCGGCAGCGGGGGGCACCAGCCCTGCACCGCGTGCTGGAGCAGGAACGCCGCCACCAGCGCCGGGATCACCAGGAACTTGCGGGAGACGCCGATGCCGAGCAGGATCCCCGAGAGGGCGAGCGTCGAGGCGTTGGCCTCGAGGACGCGTTCCACATCCCACTCGCGATCGAGTTCCTGCAGGCGTGCGTCGATCTCGTGGGGCGCGGCGGCGTAGTACGCAACCGACATCCTCGCCCGCCGATCGATCGAGTCGTTGTCGTCGACCGAGGTATTCGCTCGGACGCGGCCCGCGGGGGCGGCCATCACCATGGTCGTGCTCCTTTCGCGTCAACGGCGCCGCGGATCGAGGTCAGGCGGCGGCTTTCGACATGGCATCGCAGGATTCGGCGCAGCGGCCGCAGACATCGGCGCAGCGCCGCATGAGCTGATCGGATTCGCTCATCTGCCGGCAATCCGTGGCGCAGGCCCGGCAGATCTCGGCGCACGCTCGGCACGTATGCACGTGCTGCGGAGAGTGGAGGCGGAGAAAGAAGTGTGAGACGGCGCAGATCCGGGCGCACCCGGCGAGCATCACCTGGTGATCGCGCGACGCGTGCATGCCGCCGAGACTGAGACAGTGGACGATCGTGTCCAGGCACACGTCGTGACACTCGTGGCACCGCTCGGCGCACTCGTCGAGCATGGTCTGTTCGGTGTTCTTCATCCGGGACTCCGATCGGTTGATGGCGGCGATCTGACCGCGGCGCTTGTGCGCGGCTCGGCGGGTGCCGGTGAACCGGGCGTGAATCACGTTTCAGGAGGCCGGAATCGGCGCCGGGGGCAGGCGGATCGCCGTTCAGGCGGGCGTGCCCTTCACGCCCAGCCTCTGGATCACCGCCATCACTCGATCCAGATCCTCGTGCTTGGAAACGAAGGCGGCGGCGCCCGAGTTCAATGCCTGCTCGCGGGTCTGATCGTCGTCGTACCCGCTGAACGCGACGATGCTGACGGCGGGAAACTGCGCCGACAGTTCGGCGATCGCCGTCATCGGGTTGGTGCCCGGCATGGTGAGATCCAGGAGCACGACATCGGGGCGCAGGGTGCGGACGTGCTCGCACAGGCCGTCGCACTCGGTGAGACCTCCGACGCAATCGATGCCCGCGCGGCGTGCGCCGATGGCGAGGGCCGCGAGGACGTCCGCGTTATCGTCCAGGCAGAGCAGGCGGACTGGCCGGTCGGTGGTGCTCATGACGCGACCCCGCCGTTGCGCGGCTCGGTGGACCGGCCGATCCCCAGCCGTGCCAGCGCCGCGACCACGGCGACCAGCCCGGAGGGTTCGACGGGCTTTGCGACGTGAACCTGGAACCCCGCCATGAGCGCCCGCGTTCGGTCCTCGGTCCTTGCCAGCGCGGTCAGGGCCGCGGCGGGGACGGCCCCGCCCTGGTCGGCGGGCTTTGACCGGACGGTGGCGATGAACTCAAAGCCGTCCTGATCGGGCATCCCGATGTCGCTGAGAATGACGTGGGGCTGGAAGGTCGAGAGGTGGCGCAGCGCCGCCGCGGCACAGTCGGCCGAGCACACGTGCGCCCCGTGCTCATGGAGCACGCGGACGATGAGCTCGCGAGAGTCATTGTCGTCATCCACCGCGAGCACCCGGATGCCCTCGAGCGTTCGACCGAGCACGGGCATGGGCGCGGCGAGCGGCAACGGGTCGGCCTCCCGGTCGTCGACATCGGCCCGGCGCGCCGGCGCCGAGGAATTGAGCAGTGCCAGCGGCAGCTCCACGCAGAACGTCGCGCCCTTTCCCTCGCCGTCGCTGCTGGCCCTCACGGTGCCGCCGTGGAGCTCGGTCAGCTGCCTGACGATGGCCAGGCCCAGACCCAGGCCCCCGTAATGGCGCGTGGTGGAGGAGTCCTCCTGGCGGAAGCGATCGAAGATGACGCCGAGGAACTTGGCGTTGATTCCCTTCCCGCTGTCGCTGATCTCGAGGCGGACCGAGGAATTCACCCGCCGTGTCACCACCTGGATGCGCCCGCCCTTGGGCGTGAACTTCAGCGCGTTGGAGAGGATGTTCCAGACGATCTGCTGCAAGCGTGTCGGATCGCCGTTGACGGTGCACGACCGCGGGTCCAGGACGCACTGGAGCCGGATGCTCTTTGCGTCGGCGGCGGGCCGTGCCGACGCGACCGCCTGCTCGACCACGGCGGTGAGGTTGACCCGCTGCACATCGAGCCGCAGCTTGCCCGAGGCGATGCGGCTCACGTCCAGCAGGTCCTCGATCATCTGCGACTGGGCACGGGCGTTGCGCTCGATGACCGCCAGGCCATGGGCGACTTCCTGCGCAGAGGTCTCGGGTTTGCGGATGAGCTGCGACCAGCCGAGGATCGCCGTCAGCGGCGTCCGGAGCTCGTGCGAGAGCGTGGCGAGGAAGTCGTCCTTGACGCGCGACAGCCGCTCGGCTTCGGACCTTGCCGAGCGCTCGCTCGCCAGCAGCGACTCCCGCTCGCGCTCGGCCATCTTGCGGTCGGTGATGTCGCGGGCGATCTTGGACGCGCCGGTGATGACGCCGTGGTCATCCCGGACCGGCGAGACGCTGACGGAGACGTGGATCAGCCGGCCGGCCTTGGTGAGCCGCTCGGTGTCGAGCGTCACGCGCTCGCCCTGGCTGACCCTGCTGAGGATGAGCGCCTCTTCCTGCAGCCGGCCGTGCGGGATGAGGATGGTGATGGACTTCCCGCATACCTCCTTCGCGGTGTAGCCGAAAACCCGCTCGGCGCCCGCGTTCCACGACGTGATGATGCCATGAAGGTTCTTGGTGACGATCGCGTCGGACGTGTTCTCGACGATGGACTTGAGCAGGGCCGACGCCTGGCGGCCGGTGCCGGCGACCCGCAGCGCCCGCGAGCGCTGCT
This sequence comes from Phycisphaerales bacterium, assembly GCA_022072615.1. Classification (GTDB taxonomy): domain Bacteria; phylum Planctomycetota; class Phycisphaerae; order Phycisphaerales; family UBA1924; genus JAEUJB01. The sequence continues at coordinate 4,492 of JAJVHS010000005.1, forward strand.
CGCTCAAGCCGATGATGAGACCGCACGACCCCGCGTAGAGGATCGCGCCGGTCCAGTCGCGAGGGTTCTGCGGCCAGAAATACCCGGCCGGCTGACCGAAGAAGTAAAACGCGAGTGCCCCGCCGACCACCGTTCCGGTGAGACCGACGCGGGCGCCACGCCACCACGCCAGCGCCGTGATGGCGGGAAAGATCGTCACAAAGAGATAGCCGGTGCCGATGACGGGCTGCGCCGCCCCGCGCAGCGCCAGTGCCATGCTCACAACGAGCAACATCACCGCCTGTTCATGGATGTGCGACTTGATCAACGTCCCGGATTCCGGTCGTCACCGTGCAGGGTTCGGGTTGCAGTCTCATTCTGCCCGCGGCGGCATGACGCTAGGCGGGAACCTCCCGGGCGAACCGGGGTATGAACGAGGATTAATGTTCGAATCACGCCGGGTCGAGTCGTTGCGGCCCTCATTCCCGTGACGAGTATGGTCAAAGACACAATCAACGGACTCATGGCCGCGGCCGGGTGCATATCTCACCCAGGTTCGCGGCGGCAAACAAAGGAGCTTTCATGCGTCGTTCCAACAAGTCACGACCCGCGGTGCTGTTTGTTCCTCTGTTCGTGCTGGGGACTTCTCTGGTGTTCTCGAGCAGCCTCGTCGGATGCGACAAGCGCGAGTCAACCGTGAGGGAGGAGTCGACCCGCAAGGTTGACACGCCAGAAGGCACCAAGGAAACGACCGTGACGACCGAGAAGAAGACCGAGGTCGACCCGAAGTAACCTCTCCGGATCGGCACTCAAGGAATCAGGCCGACGGGCGCCCCGGAGGCGGGCCCAGAAGCCGGTCCACAGTCGGATCACGAGGCAGGATGAGAAATCCGGGCGAAAAACCCGGGACGAGCGTCGCTCAGGCGGCGCTCGTTGATGTTTTGATGAGGCCGAGCGCCGCGGCGAGCGGCGTGGGGCAGCCCGTTGGCTCGGCCGTGCCGCGTTTCGCGACGACAACACGCGTCCCGTAGAATGCATTTCTTCGGGCCCGTGGCGGAACGGCAGACGCAGCGGACTTAAAATCCGCTTTCCCGAAACGGGAAGTCCGGGTTCAAGTCCCGGCGGGGCCACTACTTACGACGATTTTGGCAAGACGGCCGATCCGTGTCTTGGCGTCCTGCTTGGCGCTTTTTCGGAGCCCGACAGCGACCTCCGGCGACTTCTGGAGCTCTGGCCGAGGCTGTCGGACCGAGTTCGAACGGCCATCGCGACACTCGTCGAAGCGAGCTTCGCAGACGTTCATGGGCGGCCCGACGTGTAAGAAGCCCCCGTGCCCATTCGATCGACGCACCACTGGCCACGAAGGATGTCGGCTCATGTAGCCACTCTTCGGCGTCGACGTCCGGCGAGGGCTGCCAACGCAGCCAACGCCATCGTGGACGGGCCCGGGATCGTGATGATGACCAACTGCGACTCGTCGAGCAGGGTGTCTATAGCGTAGAGCAGCACCTCCCCGCGGTTGTTGATGTCAAAGGTCTCACGGAGTATGTACCGTTCTTGGTCTTCCGGCGACAGGAGATCCCAGAGGCTCACGAATCCCGTTTGCGGATTCCAGATCTGAGAGGTGCTGTTTCGCAACATGCAGACGGATCCCAGGTCGTTCATCTGCACGCCGTCCAAGAAGGACGAGAGCGGCAGATCGGTCAAGCCCGCGGCAGGGTCGTAGAACACGCTTCGGTACACGTCCGCTTCATCGACATAGCTTCCAACCCATTGTCCGGTTTCATTGAGGTCAAAGAGCCGCTGGTTGTAGAAGTTCCGCCATCCGTCCGGCGATGCCGGAAGCTCGGTGAGAACTGGTGGATTCACGGCCCATGTCGCGAAACGGGCGTTCGGAGGGAGTGCATATTGGCGAAGGACCCCAGCGGCCGTTCCGACGCTGGAGATTCGCAACTGACCCCACACACGCTGTTCACCCAGGATCGGCTGGGGGAGCTCGAACGAGTCTTCTCCAAGCCAAGCAGTGATTTCGGCTGACTGAAAGCCGACCTGGTAACCCTGAGCGCTCATGTCGCTCACCTCTCGGTCGAGGCTTGTCCACGACCATGGCCCCCCCTCGTCCAGAACCCACGTATTCCGTTCCCCCGAGGGTGACAGTCCGTAGGCAAGCAGGTGCTGGCCGGTGGACCAGCGAAAGCTCTGTACATCGCTACCTTTAGGTCCAAGCAGCGTCGAGGTGCTTGTCCCGTCATGAAACTGCCAAGGCTCAATGGAGGTTCTCCTCCAGAGAGTTCTGCCACGGTCATCCATCCGTGGGAGAATTCCGCCGCTGAGCCCGTGCTCGAAGTCCGGTTGGACCACGCGCACCTGAGCGAACTGTGCCTCGCACGGAGTTGCGGTCAGTACTGTGATCCCCAGGCCGATTGCTGAGGCGTACATGTCGTGCTGCTTCATTGCACCTCTCTTATCGGTGAAGAACTGAGTGGAACTTGGTGTCACTCTCACACCCCGTCACGCCGGTCGTCCTCTCCTACGCCGGACGGCGGCATGAACCCCGAGCACCCCGATGAGCACCGAAGTGCTCGGGCATGGAATGCTGAATGTCGCCACCCAAGCTCGTTCATTGCCGATCTCGTCCCGCCCGTTCCCCGCGACGGAGACAAGTCCGAGTGGATCCGACCCGGCTGAAATGCCGGTGATGAGATCCACGCTGAATCCTTCGGGCAATGCTCCTGAACTTCGCAAGAGATCCAGGACGTTCAACGCGCCCGTGCTTTCCGTCCAGATGGACGTGTAAGAGTTCAGTATGGAGAAGTCAGCGTTGGCGCCGATGGCCTCAAAATTGGCGAGGGGCGTTAGCTCGCTGCTTGAGCGATCCCACAGGAACGAACGGGCGGACTCGCCGGGAATCGTGGCCGTCAACAGGACGGTCGCTCCGTCTGAAGCGACCTGAATGGCACCACTTCGGGTCGCACCGATGACCGCGCCGAGGTTCGTCATTCCCTCGTCTGTAGTCCAGATGAATGCCTGTTCGACGCCGCCAAAGCTGCGGCCGACGACGACATTGCCATCATGCGAGATGTCCTCCGCGTCGGTCTCGTCTGCTCCAGGAAGCCCGCCGATGTCTTGCACACCGGTGGCTGCAGACCAGCGATGAGCCGTGAGTGAACCCGACTCCACTCCGCCCATCCATGTGCCATCGGGCGCCGAAATAGCACGCACCTCGGTCTGGAGCCCGATGTACTCATAGGTGCCGTCGCGGTAGGCGTAGTATCCGACGCCCGTCTGGCCCTTGTCCATCGCGATGGTCTGGCCATCGCTCGAAACCCCGATCGCAGAGGTGTTTTGGCCAGGGTCGCCGGGGATCTGTGGGATTGCCTCCACCCCAAGGCCGCGCCGCCACCTGTACGTGATGGAAGGAGCACCGAAGCCTCTCCAGGCGGTGCCAACGACCGTGTTGCCGTCGGCCGAGACGCTCCCGAAAAGCGCCGTGTTTGTGTAGCGGAGCACTCCATAGACCGGATGGTCCGGCGGTTGAATCGCATGGAACTCCATTTGGCCGAGAGCAGTGCTAGCGAGACCTCCGAGAAGACCCAACGCAATTGCGATTGTGCGGGTGTGGTTCATGGCGTCAGACTCCCACAGTGACTCGCTGGCGACGAGGAGATGTAGCCACTCTGCGGCGTCTCAGTCCGGCAACGGCGCCCAACGCGGCTAACGCCATCGTGGATGGACCCGGGATTGTGACGATGACCAACTGCGACTCGTCGAGCAGGTGATCGACGGCGTACAGCAGCACCTCCCCGCGGTTGTTGATGTCGTAGGTGTCACGGAGAGAGTACCGTCCCTGATCCTCGGGTGACAGAAGGTCCCACAGCCGAGTGAAACCTGAGTCTATATTCCAGCTGCGGGCACCAGTGGCCTCACCGGTGTACAGGCACACCGTTCCGAGGTCATTGACCCTCAGATCCAGAGATGACAACGGCGAGGGAAGATCAGTGAAACCCTCAACCGGGTCAAAGAAGAACGCACCCATCGTCGGTTGACCGTGGGGGTCGTCGAACGCGCGAATGCCCACCATCTGCCCGGCCTCGTTGATGTCGTGGAAGCGCTGGTTGATATTCAGCGTGCTGTTGGAGGAAGCGGGGAACTCGGTGAGGACGGGCGGCGCGACCGTCCATGCGGCGAGGCGGCCGTCGATTGGGGGGCCGCCGAACAGCATCCCGCCGGCGAGGCCGCTGTTGGTGATTCCGGCCGACGCCAGCCCTGGGTTGGTGAGTGAACTTGGAGACGGCAGTTCGACCGGATCGGAACCGCCAAGCCACACCGTCGGGCGCCGCCCCACCCCCTCGCCGATCTGATCGCCCCGACTGTTGATGTCGTGGACGCGCCTGTCTAGCGACAGCCACTCCTGCCCCGCCCCGAGTTTCCACGTGTTCGGGCCGGAATCGGTTGAGCCGCGCGCCAGGAGGTGTCCGCCGTGGGTCCATGAGAGCGTCAAACTCGTGGTGTTTGCGCCGGGTGGAGGTTGCAAGGTTGTTGTGGATGAACCGTCGTGGAGCCGCCATTCGCCGGACGACGAATCACGCCAGACACTTCGGCCGTGTTCGTCCAGCCGCGGCAGCCGCCCTGACTCTGCGCCGTCGAACTGTCGGTCAACCACGCGGACAGAGGCGTACTGCGCTTTGGCGTGCGAACTTGTGCCCAGCACTGCCACCACTCCGACGATACCGACACTCGCGAATCGCCATCTCATGGCTCACTCCTTCTGCTCTCTCAGGTCGTCTGGTCCGTTCGTAGGGGCTCTTCTGATTACGGTTCAATGAGTGTCGCGACCCAGCCCTCGCTGTTGCCCGCCGGGTTGATCCCTTCGCCGCAGATCACGGAACCGTCGTCGGAGATGTCCGTCGCCGCGGTCAGGGTCCAGCCCGTCACGTTTGCTCCGCGGGCGGCGAGGTACGACCGAAGCGAGACCATGCCGGTGGTCGGTGTCCACACGACAGCTTCGTACTGATCGCCCGCGTTTCTGCCGGAGCCCACAACGACGCCGCCCGAAGAACTGACGGCGTGTGCGCTGCTCTGCGGCCTAGCTGCGCCTGCGAGGTGTCCCAGCGATTGGAACCCACCGGATTGAGCCCATCGGAAGGCAACGAAGTCGCCGGCCGGAGAGTTGATTGCATAGCCGACGACGACGAGCCCGTCTGAGGAGACGCCGTTTGCGAGCGTTTCGGAATAGCCCGGCATCGGTCCGAGTTCACTGAGGCCACCCGTGGAGGTCCAGCGGAATGATCGGAACAGCCCGGGCGGGCCGCTCTCGTCAATCATGTGACCGACAGCCGTATTGCCGTCGGCCGAGATCGCGATGCCTCCGCCGTAGTCCGCTCCGGCCAGCAATCCGAGTGCTACGGGCGTTCCGTTTGTCCAGAGCGTCGGCTCGAACGCCGAAGCCTGGGCGGACCCGATGATCCGGCTTCCATCATGAGAGATGTCCTCGGCGAAGTGCGCGCCGGCGCCCCCTGGCAAGTCTTGGAGTTGTGTGATGCCTTCGAGGGGGGTCCACATCACGCCGACATAGGAGAAGCCGTCAAACGCGAGTCCCACAGCCTTCGGCAGGCCCGCAACCACGACGACGTCGCTCGCCGTGGTGCGGACGCGTCCGGGCGGGATTCCCATTCCCGTCATCGCGCCTTGATGCCACACGAATCCTTCATCCCCGTTTGCCGAGGCGCTCGACCCGCAGACGTAGCGACCATCCGGCGATAGGCCCGCTGCGGAACTCGCGAACTGACCGCCGGGAAGGTCGCCGACGCCGCGGAGGGTGGCGTGTGGGTACGCGGTCGTCGCAGTTGTTGCCCGAAGGAGGATGCTCTTGGGGAGAGTGGCGAGCCAAGACTCGAACTCCCCCGATGGATTTAGCCCGCTTCCAACGATATAACGTCCATCCTCCGACACACCCCATGCGGCTCGAAGCGTCCACCCCTCGAGGTTGACGTTGAACGACTGCAAGAGCGACTTGAGCGGCCGTACGCCAAGGTGAGGGGTCCATATCACCGCCTCTTCGCCATTGCCTCCATCTGAGTATCCCGCGGTTACGTAGCCGTCCGCGGACACGTCGCTGGCGTACGCACGATTGACGCCGCCAGAAAGGTCGCTCAATAGCTGCATCCCGGTCGTCGCTGTCCATCGCCACGCCAACAGCACACCACCGCTTGCTGTCGCAAATCCTGCAACAACGCGTCCGTCATCCGAGACGGCGTTGGCCGTCGACGAATACACCGAGGGGAAATTCGGGTAGCCAAGCCCGATCATCCCGGTTCCGGCGGTCCATCTGAACGGCTCGGTTCGACCGGCTGCATTTCTGCCGCTGCCAACCACGACGCTGCCGCTTCCCGAGACGTCGTACGCGATCCCCGCGCTCGTGCTGCCTGGCAGATCGCCGATGCTGACCATGCCGCCAGCCTCCGTCCAAACGAACGCTTCGAGCTGGGAGTCATCGGTCGTGCGTCCGTAGCCAACGATTGTTCTTCCATCGCGTGATACGGAGTTGGCTCCGCTCCAGAAGCCGCCCCCGGGGAGGTCGCCGAGCCCCACCATGCCGGATGCTGAAGTCCAGACGAATGCCTCTTTGCCGTTCACACTTCGGCCGTCACCGACGACAATGTTGCCACCGGAAGCGACCGAGAGAGCCCGGCTATTGAAGTCTCCTCCAATGAGATCGCCGAGTCCGATCATGCCCGTCGATGGTCGCCACAGGAACGCCTCCGGTCCGTTGGGGCCGATTGCCTCGCCAACCACCGTCAGGTTTGATGATGTAACCGCCACGGCGGAGCTTGACCCGCCTCCAGGCAGACCTCCCAGCCCTCGAAATCCAGCACCGCTCGAAGGTTGACCAATGGCTGTAGCCATCGGGAAACAGACGATGACGAGGGCCGTCACGAACAACGACGGAGTTGAGCGAGATAAACGAATCATGGGGGCTTCCTCAGGAGAGGCACGTTTCAATACACGAAGTTCGCCTGGGGGTGGTTGGCGTTGGGTACGGCGGAGATGTCGCCGACGCCCGCGACGTTGACGATGGGGCCGTGGGAGTTCCCTGCGGCGATCGAGAACGGCGACGCCGACCCCCGCACCCGGTTCCGAAACACCGCGGTTCCGCTGCCGGTGATGCGGATGCCATCCGCGGGGTTGCGGATCAGGACGTTGTCGCTGACCTCGCAGTTGTCGTTGAATGCGGCGATGCCGGTCTGGTTTCCGTTGGCGATGTTGTGAGCGGCCGACGACTGATCGGTGACTTGAAGCCCATCGCCGCCAGAGCCGCTGGCGATGGAGTGCACTATGCGGGAACCCCCGCACGCGACAATACCGACGGCGCCGTTGCCGTGCGCGTTGCAGTGCTGAACGAGGGAGCCGAAGCAGACGCCGATACCCACGCCGGGATTAAGCCCAGCCCAGCACTCCGTCACGGTGGCGATGACGCCGGAGATACCGTTGTCTCCATTTCCGGAGGCGAAGCAGCGGGCGATAGCGCCGTAGCGAACGCGGATCCCGTCCCGGGTGTTGTCCTCGGCGCGCACGTCCTCGACAATCCCGCCGAATCCCGTGCCGTCCGCGCCGGTGAGGTCGACGCCAAAGGCCCCGTTCTGTCGAGAACGGCCGTTGAAAACCTTTATATGGGCAGCGGTGCCGATCGAGGTGATGCCCGCAAGGCCGCACCCGATGACAGCGTATCCCTGCAGGTCGAGGACGACGCCGTTGGCGTGAATCTCAATGCCGTTCTTTCCCGGCTGCCCCAGGATGTTTCCCGTGAGGTAGTAGCTGCCCGGTTCGGTGATAACGTGCAGCGCAGTGGCGCTTCCCGGCAGGCTCTGCACAGGGACCCTCGGCTCGGCGTAGCCGACGCTCGTGCGCGCCACCTTGTCGTAGATCTCTTGCACGGTTCGCCCGGTCGGGGCGACCGGACCGAGAGGCGGGTCCAAAGGACCGCCTTTGGCGACTCGGGCGAGCGCCGCAGCCCCGACAAGGCCGGCACCGGCGAGGATCATTCGGCGATCAATGGTGTCCATGTATCGTCCTTTCTGGTGTTGTGCTCAGCACGGCAACAGGTCGCCGGAGGTTTCATTCCGTGAATCAGACGATCAGAGACGAAGACCCGATCGCGCAGGCGCTCGCCGCGTGCGAGACGCCGCGACGAAACCAAGTGCCAGGAAAGAAACGCCGGCGGGCGACGGCACAGTTGCACCGTGTAAACGGAACTGGGGTGCGGGCGGCACTTGGTACGCCGTGGTCCCGAGCTCGAAGATCGTCGCATCAAGAAGCGTGTCGTACTCAAAGTCCCGCAGCAGCGTCCATGCCGGGTTGTAGCTGATGAGTTCGTGCTGATGGAAGCCCGTGCCCGATTGAGACCAATCTCCAGGGATCACCATCCTGAACGATGCGGGGGACCCGAAATCGACACCGCCGCCAACCTGGAGGTTGATGGCCAGTGTGTGCCGATCACCGAGGACGCCGACGGCGATGCTCGTTCCGTTGGGCGGGGCATCGTTGCGGAGGATCGTGTAACCGGGACTTCCGGCCGGGCTCGCGATAGTCCCGGCGAGTACATTGTTGACGAAGGTGACGTCGCTCAGCGTCACGCCCTCGAAGGCTTCCCAGGACACGTTGAACGAGTTGGGCAGGATGCCCCACTGCTCGAACCGCGAATCGCCCGGTGCATCCGCGGTGCGATCTTGGCGGATGTTGAGGTGCAGCACCGTATTCGAGAACGACGGGTCGTCGAAGCTCAGCGAGTAGTCGCTGATGCGACTGACATTGTGGATGCTGGCCCTCGCCAGTGGAGACATGCTGGCCACCACGAATGCACAAACCCAAAGCGTCCTCATCGTTCGACCTCCGTTGCGATTGTGGATGTTCCGTGTCCTCGACCCCGGCGGAGCCCGATCAACAAGGCTCCCAGTGCAAGCGGCGCAACACCGGGTGCCGGGATCGTCGCCCGCCAGGCCTCGATAACGCCGAGCGGGTTTCGCCCATAGCCAACGAGAGTTGTTCCATTGCCCGAGATTGCGGTCGTCGTGATCGACTCCCAACCGAGAGGGATCACGCCGTTATCGAGCAGGAAGGCGTGGGTGTTTACAGGTCCGCTTGCGTGGGTCCAGAACTGTCTACTTGTCGCGATCACCCGGAGGTCGGCGCTCGCACCAACCAAAGACCCGGAGGACTGGATGTCCCAGCCGAGATCGACGGGCGTGGTGCCCTCCCAAAGGACCACGTTCGACATGAGAGTGTTTGTTCCGCTCAGCCCGAGCGCTCGCGACCCGTCGGAGGAGGTGCTTACGGCACTCGAATGAGTCGCTCCCGTGAGCGGCGGCAACTCAACCATCCCAGCGGACTCAGTCCAGCGGAAGCCTCTGGCCTGGATCAGGAAGAGCGTGCTGCTGACACCGACGACCGTCGTGCCGTCGTAGGAAACACCCGTCGCCGCCGATCTGGTGTGACCCGGCAGAGTGCCCAGTTCGTGCATCCCCGCTGCGGCTGTCCAACGGAACGCGGGGCCGTGAAACGAGAAGTCTCCCACGACCACCGATCCATCGGAGTTTATGCCCCGGGGAACACTCTCAATGTAGCCGCACGGCGATGTGCCCAGGCTGGTGAAACCGGAACGCGCCGACCAGACATGCGCACCCCATCCCGCCGTGCCGAGGGTCACTCCGAAGACTTGGCCGTCGCCGGAGATAGCCGTGCCGTTTGTGAAGCGGTTCGGATGACCCGGAATGGGGCCGATGCTCGATATGCCGTTGGCCGAGTTCCAGCGAAAGGCGATCTGTGGGCCATGCGAGTAGACCTCACCGGTGCCGACAACATCTTGCCCATCGAACGAGACGCCTCTTGCCCTGCTGTAGTCCAGTTCCCCGAACTCAGGATGGACAGGTACTCCGAGCGGAGTGAAGGAGACCTGCGCCTGTGCGCCACCGCATGCGATGGCGAGGACAGTGGCACCCACGGCTGTTCGGCGGCGGCGACGTAGCGACACGAGACCCGCGGCGCCGAGAATCACCGAGCTCCCAGGCGCGGGGATCGTTGCCATCCAGATTGACGGATCGCCGTTGCCACCCGCGGCCCGCCCCATGCCGACGAAGACGTTGCCGTCGGGGGACAGTGCTCGGATGCCAAACACTGTGTAACCATCCGGGATCACGCCCGCGCTGGCGAGCAAGTCGGAGAGGTCAACCTCTCCCGTCGCGGCGGTCCAGAATGTCTGCCCGCTTGCGAGGACCGAAAGGTCGGCGTTGGCGAAGACCATATCCTCGGCTGCACTGATCGGGGTCAGGGCACCGCTGTTGATGTCGAGGAAGAGATTCCCTTCGAGCGTTCCCAACAAGGCCAGTTGCCCGTCGTCGGAAAGCGCGTTCCCCCACGCGGGACGGCCCGCGACCGTCGTGAGGTTCGTGTATCCGATCCCTTCACGCCAGAGAAACCCATCGTCGGCAAGGCCGAGGATGGTGCGGCCATCGGTCGAGATGCCGCGGGCCTCGACAGCGAAGTTCTGTACGCCATTGGGATCTCCGAGATCCTCCGCTCCACCGGCGTCGGTCCCTCGCCAAAGATGGGTCTGGTAGACATCGCCGCCGGCAATCCACACGCCGTTTGCTGAGATGGCGCCGTTGTCGAAGACACCGGGAAGTTCGACACCCACCGCGTCGCCCTCTCGCCAGATTCCGGTGCTGTTATTGAACTGCGCGGCTATGGCAGCACCGTCATCGGAGATGGAGTACGCGGCTTCGGGAAGCCGGAATTCCTCCGGGTGATGCAGCTGTTGATGCCCGGACGACTCGCTCCATCGAAATGCGCCAAGCGGTTCTCCGCTGAACCGCCGTTCCAGTGAGTATGCGATATGGGTACCCTCGCGCGAGGTGCTCATCCAGTATCCAGTGTCTGCCAGGCGCTCTGGCAGGTCGACGACTCGAAAGGTCACTTGCGCGTTGGCTGCGGTGCATCCGATGCAAAGGACAGTCGCGGCGGTCGCGATACGGCAGCGACGGCGCAGAGTCACGAGACTGGCCGCAGCAAGCAGAAATCCGGAGCCGGGCGTGGGTATCGTTGCCATCCAGATCGACGGGTTGTGACTGCCTGCGGCATACCCAGTACCCACGAACACGTTCCCGTCCGGAGAGAGAGCACCAATAGCGGACATCCTGTACCCGGCGGGGACAACGCCTGCGTCCGCCAAGTAGCTGGTGAGATGAACCTCGCCGGTGGCGGCGGTCCAGAACGTCTGGAAGTTCGCGAGCACCGATAGGTCATCACTTGCGAACGCGGTGAACTCCGGCGAACCGATCGGTGTGAACCCGCCTCTATCAACGTCCATAAGGAAGTTACCGACGTCCGTGCTGATCAGAGCACGCTGACCGTCATCGGAGAGCGCGACTGCTTCAGCCCGACCAGCGCCGGGGGGTATCGGATATGCATAGCCGAGTTCATCTCGCCAGACAAAGAAGCCACGGGAATCGCAGCTGCCCGCGATCGTTCGACCGTCCGTTGATATGCCGACCGCGTCGTTGCCGAATCCTCCGGGGGGTGTGCCATCCGGGGCACCGAGGTCCAGCACGGTGCCATCGTCTTCGAGCCGGAGGAGACTCCCGCTGTACTCCCCGACCCCTGTCAAGAAATGCCCGTCCGACGACAGGGGTGCATTGAACAGGTATTCGCCGTAGACCCCGCTCAGAAGCTGTCCGCCACGCCACGAGGACGTCCCCAGGCCCCACTGGAACGCCAACGTCAGCCCGTCATCGGAGATGGAGGTAAGGAACGTGTCGGGAATGTGCCCCCACTGCGGGTCGGTCACGGGATTGTGCCCACCAGTCTCATCCCACAGATAAAGACCGTTGCTGCCATGGAACCAACCCCTCGCCGTGTAAGCAAACCGAGAGCCGTCTCGAGAGACCGCCAGTTCGTGAAAGTCACCGCGCCCGGAAAGATGGGGGGCTTCGATCACTCGGAAAGTCGGCTGAGCCCCCATTTGACGGCTATTTGACTGGCCTCCCCCACTGGCCCACTCCAAAGCTCCAGAAAGCGCCTTTTCTGGGTCCCAGGGCTGATTCGGTATTTGACCAGCAACTCGCGCCTTGACAGCGGATCCAACCAATGGTAAGATTTTCCTACCGTGCGTAGGAGAATCCAACCATGGACCAAGCCGCCGTTCTTGAACAATTGAAAACACTGCACCGCGAAATCGAGGTGGACGACGGGAAAGACCCCTCGCACGTCACCGACGACGTCCAGCCGCTCGACGGGCTGGGCGGATTCGACAGCACGCTCATCCCGAACGTCATCCGGGGGCTTGCACGGGCGATGGGCATTCCGCTTGCCAAGGGTCGGCGGCTCTTGAACCCCTACGTCGACGCCGCAGGGAACAAGCTGACGCTCCGGGGCGTGGCCAAGCGGTTCTGTGATCTGTACGCAAAGGAAGGCACAACCCCATGAGCACCAGCGAAGAGAAACGCCAGATTATCGCCTCACGCATCCGCGAGGCCCGGCGCCTTGCCGGGCTCTCTCAAGGGCAGGTCGCGAAGATGCTTGACCTCCAGCGCCCCTCCGTCACGGAGATGGAGTCGGGGAAGCGTGCCGTGGCCGCCGAGGAACTCGCCAAGCTCGCCGAAGTGTTCGATGTGAGCGTGGCGTGGCTGCTCGGCGAGGGGGCCACCAAGCTCGACGCCCAGGACGACCGGCTGCACCTCGCCGCACGCGAACTGCAGAAGCTCAAGTCCAAGGACCTCGACCGGTTGCTGACCATCCTGGCCTCCATGCGCGACCAGGAGAAGAAGCCTTGACCGCCACACGCACCAATCTCGCCCGTGAGGCGTTGGAGAAGTCGGTCGAGATCCGTGAGGAGTTCGGCTACGGCTTCCGGTCGCCGCTGTGCATCTACGAGCTGTGCGACCGCGCCCGGGTCAAAGTGCAGTTCGTGGACGAGGTCAGCATGGAGGGTGTGTACGCCGCCCTCGCCAAGCCGACGATCCTCGTCTCATCCCTCCGGCCCCTCTCCCGCCGCGCCTTCACGTGTGCCCACGAATTCGGCCATCACGTCTTCGGCCACGGCTCGACCATCGACGAGCTCCAGGACGAAGCCGCCGAAGGGGCGTTCCAGCCCAACGAGTTCCTCGTCAACGCGTTCGCGGGTTTCCTGCTCATGCCGTCGCAGGGTGTGAAACGCGCCTTCTCGTCGCGGAGCGTGGACGCGGCGACCGCGACTCCCGAGCAGATCTACGCCGTGGCGTGCGCGTTCGGCGTGGGATACGAGACCTTGATCGGGCACCTCCAATACTCCCTCAAGTCGATCGCCGCTCCCCGCGCTGACCTGCTGCGCAAGGCCAAGCTGCCCCAGATCCGGGAGCGCATCCTCGGAACGCCAACGAAGGACCCCTTGGTGATCGCGGACCGGCACCACGCGATCGGCACGTTGGACGCAGAGGTCGGCACACTCGTGCTCCTGCCCAAAGGCACCGTGACGGACTCGGACCAGATCGAACTCGTAAGCAGCCCCGCGTCTACCGCGTCCAGATCGTCGGCCCGGGTGTCCGGGTTGGTCGCTCCGCCAAGGTGCTGCGCCGCCGGATCGACCGCCTGCGCCGTCACTCGCTGATCGGGCCGTGGATCCGCAATCGACAGTTTGGATTCCTCATACTGACGGACTCCGAGGCGAAGTGCGCCCGGGCCCGGGAGGTGATTGAACGCCATGCCTTACGAAGTCCCGCCGCGGTTCAGATCGCTTTCGGTTCCGTCGACTGGACCGAGGGAGCAGCACTCCGTCACCCAGAACCTCGACCGCGAGCCCCGCGATCCCCGTGAAGGCGTGCTCGGGGGTCCGGGCGACAACTACGACGTCTACAAGTACTCATGGCCCATGACCGTCGTCCGGCGGCAGCCGCTGGTCTACTCGCCGCGCTCGACGGCCCGCCACAACTACGGACTTCTCCCGCACATCCCGGACATGGCCGGGATGGAGCTCGCCTACCGGCACCAGGCGGCCGGGGACGCCGACATGGCGGCGTTCGCGCCGATGTTCGTCAAGAAGATCTTCCTTCTCGGCCTGATCGTGCCGGCGACGGTGATCGTGCCGGGGTACTTCCTCGAGATGCAGCACCTGCTTTACCTGGCCCCGGCGCTGTCCACGCTGATCATGGTCTGGCTGCTCCTCGAGCATCGGGCGACGCTGAAGAACCTCCTCCTGGCGCTGGTGCTGCCCGCGATCGCCATCGCGCTCGCGATGGCATTCTCGGCGCTCTTCATGGACCGGCTGCGCGGCGCCGTGGTCTGCTCGGCCATCACCGTTGTGCTGGTCTCACGCTTCGGCATGGCGCCATTCCGCTTCTATCTGGAGTGGTTGTACACGCACCCGCGGCTGCGCCCCGAAACCCGCCGCACGCTCCCGGCGCTCCCCGCGCCGGACTACCTCCTGCTCCTGACGGCCCTCGCAACGGCGGCGATTGTCCCGACGGTCTCGACCACCGCGGCGCTCGTGATCATCGCGGGGCTCTGCACCTTCTCTCTCTGGCGAGCCCGGCTCTCTCCGCTCCGGCTGTTCTCCGATGGAGCGCACCTGCTGGCGCCTTTCCTCCTGTACGGAGGCCCCGACGCGTGCGCGCCGGGCGTCTGGCAGGCGCCCGGCACATACGACGGCCGCGTCAAGGCCATGGTGCTCCTGCTCGCGCCGTTCTTCCTCACGCTCGCGGCGTCGCTCAACCTCTTCATGCCCCTCGCCGACATGACCACGTGGAACCTCGCCGAAGCGTGGGCCGCGCCCGGCGAGGGACCGGGCCTCAGCGCATCCCTCCGAGAATCTCCCGTGGGGTGGATACTGGAGATGACCCAGGAGTTCTGGCGCACGGGGTGGAGCGTCTACTTCTACGGCCTGCCGATCGCGATCGCCCTTGCGGCGCTCCTGCCCCCGATCCTGCTGGTGACGGTGTTCCGTGAGCCGCTCGCGGCGATCATGAGGGCGCGACGCGCGATCGAGGGCGCCCCGGGCCAGGACACCGAGGTGCGCCTGGACGACGACGACCGCCCCGAATGGCAGTGGTACGTCGACCGGATCAAGGACTCGCCGCACACGGCCCAGGGTCCCCTCGGCGAGGAGATCCGCGAGGCGGACCACCTCTTCCTGGGCGTGGAGCCGCACGTGCGCTTCCCGGTGCTCCTCCACGAAAAGATCCTCGCCGAGCACGCCTATTTCGTGGGCGACTCGGGGAGCGGCAAGACGAGCCTCGGGCTGATGCCCCTGCTCATGCAGCTCATCCGTGGGCACGGTCCATCCCCGGAGGACGTCCGGGACGGCCGGGTGTCCGAGGACGGCCGAACACTACCGCCCCCGATCGTCGTCATCGACCTCAAGGGCGACCCCGCGCTCTTCCACACCGTGAAGGCGGAGGCCGAGGCGCGCAACCTGGAGTTCCGCTTCTTCTCGCCGGAGAAGAACCGACCGTCGCACTACTTCAACCCCTTCGCCAGCCTCGACGCGGAGAACCGCACCGAGATCCAGCTCTGCCACATCCTGCTCGACGCCCTGAGCCTCAACCACGGCGAGGGATACGGCCGCGGTTACTACAGCCGGCAGAGCAGAAGGCTCCTATACGCCGCGCTGACGGGCGAGAAGAAGCCTCGTTCTGAGAAAGAACCCGGCCCTGAAAGAAAGAAGCCCGGCTCTCTTGAGGAGCTCCGCAAGGCGATCGACGATCCGCCGGCCCGAATCCGACGCCGGTCGTTTCTCCGTAGGCCACCTGGAGCTGATCTCTCGGTTGCCGGCGGAGACGCAGGACCTGCTCGCCGCCGACGGGTTCACCCGCGTCTTCGGCCGCGGCTTCCCCACGGTGGAAGAACTCCGCCGCGTCATCGACGACGGGCTCCGCACGTTGGTGTCGATGCCGTGGAAGCTCGACGACGAGGGGATCCACCCGAAGGCGGGATCCTGCCTCAACTGCCCGAAGCGGTCCGGCATGCAGCCGGCCCTCTTCGACGCGGAGGATGCGCCCCGCAACGGCAAGGTCTCGGACAGCGACCGATGCCTGGACCCGTCCTGCTTCGACCGCAAGACGACGGCGTTTGTCCTCCAGCGTGAAACAGAGCTGCGGGCGAAACACCCGGACCTGCGCCTCGTGCAGATCGGGTACGACCGCCTGAGCGACGCGACCCGCGAGGCTCTGGGCGACCGGGTCACCCGGCTCTACAACGTCCGCGTCGTCCGTGCGTCCAAGCCCGGGGCCGTGCCGGTCATGCAGGTGGACGGCCCGAAGGCCGGAAGCCTCGTGTACGTGGACGGTGGGGATGAGGTCACGCCGAACGGCCGAGCCCGGAAGTCAGAAGGAGCGCCCAACGGTGAGCACAAGCCGCTCACGATGCCCGAGCGCCGCGAGCGTCTCCAGAGACGGCGTGACGCGTTCCTCGTCCGCAAGGTGGAGTCGCACCTCCGCGAGTTCGACGCGGCCAAGGCCAGGGACGCCGCACGGCGATTGCTGGCCGAGCCCGCTACGAACGGCGCTCGGTTCGACGCTCTCGCGCTGGTGCTGAGCTTCGGCACAAGCACGCGGGCCGACCGCGAGAGCGGCACGGACTCGTGGACGCTCTACGAGCAGCACGCCGCCGCCCCCGTCGAAGACCGGGTGGCCAAGGCCCTGGAGGAACTGGTTCCCGTGTGGACCCGTCGCGTCTCTGGCGTCGATGGACACTCGGCCAATCCGAAGGCCGCCGACGCCCGACGGGTGTGCGCCCTGCTCGGCATTGACGTATCGGCCATCGATGCGGAGGCGGTGCAGGAACTCCCCGAACCCAAGGCATGGGCAGCCATGAGCGAGCCCGAACCCCCTCCGAGTGAGGACACACCACAGCCCAGCGAGAAACAAAGCATGCCGCGTGACCCGCCGAGGCAACCCGCGTCACTGTCCCCAACACGCCGCAAGAAGGGAGGTGCCTCCAAGATGCGTCGAGCCGCGACGCGCCGGTGAGGCCCGCATGGTGCGAGCCCGCTCGCGTGTTCGATGACCGGGCGCCGTCCCGCAGGTTCTTCTTGCGTTCTCAGCAACCTGCGACGGACGGCGCTCAACGCTGCGCGGTGGCGTATTCAGCCACGGCCGTGCGCCGTTGTAGAATCGCCCCATGAGCTACCGCTCCGAACCCATCGCCCGGATGAACCGGCAGTACTTCCTTCCGGCGATCCAGCGAGAGTTCGGGTGGAAGCCCGAGCAGATTGTGCAGCTCTTCGATTCGATCCTCCGGGGCTACCCCATCAGCTCTTTCCTCTTCTGGGAGCTGAAGCCGGAGAACCGCGAGAAGTGGCAAGTCTACCAGTTCCTCGAACGCGCCCAGTACGGGGGAACGCATAACGCCCTCGCGAGCACCGACGGGGTCACGACGCTGTCGTTGGTGCTGGACGGTCAGCAGCGGCTGACCTCGCTTCTCATCGGCCTCAAGGGCACCTACGTGATGAAGAAGAAGTACAAGCGGTGGGACAATCCGGAGGCGTGGAGCCCGGAGCGTCTCCACTTGGACCTGTTGGCGGAGCCTCGGCTCGACGAGTCGGAGAGCGACACGGGCCTGTACTACCGGCTCGAGTTCATGCCGGAGACACCTGCGCCTGACGCCGAACACTATTGGTTCCGGCTCGGACGGATACTCGATTTCGATGAGCGCAAGAAGTTCGAGGCCTTCCTCGACAAGACCGACGACGAGCTTGCGGCGAGGGGGCTTGCCCGCTCCGAGCGGAAGATCTGCGAGCGGAATCTGGAGCGTCTGTACCACGCCATCCACGCCGACCAGGTCATCGCGTACTACACAGAAACAGACCAGGACTACGACCGCGTCCTCGACATCTTCGTCCGGGCGAACGAGGGCGGCACCAAGCTCAGCAAGTCCGACCTCCTGCTGTCGATGGTGACGTCGAGCTGGGGGGACATGAACGCGCGAGAGGAGATCTTCAACTTCGTGGACCGCATCAACACGCAGTTGACGCGCCGGAACGACTTCGACAAGGACTTCATCATGAAGTCGTGCCTGGTGCTCTCGGACCTGCCGGTGGCGTACAAGGTTCAGAACTTCAGCCAGGCGAACCTCTCGCTCATCCGTCAGAACTGGCCTTCGATCCGCCGAGCCGTGGAGCGAGGTGTGGACCTCGCCAACTCGTTTGGCATCGACCGCGACAACCTCACCAGCGCCAACGCTCTCATCCCCATCATCTACTTCTTCTTCAGGAACCCAACGGTGACGCTCCGTGGCTCAACGCCCTTCGAGGGAAGGAATGCGGAGCAGATCCGTCGATGGTTGATCATGGCGCTGCTTCGCGGGGCGTTCGGACGTGCGTCCGACAATCTTCTCAAGGACATCCGATCAACAATTCAGGCCACGCCCGGCCCCGGCGCGGACTTCCCGGTGGACGCGATCAACACGGCCATCAGCAAGACCGGCCTCTCCGCGTCCTTTGACGACGCGGCCATCGATGCCGTCCTGGACCTCACCTACGACCAGCAGCAGACGTTCCTCGCGTTGTCGTTGCTGTACGACGACGCGGCGTGGGGCACAATGCCGTTCCACAAGGACCACCTGTTCGCGCGGAACGCCTTCAAGGCCAGGGACCTGATTTCGGCGGGTCGCTTGGATTGGATGAGCAGCAAGGAGCGGCTGGGCAACCTGTGCCTGCTTCTCGCTTCGGAGAATCAGGGAAAGCAGGACATGCCCCTGGACGATTGGCTTCGCTCGCGTGACCAGGCATTCCTGCGGCGCCACCTAATTCCCACGGACCAGTCACTGTGGGCGTTCGACCGTTTCCCCGAGTTCGCAAAGGCTCGTGAAAGTCTGGTGCGACAGCGGCTCAAGTCCCTCTTCGCC
>JAJVHS010000090.1 GCA_022072615.1 Phycisphaerales bacterium
CCAGGTCGCGATCGCTCGCGATGACACGGCCGGAGAGGTCGGGCGCGAGATTGTGTGCCGGGCGGAGGACGCTCGCGGGCTGTACGACGCGCTGCTGACCGGCGGCGGCTGGCCGGGCACAGACGGGGGGCGGGGTCCGCGGATCCGGCCGGCGGGCTGGCACGCGTACAACATTGCTCGGATCGAAGCGGGGACGCCCATCTACTACATCGACTTCGGCCCCGATTCGCTGCCGGCGGAGACGGGCGTGTTCGAGGACCGGGTGTCGCTCACCAAGGGCTGTTACCTCGGGCAGGAGATCGTCGCGAGGATGCATGCCCGGGGGCATCCCAAGCAGAAGCTGGTCGCGATCAAGTGCGAGCGGCAAGTACCGTTGCCGGCGCCTGGCGATTCGCTCCCGCCGGTGCCGCGGCAGCCGGAGACAGGGTCGCATGTCTTTGACGCGACCTCGCCTGCCAACCCCATCGGCGCCGTGACCAGCGCGGTCACGAGCCCGATGCTCGGCCAGGTTCCGGTGTGCTTCGCGATGGTGAAATACGAGCAGGCGGTCGCGGGGGCGAACGTGATGGTTCAGGCCGGCGACACCACGGTGCCCGGGGTCATTCAACCGTCGCTTCGGTTCTTCACGAAGCACTGAGACTCGAGATCGCCCCGATGTTCGGCGGAGCTTCGGTCGCGAGCATCGATGTGGGCTCGCTAGTCCCCGTGCTTCTGCCGCAGCTTGGGGCTCAGGCGCAGGAGCAGCGCGGCTCGCTCGAATTCGTTGAGCCAGTCCTGCATGGTCGCGGCGATCTCGTCGGCCGGGATCGGCGCGCCGGGGTACGGGCACGATGCGCCGAGCTGCCGGGCCGCGATGGCTCGGTAGCGAGCAAGCGTCCGGTCGCCCAGCAGCGAGACGAACTCGAACTCCTCGTTCATGAAGATCACGGTCGGAACTCGGTGCCCGCCGCAGATCATGACGCGGTCGGCAAGATCCTTGTGCTCGTCGCGGTCGACGAATCGAAGGTCAATCGCCTCGCGGTTGGCCTCCGCGATGCGCTCGAGCATCGGGCACTGCTGGACGCAGTCGCCGCACCACGTTCCCGAAATGACGAGCACGGGCATGCGTCGTGAAAACAACCCCACGAGCTTGCGCTGCTGGTCGGAAAGGTCCGGGACCTGGTCCCGGAATCGGTTCCAGTTGGCCTGCTGGGCCGGCGTACCGGTTTCGACGTACCGGCCGTACGGGAGCCCGACGTCAAAGCTCGCCTTGAGCAGCGATGGAGTCATCATGCTGTTCCTGATGCCGGCGCCGTCGTGCGGTCGCAGGAATCACACCTGCCACAGGCTCGATCCCCAGGTCAGACCGGCCCCAAAGGCCAGGAACATGACCTTGTGGCCCTCACGGACCCGGCCGGCGCGGCGGATCTCGTCAAACACGAGCGGCACCGACGCCGCGACCGTGTTCCCGTACCGATCGATATTCACGTGGAGCTTCTCCGGCGGCAGGCCGAACCGCTCGCGGGCCGCTTCGAGGATGCGAGCGTTCGACTGGTGGCAGACGTAGTGGTCCACATCGGTCGGGCCGATGCCGGCCGATTCGAGAGTCTGCTCGATGAGCCGGGAGAAGGTCCCCACCGCGAACTTGAAGACCGCGGAGCCGTTCATCTGCACGAACCCGATCTTGCGTTCCTCGAACGCATCGCCGTCGGGAAAATCGGCCTTGCTCGCGGGAATGTACAGATGCTTGGCGCCTGATCCGTCGGAGAACATCGCCTGAGCGATCAGGCCCTTGGTGTCATCATCGGTGCGCCGCAGGACGACCGCGCCGGCGCCGTCGCCGAAGAGCACCGCCGTCGCCCGCCCGTAGGTCGAGAAATCGACGTGCCTGGTGATTCGATCGGCGCCGATGACCAGGACGTTGCGGTACGACCCGCCGCGGATGAGATCGTGCGCGACGTTCATGCAGTAGACAAAGCCCGAGCAGGCGGCGTTGATGTCCATCGCGCCGGCCTTCTGGGTTCCGAGCGCGCTGGAAACCATGCACGACACCGACGGCGTGGGCGCGTCGGGCGTCATCGAGGCGACGATGACAAGGTCGATGTCGGATGGTGAAAGGCCGGCATCGGCGACCGCGGCCATCGACGCCTGCGTGGCGAGGCGAGCGGTGGTTTCGCCCAGGTCGTGCTTGAACACGTGGCGGGTGCGGATGCCCGTGCGCTGAGTGATCCACTCGTCGGTGGTATCCATCAGCTGCTCGAGGTCCTTGTTCGTCAGCCTCGTCTGCGGGATGGCGCTCCCGGAACCCGAGATCCGGACTCCGAACCGCGATCCCCCCGCGGCGGTAGGACGCTGGATCGGCGCTGCTCGTGTCGTTTCGGCTCCGACCGACGGGCTTGAACTCATGCCGACTCCAGAACGCTCGTCACATGCCCCCGAGTGCCCCCACTCGGCCACTCTCCCTTCCCCTCCGCCCCCCGAAACCGGAGGCATCACGTGGTCGCCGTGCAGACCTCGCTCAGCCGCTGCACGATCGCGCGATTCACGCCCGAGCGCACGAACTCCTGGCATGCCCGGACAGCCGACTTGATCGTACGAGCCTGACTCGATCCGTGTGCGATGAGGCACACGCCGTTGACGCCCAAAAGCGGCGCGCCGCCGTATTCGTGATAGTCGTGCTTCTTGTACAGCTGCTTCATGATGGGCTCGAACTGCAGGAGCAGATTCGGGTCGAACATGGCGATTTCTCGGGCCAAGGCCCGCATCAGGCTCGACGCCATTCCTTCGGCCATCTTCAGCAGGGTGTTCCCGGTGAAACCATCGGTAATCACGACGTCGGCGGAGTCTTCGAAGAACTCGCGTCCCTCGATGTACCCCACGTAGTTCACTCCCGGCGTCGACTTGAGCAGCTCGCGGGTCTCCTTGGTGAGCCCCGTGCCCTTGGCCTCCTCGGAACCGATGTTCATCTGAGCGATCCGGGGGCTCTCGATCCCGAGCACCGTCTTGGCGTAGGTCTCACCCATCAGGGCGTACTGCCAGAGGTGGGACGGCCGCGGTTCGGGGTTGGCGCCGGCATCGATCAGCACGACCGGGCCGTGGAACGACGGGATGGTGACGGCGATCCCGGGCCGGTGGACGTGGGGAAGGCGGCGCATGTGCATCATCGCCGCCGCGACGCACGCGCCCGTGTTGCCCGCCGAAAGCACGGCGTCGCACCGCTGCGGGTGCTTCTCCGACCCCAGCAGCGCCATGCGGACGATCGACGAATCCTTCTTCGTCTTGACCGCCGTGGTCGGCGAATCGTGCATCTCGATGACTTCGGTGGTGTGCTCGAGTTCGAGCCGGGGATCATCGATCCCCCGTTCCCCGAGCATTTCCTGGACGATCGGGCGGTTGCCCACCAGCACGAGCCGATCCTCCGGCCCGAGCAGGGGTATAGCCTCGATGCAACCCTTGAGAATCGCCTCCGGAGCGTTGTCGCCCCCCATCACGTCGACTGCCAGGCGCATGAGCAGTGTTCCCGCGGCCCGAAGATTGGGCTCTCCGCCGACCGCGGGCGTCGGGGTTGATCACCCGTCCCGCGGTCGTGTGTTCTCTCGATCGGACTGGTCCGCCACGAACCGCCCGGGCCCCAGACGGCGACCCGGAACTTCGACCCGTCTCCCCGAAACGTCTCACGAGATCCCCGAGCCCCGGAAATGTGACCCGGTGCAGCGCTCAATCGTTGCCGATGCCAATGCCGAGCTTCGGAACCTTAATCCGCAGACCGGCCCGGACGTACCCCGACTGCTTGCACGCCCGGTGGTGAGCCTTGGGCATGCCGCTGAGGGGGCAGAGGGTCTGGGTCGTCGGGCTCAAGGCGTGGTGCGAGCGGCGGCGACGCGTGCGACCGTAGCTCTGTCGAAATGCAGGTTGCATACCGGCGAACTCCTGGCGGCGCACCGGCCGCGGCGAACATCACACTACCCGGCGAGCGATCAGGCCGCCCAGCCCGGGTTTTCGGGGACCCAGAGGGTATTCGTGCGGGTATGGCCGGTCAAACCCACCCACTGCCTGCAGACGCACTGAGTCGGGCCCTGCGGCGAGCGTGTCCACTCGCGGGAGGTCGTGCCAACCCACGAGCGGACGTTCCGGATCCTGCTCAGGATACGGCCTCAGGAGTCGCGGCTGATCGAGGGCGATGCCCCTCCGCTGGACTCGCCTCACGGGTCGTGTAAGATGGATCGGCCGGTGTCGACCGGCTGATTTGGTTGAGTTTGACCGCCTCGCGCCCAGCGGTGCGGTTGATGTTTGGGCCCTCCTAGCTCAGTTGGTAGAGCAGCTGACTCTTAATCAGCGGGTCGAAGGTTCGAGTCCTTCGGGGGGCACTTGAAAGAAAAGCCTTGCCGACACGGTACTTGCGGCGAGTCGGTGAACCCGGCTCGCCGCGTTTGATTTTGGGGCTGGGCTACCTCTGGGCTACCGGGAGAGCCGAATCACCTTGAAAACCCCGCTCACAAGTCCGGCCCTTCAATCGTGTGCCCGAGAGTTTGCCGCACTCGAATCCGCCCACTCCGAGCCGATTCTCTTCGGCGTGACCGACGGCAAAGCGGTCGGAACGTACCTCGAACTGAAGTTCCGGAAGTTCGTGGGGGATCGGTACGAGTTCGAGCAAGGCAACGCGGCGAAGGGCATCGACTTCCCCGGACTCGGCGTCGATATCAAGACAACCAGCATCACGCAACCGCAATCGTCCTGCCCGTTCAAGTCGGGGCGGCAGAAGGTGTACGGGCTCGGGTACGCACTGCTGGTGTTCGTCTACGAGAAGACGGACGACCCGGCCAACAAGACGGCACGGCTCAACATTCAGCACGTCGTCTTCGTCGAAGCCGGACAGACCGGCGATTACCAGATGACGCGGGGACTTCGCGAGATTGTCGATCGCGACGGCAACGAAGACGACCTCATCGCGTTCATGGCGGATAAGAACCTGCCGGTTGACGAAATCGAGATGCGGCGGATCGCGGAAGACGTACTCCGCAACAAGCCCGAGCAAGGCTACCTGACGATCTCAAACGCTCTGCAATGGCGGCTTCAGTACCAGCGTGTGATTGACAAGGCAGGCGACGTGCCGGGTGTGGTCCGGGTGAAATGATGGGCAAGCGTGACCCGCGACAGATTGAGTTCGGCGACTTCCAGACTCCGGACGCTCTGGCGGAGCAAGTAGTCTCCGTATTGAAGGCTCGCGGCGTCAAGCCCGCGTCCGTGGTTGAGCCGACTTGCGGGCTCGCGGCGTTCATCATCGCGGCGGTTCGCGGATTCGGCTCGGCTCGGCGTGTGATTGGCTTAGAAATCAATGCGGACTACTTCGCGAAAGCCGACGCCCGACTCTTGAACGAGCCCCGTCGGCCCGTGGTCGATCTCCGGCTTGCCGACTTCTTTTCCTTCGACTGGCCGGTAGTGATTCGAGAACTCCCCGAGCCGGTACTCTTGCTCGGCAATCCCCCGTGGGTCACGTCTTCGGGGCTCGGGGCGATGGGCGGGACGAACCTTCCCGAGAAGTCGAACTTTCAAGGGCATCGCGGACTCGACGCAATCACGGGCAAAGGCAACTTCGATATTGCCGAGTGGATTCTGATTCGACTTCTCGAAGCGGCGTCGGGCCGACGGGCGACGCTCGCGATGCTGGTGAAGACCAGCACGGCCCGCCGCGTGTTGTCGCACGCTTGGCGGTTCAAGATGCCGATTGAGCGAGCGGCGGTCTACGAGATCGACGCGGCGAACCACTTCGATGTGGGCGTATCCGCGTGTCTACTCGTGTGCGATCTCGGCCCCTCGCCCGGCCCCACAGAAGCCGATCTCTTCGACCTTGATTCGCCCACGGTCCACAAGGGTACGATCGGATATCGGGACGGGGCACTTGTGGCCGATGCCCGAGCCTTCGACCGGCTCCGCCGCTTCATCGCGGAAGGTGACGGCGACGATGCTCTCCGGTGGCGATCCGGCGTGAAGCACGATTGCTCGGCGGTCATGGAACTTCGCCGCGTCGGGGACGGGGTTTTTCTCAATGGGCTCGGAGAGAAGGTGCGGCTTGAACCCGACTTCGTGTTTCCGATGATGAAGGGATCGGACGTAGCGAGCGGGCGAGTTCGGTTGGGCGAACGGTGGATGATCGTCCCGCAACGCTCAACCAGCGATGACACGTCGCGAATGTGCGAAACCGCTCCCCGGACGTGGGATTACCTTGTCAATCACGGAGAGGCACTAGACCGACGCGGCAGTTCGATCTATCGCAAGCGACCACGATTCGCGGTGTTCGGCATCGGCCCGTACACGTTCTCGCCGTGGAAAGTGGCTGTGTGTGGGCTCTACAAACGCTTGGCGTTCGCGACGGTTGGCCCGATGGAAGGGCGTCCCGTGGTGTTCGATGACACTGTGTATCACCTGTCATTCGACACGGAAGCCGAAGCCCGCACGGTGGCGGAGTTGTTGAACTCCGCCGACGGGCGGGAGTTCTTCAACGCTTTCACGTTTTGGGATGCAAAGCGACCGATCACAGTGGACGTTCTGCGGCGGCTTGATCTTCGGGGCTTCGCCCGAGCGTGCGGGAAGGAATCGTGCCTCGTCGGTCGAAGCATCGACACGAGAGAAGAGAACGGGCTCTTCTAGCCCGCCAGTCCCGGCGAGTCTCTTCGAGTGTGAGCGAGTGTGTTCGAGTGTGAGCGTTGAACTTTCAACAACGTAGACAACGCCCCCGCAATGCTTCGATGATGGGGGCATGACCCGCACACGGACCCGATCGACGCCCCCGACGAACTCGCCCGATGAACTCCGGCTCTTGCACGAAGCCGAAGTCGCGGAACTCTTGGGCGTGAGTCGGCAGACGCTCGCGAACTGGCGGTCGATGCGTCGGGGCGTCCCGTTCGTGCGGATCGGTGGGCGGAGCGGCGGGCGGATTCGGTACAAGGCAAGCGACGTGCGGGCGTTCATCGCGGCCCGGACCGTGAACGTCTC
The DNA here is from genome assembly GCA_022072615.1 of Phycisphaerales bacterium. GTDB lineage: Bacteria > Planctomycetota > Phycisphaerae > Phycisphaerales > UBA1924 > JAEUJB01. The sequence goes on from JAJVHS010000090.1 coordinate 6,973, forward strand.
CGGCGGGGAGGGCGTGTGATGCCCGAGCCCGTCGCCCCATCATCCACGGTGCCGGAGTTGCTCCGCGAGATTCGGGAGCGAGCCCTCGCGGGTTCCGTCCCGTGGTCCGCGTTGCTGGACGCTTCGCGGGAAACGGCGGCGATCATCGCGGCGGGCCAAGTCTCCACGGGGGCGGCGGAAATGTTCCTTCTCGACACGGCGGCGGCGATGGGGCTTGATCCAAACTCGCAGCGGGTGCGATGGACGATCGCACGCGGGCTCCGAGTTCGAGCCGGGCTCCCGGTGGTGACGGTGAACGACGGGCGGCATCTTCGAGAGTGGTCGGAAGATGCTCTCGCCGCTGTCCGAGCCGGGAACGCACACAAGCCCCGCGTCTTCACTCGCGGCGGCGAACTGGTCCGCGTGAAGCGAACGGACGAAGGGCGATGGATGGTGGATCGGCCCACCGAGCACGGACTTCGGGGCGAACTGGAACGAGCGGCGGACTTCGTGAATCCGCCGAAGGAAGAGGGGGAGGAACCCTTCCCCGTCGCCCCGCCGATGGACGTGGTTCGCGACGTTCGTAGTCTCCCCGAGTTCCCCGGCATCCCGCCGCTTGACGGCATCGTCACAAGCCCGCGAGTCCGGCCCGACGGGACGATTCTCTCGCGGCCCGGATATGACGCGGGAACTCGGCTGTACCTGGTCCCGGATGCTCCGATGGTCGAAGTGCCCGAGAACCCGAGTCGCGACAATGCTCGCGACGCGGCCCGGTTCATCGCCGAAGAGTTGCTCGGGGACTTCCCCTTCGTGAGTCCGGCGGATCGTGCGAACGCGATCGCGTTCGCGTTGTCGATCGTCGCCCGGCCCGCGATCGCGGGGGCGGTCCCGGTGGCGGTGTTCGATGCTCGGAGCGGGCAAGGGAGCGGGAAGTCTCTTCTGCTCCGCACGCTCTGCTACGTCGCGTGTGGCACGGAGCCCGCTTTGTCGGCGATCCCCGGTGATGAAGCCGAGTGGCGAAAGACGATCACGGCGGCTCTCTTGCGGTGCGGCGAAGTGTTTCCCCTCGACAACGCGACAGAGACGATCGAATCGGGCACGTTCGCGAACGCGATCACGTCGCCCGTGTTTGAGGATCGAATCTTGGGGGCGTCCCGTCGCGTGGAGTTGCCCGTCCGGTGTTGCTGGGCGATCACCGGGAATCGCACGGGCTTCGGCGGCGACATGGCCCGCCGCGTCTACCCGATCGAACTGGATGCGGGGTGCGAGCGGCCCGAAGACCGGGACGGATTCCGACACCCGGACTTGATGGAGTGGGTCCGAGCGAACCGGCCCGCGTTGCTCCGTGCGTTGCTCATCATGGCTCGGGCGTGGTGGGTGGCGGGATGCCCGGCCCCGGCGGTGAAGACGTGGGGATCGTTCGAGAGTTTCGTTCGAGTGGTGGGCGGCATCCTCGAACACGCGGGCGTACAGGGCTTCCTCGCGAACCGGGCGGAGTTCCGGGACGCGGCGAACGAATCGCGGCATGAGTGGGCGGCGTTCCTCGCGGCCCTTCACGTTCGATTCGGCGTGCGGCCCTTCACAACGCGGGACGTGGTGAATGAGGCGGAGTTGCTCGGCGAGTTCTCCGTCACTCTTCCCAGCGAACTTCGCGACGCTTTCGAGCGGCGGCGGGGCTTCGCAAACCGGCTCGGGATCGCGTTGGGGAAGAGTGTGGGCCGGATCATGGACGGATTCCGGCTCGAAGACGCGGGGCGGGACTCGAACACGAAGAGCCGGAGATTCCGCGTCGGGCGTGCGGGTCCGGGTGCGGCCCCCGCCGAAGGCGGAGATTCGCCGGGGGGTTGCGGAGTCTCTCCCATACTCCCCCGTGTGGAACTTTTCTCTTCTCATGGGGTGGAGTTGTCACAAACCCCGCCACCCCCCGGCAACGGAACGGAGGGCGAGCGATGATCGACGATCGCGGCGGATTACAGACCGAGCCGGAGAAGTTGCTCGCGTCGGTCGCTCTCGGCGTGCGTGCGGACCTTGACGCGGCGGTAGACGCGGCGAAAAGGGCGAAGACGGACGCGGAAGCCGATGGGTTGATGCTCGCGGCTCTCGAAGCCCGGCTCCGCTCGCGGACGGCGGGGCTTGATCGGCAACCGCTCCGGGCTCCGGGCGATCCGCTCCGCTTGCGGCTCCCGCGTCCGCACGCGAACGCGGCTCTTCGGCTGGGCCGGATCGTGAAGAGGGCCGCTCTCGGACTCTTCGGAACTCAACAGCGGGACAAGTAGCACAACGAATCGCGGCCCGCGTGGTCCGCGAGAACTCGGGCGAGCGAACGAAAGGAACGAACGATGACACGGATCAATCCCAATCTCGGCGACAGCGGACTCCCCACGAACCCCGGCCCCAATCCGCCCGGCGGATCGACCGTGCGGGACGCTCGGGATCGCGGGGCCGTCGGCCCCCGGATCGACGCGAGCCGCGTCTCTCAGAGGATCGACGTGATTCTCCGCGTGGGCTTCTCGCATCGTCCCCAGCGGACGGACTACCCCACGGACTCCCCGCTCTCGCGTGCGGTGAAGTTCCACGAAGCGGCTCTCGCGTTGCTCGGCAACTTCGCCCGCGAAGCGGGCCGCGTGGTCGATGACGCGGAACTCTCGCCGATCGGTCGGACGAAGCGGCTCGCGTCCGTCGGCTCCGACTACCTGAAGCGGCTTGACGACCTCGCATCGAATGAGCCGATGCTCCCGACGCTCCGGCGAATGCGGGACAAAGCGGCGGCGGAAGTCCGATCGGCGATCAAGTTCCCGGCGGCGGACGACCTTGCGGGGCTTCTCCGCGAGCGGGAGATTCGCGATCGGCTGTACGCGATGGACTCCGGCCCGCGTCACGAAGCGTTCCGGCGGATCATCGACGCCCGCGATCCGCTCGGGCTCGCGGCGGTGGTGAATGCTCCGGTGTTCGCCCCGCTCTTCCCCGCCCGGATCGTCGAAGAGGGCGTCAAGGAAGTTGCCGAAGCGATCGTCCCCGACGCGGCGAAGACGCGGGCGGAGTCGGAAGAGGCGATCGCGTCGATCGAAGCGGTTCGCGATGACGCCCGAGCGATGATCGCGGAATCCGCCGGGGTGGACGTGCGGCAGCGTGAAGGGCTCTCGGCGGCGGATCGTGGGCGGGAGGCGGTGACGGCATGATTGACAACACAAACAACGGAACACCCAACCGCGAAGCGAAGCCCCAGCGGGACGAACGCGGCTTGTTCCTGCCGGGCAACACCGTGAGCAAGGGACACCCGAGCCCGCACACGAAGAAAATCGCGGGGCTTCGTGCCGAACTCTTCCGAGCGATCGACGCGGAGAAGTGGCGGGAAGTCATTCTCGCGATGCACAAGGAAGCCGTCGGCGTGTGGGACGCGATCGAAGGGAAGTGGGCGTCGCGTCCATCGGTGGCGGCGGCGACGTGGCTCGCGGATCGCTTGATCGGGAAGCCGGTTGAAGCCGGGGCCGAAGACCGCCTGAAGCGGATCGAAGAGGCTCTCGGGCTCTCGAACGAACTCGACCCCGAGTATCTCGCGAGCATCCTCGAATCGGCCCGCCGCGAAGGTGACGACGGCGAGAGCGGGGACAACTCCGCATGATCCAACACCGGGACAACTGGCCGACGGGCTCGAAGTTCGCCGCTCGGCTCGCGTCCGTGGAGCGGTTCATCCTTCGGCAGCAAGTTGCGGCGGCTCGGCTGAACTCCCGGCTTCTCGACTTGCTCGAAGCGTCTATCGGCTTTGACGTGTGGGACGGGACGCTCCACCCCGACGATGCCGAGAGCCGATTCCGCCGCGAGTTCGAGCGGGCGTCGGAGCGGTGCGGACTCCGGGTCGATCCGTCGATCCCCAAGCGGATCGAACGTCTTCGCGAGCAAGCCCGGCGGACCTTCACCCCGCCGGAGTGAAACGGATTCCTTCCGGGGCGTGGCCCCGAGTGCGGGCGTCCCCGTCGGCGACGGCGGGGGCGTCTTTTCATCGTCCGGTAGCCCCGGAGTAGCCCACGGGCGGCGAGAGCATCGGAAACGCCATGAATCACCGGCTTTTCGCACGCTCGCCCACTGACAAGGGATCACCGGCCCGGCTTGCGGCGGGCTCGGGCGGCTCGGGCTTCGGCGGCTCTGGGCGACGTGGCGGAGCGTCGCTTCGCGTCGCTCCGGTGTTCAACGAAGCGGGCGGCGATCGCGTCGATCTTGTTGATCGCGGCGGCGTTCGCGTCTTCCACTTCCTTCCGATCGAACGTCCACAACTCGGAGCCGAGCCGATCCCACTTCACTTCGTTCCGCTTTCGCATACCGCGAAGGGCGGCTTCGGGGAGCCGGAACAACTCGCGGGCGGCGAATGCAAGCGACACGGGCGGCGTCGGCTCTTCGGGCTTGCGATGCTCCCGCGTGGGCTTCGTCGCTCGCTTCCCGCTCGGCGTGTCGCCCGTACCTGGCCCCGCGTCCATCGGGGGCGGCGTCGGGCCGGGCTCGCGGCCCGCGTCGCTCTGGCGGGCTCGGAGCCGCTCCGCGTGGGCAACGTGGGCGGCGACAAACTCGGCGAGCGTCGGGGCGGCTTCCGGGGCTCCGTCCATCCCGCCGGGGACTTCGGACCATGCGGCCCGCACAAACCGGAGAACTCGGAGCGTCGCTTCGGTCGGATCGTCGCCCGCCGCGAGCCGCTCGGCGGTGAAGCGATCAAGCCGAGCGATCCGGGCGAGTGCCCGGCGGGACTCGGTGAGTCGGCGGGCGTGGTGCTCGGGCTCCGTCGCCCGCGTGCGGTGCTTCCCCCGCAAGTGGGCCGCGAGTGCGGAAGCATCGTCGGACGGGACGCCCGAGCGGGCCGGGGCTCCGTTCATCGCTTCCGGGGCTTCGCGGCGAAGATCATCGGCGACGGCGGAGACAAGCAACTCCAACGCGGGCCGGGGATCGGCTCCGCCGAGTTGCCGACGAAGGGCCGCGTCCAATGCGAAGGGCGGGGCGTCGATGCTCGCGAGAGCGTCGGCGACGGGATCGACTCGGAACGTGAGCGGGGCGGGCATGGCGGGGACTCCGTTTCAACTGGCGGCGGCGAGTTCCTTCGACTTCGAGCGGCGGGGCTTCGGCTTCGACTTCGCGGCGGGCTTGCTCTCCACGGGCTCCGCGTCGATGACGGCGGCGGGCTCGGCGGCGGCGAGAAGCCGCGAACTTGTCGCGTTCATCGCATCGCGGAGCGAATCGAGTTGAAGCCGCGAGTAGACCTCAGTGGTCGAAATGTTCTTGTGCCCGAGAAGGTTCTTGAGTGTGTAGATCGGAGTCCCGTTCGCGACGCTCCAAGAGCCGAACGTCCGGCGGATATCGTGGATGCGAAGCCCTTCGAGCCCCGCCCGCTTGACGACGGCTCTCCACGGACGCTTTATCTCCGTGAGCGGCCCGCCGCGTCCGGGGAAGACGAACTCGGCGTCGCGATCGGCTTTCCGCCGACGCTCGCGGATGATCGCGAGAGCGGCGTCCGGCAGCGGGACGCGATGCTCTCTCCGTCCCTTGTACCGCTCCGCCGGGATCGTCCAGACACCTTCGGCGAAGTCCACTTCCTCCCATCGCATCCCGAGAACTTCGCCGCGTCTCTGGCCCGTGAGGATCAACAGGAAGAGAGCGTCGCGGACGGCTTCGTGCGGCTCGGCTTTGAGCGACGCCATGAACGCCCGGAGTTCATCGGGCGACAGGAAGCGGGAGCGGCTTTGCTCGCGGAACTTCTCGACTCCCCGCGTCGGAGAGAGCCCGTCCCATCCCCGCTTGATCGCGAACGAGAACACCTTCGAGAGCAACGCGGCGACGCGGTTCGCTTCGTACGGGGCTTCGCGTCCAATCTTCGCGTGAAGGCTCTGGACTTCATCGCGGGCGATATCGGAGAGCCTTCGCGTCGCCCACGTCTTCAAGTGCTTTTCGTACCGCCGCTCATCCTGCTTCCACGTCCGCTTGCGGGCCTTCGCGTGTTGCTCGAAGAAGAGCGTCCACAACTCGCCGAGCGTGGTTTCCTGCCGAATCCGCTTCCGCTCAATCGACGGGTCAACTCCGCGAGCGATCGTCCCGAGATGCTCCGCCGCGATCCGCCGGGCATCGTCGATCGTGAGCGTCGGAAAGTCCCCGAGTCGAATCTTGCGGGGACGCCCGTTGACCTTCTTGTAGACGTACCACGAACGAGCCCCCGTCGGCATGACGACCAACGCGAGTCCGGGCGTCTTCGGATCGCGAACCCATCGACGCCCCGACTCCGGCGGGACGATGCGTTCGAGCGTGTTCATGGTGAACGCGGCGGAGCGGGCAGCGGCGGTGTTCGGCATGGTTGGAACTCCGGGGGTGTGGGGGCGAAGCGACCCCATCCGGTTTCCCGGAAGGGGTCGGAACGTGATGCTCTCACTGGCGAGCGGCTTTTCTCACCCTCGGGCGTCGCCACGTCCCGGCAGCGATGCGTCGAACTTCGTCCATCTGTGCTTCGGTGAGGGTGTTGTCCCTCCACGCGACCAACGCTCCGGCGAGGACACTCTCGGCGTCACGTCGGGACTTCTCTCCGTGCGGTGCTTTGCGGGGCGGCTTCTTGTTCGTCACGTTCGAGACTCCTTTCAAATCAGCGGACTCGCTCCCGGCCCGCTCTGGGCTACCTCTGGGCTACCGCCCATCGGTAACACAGGGTAGAACCCGGTAGCCCCGTAGGTCCACTGATTGACCAGTCAATCAAGGTGTTTCAGGCACTTACGCCAAAATCCGTCGGTGCCGGGAATCATCGGGGCGGCCCCGTGTCCACTGACTCTTAATCAGCGGGTCGTAGGTTCGAGTCCTACGGGGGGCATTGGAGGTCGCCTCTGGAGCAATCCGGGGGCGTTTTCATTTTTGAGGGTCTTGAACCTGGCTGGGGGGCGGTTCGGCTCGCATCACTCGCGGGGCCTGGCGGACCAGGATGTAGCCCGCCATCACAATCAGGAACACCGCGAACACCCGCTTCAGAGTTTTCTGGTTGAGTCGACCGCCGAGGTAGTTCCCCACCAGGCTCCCGGCGATGCCGATGCTCGCGAAGGTCGCGATGATCGACCAGTCCAGGTTCAATTCCAGCTGGCCACTGCCGGCCTGGGACAGGTACTTGAGGAACCCGGTCGCGGAATTCACCGCGATGATGGCGAGGCTCGTGCCTACGGCGGTCGGCATGGCGAGCCGTCGCACGAAGACCAGCACCGGCACGATCAGAAACCCGCCTCCGACACCGACCAGACCTGTCACCAGCCCCAGACCGACGCCCTGGAGCGCGGCGAGCGTCAGCTTGAACCAGCCGTCGCCTTCGTGCGGCTCGATGCTGGCCGTCGCCGCGGTTCTGGGCCCGCCGCGGAACATCAACGCCGAGGCCGTCAGCATGAGCAGGCCCAGCAGCACGAGCTGAACCGAGCCCGGGATGTGCACGGCCAGGTGAGCGCCGGCGTAGCTTCCGGCGATCCCGGGGAATGCCAGGAGGGCCGCGCTGCGGAAATCAACACGCTTCTGACGTGCGGCTCGCACGACTCCGGCGGCGGCGATCGCTCCCACGATGGCCAGGGACTCCGCGATCGCGCTCTTCTCATCGTGACCGACGAGGTAGACGAGGATGGGAACAGTGAGAATCGCCCCGCCGGAGCCCAGGAGCCCCAACGAGAGCCCAACCGCCGCCGCACCGATCCAGGCCCAGAACAACGTGCCGCTCCTCCGGGTTCGATATGGGCCAATGTGCTACCGCTCGACCGCGGCCCTTGCCTCTTCCCACGCGAGCATCCCGCCGGCGAGGTTCGTGCACGCGTACCCGTGCTTCTGGAGCAGCGAGCACGACCGCGCGGACCGCGCTCCGCCGCGGCAGTTGACGAGGATCGTGCGGTCCTTTGGCACTTCATTGAGACGCTCAAGCAGCCGCGTGTGCGGGATGTTCACGGCGCCGGGGATATGCCCGTCGCGGAACTCGGCCGCGCGACGCACATCGAGCACGAAGGGCTTGCGCTGGCCGATCGTCTCACGGGCCTGCGCGACGGTCTGCTCGTCGGCGCCGGCCAGCCGGCCGCCCGCGGACTGATACGCGCCGAACTGGTTGACATCGAACCATCCGGTGAAGTTGTCGAGCCCCACGCGGATGAGATCGCGGACGGCCTCGTCCACGCGGCCGGGCTCGACGATCAGCACGATCGACTCGTGCTCGTCGATGAGCGAACCCGCGTCCGTGTTGAACGAATTGTTGAGCGGCAGATGCAGTGAACCGGGAACATGCCCGGCCTTGAAGGCGTTCCACGGGCGGGTGTCGATGATCGCCGACTTGGCACCATCGATCGCGACGAGCTGCGCCGCGTTCAACTGGCGGGGCTGCGGGACGCCCCCGAGGACCTTGGGGCCTTGCTTGTTGTCGCGCTTCATCCGGGCGAAGTACAGCGGAGGCTCGGGCTGCGCATCGAGGATGAAATCAACGAAGCCGCGCTCGGTCTTCGCGGCGAGGACCGAGGGGTTGAACATCTTCTCGTAGCCGACGGTGGTCATCGGCACGGCTCCGAGCGCCTTGCCGCAGGCACTGCCCGCTCCGTGCGCGGGCCAGAGCTGGAGATAATCGGGCCATTCCATGAACTTGCGCACGGTCGTGTACAGCCGGTGGGCGGAGGGTTCGGCCTTGCCCTTGAAGCCCGCGGCTGACTCGAGGAGATCGGGGCGTCCCAGGTCGCCCACGAACACAAAGTCGCCGGTCGCGACGCCCATCGGCTTGTCCGCGCCGCCGCCGCGGTCCGTGACCATGAAGCACAGGTGCTCGGGTGTGTGGCCGGGCGTGTGGACGGCCTTGAACTCGATGTTCCCGACCATGAACGTGTCGCCGTCCTTCAGCAGGCGGTGGTTGTATGCGCCTCCGCCGGACTTCTTGTCGAGCCACTGGTACTTCCAGTCGGCGTCGCCCTCGTCGGACACGTACAGCTTGACGCCCTTCTCGGCAAGTTCACGCCCGCCGGACAGGAAGTCGGCGTGGATGTGCGTCTCGGCCGCCGCGACGATCCGCAGCCCGTTGGCAGCGGCGAGTTTTTCGTACCGATCAACGTCCCGCTCGGGATCGATCACGATCGCCTCGCCGGTGCGCTGGCAGCCGATGAGATACGCGGCCTCTGCGAGCTTGTCGTCGTACACCATTCGAAGGAACATGCGGGAACGCTCCAATGTGCTGCAAAGGTCCGTCGCGAGCAGCACTGCCCGCGACCGAGGATAAGCCCAGTCCCACCCTGTTGGAGTCGCCCGGGGGTCACCGGGTTCCAAATGTTCGCTCCCCGGCATCGACCGCAGGGCAATCCCGTCACAGCGGCGTGCGCCTGAGCCGCAGGCTATTGGCGACGACGCTGACGCTGCTGAACGCCATGGCCGCGCTGGCGATCATCGGGGACAGCAGCCAGCTCGTCAGCGGGTAGAACGCGCCGGCGGCGAGCGGGATGCTCACCACGTTGTAGGCGAACGCCCAGAAGAGGTTCTGCCGGATCGTTCGCATGGTTGCCCGGGAGAGCCTGATCGCTTCGGTCACGACGCGCAGATCGCCGCGCATGAGCGTGATATCGGCGGCGTCGATGGCGACGTCGGTGCCTGATCCGACCGCGATGCCGACGTCCGCCTTCGCCAGGGCGGGCGCGTCGTTGATCCCGTCGCCCACCATGCCAACGACGAACCCGCGAGCCTGCAGTTCGCCCACTCGATCGGCCTTGTCCTTGGGCAGGACCTCGGCGACGAACTCATCCGCGCCCACCTGCTCGGCCACCGTCTCGGCGGTCCGACGGTTGTCTCCGGTCATCATGATCACCCGCACGCCGGCGGCTCGCATGGCCTGGACCGCTTCTCTCGACGTCGCCTTGACCTGGTCGGCGACCGCCAGGACCCCCGCCTCGCGCCCTTCGATGGCCACGAACATGAGGGTGTTGCCCTGCCGGGCGAGCGCATCGGCCTGTTCGAGCAGCGCGAGGGGCACGCCGGCAGCCTGCATCATCGACGCCGAGCCCACGAGCACGCGCCGCCCGCCGACCACGGCTTCGATCCCGTGGCCGACGACGGCTCGGAACTGCGTGGCATCCATGAGTTCAAGCTGCCGTTCGCGCGCCGCACGCACGATCGCTCCGGCGAGCGGGTGCTCGCTCAGGCGTTCGGCGGAGGCCGCGATGCGGAGCACGTCCGCGTCGCTGAATCCTTCCGCGGTCACGACCTGCCCCAGCGACGGAGAGCCCTCGGTGATCGTGCCGGTCTTGTCGAGGACGATCGCGGAGATCTTGTGGGCCGTTTCGAGGGCCTCGCCCGAACGGATGAGGATTCCGCGCTCGGCGCCGCGACCGGTCCCCACCATGATCGCGGTCGGCGTGGCGAGCCCCAGCGCGCACGGGCAGGCGATGATCAACACGGAGACGGCCGTCACCAGCGCCATGCTGACGCGGTGGTCGGCGGGTGCAATCAGCCACCAGGTCACGAACGTCAGCACCGCCAGGGCGATGACGACGGGCACGAACACCGCGCTGATGCGATCCGCAAGCCTTGCGATGGGCGCCCGGCTGCCCTGGGCTTCCTCCACGAGGCGCACGATCTGCTGCAGCGCCGTGTCCGCCCCCACTTTCGTGGCTCTGATCGCGAGCGCGCCGTTTGAGTTGACCGTGGCGGCGAATACCACCGAGCCGGGGGTTTTCTCCACCGGCACGCTCTCGCCGGTGAGCATTGATTCGTCGACGGACGAGTGGCCGCTGTCGACCACTCCATCAACGGGGACGTTCTCCCCCGGGCGCACTACCACCACATCGCCGACGCGGACCGACGCGATCGGGACCTCCTGCTCGTCACCCCCGCGCAGCACCCGGGCCGTCTGCGGCTGGAGCCCGATCAGGCGGCGGATCGCGGCGCCGGTCTCTCCGGTGGCGCGCGCCTCGAGGTACTTTCCGGTCAGCACGAGCACGATGATGACCGCCGCGGCTTCGAAGTACACGGGTGGAAGTTCGGCGGCTGCCCCGGTCGCATGGTGAGCGTCCGCGACGGCAACCCGTGTGAAGAAGCCGGGCCAGATCGTGGCCGCCACCGAATAGGCGTACGCGGACCCGGTTCCGAGCGCTACCAGCGTGTCCATGTTCACCGACAGGTGCCGCAGGCCCTTCCATGCGGAAGTGAAGAACCGCCCGCCGCACCAGACCAGGACGGGCGTCGTCAGGACGAGCTGCGCCCAGTTCGTCCACTCGCCGCGGAGGAACGGAACTGCGCCGTGCGACATCGCGATGATGAACACCGGCAGCGCGAGGACCACGCCGACGATGAGCCGCGCTCTCAGCCGAGCCGTTTCCTGCCCGTTCAACGGGTCGTGACCCGCGTGCTCGGCGTGGCCGGCGGCCTCCTCGCGCGGCCGCGACGGGATGACCGCGTTGAATCCGATGTCCTGCACAGTTCTGACAATCCCGGCGGGGTCGATGGTCGCGGGGTCGTAGGTGAGCGTCGCCGTCTTTGTGGCGAAATTGACGTTGGCATCGACGACGCCAGCCGTGCGGGCGAGGCGACTCTCGATCCGTCGAGCGCACGAGGCGCAGGACATCCCCTCCACCGGCAGATCCAGCCGGATGGGTCGGTCGACGCCGGGTTTCAGGTCGGGAGCCGCGGCGTGCGGCGCGTGCGGTTCGTGATGCTCGCGAAGGTTCATGGCGCCCTTTCGCGTCGCGTCGGCGTCTGGTCACCGCGCGACTTTGGCCACCAGCTTGAGCAGTTCATCGACCATGTCGTCGCGCGGCTTGCCGCCCGCGGACATGGCCCGGGCCGCGCAGTGCTTGATGTGGTTGCGCATCAGGTTGCGGGCCACGCTGTGGAGCGACTCGCGCACCGCCGACACCTGCGTGATGATGTCCGCGCAGTAGCGCTCGTCCTCGATCATCGACGCGATGCCGCGGATCTGCCCTTCGATCCGCCGGAGCTGCTTGAGATTCGCTTCTTTGATGTCGGCCTCGACGGCTACCGCGTGGAGCGGACGGGTCGCGCCGGATTCGGGCGAACCGGCGTGCGATTCTCCGTTGCCGCCGCCATGACCGCAGCACGGCCGGGCGGGGGCAGGCGCGACGAGCGATCGGTCTTGAGTTCGGCTCTTAGCCACGGGTCGCTCCTGGAAGGGTGTCACACGCTCAGGCGCCGCAGCACGGCGACGAATCCGCTGCGGCGCAGCCCGCAGCGTCGGATGCGTTCGCATCTTCCGCGCAGCACGACCCGCCGAGGGCGCTCGTCCGATCGACCGCCGCGTCGAAGCCCGCGTCGCGGATGACTTCGATGGCTCGGTCGATGACCGGCTGATCGGCCCATTCGACGGTGGCGTTGCCGATGCTGATCGATTCGACGTTGAGCCCGGGCACCGAGGCCAGGGCGGCCTTGACGGCTCGGAGGCAGTGGTCGCAGTTCATGCCGCCGATGCGGATCGAAACGGTGGACTGGTGGTTCTGGATGCTGGTCATCGGGGATTCTCCTGCGAGAGTATACCCCCGGTGGGTATGCGGGTCAAGGCGGGCGAGCAGCGTCCGCGGCGGCGGAACACCCCCGTGGCCTCCAAGTGGCTCTAATTTGCAGCGGGACCTACTTGTTGGTGCCCGGGGCCGCGGCCGGGGCGGGGCCCGCTTCGACGCAGCGGAATCCAAGGTGGGCAAGACCGGTATCCGGCGGGCAGGCCATCCGCGCACTGGGCCGGTAGCTCGCGCAGTAGACGTCGCTGCACAGGTACGACCCGCCGCGGTGCACTCGACTCTCAGGAACGTACGGGTTGCGCGGATCGAGGCTCGTTTTGGGCCCCTGCGGGTTCACCGCCACCTGATCACCGAAGGACTCGACCAGAAGGGCGTACGCATCCGGACGGTACAGGTCCGAGCACCACTCCCACACGTTCCCCGCCATATCGAAGAGGCCGTAGCCATTGGGCGCGAACGACCTCACCGGCGCCGTCCTCGCGAATCCATCCTCCGCGGTGTTCTGGTCCGGGAAATGGCCCTGCCAGGTGTTGCACCGCGTGGCGTCGACGGGGTCGTCCCCCCAGACGTTCATCTTGCCTGCGAGCCCGCCCCGAGCGGCGAACTCCCACTCGGCCTCGGTCGGGAGCCTCTTGCCCGCCCACGTGGCGTATGCCACGGCATCCTCGTACGCAATGTGCACGACCGGGTGGTCGGCTCGTCCCTCGATGGTGCTACCGGGACCTTCGGGGTGCTTCCAGCACGCGCCAGTGGTCCACGTCCACCACAGTTCGTATCGGGACAGGCTGACGGCATGATCGGGCGGCGTAAAGACGAGCGAACCGGGCTTCAGCACCTCATCGGCCGGCTTGGGGGTGCCCTCGGGGAGCTGCTTCTTGAGCTCGTCCCAATCGACAGGCCGCTCGGCCAGGGTGACGTACCCGGTCGCCGCGACAAACTCCGCGTACTGGGCGTTGGTCACCTCAGTGACATCCATCCAGAAGCCGTCAACGCGCACGCGGTGCACGGGCTGTTCGTCGGACCGGGCGAGCGGATCGGTGCTCCCCATCATGAACTCGCCGCCCGGCACCCACACCATGCCCGCGGGGCTGTTCTCACGCACCTGATCCTGAACGGGCGGACCGTTGCGCGAGATCTGCAGCACCATCGCGCCCCGGCCTCCCGCCGCGGGAATGCAGCAATCCGGTGGCGGCGGCGTGGGGGTGGGCTGCGATGACGCACCCGTCAGTGGCACCATCGCCAGCATGATCACGTTCAATCCGGCCATGACAGATCTCCATACCTTCGGGCATGCACCACCGCGATGGCGTGCCTCGACGAGCCGAACAAGTTTGTCCGCAATAGCGTACCTCGCCCATGCTCTTCATGGTGATCGAGAAGTTCAGGGGTGGGTCGCCGGATGCGGTCGGCGAACGGTTCCGAGCACGAGGGCGACTCGTCCCCGCGAGCTCTGCGATCGAGTACGTCGACAGTTGGATGGCGGCGGATGGCTCGCGCTGTTACCAGCTCATGAGGGCCCCTGCGGCCGAGGCGCTCACGCCCTGGATGGATGCCTGGTCCGACCTGGTTGAATTCGAGGTTGTGCTCGTCCAATCGTCCGCGGAGTTCTGGTCCGGCCGAGGGTAGCTCACGATTCCGGGCCGCCGATTCGGCCGGAGGCGAAATTCTTGAGCCAGTGAACAACCGTTCGACCGAGGACGTCGGTCTCGAGATTCACGCGATCTCCCGCCACCAGCGAGCCGAGCGTGGTCTTCTCGAGCGTTGTCGGGATCAGCGCGATATCGAACCAGCCGCCGCCGCCCGGCTCGACGTTGACACCGGCCACGGTCAGCGAGACCCCCTCCACCGCGATCGACCCCTTCGGGGTGATGAACTCCATGACGTGGGGGTCGGCGCTGATCCGCACGCGGTACTCACCCGCGGTCACGACCTGCAGCACCCGGCCGGTGCCGTCGATATGACCCTGGACCACGTGGCCGCCGAGCAAGGTCTGCGGGGTTGCCGATGCTTCCAGATTCACCCTCGATCCAGGCTGGAGCCCGCCGAGCGTGGTCATCGCCAGCGTCTGCGGGACCACGTTGAAGGTGAACCGGCCGGATGTTGTCGAAGGATCCGCCGCGACCGTCAGGCAGCAGCCGTTCACCGCGACCGATGCTCCAGCCTGCGGCCGATAGGTCCATCCGGCGGGGTCAATCTCGAGCCGGACTCCAGCCGGAATGCGCTCGACCCCAGCGACGATTCCCATATGTTCAATCAGGCCCGTGAACATTGCTCAGCCGCCACCGTTCGGCCCCCCGACCTTGCTCGCCGCAACCCTGCCCGGGAGCCTTCGATTCACCGCCAAGCGACCTACGCTTGACCCCCGGACTGTATTCTGCACATACTGCCGCCCCCCAGCCTGCCCGGCGGTCGTTCTCTTCCGGGGTTGATCAACGTCGGTTCATCCTTGCCCGGGCGGGCGTCCGAGTGTCGCCGAAAAGCGTCCCGGATCGCGTGTCGTCTTGCCGCAGCGGAGATTTCCCGCATGACTCGGACCACGGTTGCGTTCAGGTTTGGCCGTTCAATCCCTGGCCTTTCGCTCACCCTCGCGACGCTGCTCGCCGCGGCCGGGTGCGGGAGCGTGATCGATTCAGGGCCCAGCGGCACCGTTCCGGCCGATCTCGAGGAGCGCGACCGCCGGTTCACGATCGCCATGGATACGGTCGCTCCCCTTGGCTACCGCACCGACTGGCGGGCCTATCCGCTGGTCCGGCCGAAGGAAGCCATCGCCTCGGTCGCCGTCTTCGGTGACTCGATCTTCGTCCAGGAGACAGGGAGCAGCGTGACGGTGATCGAACCGTCGAACGGCAGCGTCCGCTGGACCAACGCCCTGGGCTCGCGGCTCACCAACTTCCCCGGGGTGGCTCGGACCAACGACCCCCGGTACGGAGACGTGTTCGTCGTCTCCTCGCAGGTTGAGGCGTTCGTGGTGTCCGTCCAGACGGGAGCGTTCCTCTCGCGTCAGACCTTTGAGAAAGTCGTCAACACGGCGCCGGTCGTCTCTGGGGGGTTTGGCGTCTACGGCACCGCCACCGGTGAACTCCTCTGCCACAATTTCACCAACGGCTACAAGATCTGGGGCGTCGATGCCATCGGGTCCTACGCCCGCAACCCGATCCCGGTGGCTGACACCCTTGTCGCCGGCGTCACGACAACCGGCCGCGTGTCGTTCGTGGACATCGGTTCGGGTCGGCTGATCGGCGGGACCAACCTCTTCGGCGGCCCGGGCGCGGACCTCGGCACCGACGGGCACTCGCTGTTCGTGGCGAGCACGGACCAGTCGCTGTACGCGATCGCGACCACCGGCACCCAGCTCTGGCGTCATCGGACGTCGATCCCGCTCACCTGGGCTCCCGTCGCTCGCGACGGCTTTGTCTACTGCACGACCGACCGCGGGCTGCAGGCGTTCGACGCGGCGTCGGGGTCGGTCATCTGGACCGCGGCCGACGTCACCGGCTCGGT
>JAJVHS010000062.1 GCA_022072615.1 Phycisphaerales bacterium
AGGTGGTCCGCGTCGAAGCGCCCGAGCAGGTTGAAGCCCCGCGTCCCAGGCGTCCCGCGGGCCCGGGCCAGAGCGCCGGCGGTCGTCCGGCGACGGCGGGCGGCGAGGACGACGATCGCGGCCGCAGCCCGCGGCGGGCCAAGGGCCCGGGCGCACCCGGCCAGGCGCCGGTCAAGCGCACGTCGAGCATCGCGCCCAACCGCCGCGCCAGCGCGGACTGGGCGACGCCGGGGATCTACAGCGAACAGGATCTGATCGAGCGCGAGGCGCGGCTTGCCCGGGCCGGCGGCACGATCAAGAAGCACCGCCAGGATCTGACCCGCGGCCCCTCGCAACGGGCCGAGACGGCGGCGGAAACCGGCGGGGTGGTGAAGATCACGGCGCCGTTCACGATCAAGGACCTGTCGGCGGCGACGGGCGTGAAGGGGTCGGACATCGTCAAGAAGCTCTTCACGCAGGGCATCTTCACGAACATCAACGCCGGCATCGACATCGCCAAGGCCCAGGAAATCATGATGGACTTCGACATCGAGCTCGAGGTCCAGGAGGCCAGGACGGCCGAGCAGACGGTGCTGGCGGAGTTCGAGCAGCGCAAGATGGTGGACGAACGCCCGCGCGGGCCGGTCGTGACGATCCTCGGCCACGTCGACCACGGCAAGACGTCGCTGCTGGACAAGATCCGCAACGCGAACGTGGCGGCGGGCGAGGCGGGCGGCATCACGCAGCGGACCAGCGCGTTCCGGGCGCAGGTCACCGTCGGCGGGGACACCAAGGAAGTCGTCTTCCTGGATACGCCCGGCCACGAGGCGTTCACGAGCATGCGTGCCCGCGGCGCCAACATGACAGACGTGGTCGTGCTGGTGGTTTCAGCGCCCGAGGGCGTGATGCCGCAGACGGTTGAATCGATCAACCACGCGAAGGCCGCGAAGGTTCCGCTGGTCGTCGCGCTGAACAAGATCGACCGCCCGGACGCGACCGAGAACGCGATCCAGAAGACGCTCGGCCAGCTCGCCGAGCACGGACTGAACCCGGTCCAGTGGGGCGGCGACACGGAAGTGGTGAAGGTGTCGGCGGTGACGGGTCAGGGGATCCCCGAGCTTCTGGAAGTGCTCGACTACCAGGCGCAGCTGCGCGAGCTGAAGGCGGACTTCGGCGGCATGGCGGCGGGAACGGTGATCGAGGCTAGGACCGAGGAGGGCCGGGGCGCCGTGGCGAGCCTGCTGGTGCAGCAGGGCCGGTTGAAGGTCGGCGATTTCATCGTCGCGGGCCGCGCGTTCGGCAGGGTCCGCGACATGACCGACGACCGCGGCGGTCGCGTGCGCGAGGAAACCCCGCCGCACCCGGTCGTGATCTCGGGCATCGACGAGGTGCCCGACGCGGGCGACCGCTTCTACGTGGTCGACTCGCTCAAGAAGGCGCAGGAAGCGGCCGAGCAGCGTCGCCGGCGCGAGCGCGAGCAGCAGCTGGCGGCTCCGAAGGTCACGCTCGACAGCTTCTTCTCGCAGATCGCCGAGAAGGAGACGAAGGAAATCCTGGTGGTGCTCAAGGCGGCCGAGCAGGGCACGGTGGACGTGCTCAAGCACGAGGTCGAGAAGATCAAGACCGACGAGGTCAAGACGCGCGTGCTGCACGCTGCGGTGGGCGGGATCACCGAGTCGGACGTGGTGCTCGCCGAGGCCTCCAAGGCGATCATCATCGGGTTCAACGTGATCCCGTCGGGCAAGGCCAGGACGATGGCCGAGCAGAAGGGCGTGGAGATCCGGACGTACCAGGTCATCTACGACATCACCGACGACCTCAAGAAGGCGGCCGAGGGCATGCTCGCCCCCGAGCTGCGCCAGGAAATCCTGGGCCACGCCGAGGTGCGGCAGGTGTTCCGGATCACGAAGGTGGGTTCGATCGCGGGCTGCTACATCACCGACGGCGTGGTGCAGCGCGACGCGCTCATCCGCGTCACGCGCAACGGCGTGGTCATCGAGAACGACCGCCGCCTGGAGCAGCTCAAGCGGTTCAAGGACGATGCCAAGGACGTTCGCGCCGGCATGGAGTGCGGCATGAAGATCGTCGGCTACGACGACATCAAGGAAGGCGACGTGCTGGAGTGCTACAAGCAGGTTGAAGTGAAGAGGACGCTGTAAGAAAACGCGCCGGGCTTCGCGCACCGCGCCGGCGGGAGATCGAGAGGCTCCCGCGGCCCCTCGGTGCCGTTCACCGGTGCCCCGTGCAGATTCTCCAGTGCGTTCCGCCATGGTGATCGGCGTGCTCCAGTTCGAACTCCTCATCCACGGCGCCGAGTCCCTCAAGGACAAGCGCCGCGTGGTGAATTCGGTCAAGGACCGGTTCCATCGCGAGCACCTGGTTTCGATCGCGGAAATCGGCCGGCTCGAGAACCCGTCGGTGGCGATGATGGGGCTCGCGCTGGTCGGGCGGGACGGCAAGCACGTGGGCGAGGTGCTGGACCGGGTGACCGCGCGGCTGCGGCAGGTGCCCGGGGCGGAACTCGGCGATACGTCGCGCAAGATCCTGCACGGCGCGGGCCGGGACGCGTGGGACGGGGCCGAGCCGGCCGATGGCGGCGCGGACGAATCGAAGGCGGGCGCGGCGCCGCCGCGGTCGGGGCTCGGCGGTCACGAGCACGACTTTGACCAGGAGATGCTCCGGCGGGCTCAGGAGCTCGACGAGCAGGATGGACGCGATCCATGACGCGACGCACCGACCGTGTTTCCGCGGCGCTCCGGCGAGCGGTCCAGGAAGTGATCGCCAGGGGGCTGTCCGACCCGCGCGTGCGCGGCCTGATCACGGTCACCGAGGTCTCGGTGACGCCGGACCTCGCGGACGCGCGTGTGAGCGTGTCCGTGCTGCCGGCGAGCGACCAGGAACTGACGATCCATGGCCTCGAGGCCGCGGCGGCGCACATCCGCCACGAGGTTTCGGAGCTCGTCGACCTGAACCGGATGCCGCGGCTGATCTTCCGACCCGACGCCCGCATCAAGAAAGAGGCGGCGGTGCTGCGCGACATTCACCTCGCCGCGGAATCAAGCCGGACGCCCCCGGCCGAAAAGTCGCGGTGGGCGCCCGCTCGGGACAAGTCCACGGACCAACAATCGCCTCTGGATGAGGGCCGCGACCGGGGCGAGGTCCGTCGTCGCGACGGCGATCAGAAGAAGGAACCCGGCAAGTGAGCGCTGCCGACACCAGCAAGAAGCTATCGGCTCTCCTCAAGCGGCTGCGGACCCGGTACGCGCCGGCGGCCGACGAAGAGAGCGAGTTCAAGCCCTCGTGGATCGACCCGCTGATGGACGAGGTGATCTACTCGTTCCTGCTCTGGGACGCGACCACGCCGCAGGCCCGCAACGCGTTCAAGCGGCTGCGCGAGGCGTACATCGACTACAACGAGCTTCGGGTCAGTCTGCCGGCGGAGACGGTGGCGGTGCTCGGCGAGCGCTACCCCCGCGGCGAGGAGCGCGCGGCCCGGCTGCGGGCGGCGCTCTTTGACCTGTACAAGCGCGAGTACGCGGTGTCGCTCAAGTCGCTGGCGGACGGGGGCAAGCGGGACATCCGGGCGTACCTCGAGTCTCTCGAAGGGACCCCGTGCTTCGTCGTGGACCGGGTCATGCAGCGCTTCTTCGGCGCCCACGCGATCGCGATCGACGAAAGGCTCCGCGATCTGCTGGCCGACGAAGGCGTGGTCAACGCCGAGACGGCGGTCGAGGATGCCGCGAGCTGGCTGGCGCGCCAGATCAAGGCCGAGGAAGCGGGCGCGGTATGCCAGCTGCTGCGCGCGTGGGCGGATGACGAGTCGCCCGAGCCCCGGCGGCCCAAGCCGCCGGCGGCGCGCTCCGAGGGCGAGCCCAAGAACCGCGCGAAGCCCGACCGGGCGGAAACCAAGACCGAGGAGCGTGCCGGCAGGCGGCGGCCTGCTCGCAAGAAGGCATCCAAGGGCGGGGAATCCTGAGAGGAAGGCGGATGGCGTACGTGGATCGACGGATCGGCGTGGTCGTCGCCGCCGCCGGACTGGCGGTCGGACTGGCGGCGTGCGCCGCGGGCCCGGAGCCCGACTCGATCAATCGCGGGGCGGTCGCGGACGGCGAAGCCGCGGCGGGATCGATCGCGCGTCTTCGCGCGGCTGCGGAACGGGAGCTGCTCCATCCCGAACCGGCGTCGGAAATGTCGCCGTCGCTGCGGAAGCTTGTCCAGGACGCCTCGCTCGAGTCCATCGAGCGCGGCACCGATGCGTGGGCCGCCGCGAACAGGCCCACGGATGAGGTGATCGCGGAATTTGCCGCCCGTCCGGCGTTCGACGCCGGTCCGCAGCCGCAGGCGCCGGACCCGGCCGTGCTCGTGCAGGCAATGAGGCTCTACGCGTCGGGGCGTCAGAAGGCCGCCGCGGGCGATCTCGCCGGTGCGGCGGCGGATCTCGAGCAGGCGACGAAGCTCGATCCGTCATCGGCCGAGGCCTGGCGCGAGCTGGGTGACGTGCAGGCATCGGCCGGGCGTCGGCTGGCCGCGATCGGGTCCTACACCAGGTCCGCCCAGTGCGGGAGCACCGACCCCCGCGTCTGGTGGAACCTCGGTCATGACGCGATGCGGAGCGGCGAGACGGCGCGCGCCGCCGTGTTCCTCGCCAGGGCACGGTCGATAAGCGGGCGGTCGTCGGACCCGGCGGTCGAGTACCTGATCGACACGGAACTGGGCGAGGCGCTGCTGGACGCGGGAAACCTCGCGGCGGGCATCGATCTCATCCAGCGCGGGACCTCCCTCCCACTGCCGCCCCCGTGGGGAACGCGGCTCCGAAACGAGCTGGTCGACCTGCTGCGCAGCCGGTCGGAGCTCCGGCGCGCCGCCGGCGACGCGGCCGCGCGGATCGGCCGGATCGATCTGGCGCTCGAGTGCTACGACGCGGCCACTGAAGACGGGCTGCTGGGTCCGAACGACCTGCTCGGGCGGAAAGCCGCGGCGATGGTGGTCGCGGGCCGGCCGGCGGGCGCGGCGCT
This sequence comes from Phycisphaerales bacterium, assembly GCA_022072615.1. Taxonomy (GTDB): domain Bacteria; phylum Planctomycetota; class Phycisphaerae; order Phycisphaerales; family UBA1924; genus JAEUJB01. The sequence continues at coordinate 4,995 of JAJVHS010000062.1, forward strand.
CGTGGTCGTGGAGTCCATGCAGGCGCAGCCGCGGCCGGTTTCGACCGAGCAGATCGCGCTGGTGCGGTCGCTGTCAACGGAAGTGACTCTCCGCACGATGCTGGGCCCGGCGCTGGACGAGCTCGCCGGGCAGTCCACCGTCTCCGGAGAGACCGCGTCGAAGCAGTGGACACGCGTCCGGGCCGCTGCTCGCGCACCCGACGAGGGCCGGGCACTGCTGCGAGAAGCGCTCTCGGCATACCCCGAAGCGCAGGACCTGTTCGGCGACCTCATGGCGACGTATCCCAGGAGCGACGCGCAGGGACGAGCCGACGAGTTCGTGCGGCTGGTGGAGCGCACGCCGCGGAGCGTGGCGCTGACCGGCCGTCTGCTGGTGAGCTCGCTCGACGCCGACGCCGAACTTGAGGCGTTCGAGAAAAGCAGCTCCTGGGCCGCCGGCGTCATCCGCATCCCGTGGCTGATCGGGATGGGGCGAGGCGAGGATGCCTACCGGGCAGCGGCAACGCTGGACCGGGGTCGGCGGGGGGCCGAGGCGGCAACGATCGCGGCCGCGGCGGTGACCGCAAAGGCGGCGACAGGCAGGTTCGAGACGATCGAAGAGGATCTCGCGGTTGTTCGCGCGGCGACCGGGCCGGGTGACCCGCTGCTGCTGGCTCGGGCCCTGACAGAGTGCCAGCGCTTCATCGAGGCGTACGAGTCGATCCCGGCGCCGGGCTCGGAAGAAGCGGCGGCGTGGCCAGGAGAACTGCGTCTGTCGGCGGCGTCGTTCGCGGTGCGCGGCGGACAGCCGGCGGCGGCCGAGGCGCACGCGCTGAGCGTGCTGGAAGCCGATCCTTTCAACGAGCACGCGTACGAGGCGCTGGCGGGCCTGTACACCGAGTCATCGCCGCTCGCGGACGAGCAGAAGCTCACAAGGACCATCCAGGCCCTGCGGCAGGCGGCCCCGGAGGGCCGCGTGGTCACGTGGCTGACGGCGCAGGAGATGCTCGGAAGGAAGCTGGATGCGCAGGCGTTGACGCTGCTGGGCCAGCTCGCGGGCGGCGACGAGATCAGCGAGCCGGCGATCGCGGCGCTGGCGATGGTGCTCGAGCGGCGTGCGGCGCTCGGCCCGCAGGCGGCCGCGCAGGCCGAAGAGCTGGCTCGCGGATTCACCCAGACCTGGCCCGAGAGCCCGGTCGCGTGGGCGGGGCTGGCGCGGGTGCTGACGGCGCTGGGCCGGGCGGCGGACGCCGAGCAGATGCTGCGGGAGCGCCTCGCCGACCGTCCGTGGCCGGCGCTGGCGGGCCAGCGCGAAGCGCTGCTCCGCGAGGCGCTCAAGCGCCCCGAGGATGCGGAGGCCGCCGCGATGGCGCGGCTGACGCCGACGCCGCGGTCGATCGAAGCGACCGTGTCGTACGCGACCGAACTGGCCCGGGGGCACCGCCTGGATGAAGCGGCGCGGGCGCTCAACGAGGGGATCCCCGCGGGGGCGATGCTGACGACCGACCAGCAGAACCGCCTGGGCGCGATCATCGCGGCGGAGTTCCAGGCCTCGGATCGGGCCGGCGGGATGCCGCGGCTGAAGGATCCGTCGGACGCCGTGGCCGTCGCGGCGGTGTTCGACGCGCTGGCCGAGCACGGGGCGCGGCTCGCCCCCCAGATGCACCAGGCTCGGATCGGCGTGCTATGCCTCATCCGCCCTGTGGATGTCGCGGCGCTGCGCCGGGCGTGCGACCAGGCGGCGCGGGATGTCCCGGCGATCGCGGCGGCCGCGAACCGCATCGCGGCGCAGGAGCTGGTGGAGACCGCGCACGCGCCCGCCGAAGCAACCGCGTTCCTGCGGGAAGCGCTGCGCTCGACCGCGGAGCCGAGTACCCAGCTCATGGTCGCGTACTTCGCGCACGTGGCCGAGCACGGCACCGCCTCGGACATCGAAACGCTGGAGGCGGACATCGGCGGCGTCGATGGGGAGCTCGCGCTCCTGAAGCAATTGCTCGACGCCGAGCGTGTCCCGGCCGGGGACACGGCGATCCGGTCCGAGTTCCTGTACCAGTTCGCGGGCTTCAGCACGACTCGCGGTCGGAGGGACCTGGCCAAGGCGGCGCTGGCGCGGGTGCTCGAGATCGATCCCGGCCACGCCATGGCCAACAACGACCTTGGCTACTTCTACGTCGAGGATGGCGAGCATCCCGAGAAGGCCGAGCAGATGCTCGTCCGGGCGTACGAGGCCGAGCCCGAGAGCCACAACGTGGCGGATTCGCTCGGCTGGCTGCGGTACATGCAGGGAAAGCTCGAGGACGAGCGCGACCCCGCGACCGGCCGGGAGGTGCTCGGCGCGGCCTCGCTGATCACCAGGGCCTCGGAGATGACGGGGGGCATCGACAACTCCACGATCCAGGACCACCTGGGCGATGTGCTGTGGCGCACGGGCCAGAAGGAACGGGCGGTCGAGGCGTGGCAACGCGCCAAGGGGATGCTGGCTCGGGACCTGCGCGGGATGGAGGAGCAGCTCCAGCAGATGCCCGATCGAGACGCCGCGGCTCGGTGGCGGCGGACGATGGTCAACGAGGCGAGGGAGGAGCTTGCCGCGCTGGAGGCCAAGCTCGCGGCGGCGGCCGCCGGGCGCGAACCCCCGGTGCCGGAAATGATCTGGAAGAAGCAGTAGGACACGGCCCGGCCCGCCGGAGTCGGCGGGAGCGGGGTGAGTGTGAAGGAGCGATCGTCCGTGGCCGGTCACAGCGCGTGGAAAAACATCAAGCGCCGCAAGGAAGCCGTCGACAAGAAGCGCGGCAAGGTGTGGACCAAGATCGCCAAGGCGATCATCGTGGCGGCCCGCAACGGCGGACCAGACCCCGCGAGCAACCTCACGCTGAGGTACGCGATCGACGAGGCGCGGTACGCGAACATGCCGCGCGACACGATTGAGCGGAACGTCAAGAAGGGCGCGGGCGAGAAGGACGGCGCGGGCTACGAAACGGTGCGGTACGAGGGGTACGGGCCGGGCGGGGTCGCGATCATCGTGGACACGCTGACCGACAACCGCACGCGGACGGTGACGTTCCTGCGGGAGACGCTGGGCAAGTACGGCGGGAATCTCGGCAACTCGGGCTGCGTGGCGTACATGTTCGACCACCGCGGCCTGATCGTCATCAAGGCCGACGGGCTGACCGACGACCGCGTGATGGAGGTGGCGGTCGAGGCCGGCGCGACGGACGTGGAGTCGCCCGATGATCCCGGCGAGGACGGCGCGACCTACACGGTGTACACGGACATCACCTCCTTCCAGGCCGTGAAGGAGAAGCTCGAGGCCGCGGGCATGACCATCGAGGAGGCCCAGCTCGCGATGGTGCCGCAGACCAAGACCACGGTGCGCGGCGAGGTGGCCAGGGACAACATCGATCTGATCGAGCAGATCGAGGAGATCGACGACGTTCAGAAGGTGTACACGAGCCTGGACGTTCCGCCCGACGAGGTGAAGGCCCTGGGACGTTGAATCCCACGGCCGCCGGGCAGGCGGGGGCGGCGTCGTCACCCCCTACTCTCCCGCCTCATGTTCCCTCGTACTTCCCACTGGCGTCTTGACCGCTCGCCGCACATGTTCGCCGATCGAACGGTCCGCTTCCGCGACCCTGCGCACGCGGCGTCCGAGCTCCCGCCGTTCCCGGCGTACCTCTCTCCGCCCCGCGAGTCCGGCCCCGCGCCGGCGACGTTCCCCGTGCGGGTGCGCTTCGCCGACAAGGACGGCCTCCGTCACGCGTGGATCAAGACCGACCCAGGGACGACGCTGTACGGGACGGGCGAGATCGCCGGGCCGCTGGCTCGCAACGGCCGCGTCACGGTGTGCTGGAACACCGACCAGTTTGATTACACCGATCGGTCGCGCTCGCTGTACCAGTCTCACCCGTTCGTGCTCGGCGTGCGCAGGGACGGGTCGGCGTTCGGGGTGATCTGCGAGACGACGTACTGGTGTCGGATCGATCTCCGACGCGGCATCCTGTTCTCGGCCCGGGGGCCGTCGCCGGCGGTGACCGTCATCGATCGTGCCTCGCCGCAGGAGCTGGTCCGCGCGCTGAGCGACCTGACCGGGCGGATGCCCATGCCGCCGCGGTGGGCGCTGGGGTACCACCAGTGCCGGTGGTCGTACGAGCCGGCCGCCCGCGTGCGCGAGATCGCCGAGGGCTTCCGGTCGCGGCGCATCCCCTGCGACGCGATCTGGCTCGACATCGACTACATGCACGGCTTCCGGTGCTTCACCTTCGACCACGAGAAGTTCCACGATCCCGCCGGGCTCAACTCGGACCTGAAAAGCCAGGGCTTCCACACCGTGTACATGATCGACCCGGGGATCAAGGTCGATCACGGGTACGCGGTGTACGACGCGGGCCGCGCGGGCTCGGACGGCGTCTCGCACTTCGTACAGGATGCACGCGGACATGAGCACCACGGGTCCGTGTGGCCGGGCCCGTGCGCGTTCCCGGATTACACCAGCGCCGCCGTGCGGAGGTGGTGGGCCGGTCTGTGGCCGGAGTTCCTGCGAGCCGGCGCCGACGGCATCTGGAACGACATGAACGAGCCGGCGATCTTCGACGGCCCGGGCAAATCCATGCCGGTGACGTGCCGCCACCACGCCGACCCTGACCTCGGCGGCCCGGGCGATCACCGGCGGTACCACAACATCTACGGCATGCAGATGGTCCGAGCGACCCGCGAGGGAATGGCGGCGGCCCGTCCGAGCAGGCGGCTGTTCATCCTGACGCGGTCGAACTTCCTCGGCGGCCAGCGCTACGCGGCGACCTGGACGGGCGACAACCGCTCCAACTGGGCGCACCTGCGCTGGTCGATCCCGATGGCGCTGAACCTGTCGCTGAGCGGCCAGCCGATGGTGGGCCCCGATATCGGCGGGTTCGTCGGCGACGCGACGCCGGAGCTGTTTGCCCGGTTCATGGGCATCGGGTCGCTGCTGCCCTTTGCCCGGGGGCACTCGATCAAGGGTTCGAGAGACCACGAGCCGTGGAGCTTCGGCCCCGAATGCGAGCACGCGTGCCGGCTGGCGCTGCGGCGGCGGTACCGGCTGATGCCGTACCTCTACACCGTGTGCTGCAACGCGGCGCTCACGGGCGAACCGATCGTGCGCCCCGTGTTCTGGGCGGACACGGCCAATCCGGGGCTTCGCACGATCGACCACGCGTTCCTGCTCGGCCCCGATGTCATCGTGGTCGCCAGCGTCGATCCGGCCCGCGCGGAGCCGGGCCCCTCTCCGATCCCCGGCTGGCGCGAGTTCGAGTGCGCCGATCCGGATGATGACGGCGTCGGCGGGATCGGACGGGCTCGGGCCCACGAGCAGTTGCCGCGGCTGTTCCTGCGGCCCGGGGCTGTGATCCCGCTTGCGCCCGCCGCCGAGCACACCGGCGCGATGGACCTCTCTCGCCTCACGCTGGTCGCGGCGATCGAGGGGGATCGAGCGGCGATCGGATCACTGCGGACCGACGACGGTGAGTCGCTCGACCATATCCACGGGGCGTACTTCAACGCCGAGCTGTCGGTGTCGCGCGGCCCGCAGGGGCCCATCGGACACGTGGTGGCGCTGCACGAGGAATACCGGGCTCGCGTGGGAATCGCCGCGGTCGCGGCGGTTGACGCCGACGGGTCGGTGACGATAGCGACGGCCTGAGTCAGCCGCCGGTCCCCGAAGGCCGCACGACGCTCTTGAGCTCGTCGGCGAGGCGCAGGGCCAGGGCGATGATCGTCATGGTCGGGTTCACTTCGGCGATCGTCGGGAACACGCTGCTGCCGACGATGTACAGGTTGTCGATGTCGTGGGCCCGGCAGTCCCCGTTCACCACGCCCTCGCGCGGGTCCGACGACATGCGGGTGGTCCCGGAGGAATGGCAGGGCGACACGAGCGCGAACGGCCAGTCGATCTCCGATTTCATCGGCTCGATGAAGACGCGGCCCACCCCGGACCGGGCGATCATCCCGGCGTACGAAAGCAGCGCCCGGCGGACCGTCTGCTGCGCCTGGTCGTCGACTTTCCAGGTCACTTTCAGGCGAGGAACATTGAACCGGTCCACGGCGGCGGGGTCGAGCGTCACCCGGCTGTCGGGCAGCGCGCACTGCTCACCCATGACCAGGACCGGGTACTGCTCGTTGATCGACCGAACGCCCGGGAGGCGGAGCGACTCGGGGACATAGACGGGGCTGGTCCACACGCCGCAGTTGAGCAGACCGAGTTCGCGCTGGGCCTGGTCGGAGATGCGCAGCGCGGCGACGGGGTCCGGGTGTACCTTGGCCTTGAAGGCAATGGGATCGCGGTAGTCGGCCGCGGGCACCACGGCGCCCGCCACGGTCGAGAACAGATGGTCCATGAAGTAGCGGCCGACCGCATCCGAGCTGTTGGCGAGGTTGTTGCTCGCCAGGAGCAGCCGCGCGTTCTCGAGCGCGCCGCACGCGATGACGTAGACGCGGGCTCGGACCTTCGCTGTCCGGTTCGCGAATGTCGAAACGGTCAGTTCACGGATCGATCGGCCATCGGCCTGGATCGGAAGAACGTTGGCGTGGAGCAGGATGCGCACGTTGGGCGCGTCGACGAGCTCCTGCCGGTACACCTCGCCCAGGCGGCGGGGCTGGGATTGCTTGAGGTAGAAGCTGTCGAAGAACGGGGCACCGGCGGGCGTCAGCGCCTCCGCCGGGAGCACCGCTTGATGGTCGAGAAAGTCGTAGGCGCCCAGCGAGAGCACCTCGCATGCAAGGCGGTAGTAGGTGTCGAGCTCGTCCGCGGAGAGCGGCCAGCCGCTGCGGGGCATCCACGGCCGCGGGCCGATCGACTGGCGGGGCATCGGCCCGCACCAGCCCTCCCAGTGATTGGTCGTCCCCCCGAAATACCGGAGGCGGCAGATGCTCGGGTAGTAGCGCAGGCCGTCGACGGTGGCGTCGTAGATCTTCTGCGACTCTTCGTCGTACGTGAGGCCGCCGGCCTCGAGGAGGAGCACGTCGATGCCCGACCCGATCAGCGCGCGGGCAAGAGTGATACCCGCCGCGCCCGCTCCCACGATGCAGACATCGGCGTCGTATGAAGAAGGCGTGTCGGGACTCTCAAGGTCGAGAAGCATCAGCGGTCAAACGCGGCGAGACCGCCGCCAGTTGCAGCAGAATCAACTCCGTTCTGGCAAGGCCCCAGCCGGATTCGAGCTCCACGCGGCCGTGTTCGAGGTCGTCGGAGATTCCCGACCGCAGGACACGCACGACGTCGACGGGCGATCGGTGCGTCCGCACGCCGTCCGCCGACCAGTGAATGTCGGGATTCTCGGGCAGGTGGCCGAGCATCTCGGTGAGCTCGGCGGGTTGAACGGCGCGAGGCCGGAAAACCAGATCGGGTGGCAACCGCACCGCCCAACCGGAGACCTGAGTCCAATGGAACGATCGCAGCGGCGGCGGAGCCGGTGCTCGTGGTCGGAACCCCATTGTCGCGAAGCCCGCGCCCATCACCGCCAGCGTCATTGCCGCTCTGCGCCGCGAGATCAGGTGATGGCGGGGGCGATCGAATCCTTCCATCTGCGGTCAGTTTAGTGAGAAGTTCACCGTGGTCAACGGGGGCGAGGTCTAAGCATCTCATAGCGCCGCGCTCCCGCGGCTGCCGGACAAGCTACGCTCGAATCACGAGGGCCCAACCATGAAGCACGATTCAATCACGCGGTTTATCGGTGGCGCCGACATCGTCTCGAAGATCACGGCCGGGCTGACGCGCGACGAGCTGACGGCCTTCCCCGTCCCGGGAAGCTGGTCGTTGCAGCAGTTGTGCGTGCACCTGCTCGACAGCGACCTGATCGCGGTCCACCGCATGAAGCGGATCGTCGCGGAAGAAGCCCCGCTGCTCATCAGCTACGACGAGACGGCGTTCGCGAGCGGGCTCTTCTATCACGATCTCGACATCGGCCGGGTCGCGGAACTGTTCCGCCTGAACAGGCTCCACATGGGTGAGATCCTGCAGCGCCTCCCACCGGACGCGTTCAACCGCTTTGGCATCCACAACCAGCGCGGCAAGGTCACGCTGCGGGAGATGGTCGACCTGTACGTCCATCACGTGGAGCACCACCTCAAGTTCGCGAACGAGAAGCTCGCCAAGCTCGGCCGGCGGCCGGTGACCGTGGACTAGAGCGGCTCCGGCCGCGCCCGGCGGACACCCCTTCTTCCGGTCCTTGCAGAGGGCTTGCGGGCCGCCGCGGCTCTCTCCGCCAGGCGCGCGTCTACGATCCGCGTTCCCACAACGAACGTGGGCCTGATGATTGGTTCTTCCGGAGTTGGCACGCGCATGAGTTCCCTGACAGCACCCGTACCCGGCATTGACACCCCCCTTCCCTCCCGCGTCGGCGACCGCGTGATCCAGTTCCGCGAGGCGCTGCGCGAGGCGATGTCGGAGGAGATGCGGCGCGACGCCCGGATCTTCCTGATGGGCGAGGAGGTCGCGCAGTACAACGGCGCGTACAAGGTGAGCCAGGGGATGCTCGACGAGTTCGGGCCCAAGCGCATCATCGACTCGCCGATCTCGGAGAACGGGTTTGCGGGCCTGGCGGTCGGCGCCGCGATGTACGGGCTGCGGCCGATCATCGAGTTCATGAGCTGGTCGTTCAGCCTGGTGGCGGCGGACCAGATCCTCAACAACGTCCCGAAGATGCTCTACATGTCCGGCGGCCAGTGGGGCTGCCCGGTGGTGTTCCGCGGCAACGACGGCGCGGGCGGCCAGCTCGGGTCGACGCACTCCTGGTGCGTCGAGGGGCTGTACAGCAACGTGCCCGGCGTCAAGATCGTGATCCCCAGCAACCCCTACGACGCCAAGGGCCTGCTCAAGACCGCCATCCGCGACGACGACCCGGTCTTCTTCCTCGAGTCCGAGCGCATGCTCGGCGACAAGGCGCACGTCCCCGAGCAGGAGTACTACATCCCGTTCGGCCAGGCCGCGGTGCTCCGCGAGGGCGACGCGTGCACGCTGGTGTCGTTCGGGCGGCCGGTGAACTTCTGCCTCGAGGCGGCGGAGATCCTGGCGCAGGACGGCATCGCGGTGGACGTGCTCGACATGCGGACCATCCGCCCGCTCGATATCGACTCGGTGCTCGCGAGCCTGCGCAAGACCAACCGCATCGTCGTGGTGGACCAGTGCTGGCCGTTCGCGTCGGTGGCGAGCGAGGTGATCACTCAGGTCATCGAGCGCGGCTTCGACTGGCTCGACGCGGCGCCGGTGCGCGTGAATACCGAGGACGTCCCGACGCCGTACGCCAAGAACCTCGAGTACGCGTACCTGCCCAACAAAGAGAAGATCGTCGCGGCGGTGAAAAAGACCCTGGGCTGATTCCGAGCCGGGCCGGTCTCACGGCATCTTCGGGAACTCGCCGTTGATCAGCCGGTAGGCGATCGTTCCGATGATCCCACCGGGCACCGCGGCGACATTCGCCGCGAAGTGGAGCAGGATCGGCGGCCAGACGCTTCCCGTCCGGGCACGGAGCACCGCGCACGCCCAACCGACGACAAGCGTCGCGGCGACGATGACGGACCCGCCCACCACGCCCGAGCCCATCCAGATGAGCGGGAGGTGCATCGACGCAAAGAGCGCGGCCGAGGTGACGACCGCCGGTGAGGATTCGATCCGCGAAGCCGGCGTCGACTCGGGCCCTGATCCAGGCTGAGAGTGAGGCAGGGAATCGGGTGGTTGAGGAGTCGAGCACAGCCCCTGAAACATGCCCCGCACGTAGATCTCTTCGGCGACGCTGCTGACGACCCACACGCCGAGCACAAGCTGGAGGAACGACAGCTTTGCGACCAGCGGATGGATGTTCCGTGTGAGGATCATCACCAGCGACGCGGCCGCCATGGCGGCGCCGGAAGCCGCGTACCAGGGCCAGTTGGCTCGCCACCAGCCGCCCGTCCACGCCGGCCGCCCCCAGCCCATGTCGCGCCAGGGTCGCCGTGAGATCACCCAGATGACGAGCGCGGCGAGCACCATCAGGCCCTTGAACACCACCTGGCGATTCGAGGGGCTTTCGACGCCCATCGACGGCGCCATCGTCGTCAGGGCCTGCCCCAGGCCGAAGAAGACCCCCGCCGAAAGCACCGCGAGGATGAGACAGCGCGACCAGGAGTGGGATTGCATCACGATCGTTCCTCCGCGTGGGCGATCTGCGCCGCCAGCGCCTGCTGACCGGGCATCTTCATTGACGTGAAGTTGGGGTTCTGGGTCAGAACGCGGCGGATCGCCGCCGGCTCCGCCTCGCCCCGTTCCAGAAGCTCGTGTACCTGGTGAAAGGCGTGCTCGCGGAGCAGCCTCGCCTGCTGCATGCACGCCAGGTACAGGCTGCTGCTCCAGTACGCCTCGATCACGGCTGAGTGAGAAGGGTTGCACAACGCCAGGAGCACTTCCCTGGCGTCGCACGCGAGGTTGACCTGCTCGCTCTTCCAGTGACGAACGATCTCTTCGCCCCTTGCCACGACCACGAGCGAGGTGCAGCGGATGCGGACGGGCTCATAGACCTGGACGTAGACCGCGACGCCGCGCTGGAACGCGGACTCGATCGCGGGCGCAAGCCGAGCCACCGACGCCGGGAAGCAATCGACGGCCGCGATGGCGGTCGCGGACTCCAGCATGGCGAGCGCCCGCTCGAACACCGCGTCGACATTCTCGATTCGTGCAAGGCCGACACGACCCGGCGCGGTGACGACCGAGCGAAGTCCCTGGCTCGCGGCGTCGAGCAGCTCCGCGTGCCCGCGGCGGAGCTGGGCCAGGAACTGCTCGGGCTCGACAGCCTGGAGGATGCGTTTGGGACCCGGCACGGATACAACGGCTCCGCGGGCTTCGAGCGCATCGGCGGCTTTGTAGACGTTGGCGGTCGGCCGGGCGATGGCCCGTCCCACCGTGTAGGCGGTTGCAGGACCGGACTTGAGCAGGGCGACGTAGGTTCGGGCCTCCAGGTCGCTCAGCCCGAGTTCTGTGAGCTGGCGGATGAGCAAGGCGAGTTTCATAGTATCAGAATATACTACGCATTTGAAGGCCGGCGTTCATAGGACAAAAGAAAGAGGCGGCTCTTGCGAACCGCCCCTCCGTGCATCCCGAATCGCCCGCTCGTGGCCTAGCGGACGACGTCGAATGGACGCATCATCTCGTTGTCTTCGTGCTCAACGATGTGGCAGTGCCACACGTACCGACCGGGCAGGTCGAACCGGGCGCGGATTCGGGTGATCTCACCGGGGTAGGCGATCACCGTGTCCTTGAGGCCGGTCTCCCAGACCTCCGGCGGACGGACTTCCCCGTTCGGGGCGCCCATGCCGGACATGGGCCGGCGATCGACCACCTGGAACTGCACCTGGTGCACGTGGATGGGGTGGGCATCCATCGTGAAGTTGTGGATCTCCCAGATCTCGGTGTCACCCTGGCGGATGACCTCGGTCACGGGATCGCCCCACATCATCGCCATCGGGACGCCCATCAGGTCGACCGTGCCCAGCAGCGCGGCTCGCGGGCCGACGTCGGGCAGCACCGCCGAGTCTTCCTCCAGCAGGGCGACCATGCGGACCGCGTCCGTCTTGCCGAGGTTGGGGACGGAGGGGAGCTTGAGCCGTTCAGGCGGCGCGCTCGTGTCGACACCCTGCAGCGTCCCGACCTTGAACTTCATGACCTGGCCGCTGGTTTGAGGATCGGCATAGGGGAAGTCCGTGCCCGGGATTCCGCCGCCGAAGGGCTCGTCAGGTCCTTCGTTGATCAGGTAGAGCTCCGAACCGGGGGCCAGCCCGCTGAAGTCGACGACGACGTCGGCTCGCTCGGCCGGGGCCATGAGGAGCGTGGAGAGCGCCACGGGCGCGGTGAGGAAGCCGCCCTCGGCGCCGATCTGCCAGAAGGGACGGTCCGATGCGGCGGGCCGAGCTTCGGGATCGCCGGCCACAAGCTTGAGGATCAGGAACCGCGAGTTGCAGCCGTTGAGCAGGCGGAAGCGGTATCGGCGGGGCTCGACATTCAGCACCGGCCATGTCCGCCCGTTCACCATCATGGTGTTGCCGAAGAACTCCGGGTTCCAGATGGGCGAGATGTCGCTGTCGGGGATGTACGGGCCCGCGAAGCCGTCGAAGAACTCGCGGGAGGATGGGTAGAACAACGACCCGTCTTCGTTGAAGGAGCGGTCCTGGATCGCGACCGGGATCTCGTAGTACCTCGTTCCGGGCGGATCGCCGAGCTGCGGTGCGGGCCCGGGCAGCACGCCCGACGAAGACCGGGGCGCGGCCGCGGGCTTGGGACCCGTGCTCGTGACATGGTCGCTCGGGCCGCCGCGGAGGATGAAGAAGCCCGCGGGCCCGGCGTAGACGTTGAGGCGCGTCATGCCCAGCGCGTGATCGTGATACCAGAGCGTGGCCGCGCGCTGGTCGTTGGGGTATTCGAAGGTCGCCGTTCCCGGGTCCCAGGTGACGCCCGTGCGCTGCGCGAACGCGTCACGGAAGCGGTCGTACCACGTCCCGACCGGGAAGAAGTCCCCGACATTCACGGCCGCGGGCAGGTACCACGCCTCGGTGTACCCGTCGCTCTCCTCGGTCGTTTCCGCGCCGTGCACGTGCGTCACGATCGGGACCGGCCCGATGTACGGCGTCGGGTCCATCGAGTGATGGTCGATGGGTCCGACGGGGTTGGCCCAGTGGAGCGTCTGATCCACGGGCAGCAGGTGCGGCAGGAACTTGCCGGATTCGTCCACGAGGCCGTTGATCCACTTGACCCGGACCGGCCGGCCAACGGTCGCTTCGATCGTGAACGACGGAGCGTTGAACGTCCCGGCGTGATTGACGGACCCGTATCCCCACACCGTGGTCTGGGGCATGCCGGCGGGGAGAATCTGCTGGCGGAATTGGCGAACGGCGATCTCGTAATAGTCGAACTTCTTGGACTGGGCGTGCTCGGTCTTGGGCATCGCCGGAGGAATGACGAGGTCCTCCGCGTACTTGTGGATGAGTGTCGGATCGAGTGTTTGTGCCGTCGCCTGACCCGCGGCAAGAGCGATGACGACCCCGACCCCGAAGACGAAGCGTGGCTGGCGGAACTTCATTGCTTTTTCTCCCTGCCAAGAACCCTGAGCATGAGAATTCATGCTCTTTTTGTCGTTTATAGGGCGCGTGCGGCAGTGGGTCAAGGCGATTTGGACTCACTCCAGATTGCGGGTGAGCGTGTTTGGCCACCAATGCCGGCGACTACACTCTGGGTTTGCACGCGAGTGGAGCTTACAGATGCCGATCGATGTGACGATGCCCCGCCTCTCCGACACCATGCAGCAGGGCACCATCGTCAAGTGGAACGTGAAGGAAGGCCAGAAGGTCAAGAGCGGCGATGTGCTGGGCGACATCGAAACCGACAAGGCCACGATGGAACTGCACCCGTAAGAGGACGGGACGGGCGCCCGGCCAGCCATCGCCGAGGGCCAGACGGTCCCGGTCGGGACGGTGATCGCCGTGCTCGCGGCCGCGGGTGAGGATGTTTCGGCAGCCAAGGGCTCCGGCGGTCAGGCCGCACCCGCCGCCCAGGCGGCGTCGGCGAACGGAGCCGGAGGCGGCACGGCCGCCGCGCCGGCGGTCAAGGGCAAGTCGGCGCAGGCCGAGGGCGAAACGGGCGCGTCCCGCCCGGCCTCCGCGAGTTCGACCGCCACCGTGGAACGCGTGGCGCCCCAGCGTGGTCAATCGTCGGCGGCGGCCGCGGGCCATCCCGCCGAGAACGGCGCGGACCGGGTCTTCGCCTCGCCCCTCGCCAGGAAGATCGCCGCGGAATCCGGCATCGACCTGGGGTCGCTCCAGGGGACCGGCCCGAGCGGGCGCATCGTCCGCAAGGACGTCGAGGCAGCGATCGCGGGGGCTCCCGCAGGAACCGAAGCGCGGCCGTCGACGCCGCGACCGGCGGCCAAGGCTTCGCCGCTGCCCCCGCTGGAGAGCTCGCTCACGGGCAGGACCGTCACCCTCTCGAACATGCGGCGCACGATCGCCCGCCGCCTCGTGGAAAGCAAGACGACCGTCCCCCACTACCAGGTGACGGTCACGGTGGACATGGACGCGCTCGTCTCGCTGCGCGGCCAGCTCAACGACCAGCTCGCGTCGCAGGGCGTCAAGCTGTCGGTGAACGACTTCCTGGTCCGTGCGTGCGCGCTGGCGATGCACCAGCACCCGTACGTGAACTCCCGGTGGGTCGAGAAGGGCAACGACGTCGCCATCGAGCTCATCGCCGACGTGAACATCGGCGTGGCGATCGCGCTGGACGAGGAACGCGGCGGCGGGCTGGTCGTCGCGACCATCCGTTCGGCCGACCAGATCGGTCTGCGGCAGATCTCCGCCCAGAGCAAGCAGCTCTCAGAGAAGGCTCGCACGCGGGGTCTCACGATCGAGGAGATGTCCGACTCGACGTTCACCATCTCGAACCTCGGGATGTTCGGCGTGGACCACTTCACGGCGATCATCAACCCGCCCAACGTGGCGATCCTCGCGGTCGGCGCGGCGATCCAGAAGCCGGTGGTTCGCAACGGGCAGCTTGTGGTCGGCCACGAGATGTCGATGACGATGTCGAGCGATCACCGGGTGGTCGACGGCGCGATGGCGGCGGCGTACCTGAACACGGTCAAGAGCCTGCTCGAGAAGCCCGCGACGCTGCTGGTCTGAGACGGGAACCCGGCGACGGCCTCAGAGCGTCGCGATGGCTCGGCGGTTGCGGCTCGCCGCGGCCAGGCACGCCCACAGGATGCAGATCGGCCACGTGACAACCAGGCCGATGCCGGCGGTGAGCGCGCCGACGACGCTCGACACGATCAGCATGATGATCGCGCCGGCGACGGTCGTGTACAGCATGCCCAGGGGACCGAAGACGAGCGTGAGCAGGAAGGCGAGCCCGACGCTCTTGCGCTCGAGGACGACAACCTGTGACGTCATGGCGGGAACCTCCATCAACCGGTGAGCGGCGGGGTGATTGGGATCCTCTCGCGCGCGGCCGGTTTGCTGCTTATTCGGGGTATGGCCCCGGGCGTTTCAGGGCCGCGGCCCCGGAAACCACCAGCAGAGCGCCGAACACCCCCAGAACGCCCCCCACCACGGCGTTGCCCGCGTGGAGCCAGACGAAAAGAGCCAGCGCCAGGAACCCCAGCCCCGACGCGAGCGCCGAGTACCTGCGTGGAACGAACGCGCTGGCGATGACAAGCCCGACGAGGACCGCGACCAGGTATGCGTCGAGCTTCAGGAAGTACCAGGCGGCACCGATGATCGCCAGTTCGACCGTCATCGCGACGTATCGGCCGCTTGAGCTCGGGCGGTCGATCGACGGGCGTTCCATGGGACCTGCCATGCGGCCATCCTACCTCTTCGACGTGGGGTCGGCATTTCATCCCGCGAATGGGCTTTTATCTGGTGCGACGCCCGGCTATAAACCAGCATGAACGCGGGAATTCAAGCGGCGGTGCTGATCGGGCTCGCGGCCTGCGCCGCGCAGGCGCAGAAGGTCCAGTTCACCTACCTGTGGCACCTCGAGCAGCCCATCTACTGGCCGGATCAGCAGGTCGGCGGGATGGACCGCTACGAGACCGCCTGGGGGTCCATCCAGCGCAAGGACGCGGGCGCCGCGCACCCGTCCAATAACCTGCGCGACATCTTCGGCCTGGACGACCGCAAGGCGGCGTATCAGTACCGCATCAGGGACTCGATCGATGCGTTCGACTGGGCGCCGCGAGCCGGCGCGCAGATCAGCTATTCCGGCGGGCTGATCGAAAACATCACGAGCCTCGGCAACGCCGGCCAGCTCGGGTATTCGAGCACGTGGTACGCACCGAACCGGACCGCTCGCGGCTGGACGACCACCGGCGGCAAGCCGCGGCTGGACATCGTCCTGTTCCCGTTCCACCACGCCCTTCTGCCGCTGCTCGACGAAGACGCGGTCCGCAAGGAGATCCAGCTCTATAAGAGCATCTACCCCGACGCATGGGGCGCGACCCCCGCGGCGTCGCGCGGGCTGTTCCCGTCGGAGATGGCGTTCAGCACGCGGCTGATCCCGGTGCTCGCGAGCGAGGGCATCGCGTGGACCTTCGTGAGCAGCGAGAAGATCAGCCGGGCGTGCCCGGATTTCCCGGTGCAGTACGGATCGGGCGGCGTGAACTGCGACCCGCCGAACCGTGCCGACCAGCTCAACGCGCCGGGGGTGAACTGGTACAGGGAATCGATCTCGCGGGGCTGCGGCCCGGCGGAGGCGTACCCGCTGGCGATGACGCCGCGGCGGGCGCAGTACATCGATGCCGCGACGGGCGCGGTGTCGTCGATCATCGTGGTCCCGTGCTCGCAGATCCTGGGATGGAAGGACGGGTACTCCCCGATCGGGCTTGGCGGGTTCGACACGCTGCAGGCGCACAATCCGGCCTCGCGTCCGCAGCTCGTGGTGCCCGCCCATGACGGCGACAACGCGTGGGGCGGCGGGTACTCGTACTACATGGAAGCGACACCCAACCTGGTGTCGCAGGCGCAGGCCGCGGGCTACACCGCGACCACGGTCGAGCAGTACCTCTCCGACTACCCGGTGCCGGCCGGCGACGTCGTCCACGTCGAGGACGGGGCGTGGGTGAACGCCGACGGCGACTTCGGGTCGCCGCAGATGCTCAACTGGAACTGGCCGCCGGTGAACGCCACCGGCCAGGTGGACATCGCCAACGGCTGGGCGGAGGACGTCCGCAACTGGGCGGTCATCACCGCCGCGCAGAACCGCGTGAGCACGGCCGAGCAGATCGCCGGCGGCGTCAACATCCGCAGGATCCTCGCTCCCGATGCCTCGACGACGCCCGCCGAACGAGCGTGGCATTCCTTCCTCGGCGCGCTCAACAGCGGGTACATGTACTACGGCACCGCGGAGGACTTCGAGGTCAAGCCGACCATCGCCTGCAACGAAGCGGTCCAGCACGCCGACGCGGTCATCGGCGCCGGGACGGGCGACCTGACCGGGCCGACGGTGTGGATCCCGCAGCGGTACCCGTGGAACCCGGGATCGACGAACTTCGGACCTTTGCATGGCTACAAGCAGGTGGTCAACAACGGCGACTTCTGGATCTACACGTTCGCGTACGACGTCAGCGGCATCCCGGCGGGCGGGGTGACCCTGAAGTACCGGGTGGACGCCGACGGCGTGAACTCGACCGCTTCCGCCCACAACGAAACGTACGCGGGCGGGCCGGAAGTCGGCGCCTGGCAGACGGTCGCGATGTCACGCAGGACATTCCCCGCCGGCAACGTCTACAACAACCCGTCGATCGATTTCTTCGAGATGCCCCAGTACATCGCCGACCAGTACTCGATCCAGCTCACGGGCATCAGGTCCGCGCTGCTCGACTACT
>JAJVHS010000103.1 GCA_022072615.1 Phycisphaerales bacterium
AGGATGTACGCGTCCTCGAAGACGCACTCGGCTGTCTCGGGATCGGTCACGAAGTAGGGCGACAGGTAGCCCTTGTCGAACTGCATGCCCTCGACGTAATCGAGCGTGGTCTCGGCGGTCTTGCCGTCCTCGACCTCGACGACGCCGTCGGCCCCGACCTTGCTGATCGCCTCGGCGATCAGGTTGCCGACGGTCGCGTCGTGGTTGGCCGACACCGTCGCGATCTTCTGGTAGTCGTCGCGGCCCTTGCACTTGACGGCCATCTCGGTGATGGCGTCGCCGGCCGCGTTGGCGGCGGCGTTGATGCCCCGCTGCAGCTGCACCGGGTTGGCGCCGGCGGCGACGTGGCGCAGGCCCTCGGTGAAGATCGCCTGGGCGAGCACGGTCGCGGCGGTCGTGCCGTCGCCGGCCTTGTCGGCAGTCTTCTTGGCCACCTCGTTGACCATCTTGGCGCCCATGGACTGGAACGGCTCGGGGAGGCTGACCTCCTTGGCGACCGAGACGCCGTCCTTGGTCACGTGCGGGTTGCCGTAGGACTTCTCGATGACGACGTGCCGCCCGGAGGGGCCCATCGTGCACTTGACCGCGTCGGCGAGGCGGTCAACGCCCTTTTTCATCTCGATCAGGGCGGAATCGCTGAACATCAATTGCTTGGTCGTCATATGTGTCCCTTACAGGCATCGGGCATCAGGCAACTGGCATCAGTGCTGAGCCCCCTGGCCGTGCGTGGTTTCCTCGATTGAACGGATCAGACCCGCCAGGATCCGTCCGCATTCCCTGCATTTCATGGTTGCGTCGGAGTACATCGCGTCATCGATGAAGCCAAGTCGCAGAGCGAAAGCGAGCTGCGTGTCGATCTCGCAAAGCGACCCGCGGGCCATCGAGAGGAATCGAAGGTAATCGTTGGTGCGACCGCGACCGTACCCCTCGGCGATGTTACTCGCCGCCGAAACTCCCGCGCGCCGGAGCTGGCTCGTAAGGCCGAACCGCTCATGATCGGGGAACCTCGACGTGATCGCGTACAGCAGCAGACCGAAATCGACGGCCTTCTGCCACGCAACCAGGTCGCGATGGGACTCAATGGCTTTCATGCGGATGCCTGATGCCTGATGCCCGATGCCCGATGCCTCCTGTTCACCCTTCAATCACGCCGAGCAGCTCCGTCTCCCGCAGGATCAGGTGCTTCACGCCCTTGATCTCGACCTCCGTCCCCGAGTACTTGCCGTACACCACCGTGTCGCCGTTGCGCACCGACATCTGCGCACGCTTGCCGTTGTCCAGCAGCTTGCCCGGGCCGGTCGCGATGATCGTCCCGCGAACCGGCTTCTCCTTGGCGGTCTCCGGCAGGTAGATCCCCGAGGCGGTCTTGGTCTCGGCCTCGATGGGCTTGACGAGCACGCGATCTTCGAGCGGTTTGACTGACATGATCAAATCTCCAGAGTTCCAATGGGCCACGTGGCCAGAATTCACTTCACCGACCGCGGCCGATCGCCTCACGGCTTGGCCGCATCCGTCGCGGGGGCCGCTCCACGCGAGCCCGCCGCCCTTCGCTTGTGGGTCACATACTCGAACGCGACGGGGATGAGCGAGACCACGATGATCCCGATCACCACCGCCTCGAAATTCCGCTTCACCCAGTCGATGTTGCCGAAGAACCAGCCCGCGCCCACGCACAGGCCCACCCACGCGATCGCCCCGGCAACGTTGTACACCCCGAACTTCCCGTAGTTCATCGCGCCCGCGCCGGCGACGAACGGCACGAACGTCCGCACCAGCGGCACGAACCGGCCCAGGATCACCGCCTTGCCGCCGTACTTCTCGAAGAACTCGTGCGCCCGGTCCAGGTGCTTGCGGTTGATGAGCCGCGCAAAGCCCGTAGTCCCCTCGCCCCGGAATATCCGCGGGCCGAAGTACTTCCCCAGGTGGTAGTTCACCGCGTCGCCGAGCACGCCCGCCACGATCAGCAGCGCCGAGACGAACCACACGTTCATCGATCCCCGGGCCGCCAGCGCTCCCACCGTGAACAGCAGCGAGTCGCCCGGCAGGAACGGCGTCACCACCAGCCCGGTCTCGCAGAAGATGATCGCAAACAGCAGCGCGTACACCCACGCCCCGTGGGCGGTGATGAACCCGTCCAGGAAGCCGGGAATGTCGCGCAGGAGATGGAAGAACTGGTCGATCATCGATGCCGGCGGGGAGCGTTCAACTCAAGCAGCATCCCCCTGGTGCCCCGGTGCCTTCGTTGCGTTGTAGCTGGTGGTTCCCGGTCACACCTTCGGCCGTGCGCCCGATGCGCCCGCGCCGCCCTGTGCCCGCTGCGGCGCGTGGAGCGTGTGGCCCTTGTCGGGCTTCTGAGCCGTGATGTGGTCCGGGTCGTTGGGCTTGCCCTCGGGCCCGGTCACGGGGTTGTTGAGATTCAGCGTCTTCTTGGAGGCGGGCGAGGGCCCGCCGGTGCCTGTGTTCTTGAAAAGGTCAGAGGGGCGTGGCATTGCGATGCTCCGTCTTGATGGTCATTGACAACCGAAGTGTCGATCCGTCACGTGCGTGCGACGCGGGCGTCGATCGTCAGAAATCCATCCCGCCCATGCCGCCCATGCCACCCATCCCGCCCATGCCACCCATGCCGCCGCCGTGGCCATGGCCCGCGCCCGCCGCTTCCTTGGGCTCGGGCTTGCTGGTCACGATGCAGTCGGCCGCGAGCAGCACGGTCGCGACCGACGCCGCGTTCTGCAGCGCCATGCGGTCGACCTTCGCGGGGGTGATGACGCCCATCGACACCAGGTCGCCGTACTCGTCGGTCAGGGCGTTGTAGCCGAAGTTCGCCTTGTCGGTCTCGGAGACCTTCGCGACGACCACCGACCCCTTGACGCCCGCGTTGTCGGCGATCGTCTGCAGCGGCACCGAGAGCGCCTTGTACACCACGTCGATGCCGGCCGCCGTGTCGTACTTGAAGTGGCCGACCTCGTCGGCGGACTTGTCGTCGCCCTTGCCGGGGACGCCGAACACCGACTTGTATTCCTTCAGCCCGGCCACCGCTTTGCGGGCGCGGATGAACGACACGCCGCCGCCGGGGACGATGCCCTCGGCCACGGCCGCCCGGGTCGCGTGCAGCGCGTCCTCGATGCGGGCCTTCTTCTCCTTGAGCTCGGCCTCCGAGGCCGCGCCGACCTTTATCTGCGCCACGCCGCCGGCGAGCTTGGCCAGCCGCTCCTGGAGCTTCTCGCGGTCGTAGTCGCTGGTGGTCTTCTCGATCTCGGACCGGATCTGGTTGATCCGGGCCTGGATCGACTTGGTGTCGCCCGCGCCCTCGATGATGGTCGTGTTGTCCGCGTCCACCTCGATCTTCTTGGCGATGCCAAGTTGCTTGATCTCGACCTTGTCGAGCTCCAGGCCCAGGTCCTTCATCACCGGCGTCGCGCCCGTCAGCACCGCGATGTCCTCGAGCATCGCCTTGCGGCGGTCGCCGTAGCCCGGCGCCTTCACCGCGCACACCTGCAGCGTCCCGCGCAGCTTGTTGATCACCAGCGTCGCCAGCGCGTCGCCGGTCACGTCCTCGGCGATGATCAGCAGCGGCTTCTTGGCCGCCATCACCTTCTCGAGCAGCGGCACCAGCTTCTGGATGCTGTCGATCTTGTCCTCGTGCACCAGCACCAGGCACTTGTCCAATTCAACCTTCATCGCCTCCGCGTCGGTCACGAAGTTGGGCGAGAGGAACCCGCGGTCGAACTGCATGCCCTCCACGACCTCCACGATCGTGTCGATGTTCTTGCCTTCCTCGACCGTGATCACCCCGTCCTTGCCCACCTTGTCGAACGCGTCGGCCATGATCTTGCCGACTTCCCCGTCGTTGTTCGCGCTGATCGCCGCGACGTTCTGGATGTCCGCCTTCCCTTTGACGGGCGTCGCCATCTCGTCGATTGCCTTGCCCGCCGTCTCCACCGCCAGCTTCATCCCGCGGATCAGCGCGTTGGCGTCGACCCCCGCCGCCACGTGCTTGAGACCCTCGCGGAAGATCGCCTCGGCCAGCACCGTCGCCGTCGTCGTCCCGTCCCCCGCGTCGTCGGAGGTCTTCTTGGCCGCCTCCATCACCAGCTTGGCGCCCATGTTCTGGGCCTTGTTCGAGAGCTCGATCTCCTCCGCCACCGACACCCCGTCCTTGGTCACCGTCGGCCCGCCCCAGGACTTGTCCAGCACCGCGTTGCGACCTCGCGGGCCCAGCGTCGCTTTCACCGCCCGGGCGAGTTTCTCCACGCCCTCGAGCAAAGCCTGACGAGCGTCAACATCAAACACGAGTTCCTTGGCAGCCATGTTCTCAAGCTCCGTTTGAACTGGTGGACCGACCTTCCCGGGCGGACCGTGGTTGCTGTGCCTGGTCGGATGGGGTTTGGGTAACTTCCCCGTTCCTCTGTCGCGCGGAGAGACCCTCCGCGCCTGACTCCTCAGGCAAGCGATATGCCACCGACAGGCACGTCCCGGCCGCCCGCTTCAACCGCCGCTCCTACCAGTTCCCGCCGTCCGCGGGCAGTTTCGCCCCGCCGGCTCCCTGTCAGCGACCGGGCCGGCCCCCGACCGGCTGCCGAAGTGGCAGGCGTGCTCAGGCGTCCAGACGCCGCTCGTATCGCATCAGCGTCCCGCGGCCCTGGCGGTCCGAATCCGGTGCCGAGGCGTCGTCGGGGGAAACACCGATCCGTGTGAGGCCGCAGCGGTCGAGGATCCGGCACGAGGCGGTGTTGCCCTCGAACGAGTCGGCTCGGATCAGGCGGACCTGCCGCTGCTCGGCCAGCCACCCGGTGAAGCGGACCGCCGCCTCCCGACCGATCCCCCGGCCCTGGAACGCGGGCAGGACCGAGTAGCCGAACATGGTCATGCCGGCATCGTCGGGCGGGCTTGAACCGATCGATCCGACGAGGGTGTCACGATCGGCCAGCCCGCCGGCCCGGGCGATGATGTACCAGCCCCACCAGCCCACCAGCTCGGGCCGCTCGGCCAGCTTCCCGGCGAACATCGCCTCGACGTCCGCGAGCACCTCCGGCGGCCACTGGTCCGTGACGACGGCGCCAAGCTGCGCCGCGAACGCGGCGCGGTCGGTGATCGCGGCTCGGGAAAGCTCCGCCGTGGCGGGGACGATCCTCAGGCGCGGCGTCTCGAGCGGGGTTGGCATCGGCATCGCGTGAGTCTACAGAGTCGCGCCGGTCCGCTTGGCCGTCGCCTCGACGACGGCCAGCTTCCCGCACTCCGGGCAGACCGGAGCCGCGAACTCCTCGATGCCCTCGAGGTCGTACCCGCAGTGATCGCACGGCTCCTTCGCGCCCTCGCCCACCGGCCGCGGCAGGACCGCGATGTAGTAGCCGACCGCCGCGAGCAGCACGATGTACGGGTACAGCAGCGCGTTGACCATCACCGGCACCATCTGCCCGATCCCCAGCAGCGCCGAGACGCGCTGGTGACTGAGGATCACCGCCGCGACCATCAGCACGCCGCCGGTCACGGCGATGAAAGACTGCCACCGCCGCCGCCATCGAGCGGCCGCCCACCAGACCAGAGCAGCATGGAGCACGAAGACCATCATGCGGTGCGCCGGCTCGCCGGCCGAGCCATTCTCGACAACCGGCCGCCGCGCCGCAACCGCGGCGACGCAAAATTGTGGTGCGGCCCGTACCATTCATGTCCGCCGTGTCAGCAACTCGGTGATGGCTCGCCGCGACGCGGATTGCGGCGGCCGGGAGGTGGCGACGCATGACCAGCTTCATTCGACTCGCGATCGCGGTTCTGGCGCTCTTCTGGCCGGTGGCGGCCGCGGCACGGCAGGACGCCCCGCCCGCGGCGACGCCGGAGGCGGTGTCGCAACCGACCACGTGGTCAGGAAGCATCTCGCTCCCCGGCGGGATCAAGCTCGATTTCTCGGTCGATCTTCTGACGGACAAGGGCACCATCTCGATTCCCATGCAAGGGGTGAGGGACCTGGCGCTCGATGACGTCGCGGTCTCGGAGACCCAGCTGCGGTTCGTGCTCAAGCCCGCCGGCGCGCCGCCGATGGCCTACGCGCACTTCGATCTCAAAGTCGAGCCCGACGGCACCGCGGCGGGCACGCTCAAGCAGGCCGGGCAGGAGTTCCCGGTCACCGCTCGGCGCCTCGCCGAGGGCGAGAAGCCCGCGTCGATGAACCGCCCGCAGGAGCCCAAGGCCCCGTTCCCCTACGCGATCGAGGACGTGGAGTTTCAGAACGCCGAGGCCGGCGTCACGCTCGCGGGCACGCTGGTGGTGCCGCAGACCCAAGGCCCGCACCCCGCGGCCGTGCTCGTGACGGGGTCGGGGCCGCAGGACCGCGATGAATCGCTCCTGGGCCACCGCCCGTTCCTGGTCCTCGCCGACCATCTCGTGCGACACGGCATCGCGGTGCTGCGGTACGACGACCGCGGCGTCGGCAAGTCCACGGGCAGCTTCGCCACGGCGACCAGCGACGACTTCGCGGGCGACGCGCTCGCCGCCGTGCGGTTCCTGATGACCCGGCCGGAGATCGACGCGAAGAAGATCGGCATCGTCGGCCACAGCGAGGGCGGCCTGATCGCGCCCATCTGCGCGAGCCGGTCTTCGGATGTTGCCTACATCGTGCTGCTCGCCGGAACGGGCGTGCCCGGTGCGGAGATCATCGCCCTCCAGGGCAAGCTGATCGCCATCGCCAACGGCGCGCCGGCGGACCAGGCCGAGCAGGGCGCGGCCATGTCGGCCGATATCTTCCGCATGATCATCGACGGCACACCCGACGAACAGGTGGCGGCTCGGGTCCGTGAGATCGCCGAGCAGCAGTTCAACGCCGCGCCCGCGGCGCAGGACCTCGGCGAAGAGGAACGAGCCGCGACGATCGATGAACTTGTCACGCAGAACATGGCCCAACTCACCAGCCCGTGGTTCCGCCGCTTCCTGGTGATGGACCCCCGCGAGAACCTGCGCAAGGTCACGTGCCCGGTGCTCGCGATCAACGGGAGCCTCGACCTCCAGGTGCCGCCCTCGCAGAACCTGCCGGAGATTGAGAAGGCGGTGAAGGCGGGCGGCAACACCGACGTGACGACCAGGGAACTTCCCGGCCTGAACCACCTCTTCCAGCGGGCCACCACCGGGTCACCAACCGAGTACGCCCAGATCGAGGAGACCTTCGCGCCCGAAGCGCTGACGCTGATCACCGAGTGGATCACGGAGAAGACGAGGTGAGGGACAGGTGTCGAGGGAAGACGAAGAGAAGGCACGAAGGCACAAGGGCACAGAGGCACGGAGGGGCAGGCCATCCGAGCCGTCTCACCCTCGTGCGGTCACTTGGAAAACACGCGTGTAACGACCATCCGCGCGCGCACCACGGGCGATATGCGCCAGGATCGCGTGTGTGCCGCGTTGACATGTCGGCCGGGGCGTTAGGGCCTTGCCGCGACCGACGCGTCAGAACCCGTCCACGGCCACGGCGTGCCATGTCCTTCTCTTTGTGCCTTCGTGCCTCAGTGCCTTGGTTCCTTCTCTTAGCAGCCCGCCTCGAACGCCGCGACGAAGGCGGTGAAATCCTCGAGATCGACGAATCCCGACGAGTCGAAGTCGGCGGATTCGTCACCTGATTCGAACGCGGCCACGAACGCGGAGTAATCCTCGATGTCCACGAAGCCCGACCCGTCGAAGTCCGCGGGCCGATAGGTCTCGAACGAGAAGCTCGCCGGCGTTGAGGCCACGCTCGCGGTGGCATTCACGGCCTGAACGCCCCAGTAGTAGATGCTGCACGTCGCCAGCACGCCTTCCGGGACATCAAACGACGTCGCGGTGATCCCCGTCTGCACCAGGACCGGCGAATTGAATAGCGGGTCGTCGTCCACCGTCACCGTGTAGGTCGCGGCGCCGTCGGACACCGTCCATTCCAGGTGAGGCGTGACGCTCACGCCCGCGGCGCCGTCCTGCGGCTCGACCAGCGAGAATTCAGACGGAGCCAGCGAGACCCACTGGGCGGTGGCCATCACCTGCGGCTCCGCCATGCCGGTGTTGCGCCAGGCGTCGAGCAGGTTGTCGCCCTCCGCGGCCAGGAACGCGACCTGGCCCGAGTTCGCAAGGGCCAGGAACTGGATGTACTCCCACGAGGTGGTCTGGTACAGCAGCCGGATGTCGGCTCGGACCGCCGAGGCCGGCGGCTGGAGTGTCAGCTGATCCCAGTACCTGTACATGCCTCCGGGGCCGGGGCTTCCGTACTGCTCGGGCGGGACTGGCAGCGTGTTGCGGACCCGTGCCGCGTCGTACGCAAAGCCGTAAGGCGGCAGCCTGTTGTCCTTGATGACGACGTTGTTGAGAACGAAGTGGAAGGTTTCGTGCGACTCGCCGAACACGCCCGCGGCGAGCTCGCCCAGCGTCGCATCGGGCTGGCCGGTGATGCGGTCGTAGCCCAGTTCGAGCGACGCGGGGTAGCCCAGGGCCAGGAGCTGCTGCGCCCACTGGCGCGTCATCCCGTAATGGGCCTCGTAGACCTTCGTGAACGGATCGTCGAGATCGATGAGTGAGTTCACGGTGGTCCAGGTCCCGCCGATCAGCACGGCGACCGGGCCGTACTTGCCGTCCTCGCGGACGATCTGGTCCTGCGCGTTGAACCAGCGGACATTGAGCCACATGCGCCGGCCTTCGGGGTAGCCGGAGATGAGCTTGTGGCCGGTGTGGTTTGTCACGCGGAGCACGTTGCCATCAACCGCGAGCGTGGCGGCGTCGCGGAGCTGCGCGATCGCTCGTTGCTTGCCTTCACGCATGGCAGCGACTTCCAAAGGCGTCATCAGCCCGCCCAGGCGGAGCAGCCCGCGCGCGTCGAGGTACTCGATCGCGTCGGGAATCCACGTGTTCCCTCCCGTGAGGTCGTGCAGGGGCAGGTCGCTGCGGACGGGGGTGCCCGCCTTGTTGCAGCCCAGCCCCGTAACCGGCGGCATATGACAGGTCTGGCAGCTGAACACCCGGGCCGCGCCGTCGACGTAGTTGCCCGAGGCGGTCGAGGCCATGGCGTTGAGGTACGCGGTGCGCAGCGCCCCGGCTCGCAGGTCTTCAGGCAGCGAGGGGTAATCCGACACGCGCGTCTGCGACAGCAGGCTGGACTTGTGCTCGCTGAAGGTCCGTTCGACGACGCCGTACTGGAAGGGGAAGTTGTTGAAGGCGGCCTTGGTGTCCACGGGCGCGCCCGGGACGCCGCTGAACCCGGAGGTCAAAGGGAGCGGGGCGCCGTTGTTGTGGGCAAGGTCGCCCACGGCCGGGTTGGAGACGTCGTGGCAGGTTCCGCACAAATCGGAGGAACGGTGGAACAGGGACTTTCCGAACTGGTGCTTCGCCTGTGCATCGGCGTACGGGCCGAGTTTCTGGGCGCCGCCCCACAGCGAGTACATCCCCGAGCCGTAGTAGCCCTGGCCGACCCCGTTGTTGGCGACGAACGAACCGTTCATCGTGCCGAGCCACTCGGTGTTGGAGGTGTTGGTCATCTTGTGGCACGCGTCGCAGGGAACTCCCGTCGCGTCCGCGGCGGTCAGCGACGATCCGTCGGTGGGGACGGAGCGTCCCGCGTTCCATCCATCCACGCTGTGGCACCGGATGCACAGATCGCCGGCGCCCGGAAAGTCCTGCTCGGCGATGGCCATGGTGGCCCAGAAGATGGGATCCCGGGTGGCGTGCGCCATCATGCTGCCGCGCCAGTTGTGCGCCGGCTCCACGGCCGGGTTGTAGCCGCCGTGGCAGTTGTCGCACTTGTCGGGCGATTCGAGGTTTCCGACCTCCTGCGCCTGGGTGCCGGGCTGCTGGATATCGGTCGGGACGTTGACGAGTTGTCCGGACAGCGGTGCGGCGGCGACCGCGATGAACATGGCGGGCAGGCCGAGGCGGCGGCGGTTCATTCGATAACCCCTTTCCACCCCGGCAATTGATGATGATCAGATCCTCAATAAGGGTCAAGGTACGCTCCGGCTTGTCCGCCAGATCAAGCAAATTTCCCTGTGCAGCCGGCGGCGAGCGGCGGGATGAGCACGCGGCTCGGGGATGCGGGCGCGGTGATATGCTCCCGCGCTATGGCAGACACCAAACTCCGAATGGGCATGGTCGGCGGCGGGCGTGGCGCGTTCATCGGGCAGGTGCACCGCACCGCCGCGTGCATGGACGGCCGGGTCGAGTTCGTGGCCGGGTGCCTCTCGTCGACTCCCGAGAAGGCGCTCGCGTCGGGCAAGGATCTGAACCTTGCCGACGACCGCAACTACCCGACATGGGAGGCGATGCTCGAGGGCGAGAAGAAGCTCCCGGCGGAGAAGCGGATCGATTTCGTCTCGATCGTCACGCCCAATCACGTGCACTTCCCCGTGGCCCATGCGTTTGCATCGGCGGGGTTCAACGTCGTCTGCGACAAGCCGCTCGTGCACACGACCGAGCAGGCCCGTCAGCTCATCGACGCCGTCCGCAGGACGGGCGTGGTCTTCGCGGTGACGTACAACTACTCGGGGTACCCGCTGGTCAAGCAGGCCAGGGAGATGGTGGCGGCGGGCGAGATCGGCGAGGTCCGCAAGATCATCGTCGAGTACAGCCAGGGCTGGCTCGCCAACCGCCTCGAGGACTCCGGGCAGAAGCAGGCGAACTGGCGGACGGACCCGGCCCGATCGGGCGCGGGCGGCGCGGTGGGGGACATCGGTTCGCACGCCGAGCAGCTGGTCGCGTACGTGACGGGTCTGAAGCTCCAGGCGATGAGCGCGGAACTCACGTCGTTCGTGCCCGGGCGGCAGCTCGATGACGACGCGAACATCCTGCTGCGGTACTGCTCGGCGGGGTCGTCGGAGTGCGCGGGCACCGGCGCCGACACGTCCGACCGCGAGCCGGGCGCCCGCGGCATCCTGACGGTTTCGCAGATCTGCATCGGCCACGAGAACGACCTGAGCATCCGCGTGTACGGCACCAAGGGATCGCTCCTGTGGCGGCAGGAGGACCCCAACTTCCTGGTTCACCGCGTCGACGGCCAGCCGCAGCGGATCCTCAGCCGCGGCCAGGGGTACCTGGGCGAGGCCGCGAAACGCAACACCCGGATCCCGCCCGGCCACCCCGAAGCCTTCCTCGAAGCCTTCGCCAACACGTACAACAACGCGTGCGAGGCGATCCGGGCCCGCAAGGCGGGGAAGAAGGACGTGGGGGGTGTCGGCCTGGGCGGCCCGTTCGACTATCCCGACGTGGTGGACGGCGCGCGGGGCGTGCATTTCATCGAGACCTCGGTGAAGGCGTCCTCGTCGAGCGAGAAGTGGGTTTCCGCGACGTTCTCCGCATAAGCAACCTTCATCGTCCGAAAATTCGCGTCGATCGGGCGTGAGTGGAAACGGTCACGGCCGTTGGAATTCCGCGCCGGGGCGCGGTTTTTGTGCAGTACCGCGCCCGGGATGTCCGTATTGGTTAGGGATGGACGCGGGCGCCGCCCGTGTTTCCGTTCGTTGAGCCATCACGCGGAGGTCGGCATGATGCGGATCGCACGCCGGGGCTTTACGCTGATTGAGCTTCTTGTGGTGATCGCGATCATCGCGCTGCTGATCGGGATTCTGCTGCCGGCGCTGAGCAAGGCGCGGGCGACCAGCCGCCAGGTGAAGGACGGCGCGCAGATCCGCACGATCCACCAGGCGATGACCACGTGGGCACAGGGAAACGACGGCGCGTTCCCGCTGCCCAGCGCGCTGGACCGCAAGCAGGAGACCATCAAGGACGACGCCCTGACCCCGAAGGACAACACCGGCAACATCTACTCGTTGCTGGTGTTCAACGGGCTGCTCCAGCCGACCATGCTGATCAGCGTCGCCGAATCGAGCGCCGCCATCAAGGCCGATACGGGTTACGAGTACTCGATGCCGCAGAAGGCGGCGGTGCCTGACAAGGCGGTGTGGGACCCGGGCCTGGCGAGCATGCCCGGCGAGGTGGGGACCTCCGGCATTCCCAGTTCGGGCCGGCGCGGCGAGGGCATGACCGGCCACACGTCCTACGCGCACCTGCCGCCGTTCGGCCGCCGGGCCAAGCTGTGGCAGAGCACCTTCGATGCCCGGACGGTGATCGTGGCCAACCGCGGGCCGCTGTACGGCGGCACGCCGGGCAAGTGGATCCTCGCGCCGGGCACGTACGGGACCGAGTCCAACACGCTGCGGATCCACGGCGGGCCCACGACGTGGGAGGGGAACGCGGCGTTCAACGACAACCACGTGGATTACCTGACCCGGCCCGACCCCGAGCAGCTCACCGTCACCTACACCGCCGAGGTCAACGGCAGCCGCAACCACGGCGACAACATCTTCGCCAACGAGGACGACAAGAAGGGCACGCCGGTCATGAGCGATTCGCAACCGGACAGGAACGAGAACAACCTCGTCCGGGTGTACTGCGACGTGCAGTCGGCCGGCGGGAGCGTGACCATCACGCCGCTGAACGACTGAGCATCGGGACGCCGCCGCACGACCGGCCGACGGCCCGGTCCGTCACGGCCCGACCTTGCCCACCATGTAGTTGGGTGATTCCTTGGTGATGCGGATGTCGTGCGGGTGGTTCTCGACCACGGTTGCGCCCGAGACCCTGCAGAAGCGGGTGTCGCGCTGGAGCTGGTCGATGGTCGAGCAGCCGCAGTAGCCCATGGCGCTGCGGATCCCGCCGACGAGCTGGTAGACGAAGTCGGCCAGCGGCCCGCGGTAGGGGACCAGGCCCTCGACGCCCTCGGGCACGAACTTGATCTGCGGCTTGCCGTCGGGTCCGAGCTTGGCGGCTTCGAGCTTGTCGGCTTGGCGGTAGCGATCGGCCGAACCGGCGTTCATCGCGCCTTCGGACCCCATGCCGCGGTAGCTCTTGTACCGCCGGCCCTGGGAGATAACCAGTTCGCCCGGCGATTCATCGAGGCCGGCAAAGAGCGACCCCATCATCACGCACGCCGCGCCCGCGGCGATCGCTTTGGGGATGTCGCCGGAGTGGCGGATGCCGCCGTCGGCGATGACGGGGACGTCGCGGCCGGTGCGTTCGAGCGCGAGCGCTGCGCCGCGAGCGGCCGAGGCCACGGCGGTGATCTGCGGCACGCCGACGCCGGCGACGACGCGGGTGGTGCAGATCGAACCGGGCCCGATGCCGACCTTCACCGCGTCGGCCCCGGCCTCGATGAGGTCAATGGCGGCTTCCTCGGTCGCGATGTTGCCCGCAATGACCTGGACGTCGTGCTTCTGCTTGATGGTCCGCACCGTGCGGATGACGTTCTCCGAATGGCCGTGCGCGGTATCGACCACGAGCACGTCGACCTCGGCGGCGAGCAGGGCTTCGACCCGTTCGTAGTGATCGACGCCGACGGCCGCGCCGCAGCGCAGGCGGCCGCGGGCATCGAGGCACGCCCGGGGGAAGCGAGCGGCGCGTTCGATGTCCCGCATGGTGATCAGTCCGGCGAGGTGGAAGTTGCCGTCGATCAGGAGCAGCTTCTCGACCTTGTTCTTGCTGAGGATGACCTCGGCCTGGTCGAGGGTGGTGCCGGCGGGCGCGGTGATCAGGCCGCGGGAGGTCATGACCTCCTTGACGGGGACCGAGAGATCTTCGACGAACTTGAGGTCGCGGCGGGTGAGGATGCCCAGGAGCTTGCCCTTGTCGGGGCCGGTGCCGCCCTTCTCGGTGACGGGGAAGCCCGACACGTTGTGCTTGGCCATGAGCTCCTTGGCCCGGGCGACGGTCTCGTCCGGCCGGAGCGTGAGGGGGTCGGTGATGACGCCATTGGCGGAGCGCTTGACCTTCAGCACCTCGCGCGCCTGGGCCTCGACGGTCAGGTTCTTATGGATGATGCCCATCCCGCCCTCGAGGGCCAGCGCGATCGCCAGCGCCGACTCGGTCACGGTGTCCATGGGCGCCGAGACCAGGGGGATGTTGAGCCGGATCGACGTCGTCAGGCGGGTCGAGGTGTCGGCGTCGGCGGGCATGACGCTCGACCGGCGCGGCAGGAGCAACACGTCGTCGAACGTGATGCCGTCCATGGTGATCTTGTTCTCCAGGATCGACGCCATCGACCGCGCGGCGGCCGCGGGCGATCCGGGCCCGGGTTGCGACTCAGGATTGGAGGCTGACGAGAGCGAATTGGAGGAGGAACGGACGAGCGTGGTTCCCATGGATGAGTGTCGCAGCATCCGGGCCGATGTCAAGATGATCGGCGTTCACCCCGGTCCCGCCGCGCCGATGGGCGCCAAACGGTGCTCGCCGCCGGGGGGGCCGCGCCGGGGCCTAGCATCCTGCTTATGGGATCGACGCGGGGCAGACCAATCCGTGTCGTTCAAACCCAGCCCGGGGCCGGCTTGCCCGCCGCTCGCTCTCCTGAGGAATCCATGCCCACCGCTGCCGGAGGGTCGTTCACCGTCCAAGCGGACGCGGGTCTCTCCACCGACGACCTCGAGTCGATGGAGTGGCTGCTCACCGACGCGGCCGGCGGCATGGCGATGGGCACGGTCGCGGGCATCCCCGGCCGCCGGTACCACGCGTGGCTGATTGCGGCGCTGGCGCCGCCGGTGGGGCGGGTCGCGTTGCTCAACTCGGTGGTGGAAACGGTTGTGCTCATCGGCCCGGAGGGAGATGAGGAGTCGTTCGACTTCTCGAGCTTCCGGTTCCCGGGCGCGATGCACCCGCGCGGGGCGTCGCTGCTGGTGGAGTTCACGCGGGACCGCGGGGCCGCGTGGACGTACCGGGCGGTCACTGCTCGGCACGGCGCGGTGACGGTGCGGCGCGAGCTCGTGGTGCTGAGGCCCGGCGCGATCGCCGTTCGGTACGGCATCACGGGCGCATCCGCGGCGCTGCGCGGCCGGCTGGAGCTTCGCCCGCTGGTCTCGATGCGGGATTTTCACGAACTGTGCCGCCAGGACGGGTCTTCGCCCCTGAGCGTCGAGACGCGCGACGGTCGCGTGATCGTGCACCGCGGCGACCGGCTGGGAGAATGCGAGATCCCCGCGCTGAACCTCTCGCTGCGGACCGGCTCGGCGTGGCGATTCGGCGGTCCGTCGCAGTGGTGGAACAACTTCGAGTACGCGCTGGACCGTGCCCGCGGCCAGGATTTCCGCGAGGACCTGTTCGTTCCCGGCGTCATCACGGCGGAGATCTCGGCCCAGGCCGGGCAGGAGTCGCAGTACGAGCTGCGGGCATGGATCGGCGAGGGCGAGGGCGGCGAGATCGAGCACGTCGCGAGCGAGCAGGCCGAGCGTGCCCGGGCGGTTGCCGAGACGCTGGGGGCGTCCGGCGAGGACCGACCGATCGCCGAAGCGCTGGTCCGAGCCGCGGACCAGTTCATCGTCAGGCGGCGCGACCCGGCGTGGCGAGCGGGGATGGACGCGACCGACAAGGCGTCGGTCATCGCCGGATACCCGTGGTTCAGCGACTGGGGCCGCGACGCGATGATCAGCCTGCCGGGTCTGCTGCTTTCCACCGGCCGGTTCGCGGAAGCCCGGGAGGTGCTGGAGGCATTCGCCGGGATGATCCGCAACGGGCTGGTTCCCAACTGCTTCGACAACGGGACGGGCGCGGCGCAGTACAACACCGTGGACGCGTCGCTGTGGTTCATCCACGCGGCGGCGCGGTACGTGGCCCAGAGCAAGGACGACGCCGCGGCGGAGCGGTTCCTCGCGGCGGCGTGCATGCAGATCATCGAGTCGTACGAGCGGGGCACCGATTTCGGCATCCGCGTGGACCCCTCGGACGGGCTCGTGAGCGCGGGGGACGTCACCACGCAACTCACGTGGATGGACGCCAAGCGTGACGGTGTGGTCTTCACGCCGCGGGCCGGCAAGGCCGTCGAGATCAACGCGCTGTGGTACAGCGGGCTGTTGAGCGCGGCGGACGTGCTCGAGGAATCACGCCCGAGGACCAGCCGGGACCTGCGGCAGATCGCCGAAAAGGTACGGGCCTCGTTCCAGGCCAAGTTCTTCGACGCGTACCGGCAGATGTGCTTCGACCTGGTTCCGGGCGGACCCAGCAGCCACGGCCCGGGCCGTGACCCGGCGTACCAGGTGCGGCCCAACCAGATCTTCGCGGTGAGCCTGCCGTACTCGCCGCTGAACGCCGAGCAGCAGCAGGCGGTGGTGCGGTCGGTGCGGCAGACGCTGCTGACGCCGATGGGGCTTCGCACGCTCGCGCCTTCGGACCAGGAGTACCACTCCCGGTTCGAGGGGACGTTGTTTGCGAGGGATCGGGCGTACCACAACGGGACGGTGTGGCCGTGGCTGATCGGCCCGATGGCCGAGGCGGTCATGCGGGTGGGACAGTTCAGCCGTGAAAGCCGGGCCGAGGCGGCGTCGATGATCCGCCCGTTCGTGCAGGAACTGATGCACCCGCGGCCCGGACGAGCGGTGGGCCAGCTCGCCGAGGTGTACGACGGCGATGAGACCGCGGACCGCCCGCGGCGACCGAGCGGCTGCCCGGCACAGGCGTGGTCGGTGGCGGAGGTCCTGCGGGTGTGGGTGATGGCGAACGGGCGGCACTAGCGGGCCGCTGTGACATGCGCCGGGCCCGAGGAGTGAAGCGCTCACGGCGTTGTCGTCGAGATGCCGACGGCGGCTACCTCGGAGCGACCTCGCCGGGGGACGTCATTGTCTTTGCGATGCTTTGCATGTGCTCCGCGATGGTCGGTGAGAAGTCGTCGAGCGCGGGGAACTTGCCGCGATCCGCCGAGTATTCGCCGAGCACGTCGGCGAGGCCGCCCGCCCACGGGAAGCCTTCGCGTTTCTGGCGGAACTTCTCCGCTTCGCCCGCGCCGGGCCCGAGCCGATCGTGCAGGTAGCGGATGACCACGGCTCGGACGATGGTCTCGCACGCCACGGTTCGGGCCGTTGCGTACGCCTTGCGTTTCATCGCCGCCGCGATCGACGGGTACATCGTCGCAAAGGGCGGGTCGATCACTCCGGCGTGGCGTTCGACGAAGGGGTTGACGTACGAGTGCGCCAGCTCGTGGATGAACGTCGGGAGGTAGGCCTCGGTGGCGAACTCGGGCAGGCCGACCTTGTCCCACTTCCAGCAGCCCAATACCGGGCGGATTTCCTCGGGCGACCCGTCTAGGAACACGACGCCGACGCCGTAGTTTGATCCGCCGCAGACAAGGCCCGGGATCACCTGGTAGGACGCGCCGGCCTTGGCGCCGAAGAACGAATCGAACCACGGGACAGGGTCCGTCTCGCGGACGAACGCCGCCATCCGCTCGTTGACCTTGCCGTAGAACTCGCGCTCCTGGTCGAAGAAGCCCGCGGCGCTGGTGACCTTGATGAAGTCGCGGACCTGGTCGAGCCACTGCCGTGTGAACTCCGGGTTCCAGCGTTTGTCGAGGCGCGGCGGGCGCGGGTCAGCGTCGATGGGCATCCGCTCGGCAAGTTCTGGAAAGGCGGTGAGGTGGACGGCCAGGCACGGGACGGCGTCGTACGACCAGCCGAACTGGCGGCGGCCCTCGCGGAACATGGTGATCGCCGCGTGCTCGCGTGAGTGACCGAACCACTCCTCGACGCGCGAGGCATAGGGCGACGCCGAGTTCTTCATGTTGTACTCGGGGTTGCCGGCGAGCCGAGCGATGATGGAGAGCAGCTCGACCCGCTCGTCCACGCCGGCGCTGATGGCGGTCGCCGGGGCTCGGGCTGCGGTCGCGGGCGGCGGCGCCGCCGGTGGCTCGGCGTGAATGGCAACCACGGGAACGGTCACGATGCCGACCGCCAGGATCGCGGCGGCAAGACATGGGTGTGAGCGGGTCATGCATGATTCTTAGGGAGGTCTGTGGGCGGATTGCGATGCTTGCGGGTGGGCGAACGGCTGGTCGGTTCACCGGTTCTTCACGGCGAACGGGCACCCGTGAGCTGTGCCAGGACACGACACGGGTATTCGCGGCGGGCGATGCGAGTGGTGCGGGTACCAGGTTGATGCCCGGCGCGAGCGGCGCTGCTCGGAATGCGGCCACGACCGAGCCGGCGCGATCCGTGCGTGCTCGGCGTGGTGCGAAGGGCTCGTCGTGCGGGTCGTCGCGGTGTACGTGGTGGCGTCCGTGCTCGGGGTCGCGGCGGCGATGATCGCCGTCTGAGCGCGTCGCGGTCGGTCGTGGCAAGGTGTCAGTCCCCGCGTCGATCAGTGCCGCATCATCATGGGCTGGTCCGAGCCCTTGCCGTCGCCGAAGATGTCGATCCGGGCGAGGTCCTGCTCGCCGCGCGGGTGCGTCGAGAGCCCGGTGAAGCGGTGGGGGTCGAAGACGTACACGCTGTTGTACTGAAACAGCGTGAGCAGCGGCGCATCGGCGAGCATCACGGCCTCGGCCTGCGAGAGTACCTGCATCCGCCGGGCGGGGTCGAGTTCCCGCGCCGCCTCGTCGAGCAGGGCGTCGTACTGCGGGCTCGAGTAATCGCGGTCGTTGTTGCCGTCGCCGCTGCGGTTGAGCTCGAGGAAGGTCGTCGGGTCGCCGTAATCCCCGAACCAGCTCCCCCGAGAAACCATGTAGTTCTTGCTCTTGAGGTCCTCGCGGAAGGCCTTGATCTCCTTGGGCACGAGGTTGACGCGCACGCCCAGCTCCTGCTCCCACTGCTTGGCGACGGCCTGGGCGATGACGTCGTGGCCGCCGTCGCGCGTGAAGAGGTAATCGAGCGCCGGCAGCCCGGCGCCAGCGGGGTAGCCGGCCTCGTCGAGCAGCCGTCGCGCCTGGTCGACATCGCGCTCGAGACCGGTCGGGGACGGGTACCCCGCGATCGACCCGGGCGGGATGAGCGTCGGAGAGACCGGCTCGCCCAGGCGGCGGACCTGGTCGGCGATGGCCCGGCGGTCGACGGCCATGGTCAGGGCGCGGCGGATGCGGCGGTCGGCGAGCGGGTTGGGTCTCCCGTCGGGCAGCTTGGCCCGGCAGTTGAAGTTGATGAAGTAGGTGCCGAAGGCGGGGATGACGTGAAGGGCGGCGCGGGGGTCGGGCGGGAGCCGGCGGTCGATCTCGAACTGGTCGAGGCCCTGGGCCTTGAGCGCGTCGTACCGGTCGCGGTGGTCGGCGTAGTACGCCAGCTTCTGGGCGTACATCTCCGGCGTGAAGCGGGCCACCACGTCGGTGATCCACATGATGGTGCCGGTGCGGTAGGCCAGGACCTGCGCGGCGGGGTCTTCGATTGTCGGCATCGAGATCGAATCGATGGCGACCGATGCCGCGTCCCAGTAGAACGGGTTCTTTTCAAGGCCCATCTCGCGCTTGAAGTTCCAGCGGACGACCTTGAAGGGCCCGTTGTTCACGCACGCCGGCGGCTGCGTCCAGCCCTGATCGGTCTGCATCATGCCGGTGGCGGGGTCCAGCCGCTCGTACCGCTGCACCAGCGGCGGGTAGACGGGGAACATCGCGGGGAAACTCAGCGTGCTGAGGAAGTAGGGAACGGGCTGCTCGAGCGTCACGACCAGCGTGAGGTCGTCGGGCGCCGAGATGCCGACGGTCGACTCAAAACGGGCGAGCGTCTGCTTCCACAGGTCGGCGGCCCGGGCGGAGCGATCGGGCGCGGCCAGCGATGCCGACTCGGCGGCGAACTTTCCAAGCTGGTCGCTGCGCCACTCAAAGAAGGCTCGAGCCCCCTTGATGGGGAAGAAAAAGCCGGTGTAGTCGGCGGCGCTGTCGGGGAGCATCACGCGCCGCCACGAATAGACGAAGTCGGACGCCCGGACCTGGTCGCCGTTGGACCACCTGGCGCCCGGCCGCAGGCGGAAGGTGTAGGTGAGGCCGTCGGGGGAGATATCCCAGGACTGCGCGACGGCGGGCCGGAGGTCGAAGTCGTGCGTGAAGACGTCGTTCCTGACGAGGCCTTCGTGAACGATCCGGGCGACCCGCAGGTCCTGCTGCCAGGAGATCTTGGCAAGGTCGAGCGTGGTGACGTCGCCGCGGTTGATGAAGACGAAATCGGCTCGGGGTGGGGCGGGGTCGGCCAGCGCGGCCGCGAGGATCGCCAGCGCGACAAGCACCAGCGGCGCCAGGAGCTTGAGCATGGCGGGAGAATAGCAGACAGCAGACAGCAGACAGCAGACAGCGGGCAGCAGAACAGCGGACAGCGGGCGCTAGAACAGCAGCACGCGTGCGTGTAGAGGGGGCACGGTATTGAAACAGGTGCCCTGCGCGGAGGGTTTAGCGGAAGCGGGTCGCGTCGAGGCCGAAGGTCGGCCCGGTGAGGCGACCGACCACGTCGGTCACGCCGTTGGCGTACAGCGCGTCGTCGTTGACCTCGCCGCTGCGGAGCCGGTTGGAAAGATCGACAGCCGGCCCACGGTCGCCGCGCTTCTGGGCGGCGAAGGTGATGATCTGGTCGGCGAGCAGGGCCATCTGCACCGCCTGGCCCCTCGCCGGGGCGCTGTCGACCGTGCTCTGCGGGAGCCCGGCCTTCT
This sequence comes from Phycisphaerales bacterium, assembly GCA_022072615.1. Lineage (GTDB taxonomy): Bacteria > Planctomycetota > Phycisphaerae > Phycisphaerales > UBA1924 > JAEUJB01. Next base: position 20,371 of record JAJVHS010000103.1, read on the forward strand.
TGATCACCTTGGTGATGTTGACGTGCAGGTCGCCGGCGAAGCCCGCGGCGGCCTTGGCGGATTCGCTGTCGAGCCGGCCGTTGGCGAGCTCGTCGCGGAACGAGGTCGCGGCCTTGATGAGGCCCTGGAGGTCCTGGACGTCGGGCATGGCGCCGTTGAGCGCACGCACGCGCTGGCCCAGGGCGTTGGCGAGGGCGATGGTCGCGGTGGAGCGCAGGCCGCTGAGGTTCTCGCGGCTGGTGCTGACGGCGGCGACCAGCGCGTCGGTCATCGCGAATGCGACCAGCGTGCTCTTCTCGGCGGTGAGCGCCTTCCCGAGGGCCGTCGCGGCGGCCTTGAGGTTGGTCTCGTCGATGGCGGGCGAGGCCATGGAGACGGCGACGAACGTCCGGCGAAGACCCGCGGCCGCCATGAACCGGACGTCCTCTTCGGAGGAATCCAGCAGGGCCTCGGTCGCCTCCACCGCGGCCTCGGTTGCGAGCTCGCCGGTGATCTGCAGCGCCTGGGTGACCAGGTTCTTGTTCTTGCTCTCGGTCATGGCCCGCAGGCGGGGCATGAGCTGGCGCGAGTACTCAAGACGGAAGGTGGTCGAGGTGGTGTTGCGGGTGAGAGGGGCGACGAGCTTCCGCCGGGCGTCCTCGGCGGCGGTGGTGCCCTCGGGGTCGGCGGCCGCGGTCTCGAGGGCCGACAGGTACTTTTCGGTGTACTGCCGGACCGTCTGCTCCTGCGCCTGTGAGAGCGGGGAGACGTTGTCGGTCACGCTGTCGGGGAGCGTGTCGAGCTGGGCTCGGGCGGGGGTCGCCGCCAGCAGCGTGAAAGCGAGCGAGAGACTCGCGAGCAGCCGCCCGAGCAGTCTGAGCCGGAGGGGGGCGACGGGCCAGGAGCGAGGTGAGTGTTGGTCTACGGCCATTCGAAGAGCTCGTCGTCGGTGCACGCCGGTTGAAGGCCCGAAGGCGGAGGTCGGGTTCAGCGTGGCGTCTGGGTCAATCGAAACCCCTTGCGGGGAGGGCACGGTATCAGCCCGCACGGGAGGTGGTCAAACCGCCGCGGGGTGAGCGGGCACAACCTGCCCATCCCCACGAGTCCGCAAACAACCCCCACACGAACCCCCGTACCCCCACGCAACCCCACGCTCTTCCACGATGAACGCCCGTCCCCGTACGAACCCCGCCCCGACGGGCGGTGTGGAGAGCGGGTGAATAGTTTAGCTGTACACCTCCGTGAAGACTCGCCGGGTGGCCTTGATCTGGCGATTCAGGAGCGTGCGGTTCCATGAAGCGATGTCGCCGCGGACTTCCGGGGCGATGGTGAGGTACTGGTCCGCCGCCTCGGCGGGAAGGCCGCGCACCAGCTGCTGATAGATCCCAAGCTCCATCCCCGCAAGGCCGCAGATATAGATGAGCGTCCGGGGGGATTCGAGCAGGGGGTTCAGCTCCCGGGCGTGGGTCTCGAGCCGGTGCTGGACGTACAGCTTGCGCGACACATCCTGCTGCGGCTGGCGGGAGAGGGCCGTCAGGTACTGGAAGTTAGGGTGCCGCCGGGCAAGGTCCGTGAAGTAGTCGTCGTAGAGCAGGTCGGTGTCGTAGGGGGCGCCCATGATGAGGACGACCCGGCCGGTCGTCGGCGGCCCGGACCGCGGTTCGAGCAGCTCCATGAGCATCCCCCGGAACGGGGCGATGCCGGTCCCGGTGGCGAAGAAGATGTAATCGTGATCGTCCTTGGCGACCGGCAGCAGGAAGCGCTTGCCGTTGGGGCCGGTGACCTTCACGGGGTCGCCGGGCTTGAGGTCGCAGAGGTAGTTGCTGGCCACGCCGGTGAACAGGCGGTGGGTCTCCCAGTGCTCGTCGATCGTCCGCTTGACGGTGGTCGAGACGTGCATGCCCTGGCCGTCTTCACCGGTCGAAGGGGCGGAGATGGAATAGAGGCGGACCTGGTGGGGGCGGCCCTTCTCATCG
>JAJVHS010000079.1 GCA_022072615.1 Phycisphaerales bacterium
CCCCGCTCGATGAACTCCCAGGCCCCGCTCCCATCCGGGCCGCAAGCCCTCGCGCACGCTCGGGCCGCGTGCTTCCGCTCACGCCCGCATTTGTGCATGCAGCCCGACCGTCAGGGAGGGCCTGCCGCGCTCAATGAACTCCCAGCGCCGCTTCATCAAACGTGCGAGCTGGCTTCGGGACCGGGCAGCCGCGTGAGAGCCTTCCCGTGCCGTGCCACCGTGGATCGGCTCGGCGATCCCGGTGCTCGGCGGCGCGGGGTGTGAGTCAACATCATGGTGCATCTACCGCGCCCGACCCGACCCCGGTTGTCGGCGGATGAGATTCCCGCCTGGTCGTATGTCCGGTAGACTGGCGTGGTCGGCATGTGACCGCGAAGGGAGTGACAGGCGCACTCCGAGCAGCGGGCCGCGTTCAACAGGCCGGTCGAGTTGTGAGGAGGTGTCGAAGCGGTGGAAGATTCGCGTGCACATGAGCGTGGCGATGGCCACGAGAACCAGGACACCGGGATCGAAGCGATCCCGGTGGCACGGCGCGGGAAGACCCCCACGCGACGGGCGAATCCCGGTGCCACCTGCCGGTGCCACCGGCATGGCGGAGATTGCGTCTTCGGTCGGAAGCAGTATGGCAAGACTGAAACTCCTGTCAGTGAATGCCAATGAGATGTGCCGAAGGCAATTCTGCTTTTCGTACATGTCGTGTCGCCGCATTAGTGTCTATAGTTGGTGTAATACTGTCGATCACGCCATCATTGTTTTCATGGTTCGCATATAAAAATGACAACTGGAGGTCGTTCCATCGCATCGGCAAATGGCCGAATCGATCGGGATACTACTATATTACCACAAGTAACAAGTCTGTGTTGTCAGATTTATATTGTGCATATCGAATTGAGTCGCCGCACATCGAATCAACCTCGGGTGATCATGGCTCATTCCTCATAGAAGTTCCAGACTATGTTCGTGAACCAGTGAACGAGTCGGAGGTGTGTATCGCTGGTCTGGGAGTTCCCTGGACGTGGATATGTGTACGAAGTTCAACCAGCAATAGCGGTACGATCTTCTCGATAGAAGTCTTATGGACGTGGCTACTACCGTCCATTCTGTGCCCAACGGCTGTTGTCGTGACTATATATTATTGTACAAGAGTCGGCGTTCGGTCTTTACGGCGACGTCGAAGCTTGTGCATTTACTGTGGTTACCCTATCGCACCGCAATGTGAGCAATGCACAGAATGCGGTTTGTTGACCCGTCCGCAGCCAAAGAAAACAGGCGGGATGTGACAAGTGACGCACGTAACTGGCGAGACGTCACCGGGCCGTTCTGGGACCGGGCATGGACAGTGACCACAAGCGCAATCGCGCACCTTCTGGGACCGCTGAAAGCGGGCTCGGTCACAAAGTCGCACGAGCTTGTCGTCCGTGCTCCTCCGTGCCTCCGTGTTCTCTTCAGCGTTCCATGTGCCAGAGCTACCCGAGCTTCTGGGCCATCTCCCCGATCCACCGCCGCCTCGCCTCGGTCTCGAGTTCGCCGTTGCGCGTCACCAGCGACAGATACGGGTTCTCGCCGCCGTACTCCGTCTGCCACGCCCGGACCATCTCGGCGACCTGGTCGAGCGCCGCTTCCGCGTCCCGCAGCCACGCACGGCGCTGGGTCGGTGTCGCCGCGCCCAGGAACCTCGCCCGCGAACGCAGCGGGTCGTACGTCACCGACACCGCCTCGCGCGGCAGCGGCGGGCCGATCCACCGCCGCAGCGCCTCCTCACCCGCGGGGCTGATCGTGTACTCACGACGCGTGCGCCTGCCCGTCCGGGCCGGCCGCGATTCCACCATCCCGCCCTTTTCCAGCCGCCGCATCAGCGGGTAGATCGCCCCCGCGCTGGCGCTCCACTGCGTCGACGGCGACCCCTTCATGTGACGGCGGATCTCGTACGGGCTGCACGGGCCGAGCTGCCACACCAGCCCCAGCGTGAACGACTCGAGCTCGCTCAGCTCCCGCGCCCGCGCGGACCGGCGCGGACGCCGCGGTTCGCGCGGCGGCGCCGGCCGTCCGGTTTTCTTTCCCCTGCTCGCCATGGCCGCCATCCTAGCCGATCGGCCCGCCAATCGATGACGGAAACCCGCCCGGCCCGACTCCCAGAAAGAGTGGAACCACGGATAGTTCGAATCGTACTATACACGCGAGTCCCGTTCTGGAGTGCCCCCCGATGAAGCGCAAAGCCGCCGCCCTCGTCGCCGCGTCCGCCGCCGCCCTTGTGGTGACGGTCGTCCCCCTTCCGACCCTGCACGCCCAGCCCGCGGCCACGACCGCCGCCGCGCCCGACCAGCGGCAGGCCATCGCCCGCGGCTTCATCGAGATGATCAACGACGGCTCGCCCGCCGCGGTCGAGAAGTTCGAGTCCGCCCACCGCTCGGCCGCCCGCCTGACAGAAACGCCGATCCCCGAGCGGATCAAGCGCGTGGCCCGCATGAAGGAGCAGTTCGGGTCCCTCAGAGTCGAGGACTCGGTGACGGCCGATAACACCGGCGTCTCGCTGGTCGCCAGGTCCGCCCGCGGCGCGCTGGTCGCCATGGAGTTCAAGTTCGACTCTGACGGCAAGCTCGACGGCGTGATCCTCTCGGTCGGCGGGGAGGAAGTCCGGCCCAAGGCTTTGACCGCCGAGATGCGCAAGTCCACCGTGCTCGCGGCGTGCAAGGCGCTCGAAGAGGGGTACGTCTTCCCCGAGGTCGCCGCGAAGATGGCCGAAGTCGCCCGAGGCAACCTCGAGGCCGGCCGGTACGACTCGATCACCACCGAGGGCCAGCTCGCGCGCCGGCTCACCGAGGACTTCCGGTCGGTCTCCAAGGACCTGCACCTGGGCGTTCGCATCGCCCCGGGCGACGCCGGCGGCCACGGCAACGACGAGGCGGAGATCGACGGGCCCAGCGCCGAGGCCGACCGCCAGATGGCCAAGGACAACTACGCGTTCCGCAAGGTCGAGATGCTCGAGAACAACATCGGGTACGTGCGCTTCGATCTGTTCATCAACGCCCAGGGCGCCCGGGATACGGCCGCCGCGGCGATGGCCTTCCTTCGCAACGCCGACGCGGTCATCTTCGACCTGCGGTACAACGGCGGCGGAAGCCCCGAGTTCATCCAGTTCCTGACCACGTACCTGGTCGACGAGAAGACCCACCTCAACGACATGGTCGACCGCAACGGCGCGGTCGTCGAGGAGTACTGGACGCTGCCCGAAGTGCCGGGCCGCAGGCTGGGGTCGAAGGTCCCCGTCTACGTCCTCACCAGCCGCTCGACCTTCTCGGGCGCTGAAGAGTTCACGTACAACCTCAAGAACCTCAAGCGAGCGACCGTCATCGGCGAGACCACGGGCGGCGGCGCCCACCCCGTCCGCGGCGAGCGGCTCAACGACCGGTTCGTGATCGGCGTGCCCTTCATGCGGGCCCGCAACCCCATCACGCAGACCAACTGGGAAGGCACCGGCGTCGAGCCCGACATCAAGGTGCCCGCCGAGGAAGCCCTGGACCGAGCCATCGCCGAGGCCCGCAAGAACGCTCGGTAATCCCCCGAACCGCCGAAAGCCAAGGGTCCATCCGATGGCCGCTCCGCGCGGGGGGCGGCCATCCGGGGGAGAGAACGCCAGCGCCCGGGATGGGAAGGTCCCGGGCGTTGTGCTTTCAGGGGCAATCTCCGGTGCACCGGTGCTCAGCAGCCGGCCTCGAACGCGAGCACGAACGCGGTGAAATCGTCCGTGTCAACGAAGCCGGACCCGTCGAAGTCCGCGTCATCGGTCCCGGCTTCGAACGCGAGCACAAATGCCGTGAAGTCGTCGGTGTCGACGAACCCCGAGCCGTCGAAATCGGCCGGGCACGATCCCTGGAACTCGTACGCCCCCAAGTCGATCGGCGGTGATCCGGCGCCTGTATCGGGCATCGCGGGATCGTCAACCCTGCGCGGGTTTCCCGCCAAGTCCGTGGCAAAGGTGGCCGGCAGCGCGCCCGAGTCCCCCGCGTCGATCGCGGGCGACCCGGAACGCAGGCGGTAATCGAGGGTCGAAGGATCTGCGAAGAGCGGATCCTGATCGGTGTTGGAGGTTCCCGCGTAGCCGCCCTGCACGTTGCTGTAGTTCACATTGATCGTGGCCTGGCCGGAGACAGGGTTCTTGAAGGTGGTGGCGATCTCCTGGGCGGCGGTATTGTCGCGAATGATGGAGTTGGCGACGCTGATGGTGCCGGTGCGGCCGATGCGGAGTTCCAGCCCGGTGCCATCGTTCTCATGGACGGTGCAGTTGGCGACGCGGACCGTTCCTCCGAACAGGTTGAACTCCGGCTCGCCGCATGCGGCGACGCTGAGCCCGCCGCCGCGCACGCCGGTGTTGTCGGCAAAGACGCAGTTGAAGACATCGGCGGTGGCGCCGTCGAGCACGCGCACGTCCGCGCCGCCGCCGTAGAAGGTCTGCCCGTAGTTGACGCCGTCTTTCCAGCAGGGGTTCTGGAAGTTGCCGACGCCGCAGCACGCCGACGCCGTATTGGCCGTGAAGATCGAGTCGGCGACCGTGCACGACGGGTGGTCACCGGCGGGGCCCGGGATGTAGCGGCCATCAACGTACAGGCCACCGCCGAACCCGGCGGCGTTGCCGGAGAACCGGCACCCCTGCACCAGCGTGGACACCGGCCCGGGCGTCCCGTCATTGAACAGGTCGATGCGCAGGCCGCCGCCGAACGCGGCCTGGTTGTCCGTGAACGTGCAGGCCCGCACTTCGGAAAAGCCGCAGGTCGTGGTGATGAACGCGCCGCCGCCGTGCGAGGAGGAGTTGCCGATGAAGTCGCAGCCGGTCATCTGGTACTGGCCGCACGGCTCGGAGTGAACCCCTCCGGCCACGTCCGCGGAGTTGCCGGCGAAGATGCAGTCGCTGATGAGCACCTGCGGCGAGTGGTGGGTGCGGACCGCGCCACCGTAACCGGCGAAGTTCTCCGTAAAGATGCAGCGCGAGATCTCGAGCGAGCCGTCGCCGCACTGTCCGACGGCGCCGCCGTTCACGACGCCCAGGCCGCGCACGGACGTGTAACCGCCGTTGTCGGTGAACTCGCAGTCGAAGATGCGGAGGCTGCCCCGGTGTGAATACACCGCGCCGCCCCACACGAGATCGCGGTCGAAGCCGTTGTGCACGAACCGGCAGCCGCGGATCGTGAGGGCGCCGCCTTGGCCGATGTAGACCGCGCCTCCCACGGGCTTGGCCGCGGTGCAGTTGGGGCGCAGGCTGCCCTGACCATTCATGAACGTCAGGCCCTCGAGTACCGTCTGGAAAGTTTCCCGGTCGATCGCGAGCACCAGCGTCTGATCCGGCAGCGAGGCGCCGTCGATGATCGTGACATCCGGGCCCTCGGAGGATCGAACCGTGATCGCCTTGCCGGACAGGCTGAACGCTTCCGCGTACGTGCCCGGCGCGATCACCACCGAATCGCCGTTCGAGGCCGCGTCGATGGCCGCCTGAATGGTGGGGTGCTGGGACGGAACGTGAAGATCGGCGGCGATCGCGTGCCCGGCGGGCAGAATCAGCGCGAGCGTCAACATCGCGCGGCCGACGCGGCGGTGCGCGCCGGTCGCGGGGCGCTGCGGGCCCGCGTGTGCGGCGAAATGGGGCACGGCTCGCTCCTTTTGCTGCCGCCACGAGCCGGCGTGTACCCCTCAGAATATCGCGGCTGTGACCGGGCACCAAGCAAAAAGCCGCCATGGTGCGAAACGCGCCATGGCGCCGGCGCCCGGGGTTTACCGTGGGGCGCGGGCTACGGGATCAAGCGCCGGAAACGAGCCGCGTACGCGATCGAATGAACCCGCCCGCGATCCGTCCGCCGGTCCTCGGTGTAGAGCACGAAGGACATATCGGTGTAGCCGCGACCGGTGTGGTCGACGAGAGTTCCCATGACCGGCGGGTCCTGGAGCTGCGCCGTGATCGCGTCGCGAATCGTCCACAGCGCCGAGTTTGAGGCCGCCACCAGCCGCCCGCGAACCACGACCTCCAGTTCGAGCAGGCCCACCGGGTGCGACTTGGGCGAAAGGCCCCCCAGGTCCAGGTCCCGAACGAGCAACTGCCCGCGGGACGACACCGAGAAGCGGTGGGGGCCCGAGCCGAACAGGTCGACGCCGTTGAATGAGCTGGCCATGAGGACCTCGCGTGATCGGAGAGCGGACAGCGGACACCGGACAGCAGACAGCAGACAGCAGACAGCAGGAGGCCGAGGGCAGGAGTCAGGCAGGGTGCAGCGGGCAGCACGTCGGACGCGCGACTTGGGTACGCAGGTTCAATCCGCGGGCTCGGTCGCGATGGGATCGGAGTTGCCGTCGGGGGAGATGGCGACAAGGCGGATGGTGCGCACGGCGCTGCGGTCGGGGGTGAAGTCGTACTTCACCTCGGTGACGACGGCGACGGTGCGGATCCGCTCGCGCCGAGCCGACCCGGCGCTGGGCGAGGTGAAGAACGCGAGCTCGGCCTGATCGCCGCACCGCAGCGGCGGCTCGGCGTGGTCGGCGAGGTGCTGGCCCACGCGCAGGGTCACCGTTTCCTCGGCGGCGTCGGCGAGCACGACGTGCGGCCCGGCGTCGGAGCGTTCAAGGACGAGGCGCGATGTTGAGCGCTCGACCGCGATGAAGCGCACGTCGGGCCACTCCGTGCCGCCGAAGCTGACCGAGGTTGGATTGAGAATCAGCACCGGGAGTCTCCTTTTCGCGTCCGCGGGCTCGCCGCGACGACGCGGCGGATGCACGGGCGCGGACGCTGGGTTCAGGCTCGTTCGAGCGCCGCGGCGTTGAGTCGCCTTTCAGCGTCCGCCACGCCATCGCCGTCCAGGTCGAGGCGGACCGTGACCCGTGATCGCTCCTGTGAGAACAAGCCCCGGTAGAAGGCGGCCCGGACGGCCAGCGGCGAACTCGACGCGGCGGTCGCGGCGGCGGCGGCGAGCAGGAACGCGAGCACCCCGAACGCCTCGAGCGAGGCCAGGTCGCCGGGATTGGTGATCTGGCTTTCGAGGATCGCGCCGGGGAGAGCTCCCGTCCCGGTCTCCTCGGCCCCGATGAGGCGCAGGAGCTGGAGGTGGACCAGGCGGATCTGCGGCGCGAACGTCACGATCCACAGGGGCTTGTCGGTGATCGGCCCCACGGGGATCGCGGGCTCCAACTGGGTCGGACGGATCCGCGAGACCGTGAGCTGGTCCGTGTCGTCGCGCGAGATGACCTCGCAGGCGATCCCATCGACCACGGCGACGTGGCCCGCGCCGATGCTCGCGGCCGCGAAGTCGTTGTCGAGCGCGGAGGCCGTGAGCGTCGTGCCGGTGACGGACGCGACGCCCTTGCACAGGCGCTGGCCGGTCCAGACGACGTCCCTGAAGAGCGACGGCTCGTGCATGAGCAGGTCGCGGTCGGTGATGAACATGCGGCGGCTCCTTGGAACGATGGATCCTGCGTTGAATCCCGCTCGGCCGGCTTTCGTCGGCCGAGCGGGCCCCGCCTCCGCTACCCACCGGCGTGTTGTCCGCCGGCGTCCGTGTGTGCGTGGGTCAATGAGGAGTGAGACATGCGGCGCGGGGAGCGCCGCGGGCCCGGGCCCGGATCAGGTCGTCGAGAGCCCCTTGATGGCCGCGTGAGCGTTCTCGTTGCGGATCTCGGTGGTGTACTCGCCCACCACCAGGCCGCTGGTGGAGTCCCCCGTCGCGGCCAGCGGCTTGTAGTGGAAGCTCCGGCCGCGGAGCGGCAGCACGTCGATGCGCGAGCTGTCGAGCAGGAGCACGGTGTCCGCGGGCACCCAGCGCGAGACGATGACCCGGCAGGCGCCAAAGTCGCTCTCGTAGGTCCCGACGAGCTCGCGGAACGAGGTGTCCTCGGGGGCGTACGCCCGCTGGGTGGTGATGAAGGAGTTGATGCGCCGCTTCTGGAACCCGCCGCAGAGGATGGTGTCGATCTGGCCGCTGGACTGCTCCCACACCTGGCGCAGGGCGGTGTTGAGGACCAGCTCGTTCAGGTCGGTGCCGCCGCCGCCGCCGGCGGGGAAACCGCCGACCCCGGGGGTGAAGATGTTGGTCGTGATCGTGCGCACGAGGCCGTTCATGGTGCGGCGCACCGTGGAGGAGCCGGCGCCGCCCGACGCCGGCGCGGTGCCGTTGATGACGCAGTTCTCAAGGTCGCGGAGCAGCTCCCGCATGCGCTCCTGCTTCTGGTAGTCCAGCTCGTCGCCGACGCCGTGGTGGCGGACGGCCTGGTTGCTTCCGCTGACGCCCACGGTCGCGGTGAAGATCTGGGTGTAGTTGACCTTGCGGGTCCTGGTGGTGAAACGGGCGGGCGGCGCGTCGGCGCCCTCGAGTGCGGCGTTGCCCAGGATCGTGAGCTTCATGTTGTCGGCGAGTGTGTGCTTGGTGGTCCCGCCGTACCCGCGCACGACCGTCAGCGTGTTGGTCGCGACCGCCGTCACGAACATCACCTCGCGCGAGTCCGCCGGCCGGACCTGGTCTCCTACCTGGAATCGCGACCCGTTGTCCACCGTGATCGACGTCGCGTTCTGCGCGTCGGGCGTGAACACCGTCTGGTTGATCTGGTCCGTGTTGGGGAGCAGCGTGTCCTCGAGCCACTCGTGGACGGTCGCCAGCGCCGAGCGCTTCGCGTCGCCGAGCCAGTCCAGGAACGGGGTCTCGTACGGGCTCACGATCCCGATGATGTCCGACACGTCCTCGGCCATCTCCGGGAGCGTGTCGCCGCCGTCGTACGTTGCCTTGCCGGTAAACGCCATGGTGATCTCCTTGCAAGCGCATGCTTGCGTGCGGTTGGGAACGCGTAAAAGGGAACGGAACGTTCAGCGAGCCGGTCAGCGTCCGCGGCGGGCGCGGAGGTAGCTCAGGAGCAGCCGCCGGTCGCCGGTCTGCCGGGCCTGCGCGGCGAGCATGCCGGCGCGGTCCTGCGGATCCACCGCGCCGCTCATGGACGAGTGGCGGATCGAGCCCGCGGACGGCGCCGCGGCGAAAAGCACGGGTTTTTGTGCCCGGAGCTGGCTCACGGCGCCCGGTACGTCTCCAGGGTTGCCGGTCGCCAGCGCCTGCTCAACCAGCAGCATGGTGGCGTCGAGGTCGATCGCGCCCGCCGCCTGGAGCTCGCGCTGGATGGTCGACCGGCGCTCGGTCTGGCCGAGCTGCTGCTTGGCCGCGTCGAGCGTCGCCTTGATCTCCACCAGCTCGCTCTCCAGGCGCCTGGCGTCTTCCTCGGCCTTGAGGGCGCGCGAGCGCCACTGGGCCTCGCCGCTGACCGCCGGCGGGTCCTGCGTGGTCTCGGGCGGCGGAGCGCCGCGGTCCTGCGGGCCGGGGTTCTCGTCCGGCGGTGTCGTCGTTGGAGGAAGCACGGGCATGATCTGCTCCTTGGTGAGAGTGAAGAGAACACGGTCGATGAATCGGGACGGCGCGGCGAGCCGGTCGGGTCACGTCACGCCGGCGTCGGCGTGCGAGTACCCGAGTTCGTCGAGCACGCGCTCCCGCGGCACGCCCAGCCGCAGCTTGGCTTCGGCCGCCAGGGCGGACCCCGCGTCATCCGCCGGGAGCGGGTCGGGCCAGTGCAGCGTGACGCCGCGGTCGCGGGGCTCCGTGCGGAGCACCCCGAGCGAGTCGAGCGCCGCGAGCACGAGCTCCGAGGCGACCGTCATCCCCCGCCCGTACGTGACCCGCTTGCGAGCCGTCTTGCTCAGCAGGCCCATGAGCGTGATGCGCAGCGCGTTGGCGCTGGACAGGTTGCCGATCCTGGCCCGGACCACGCCGCTGGCCAGCGGAGGAACGCCCGAGACCTTGTCGAGCGCCTCGCGGATCTCCTGGACGTGGGACTCCTCGCTCGGCGAGGCGCCGTCGCCGCCGAACTCCTGGATCGACGCGCCGGGGTTCTCGGTCGACCACATCATACCGGGCGCGACGGGCGACTTTTCGAAGCCCTCGATGCCGCGGGCGAGGTACATCTTGAAGCTCTGCATGGTGACGCGGCTGGCGCGATCGGAGAGGCGGGTGTTGAGCTCGTCCTGGAGCGGGATGAGCGCCTCGACCTCGCCGAACCCGTCGTAGCGGAACGGCTCGGAGACGTTCTGGATGTGCGCCACGGGGACGCGTCCGCCCGTCCACAGGGTCCGGTCGTCGCTGACGAGCCTGTCGTTGATGTAGAGCTGCCGGGCGTCGGCGGAGATGATCTCGGTGACGCTCGAGCGCCGGCGCTGGCCGCGGGCGGATCCGTCGCCGCGCCGGTTCGTTGCGCGGGCGCTGAGCGAATCGAGCCAGTGTCGCGGCTCCACACCGATCTCGTCGCGCTCGAAGTGAACGACGTACGCGGCGAGGGTGCGGTAGTCGGTAGGGTCGATCACGGGAATGCCGCGGGTTGGCTCGATCACTTCGATCCTGACGGCGTCGAGGCCTTTGAGCGCCGGGTCGATGCGGACGACCAGGTCGACGTGGCCGTAGACGTGGCCCAGCAGCGCCATGTCCTGCATGAGCGCGATGCCGCCGGAGTTCTCCCACACGCGGTCGAGCGTCCGCTCGATCTCGCGGCGGAGGGTCTGGTCGTCGGCGGTGCTGAGGATGGACACCGGCCTGGAGAACATGAAATCGACCATCGCCTGGATGCGCCACGCGATGTCGTTCTCGATGACGACTTCGCGCCGGCCGCCCTGCACGGCCTCGGCGCCGGCGAGCCCCGCACGGCCCACGATACGAGCGGGGAGGCCGGCCTCCTGCGCCTGGCGGTACCACGGCCCGCGGTGCTCGCCCGCTGCTGCCGGCGCGACCGGCTTGAGCGGGTTTCGGTAGTACGACCAGAAGCGATTGAGCCTCGGGAGCTTCGCGGCGGCGTGCTCGTCGATGAGGTGGCGCAGGAACGCTTCGTCCAGGCCCAGAGGCGAGAATGCGGCAAGCTGGTAGCTCATCGAGCCGGCTCCGTGTCCGGGGTCGGCGGCCGGCGTGAGTCGCGGGCCGCGCGGTCCCCTCGCACCACCGGCTCGGGTGCACGCGGCGCGCGCACGGGAGTGGTCGATGCACGCACGGCGTGGGATGCAAATGCCTGCAGTGCAACGAGATAAAAAAACTGAATTTTCTGGGGCCGGGCCCGTGGCAACGGCCGCCCGCGTGCGCGCGCGGCGCTGCGGCCCTCACGGGGGCGCCGCGTCAGGCTGGTTCACCGCGATCGCGGCACCACGCGGTCCACGCCGCGCGAAGGCAAGCTTCGAACCGTTTCGCAAACCCGGGTCCGTCGCAGAGTGCCGACGTCATCATCCGACGTCGCAGGCCCTGATCGCCGGTGGATCGAAGGACCCCGCGCTGCTTGTGATCGGCCGCGATCACGGCGGCGGCGTCGACGAAGGCCTCCGGACTGCGCGTGATGCACTCCTCGAGGCCCACGTTCGTCAGCAGCGACACACCGACGCGCGAGGCGTGCGACGCGCCCGCGAGCGTCACGACGGGGACTCCCATCCACATCGCTTCGCACGTGGTGGTCGTGCCCGCGTAGGGCGTCGGGTCCAGGCCGACATCTACGCGGCTGTACAAGGCCAGGTGATCGGCGAGCGACTTGGTCGCGGGCAGTACCTCGATCCGGGAAGGGTCGATTCCGCAACGAACGAAGCGTTCAACCGTCGCCGTCCTCGTCCGCGGATCGGCAAGTTGTCGGCACTTGAGCAGAAGCCGCGACCCCGGCACCCTCTCAAGCACGCGCGACCACAGCTCGACCGTTGCGTCACTGAGCTTGATCAGCGTGTTGAACGAACCGAACGTCACGTGCCCGCTCGCCGCCGACGGAACTGCGGGCGTCGGGTCGGGAGAGTGTGCGGGCGGCCTGTAGCACAGAAAGCACGGGTCGAGGCGCAGAAGCCGCTCGGTGCACCACGTCTCGGCGCCCGGCGGGTCGGTGCGCGAATCCACGATGCGGAAACCGATGGCCTCGACGCCGGTGGTGTTGGGATAGCCCAGGTAGGTGACCTGGACCGGCGCCGGGCGATGGAAGAAGATCGACAGCTTCTCGCCCGCCGTGAGCCCGGCGAGATCGACAAGCACATCGATCCGGTCGGACCGGATCTGGGCGGCGATCTCCGCCGACGACCTGCGGACGACCGACCGCCACTGATCGGCGAGCGATCTCAATCGCTGGGTGACCGCGTCCTCGGTGGGGGAGGTCGAGTAGCAGGTCAGGTGCAGGCGCGACCGATCGGCGTGTTCGAGCAGCGGCTCGATGAAGAACGCCACCGAGTGCACGCGGAAATCCGGCGACACCAGACCGATGCGAAGCGTGCGATCGGGGTCGGGCGGATTGGCGTGCGGCCGAGACCCGCCGCCGTCAACGGTCCGGTTCAGGTCGGCGAGCGTGCGGCCGAAGCGCGTGTGGGCTTCAAGCGAGGCCGCGGGTGTCGTCGTCGCGAGGTAGTTCATCGCGTAGGGAACCCACGAGGCGATCTCGACCGAGGGCGGCCACGTCGGGATCTTCGCCGCGGCGATGCCGAGGGCCTCTTTCACATTGCCGGTGTTCAAGAGCGCCTGCATCAAGGCGATGGTGACCTCGCGGTCGTCGGGCGACACCGCGAGCGCCGCTCGGCAATGCTCGGCCGCGGCCCCGTGCTGGTCCAGCCCGGCCAGGGCGTTGGCGATCGAGAGACGGGCGTTGGTCGACTGCGGATCGATCGAGATCGCACGCTCGAGCACCTCGACCGCCTCGGCGTGCCTGCCCAGCGCGCTGAGCACGCTCCCGAGCGTGCACAGCGCCTCGGTGTTCGTGGGGGATGCCTTGACCGCACGCGACGCGTAGTAGTGCGCCTGCTCGAACTGGCCGCCGACGACGAAGGTGACCGCCATGGCGTTGTTGAGCCACGGTTCTGCCGGCTCCTTCTGGAGCAGTCTGGTGATGGTCGACCGTGCCTGGTCGGGCCTTCCGAGGGCGATGAGGCGTTGCGCCTGCCTGAGCGTGGCCTCGTGGCGTGACATGGCGGCAAGTGTAAGGGTCGTTGGCGGGTCCGAGAGCCTGCGGGATCGGCCTGTAGGCGCCCGGCGCTGTCAAGTTGGGCAATCGACATGCCGATACGCGTGGTAGGTAAGCGGGCGGTGAGCACGAACGCTCTTCGCAGGCCACGGACGGCCGCCACCCGCCGGCCTTCTTCCCGCGCGACGGTCGCGCGAGCCTTTCACCGGCCCGTTGCAGGGGCTACGCATGGTCGTCAACGGCCCCCAACCAGACTGGTCGGTCAAGGACGTGTTCACCACGGGCGAAGCCGCCGAGCTCTGCCGGGTGAGCCAGCAGACCATCATCCGATGCTTCGATTCGGGTCGCCTCACGGGGTTCAAGGTCCCCGGGTCGAGGTTCCGCCGCATCCCGCGCGATGAGCTCATCCGCTTCATGCGGGCCAACAACATCCCCACCGAGGTGATCGAGTCCGCGCCCGTCATCCGCGTCCTGGTCGCGTGCCCGGATGGTCGCGTGCAGGACGCGCTGAAATCCGCGATCGATGCCGACACCAGCATCGAGGGACGCTGCCAGATCCTCGCGACCGCCGACCCCATCGAAGCCGGGATCATGGCCGCCTCTCTCGCCCCCAGCGTGATCGTGATCGGGGACATGCCCGGTGCCCCGCTGCACTCGGCCGTGCATCACCTGGTTGCGCTCGCGCACGCCCCGCAGGTTCTGTGCGTGCCCGGCGCGGTAACTGACCAGGACGCTTCGGCCCTGCTCGCCGCCGGCGCGGCCCACGTGATCGCCGCCGAACGGCGGGAGCAGGTCTCCGCCGCGCTGGCCGCGATGGTGCGGTCGAAGCTGTCCGAGAACGGCAGGTAGCCGGGTTCGCGCCCTGGGCCCCGGGCCGAGAACCGCGGCAAACGCCCCGCTCCGCATCACAATCCCGCCCGCGACCGACTCACCGTGCACGAGTTCGCAGATGTCGCGCGTCACCTTTCACCACGGGCTCAAAACAGGCGCGCGGATCGCCGACTTGGGATGTGACATCCGGTCGCGGGAGTGTGTTCCCGTTGAGCGGAGGTCCACGGCGAGTACGAATGGCACGCAAGCGCAAGAACAACACGCCGGTTAGTGGTCCTCGCGACGACATGACGCCGGCCGAGCACCAGGCGCCGACGCCGTCGGGCGAACCGGAAACGGCCGTCCGGCCGCGGGTGCTCGTCGTGCTTGCGTGCCCGGACCTCCGGGACGCTGTCGCCAGCCACCTGGCCGCGGGCGAGTTCGACGCCTGCCTGACGGACACCGCGCACGACGCCATGCTCCGGCTCACCAAGGCGACCTACGACGCCGTGCTCGTCCAGGTCAGGCTGGCCGACGGACCCGGCGCGTCGCTGATCCGCAAGATCGATGAGAGCTACCCGGGCCTGTGCTCGATCCTGATCTCGCCCCGCCCCACGCTGGAAGAAGCCTCCCTCGCCCTGCGGAGCGGCGCCGCCGATCTCCTGGGGACGGGCATGAGCTCGACGGAGTTCGTGGATCGGATCGCCGACGCGCTGCGCCGGACGGCGAGTGCTCGCGAGCGCGAGGGCCGCATCCGCAAGCTGCGCAAGGCCTGCCGGGAGCTGAACAAGGCCCGGCAGATTGTCTCGAGCCAGGTCGGGTCGCTGTGCGATGACCTGGCCGCGGCGTACCAGGACCTCACCGACCGCGTCGCCAGCGCCGCGGCCGCCGCCGAGTTCAACAGCCTCGTCCGCCAGGAGCTTGACCTCGAAAGCCTGCTCCGCGTCGTGCTCGAGTACGTCCTGGCCAAGGCCGGGCCGACCAACGCGGCGGTGTTCCTGCCGTCTTCGTCCGGCGACTTTGCCCTCGGGGCTTACATCAACTACGACGGCCCGAAAGACTCGGCCGAGACCCTGCTCGATCACCTCGCGTGCACCATCGCCCCGCGCCTGGAGCACCAGACCCGCATCCTGCACCTCTCCGGCCGCCAGGAGATGACGGACGCCCTGGGCCAGGAAGCCGACTGGATCGACGATTCCAACGTCATTGCCTTCGCCTGCCACGATCAGGGTGAATGCCTCGCCGTGGTGCTCCTGTACCGCAGCCTCCGCACCCCGTTCCAGGACGCGTTCACCCGCCAGGTGCCTGGGATCGCCGAGCACTTCGGCAAGCAGCTCGCCCGGATCATCCAGGTGCATCACCGCCACCTCCCGAAGGACAAGTGGGGCCTCAAGCCCGGCAGCCTCGGCGAGGATCCGGATATCGATCTGGCGGCCTGACGCCCCGGCGCCGCGGCGCCAATCCGGCCCGACCGCAGCCCCGTCCAACGCAAGGCGGCCCCGAAACGGTGCGACCGGATGTTCATGCCCATTGTCGGCCAGCACCTTGTAAACGTTACAGATGATGTTGCGGCGCGGGATCCGCGTCTGGCGTGTGGCGCGAGCATCGATCACGGGCGGCCACGCCTCCTACTGTGACGCCCGTCATGACAAGTGCTGTCCATCGTCTCAAGGTTGCTCACCGAGTCGAGACCCTGACGCCCTCGGTGACCGTTGCCTTCACCAACCGAGCCAAGAAGATGCGCGAGCAGGGGCTCGACGTGCTCGGTTTCGCCGCCGGCGAGCCGGACTTCGATACGCCTGATGCCATCAAGCAGGCCGCGATCGATTCGCTCCGTGCGGGCAACACCAAGTACATGCCCACCCTGGGCGACGCCGCCTCGCGCAACGCCATCGCCCGTAAGTTCACCGAAGAGAACAACATCCCCGACTGCACCGCCGAGCACGTGGGCATCTCCGCCGGCGGCAAGCACTCGCTTTACGTCGCGTGCCACTGCCTGCTCGACCAGCCCGAACCCGGACAGCCCCAGCAGGAAGTGCTGCTCCCTGTTCCCGCGTGGGTGAGCTACGCCCCCATCGCCGAGCTCGCGGGCGGCAAGGTCATCGAGATCCCTGCCACGCCGGAGTCGGGTTTCAGGATCACGCCCGACCAGCTGCGCCGTGCCATCACGCCCAACTCGCGCCTGCTGATCCTCAACTCGCCGAGCAACCCCTGCGGGACGATGTACACGCCCGACGACCTTCGGGCGCTGGGCAGGGTCGTGGCGGAGGCAGCGGCCACCATCGCCCCCAACCTGATCGTGCTCTCGGACGAGATCTACGAGAAGATCGTCTTCGGCGGCATCAAGCACTTCTCCATCGGATCGATGCCCGAGATCGCCGAGCGCGTGGTCACGATCAACGGTCTCTCCAAGGCCTTCTCGATGACCGGCTGGCGCGTCGGCTACACCGGGTCGTCCGGGAAGTTCGGCCTGGACTTCACCAAGGCCATGGCGACGCTGCAGGGCCAGATGTCGACCAACATCACGTCATTCCTTTACGCCTCGGTCCCGGTCGCGCTCACCAAGTGCGGCGCCGAGGTCGAGAAGATGCGGTTGGCCTTCGCCGACCGCGCCGAGCTCATCAACAACCGCCTGGGCAAGATCCCGGGCGTGCGCAACATCAAGGCGACCGGCGCCTTCTACGCCTTCCCCGACGTCTCGGCGCACTTCGGCAAGACCACCAGGGGCGGACGCAAGCTCGGGTCCGCGATTGATTTCTGCGAGGCGCTGCTCGCCGAGAACCTGGTCGCGATGGTGCCCGGCGAGGACTTCGGCGGCTGCGGCAAGAACCACATCCGCATCTCGTTCGCCTGCTCGAACGATCACATTAACAAGGGCATGGACCGGCTGGGCGAGTTCGTCGCCGGGCTCCGGTAAAGCCTGCCTTGCAGCACCAGGCCGAAGCAGATCCCCTCTGCACGCCGTGCGACCCGCGTTTGGCGCGGATCGCGCCGCCGGTGCAATGATCCTGCGTGAGCACCCCGCACTCATCGCGCGAACTCTCGCTGGCCGGCCCGCGCTGGCAGATCTGCCCTGATCCCCTCAACCGTGGCATGTTCGAGCGGTGGGGTGAGGCCCCGCCGCTCGCGGACGAGCCGTGGGTCACGGCCGCGGTCCCTGGAACCATCCAGCACTCGCTCGGCCCGGAGTTCCGCGGCGTCGCGTGGTACCGCCTGCACTTTGAGCTGCCTGGCGACTGGCTCTCCCTCGCGCCCGATGAGCGCCTTCGAATCCGCTTCGACTGTGCCGCGACCGATGCTCGGGTGTGGATCAACGGTCGGTATGTCGGCCGCCACCTCGGCGATTTCATCCCCTTCGAGTTTGAAGCGACGCAGCCCATGCTCGTTCGTCGCGGCGAGGTCGAACTCGTCGTGCGCATCGACCAGGTGAATGCGCCGCGCCCGGCCAAAGGGGTGATCACCGAGCACGGCCACATCGGCAAGGGATTCCACGACGTGCTCAGCGTGCAGCACGCGGGCCTGTGGGGCGACGTCAGGCTGCGCCGCACCGGGCCCGTCACGATCCGCCCGAACGGAATCGCCATGCGCACGCACGCGACCGAACCGGCGCTCGACATCGAGTTCGATGGCCCGTGCAACGACGAGATCCTGACCTTCTCCATCGTCGATGAGCAGAACAACGCCGTTGCCGGCGGCGTCATCGAGCTTGAGCCCGGCGCGACCACGGCGCGGTACGAGTGGAAGGGCGAGCAGGCACTTTCAACGCCTCTCGAGCCATGGTCCCCGCGAACCCCGGCGATGTACACGCTGCTGGTCGACATTACGCCGCGGCACCGCGCCGGCCACGTGTACGAATCACATGCCGTGCGATTCGCGCACCGGACGGTCTCCCTCGGCGGCCCCGGCGGCCGCCGCGTCCTGCTCAACGGTGACCCCATCCAGCTCCGCGGCGTGCTGCACTGGGGCCACGAGCCGGTCCATATCGCTCCCGCCCCGACCCCCTCCCAGGTCCGAGCCGAGTTTGCCGAGCTCAAGCTGCGCGGCTTCAACTGCGTCTGCCTGTGCATGGTGTACATGCCCGAGCACTACTACGAGATCGCCGACGAGATGGGCATGCTCCTGTGGCAGGAACACCCGGTCTGGAAAGCCCCCATGGGCGACGAGCTCCTGCCGGAGTACCAGCGCCTTTTCGCCGAATACTTCCGCCGGGATCGCCGCCACCCTTCCGTCATCCTCGTCAGCGGGTCGTGCGAGCATGAGATGTTCAACCCGCGCCTCGCCGACTGGTGGTGGCAGACCGCCGAGCGCGAACTCCCCGGCACGCTCAAGCAGGTCCAGACCGCGTTCTTCGCCTGGGCCGATCCCGCGCAGACCGATCTCTACGACGAACACACCTACGACAACTCGGGCCGGTGGATCGACTACCTGCCCGATGTCCGGGCCGCGATCGACGCCCTTCCCGACCCGCACAAGCCCTTCATCATGGGCGAAACGGTCATCTCCAATGCGTGGCCCGATGTCGCCGCGCTCAAGGCCGAGCAGCAGCGGCACTCGGATGCGTCGGTCCCGGTCAACCGACCCGCCGCCGTCGGCAACGCGCCCTCCGCGGCGCCGTGGTGGATGACGCGAGGTCTTGATGAATGCGCCGCCGTTGAGCGTGACATCGCGGCACGATGGGGCGACGCCACGCTCGGACGATTCCGCCAGCAGGCCCACCGCCACAACCTCAACCTCCGCAAGTTCCAGTGCGAAATGCTGCGGCTCGACCCCGACATCGCCGGCTGGGTCATGAACCACATCCGCGATGTCCCCGGTTGCCGCTGCGGGTTCATGGACGACCTGGACCGCTGGAGGTACGAGCCGTTCGAGCTCCGAGCATTCCTCTCCGACGCGGCGCTGCTGCTCGAGACCCCCGGGCATCTTCGAGGCTTCGCGGCGGGCGAGACCCTCCGGGGCCGGCTGCACCTGTGCAACTTCTCTTCCGGTGAGATCGACACCCGGGCTCGCCTCTCGGTGCTTGTCGGCGGACGGACCATGCACGAGGAGCAGCTCCCGCTGATCGCCGGTCGCGGCCAGGTCGTGTCGGCGCCGGTCACGCTCGGCCGCTTCGAGATGGACCGGCCGACGCCGGTCGTCATCCGAGCCGAGTCCGAGGGAGTGCCCGAGAACGAATGGACCGTGTGGCTGCTGCCCCGCCAACCCGGGCAAGCGGTGCTCGTGCACACCGCCGTCTCCTTCACCGATCAGGAGCTGGCGCCGGATTTCGAGGAACGCAAGTACTCGAGCGGATGGGGCTTGCCCTGCCGGACATGGAAGCCGGTCCCGATGGTGCCCGCCGAGCTGTTCCCGGAGTCCCCCGCATGGTCGCCGGGACGCGCCGGGCCAGCGGACGTGGTTGTCTCCCACCGGCTGACGCGCGAGCTGCTCGCGCACTGCGAATCGGGCGGTCGAGCGCTGCTCCTGGGTTCACGGGCCGACGGCGGGATGAATGCTCGGACCGTGATGCAATGGGCCGGCGTGCCGCTGGTGATCGAGTCCGAGGATGCGGCGGCGCCGGTGCCGCGCGGCGTCGGCACGTGCATCATCGACCTGCTGCACATGGACCTGGCTCGCCACACGCAGCGCATGATCCCGACGCAGGAACTGGGCCTTGCCGCGGCCATCAACCCGATCATCCGGTTCATCCACACGCACGATTCCGGCAAGCCGACCATCTACGACGCGCTGTTCAGCGTGAAGATGGGAGCCGGGCTGCTGGCGGTCTCGACGCTTGATCACCGCACACCCGCGGGCCAGTGGCTGCTGCAGCGGGTCGTCCATTGGCTGGGACGCGCCGCCCCGCCGGCGTCGGGCGGGGGAGTCGATCTCGCACGCTTCGCGACCGACGGTTGACGCCGCCAAACCGCGACGGATGTCTTACAATCCCCGGGTGGGATAGCACGATCCGGCGTGCTCGCAGCACGAGTTGCGGAGGTCACATGATCGATCCGAGCCCGTCGGCGGATTCCGCCGCCGACGCCGGCCCGCCGCCCTGGAATGTCGCGCGGCTTCTCGCCTTCCGCTTCGTGTTCGCTTACCTGCTGCTGTACAACTTCCAGAGCTGTGTGCAGTACACCGCGTCGCTGGCCGGCAAGGCGGCACGGGCCGTGCTGTGGCTGCCGGTCAAGATGGAATGGGTGGAGCAGCAAACCTCCGCCTCGGTCGGCGCCGCCGTCTACCAGCCCGTGCTGTGGCTTCAGCAGCATGTCCAGTCGCTCAACGCGTCGATCATCCGCCGCGCGTTCTCGATCGAGATCACCGTGTTCCCCAATGGCAGCGGGGACACCACGTACAACTATTTTGAGATCGTGATCTTCACCGCGGTGGCGCTGGCCGCGACCATCGTCTGGTCGGTCGTCGCGTCGCTCCGGGGCGGGGGACGCTCGCACCCGCGGCTGCACGCGTTCCTGCGTGTGTACGTTCGGTTCGTGCTCGCGCTCACGATGATCGGCTACGGGATGGCGAAGGTCATCAAGCTCCAGTTCCCGGACCCGGACCCGTTCCGGCTCACGGAAACGTTCGGCGAGGCGTCGCCCATGGGAATCCTGTGGGCGCTCATGGGCGCCTCGTGGGGGTACAACGTGTTCGGCGGGCTCGGCGAGGTCATCGGCGGGTTGCTCTTGCTCTGGCGGCGCACGACCATGCTCGGGGCGCTCGTTACGGCCGCGGTGATGGCCAATGTCGTCGCGCTCAACTTCTCATTCGATGTCCCCGTCAAGCTCTACTCGTCGCACCTGTTCCTCCAGGCGATCTGGCTCGCGCTGCCGGGCATGTCGCACCTGTGCACGCTGCTGCTCTCGAACAGAGCGATACCCGAGAGAACCCCCGACGTGCGATGGTCGCGCCCGGCGCTGCACCGTCCATGGGTTGCGATCAAGTCCCTGCTGATCGCCGTGTACATGGCCGAGCAGGTGACCACCGGCATCGCCGGCTACCACAGCGTCGGCGACGGCGCGAAGCTCCCGCCGCTGGTCGGCCTCTTCCGCGTCGAATCGTTCTCTTCGGATGATGATGACCCGCCGCCGCGGCCCGAATCCTCCATCTGGCGCGAGGTCATCATCGGACGCACATACCCCTGGACCGGTGACAAGGGCACGATGCGCATCGAACGAGCCAACCGCGCCCGCACCCACTTCGGGTACAGCGCCGACTACCAGAGCCAAGTCCTGGTGCTCACGCCCGCGACCGCGGGCCGGGGCCGCGTACCCACGGCCGATCCGGCGGCCGCGGCTGCCGACGCGCAGGTGCTGCGATTTACCCAGATCGATGCCGATCGCATCCGCCTGCAAGGGGCCTTCGAAGGCTCGCAGATCGACGTGCTGCTCGTGCGCCGACCGGCGTCCGAGTTCCTGCTGATGAACCGCGGCTTCCACTGGATCAACGAGTACCCGTTCAATCGCTGACCGTTGTTGCTCATGAACGATCACCGACCGCAAACCACGCCGCCCGACCCGGAGTCGCCCCGGCAGCCCGTGCTGTTCTACGACGGCACCTGCGGTTTCTGCTCACGATCGGTCCAGTGGCTGCTGCGTCACGATCACCGCGGCGTGCTGCGATTTGCCCCGCTCCAGGGGGCCACCTACGCCGCCCTCGACGCGCCGCACAAGCCCACGGATCTTGACACGATGGTGCTCGCCGACGCCGACGGTGTGCACCTCCGCAGCGACGGATCGCTCCGAGCCCTGAAGCATGTGGGCGGCGTGTGGCGCATGATCGGATTGATCGGGCTGGGCATCCCGCGTCCGCTTCGTGACGCCGTGTACATGTCCATCGCCCGCCGCAGGCACGCCATCGCCGGGTCGGCGGATACGTGTCCATTGCCCACGCCCCAACAGCGAGCACGCTTCCTGCCATGAGCGAGAGTGTTGCCGTCCACTCTCCGTTCGATGAGCGCTTCTGTCCGGTGTGCGAATACGCGCTCAGCGGGCTGGCCCGGCATGCACCGTGCCCGGAGTGCGGGAGCGACACGGGCCGGCGGGCCCGCGCGGCGGCGGCCATGGCCCGGGCCGCGGTGGATTCGCGCACACGCCTTGTGCTGCTGTCCTCGCCCGGTATCGGGATCGTCGTCGGGTCGTTCGCGGCGATGTCGCGCGGGTACATCGCCTCGGTGGTCATCCTGGCCTCGTGTGTGGCCGGTGCGGGCATCTTCGCGGTGTGGCGGGTCGGCCGTGCGCCCGGGGCCGAGCTCATGCTCGGGCGCATCCTGATCCTCGGTACGTTGCTGGGTGTTTGCTACTTCTTCATGCTGATCCTCGCCGCGGTGCTGGCGGTCGTTCCGCTCGCGCTCATCTCGAAGCTGGTCGGCAGCCCGTCGGGACTGCCGCAATGGGTGGTATTTGTTTGGTTCTTCCGGGATCTGCGGGGTAGGTGTCATTTGAAGAAGGGCAGGCGGTTCCTGCGTAGCTTGGTGTTGACGCATCAAGCACAAGGAGACCGCCGTGCCCGAGGTCGAGTCTATCGACCGGC
>JAJVHS010000004.1 GCA_022072615.1 Phycisphaerales bacterium
CGCCGAGCCCGCGGGCGTGCGGATCAAGGGGGTCATCGACCACTCGCATTCGCGGCTGCCGGGGACGCTGCTTGAGTTGGCGCGGTGGATGGGCCGGTACTACGCGAGCCCGCTGGGGGTGGTGCTGGGGACGATGGTTCCCGCGGCGGTGAAGCACGGGGTGGGGCTGCGGAGGCTGCGGCTGGTGGCGCTGGCGGCCGGGGGCGACGCGTCCGCGATCGAATCGCTGGCGCCGTCGGCGAAGGACGCGTGGGAGAAGGCGCGAGCGCTCCCTTCGGACTCGTTTCCCATGACGCGGCAGGAACTGGCTCGGTCGATCGGCCACGCCACGCTCCGCGGCGTCAACGCGATCGCCCGGGCGGGACTTCTGACCGAGGTGGAGCGTTCGACGGTCCGCAGCCCGGAGGAGTTCTGGCGGTCGCAGGGTCCGGTTGCGCCGGACACGCCGCCGGAGCCGTCCCCGGAGCAGTCGGCCGTCATCGCCGGGATGGGATCGCGGCTTGATCAGTTCGGGATTCACCTGCTGCGCGGCATCACGGGGTCGGGCAAGACGGAGGTGTACCTGCGCCTGCTCGACCGGGTGCTGGCGGCGGGCAAGTCCGCCCTGGTGCTTGTGCCCGAGATCTCGCTGACGCCGCAGACGGTTGAACGGTTCGAGCGGCGGCTGGGGTCTGAGCAGGTCGCGGTGCTCCATTCCGGGCTGACGGCGTCGCAGCGGCACCGGCACTGGATGGCGGCCGCGACCGGGCGAGCCCGCGTGGTGGTGGGCGCGCGCTCGGCGGTGTTCGCGCCGTTGACGAACGTGGGCATCATCGTCGTGGATGAGGAGCACGACGGGTCGTACAAGCAGGACCAGGCGCCGCGGTATCACGGGCGTGACGTCGCCATCAAGCGGGCGCAGG
The DNA here is from genome assembly GCA_022072615.1 of Phycisphaerales bacterium. Lineage (GTDB taxonomy): Bacteria > Planctomycetota > Phycisphaerae > Phycisphaerales > UBA1924 > JAEUJB01. Next base: position 903 of record JAJVHS010000004.1, read on the forward strand.
TCGAGAACTGCCCGGTGGTGCTCGGGTCCGCCACGCCGTCGCTTGAGAGCTGGCACAACGTGAAGGCCGGCCGCGCCTCGCTGTGGGAGCTGCGCTCGCGGGTGGGCGGCGGGAAGCTTCCTGAGGTGACGATCGTGGACCTGGCGGCGGAGAACCGACTTCGCGCCCAGGAGGACCACGCCGCGGGGAGGAGGTCATCGCCGGGGTTGCAGGCCCTGGGACCGACGCTCGAACGAGCGATCGCTTCAACGCTGGCCGACGGCGGGCAGGTGATCCTGCTGCTGAACCGGCGCGGGTTTGCGAACTACGTCTGCTGTCCGAGCCAGGCGTGCGGCTGGATGCTCGCGTGCGAGCATTGCGACGCGGCGATGGTGCTGCACCGCGATGCTCGGCTTCCCTTGGGAGGCGTGCTGGTGTGCCATCACTGCCGGAGCGAGCAGCGGGTGCCGGCTCGGTGCCCGTTGTGCTCGCGGAAGCCGCTGCCGCTGGGGCTGGGGACGCAGCGCGTCGAGGAGGAGCTTGGCGAGAAGTTCCAGGGGCTGGTGACGGGGGAGACAATGCTGCGTGTCGACTCGGATTCGATGCGCACCGCCAAGGACTACTTCGAGGCGCTCGGGCGGTTTGCTCGGGGGCAGGTGCGGCTGCTGGTGGGCACACAGATGATCGCCAAGGGGCTGGATTTTCCGGAGGTCCGGCTGGTCGGCGTCGTGAATGCCGACACGGGGGTGTGGATGCCGGACTTCCGAGCGTGGGAGCGCACTTTCCAGCTCGTCAGCCAGGTCGCGGGGCGAGCGGGGCGGGGTGAGAAGCCGGGGCGCGTGATCGTGCAGACGGCGTGCCCGACCAACCCGGCGATCCGGCTCGCGGCCGTCCACGACTACGTGACGTTTGCCGACGGGGAGCTGGCGACGCGCGCGTCGGGCGGGTTCCCGCCGATCACGAGGATGGCGAGGGTGGTGTGCCGGGACGACGACGACCGGATCGCGCACGATCGCGCGGAGGTGATCGCGAGCGGGGCGCGGCAGGTGAGCGGGGATGCGGTGCGGGTGGACGGGCCGATGCCGTGCTCGATCGCTCGCATCGGGGGCCAGTACCGCTACGTCGTGGAGCTGACGGCGTCGCGAGCGATGGAACTCCAGCGGGTGCTGCAGGAGCTTCGTCATCGGCGTGCGGTGGTCTCCGACGCGGCCACGGCGATCGATGTCGATCCCATTTCTTTCCTTTGAGCAACGGTTTGTCGATCGGCCGGGGCCGGTGAGCGGGCGGCGGCCCTACGCTCGCGCGTGATAGTCCATCTCAACGGAAAGCTGGTGCCGCGGGACCAGGCGCTGGTGAGCGTCTTTGATCGCGGGTTTCTCTTCGGCGACGGGCTGTACGAGGGGCTGCGCGCGTTCGACGGTCGCGTGGTCGCGATGGACTTGCACGTTGAAAGGCTGCGTCAGGGCCTGGCGGAATGCAGGATTGCCTGGGACGCGGCGGAGATGGCGGGGCTGACCGACGAGCTGCTTCGGGCGAACAACCTGCGGGACGCGTTCATCTACTGGCAGGTCACGCGCGGGACGCCAGGGCCGGGTCAGGCGGTCCGCGGGCGCGTCCCGGCGGGGCCGATGATGCCGACGGTGATGGGATTCTGCTACCCGACGTCGGGCCTGGCGCAGAACGCCGCACCGGCGGTGAAGCGGGCCGTGATCAGCCAGGACACGCGTTGGCTGCGCGGGCGCGTCAAGTCGATCTCGCTGCTGGGCGGGGTGCTCGCGGCGATCGAAGCTCACGAGCACGGCGCGGACGACGCGATCCTCGTGCGGGACGGGCTGGTCGCGGAGGGGACCTCGTCGAACGTGTTTGTCGCCCTTGAGGACGGGTTTGGGGGAACGCGGATCGCGACGCCCTCCCTGCAGAGCGCCCCGATTCTCGCCGGTGTCACGCGGGATCTGCTGCTGGCGGCCGACCCGGCGATCGAGGAGCGGTCCATTTCGGTGCGAGAGCTGGTGGAAGCCCGGGAGATCATGCTCACCGGCACGCTCTCGATGGTCACGTCGGTCGTGGAGATCGGCGGCAGGCCGGTCGGAACGGGCCGGCCGGGGCCGTGCGCGGCGGGGCTTCTGGAGCTGCTCTTACGCCTGATCCACGGGGGCCGATAGCAGAATCGAATATTGAAATTCCGATCGTGGGTGCGATTATTGAGCGCATGGGACGTCGGGGGGGCACGGGAAGCCTAAGGGGATCTCCTGCATGTCCGGGGATCGCGACATGAAGGGCCGGTCGGTGACGGTCATGGGGCTTGGTCGCTTTGGCGGCGGCGTTGGCGTCGTGCGCTGGCTCGCCGAGCGCGGCGCGAGCGTGCTGGTGACCGACCTGGACTCGCCGGAGAACCTCGCCAACTCGGTCGAGAAGATCCGCGGTCTCGTGGACGAGGGGCGCGTCACGCTCCGGCTGGGATCGCACCGTCTGTCGGATTTCGAGAATGCGAGCCTTGTCATCGCCAACCCGGCCGTTCCCAGGCCGTGGGAGAACCAGTACCTGAACACCGCCTCGGCGAGGGGTGTGCCGATCACCACGGAGATCGGCCTGGCGCTGGAGCGTGCGCCGGACCGGGGCCGGATCATCGGGGTGACGGGATCGGCCGGGAAGAGCACGACGTCGGCGATGATCGCGCACGTGCTTTGGAGCCTGGGCGAGCAGGTCATCCTGGGCGGGAACATCGGCGGGTCGCTGCTGGAGGTGATCGACCAGGCGACGCCGCGGACCTGGATCGTCATCGAGCTGTCGAGCTTCATGCTCCACTGGCTCAAGGGCTGGTCGCCGGGCGTGGCGGTGGTGACGGGCTTTTCCCCGAACCACCTCGACTGGCACGGCGGGCTTGATCACTACCGGGCGAGCAAGCTCGGGATCCTCGCGTGGCAGCGGCCGGGCGATGCCGCGGTGATCGCGCAGGAGCTCGCTGACTGGAAGGCCAACCCGGGGGTGCGGGAGGTGCGCGTGGGTGAGCGGCGCACCGTGGGCGGGCTGGTGATCCCCGGGCGGCACAACCAGCGCAACGCCGCGATGGCGGTCGACGCGGTGCTGACGGCGCTGACGACGGACGCGGCCGCCGCGGACCGGCTGCGGCCCAACGCCGAGGCGGCGGTGAGGCTGTTCCCCGGTCTGGCCCATCGGCTGGAGCTGGTGCACCAGAAGCGCGGGATCCGCTTCTACAACGATTCGAAGTCGACGACGCCGCAATCCACGCTGCTCGCGGTTGAATCGTTCGCGGAGGAGCCGGGCGTGGGCACGGGCCGCGTGCACCTGATCGCCGGCGGTTACGACAAGGGATCGGACCTCTCGCCGATCGGGGCGCTGGCGGGTTCGCTGGCGGGTCTGTACACGATCGGGAAGACGGGCCCGGCGATCGACGCCGCGTCGGGCGGCAAGTCCATCGCGTGCGGGACGCTCGACAGGGCGGCGGCGGCGAGCGTGCAGGGCGCGCGACCGGGCGACGTCGTGCTGTTGAGCCCTGGGTGCGCGTCTTGGGACCAGTTCGAGAACTACGAGGCCCGCGGGGCTCGCTTCACCGAGCTGGTGCGAACAATGATGGCCTGATGGCTTGCGAGCCCCGACAGCCTGCCCGCGGAGCCGCGTTCAGCGCGATGACGGCGCTTGTGGTCGCGGGCTGTTCGACGGCCATGCCGGTGCGGGACCCCGAGCGCTGGGCCGAGCCTTTTCCCGGCGTCTGGATCGATGCGAAGGAACGGGTCGTCGAGTTTGACGGCGTTGTGCCGATCGACCCGCACGATCCGGAGACTCCAACCGTTTTCCTGGAAGTGGTGGTCTGTTCTCCCAACTCGCGCGAGCACGAGTCACTGGTGGTCACCAGGGCGCTTCCGTCGCACGTGCACGCCGCGCTGCTGCTGCTTGGGGCGCAGCCGGGCAGGCCGGGGCACTGGACGCGGGACGACCGGACACGGCGGATGATCGCGGCCGGTCCTGAAGGCCCGGTGGTTGACGTGATGCTGGTCACCAGGTCGGCGTGGGGGGGTGAGCGGGAGTCTGACCCGGCGACGTGGATCGTGGACGTGCGCGACGGGCGAACGCTGCGGGACATCGCCGGCGGTGATATGGCCTGGGTGTTCGCCGGTTCGGTGGTTGCGCCGCGGCCCGACGGCCCGGGCGAGTATTACAAGGCGGACATCGAGGGAACGCTGGTGGGGCTGGCGACGTTCGGGACGGAAACGCTCGGCTGGCAGGGAGTTTTCAGTCCGGATTCGGCGGTGCAGGCGCCCGAGTGGATCGCCAACGTCCGGTTGGTGCCCGCCTACAACGACCCGGTCACGGTGCGTCTGCGCGTGCAGCCTGCGGGAGAGCGGTGAGCGCGGGCGTGGGTGGTATGCTCAGGCCGTGAGAATCGCGCGAACCGGGAATGGCTTTGGCCGAACCGCGATCGTGGTCGTGATGCTGCTCGCCGGCGGCAGCCGATCTGCGGGCCAGACGCTGAACCTCGACGCCCCGCTGGCGCCCGCGCCGGGAACCGGCGAGGCGACGCTGGGGCTGGCTGAACGCGTGGACGGCCAGGTGCAGGCACTGGAGCGGGATCGCGCGAATGCACAGGGTGATGCGAGCCTGGAGCTGCGCATCGCGATCCGCGTGCTTGCTCGGAACCTGCTGCAATCGGGCGAACAGGCCGGGGAGCCGGGTTCGGGACAGGTGATCGCGGGGAGGACGCTCGCGCTGCGGCTTGGGGCGCTCGACCTGCACCTTCGCGCGAAGGCGACCCAGCTTCCGGCGGCGGTGGTCCAGGAGATCGTGCGGCGTTGCACGATCCGGCCCGAGCAGCTGCCGTCGGACACGCGGACGCTGTGGCGGTATCTGCGCGATTCGCTCGCACCGCTTGTTGATGCGGCGCCGCCGATCGTGGAAGGCGGCCTCGAGGACGGCGGGCTGGGCGCCGAGCTGTCGCGATTCCGGCCGCTGGTGCCGCCGCACAAGAGCCTCGCCGACGCCGCGCGAGCCGACGGCCTGTGGGAGGATGTGATCGCCGCGTGCTCCGCGCTTGACGGGGTGCTCGACACCGCCTCCGCGTGGCCGGCGTACTCGCGTTCGGCGGCGATGATCCGAGCGAACGCGAGCGAGGCGATGTGGCTGCTGGCGGGGCGACCGGCGACCGGCTTTTCGATCGAGGACCGCCGGGTGCTCGGCGAGCGTTTCGCGGCGGCGGCCGGGCTGGTGTGCCAGCCGAGGCCCGCGGATTCGATGCCGCGGGAGAATGATCCGGCCGAGCAGGGAGCGCGGACGCTGCGCGTCATGGCCGCGGCGGCCAGGTGCATCGATCTCGCGTCGCGGTGCGAGCCGAGGCAAGGGGCCGACACGCTCCGGGCGGCGCTGTGCCGCCTCGCCATCGGCCATGATCCGGTCACCAACCGGCCGACGGACCCGAGCCGCGACGACTCGACGATCCAACGGCTTTCGCGCGCCGAGGCGCTGCTGCGGCTGCTCGTTCCGGTCTCCGGCAAGGAGTTCGTCGCCAGCGAGGACGTGGTGCGGCAGCTGCGGCCGGCGCTCAAGCCGCTGGAAGAATCGCGTCGCCAGGGCGCCAGCGAACTGCTGGAGGTGCTGGCACGGGCCGTCGTTTCCCCCGACGTGCTGAGGGATCCGGGGTTCCTCGCGGCGGGGATGTCCTACCAGCGTCGACTGGCGGACCTGCTGCTCGCGGGGACGGTCACGCGGCTGCTGGGGCACCGGCCCACGCGGCCCAACGGTGCTCCGGGCGAATGGACGCTGGCGCCGGAGTTTGACGCGGTCGGCGATCGGCTGCTGGTGCTCGCCAAGGGGCTGAACTCTGGTCGCGAGCACGATGAGGCGCTGACCCAGTGGCGGATGACGGGCGCGGCGGCCAGGCTGCTTGGGGCACTCGAGGGGGAGGAGTTGCTTCGGAGGGCGGTCCAGGACGACGCTGACATGCTCGCCGAGCACCTGCGCACCGTGAGCGGCGGGCGGGGCGGTGATCTTGTCGCGCGGCTGGAAGAAACGAGGCGCGCGTGGCTGGAGGAGGTCCGCAAGGCTCGGAAGATCGAATCGGCGGGGCTGACCCGGGCGACGCGCGACCTGGTGATCGCGGCATCGGGCGCGACCATGGCGATCGACTGGGCCGAGCTGCGGGCGTCCCTCGCCTCGTCGAGCCCGGGGACGGCGTCGGGTGACGCGGCGACCGTGCTGGGCGCGTGGGAACTCTCCGCGGAGGCGGCGTCTCTGCTGGCTTCAATCGAGGTCCGGTCGGTGGCGACGGGGATCGGCCTGGTGGCGGACGGCAAGTTCGACGAGTTTGCGTCGGATCAATGGGCCCCGAGCGATGCCCGCGTGCGCTGGCTGGTGGGGGATGTCTCGAAGGCGGCTCGGCGACTGGGCGCGCAGGCGCTGACCGACTCCGCGGCGGACGCGCTGCGGCAGCTTGCGATCGGTGTTCCGGACCCCGACCGCGAGGACCCGCTGGGTCTGCGCGACGAGCTGCTGATCATGAGCCGGTACCTCGAGGAGCTTGCCCGGGCTGCCGGCGAGCGGGAGGAGAAGCTTCGAGCGGAGCTGCAGGCGTACCTGGGGGCTCGGGCGGCGGCGGTGCGCGCGCACGTCGAGCGTTGGCGGTAGGGGCGCGCAAGAAAAAAACCCCGCGGACAGAGGCCAGCGGGGTTCGGGAGTTCACAAGGAACGAGCGGGGTTACTTCTTCTTGGCGGCCTTGAACTCTTCGAGGCGCTGCTTCATCTCGGCGACCATCTCCTCGGGCATGCCCTTGGTCAGTTCAAGAGCCTTGGTCTGGATCTTGATGGCCTCGTCGACGTTGCCCTTCTTGAAGTGGGCGTAGGCGACGGTGTCGAGGATCATGCCATCCTTGTGGTCGGAGGCGGCGGCGGCCTGCTCGGCGAGCTTGAGCGCCAGGTCGTAGTCGGGGCTGGTGATGCGCTTGTTGTCGACGATGGTCCAGGCGAGCTCGTTGAGCTGCTGGGGTTCGTTCTTGAACTCGTTGGCGGCCAGGTCGCGGGCGGTGGCGTACGCGGACTGGGGATCGCCGACGACCAGCTTGCGGAACTTGTCGAGCTTGAGCGCGCCGGCCTGCTCGGGCACCTGGGCGATCAGTTCGTCGTAGGCCTTGTTGACGGCGGCGTAGTCCTTGGCGCGGATGCCGGCGTTGATCTTGGCCATGCCGGCCTGGATCTTTTCGCGGTTGGCGGCCTCGCTGGCGCTGGCCTTGGCGGCGGCCTGGATGTCCCAGGTGCCGTCGATCACCTTGGCGAGCACCTTCTCCATGGCCATGGGGTGGCCGATCCACGCGACCTTGCCTTCGCCGTTGACGATGAAGGCGGCGGGGATGCCGTCCTGGTTGGCGGCCTTGAGCCAGTGCTTGGCGATGTGGCCGGTGTCGTCGTGCGAGGTATCGAGGGCGACGTGGTAGTCCATCTTGTCGCCCATCTTGGCGACGAAGTCCTCGACCTTCTGGGTGTAGGCCGGGTCGCCTTCCCACACCGCGACGCCGATGAACGTGGCCTTGTCCTTGTTCTTGTGGGCCATCTCGGTGAGATGGGGGATGCTCTCGCGGCAGGGCCCGCACCAGGTCGCCCAGCCCTCCACGACGTAGACGCGGCCCTTCTCGAAGCCCTTGACCTCACCGCCCTTGACCCACTTGCCGACCTTGAGGGTGGGGGCGTTGTCGCCGATCACCAGCGGCTTGACGTCGGCCTCGCCCTGCTTGGCGGGCTGTGCGGCCTTGTCCTGGGCGTGGGCGACGGTCGCCATGCCCGAGAACATCGCCAGCGCGATGACGGAAAGACCCAGGAAGCTGCGTTTCATCTCTGTGTTCCTTGTGCTTGGGATGCCCATCGACCGCGGGCGCGCGGCGGACGTGTGCTCCCGATTCCCGAAGAAGGCTGCTCGATGCCCCGCGCCGTGTACTGTCGGATGCTCGGTCGCGGCGGTTGTTCCCACGTCGCCGCGATCTGATGGTGGTGCTGGGGATTATACCCTAACATCGCCAAACCGTACCGCCGCGGGTATTCACCCCACCGTTTCGGTCACTGCGATTATCGGCGTCTTGCCGGCCCGAGTTTGATGAAGTGGCCGGTCGAAGACGATGGGCATGACGCCGAGCTCGGCGTGGATCTTGGCGGCTTTCTCGCGGATGGCGCGTTCGGCGTTGCGTCGAGCGATCAGGGCCGCATCCCCGGCCTGTCCGGGAGCGCCCGCGCCATTGAGGTGGACCCGCAGTTCGGTGATGCCGCGGGCGGTGCCCGCGTCGGCGCCGCCGGGCTGGATGACCTGGAAGCGGGCGATGTCCGGCAGGCCTTCGACGCAGTGCTTGATGCCCATCGTGTGGACGCGGGTGCCGTCGGCGAGCTGGATGAATGCGTTCGTGCGTCCGGCGACCGATGCGACCCGGGTCAGCGCCCGGGGTCGATCACCATCGAACAGCGTGACGCAGTCGCCGATGCGGTACCGCACCAGCGGGAATGCTCGTGGATACAGGCTCGTCACCAGCAGCGCGCGCTCGCCGGAACTGCCGGGCGCCTCGCACTCGAGGTAGTAGTTCCGCCAGAAGACCCTGTAGCCGCTCCCGGGCGGCGCGCCAGGGGCGGCCAGGCCGGGGTGGGTGTGCGCGAGGATGTCGGTCTCGACCGACCCGTATTCCAGGGCGAGGGGGCAACCCAGGACGCGCCGGACCACGTCGGGGCCGTCGGTGGTGGGGAAGACCTCGCCGGTTGCCAGCGCCATCTTGATGCCGGCTCTGGCGAAGTCCGCCGCGCGGTCTTCGTTCACGCGGGCGAAGTCCTCGAGTGCGCTGCTGTAGGCGATGATGTAGCCCGGGCGCATGTCGAGCACGATCTGTCCGGCCTTGCGGAGCGACTCCGGGCTCAGGTTGTACGCGCTGAAGCGGTGGGTGCTCAGCAGCCAGTCGCGGAAGCGGCGGGATGCCGCCTTCACACGGCCGGAGAGCCCCTTTCCCAGCAGGTGGCTGTGGCCCCAGATCGTGAACAGGCTGTCGCCGGGTCCGACGCCGTAGAAGGAACGGCCGACCCACTTGTCGATGAGGGTCTGGGCGTGCTCGCGGCGCCAGGCCGCCATGCGAGTCGGTTCACCGGTGGAACCGCCGGTGATCCGCATCGATTCGGGCGGATGGAGCGGATCGGTGAGCTCCGCGCCGCGTGCCCGGACGTCGGGCTTGTCCAGTGGCGAGATGGAATCGGCGAACTGGTCGAGGGATTCGAACCGGTCGGGCGCGCGCCCCGAGTCGCGCAGCGACCGGAAGTAGGGGATCCGCTGGACGTAGCCGGCCCACAGCCGGTTGAACTGCTCGAGCTGGTAGGCCTCGGGCGCGACCGTCCCGTCGCCCTCCCATCGCGGCCCGTACGCGCGAAGCGTGTCCGCGATGGCGGCTGCCGACTGCCACGAGCGGAATGTTCGCACGATCTGCATGGAGCGCTGGAACTGACACGAGGCTGAAGGGGCGGAATTCTACGCTCAGCTTCGGCCGATGTTCCGTCCGCACGCCCCCGGAATCGCCTGTCGATCGCGACCCGGCCGGACCGCGGCGAGCGCGAAGACCAGCCGGCGAGCGGCTCATTCGAGGTAGGTGTAACCCTCCATGCCCGAGTCGTAGAACTTCAGCAGGTTCTGGGCTTCGGGCACGCTGAGGGTTCCGCCCTTGACGGCTCGTTCCACGTCGCGGCGCATGGACCGGACGAGGTCCTCGCTGTCGTACTGGACGTACGAGAGCACTTCCTTGACGGTGTCACCCTCGATGACCTCGTCGAGATCCCAGTCGCCCACGCCGGGGGAGTCGTCGAAGGAGACGTGGACGACGTGGGTGTCGCCGTAGAGGTTGTGCAGGTCGCCGAGCACTTCCTGGTAGGCGCCCAGCAGGAACACGCCGAGGTAGTAGGGTTCGGGCTTGAGCTCGCCGTTGCCGGTGTACTTGAGGTCGTGGAGCTCGAGGACGGGCTTGTGGGAGGATTTCTTGTCGATGAACTTGTCGACCTGGCCGTCGGAGTCGCAGGTGATGTCGGCGAGGATGGCTCGGCGGCCGGGCTCCTCGTGCAGGCGGTGGATGGGGCAGATGGGGAAGAGCTGGTCGATGGCCCAGTGGTCGGGCAGGCTCTGGAAGAGGGAGAAGTTGACGTAGTAGATGTCGCTGAGGATCTGGGGGAGGTCGATGAGATCGTCGGGCAGTTCGCCCTTGGCCTGCGCGAGCGTGAGGGCCTTGCGGCCGACGGCCCAGAACAGCCGCTCGGTCGCCGAGCGCATGGACAGGCTGAGGTAGCCGAGGTTGAAGAGGCTCATGGCCTCGTCGCGGGCCTGGACGGCATCGTGGTAGACCTCGACGATGTTGACGCGGGGCTGGCTGAGGGCCTCGTAGGCGTCGATGAGCTCGAGGATGGGCTGGGGGCGCTCGTTCTCGGTTTGCATGAGCGCGCGGACGTTGTCGAGGTCGGGGTCGGTGGGGAAGTGGGTCTTGCCCAGCACGTCCATGATGAGCAGGGACGAGTGGGCGACCATGGCCCGGCCGGATTCGGAGAGGATGCGCGGGTGCGGCAGGCCGGCGGCGTCGCAGACGCTCTTGACGCGGTAGACGATGTCGGCCGCGTACTCGGGGACCCCGTAGTTCACGGAAGAGGGCGAGTCGGACTGGCTGCCGTCGTAATCGATGCCCATGCCGCCGCCGACGTCGATGGTGTCGAGCCCCGCGCCGAGCTTCTTGAGCTCGCAGTAGATGTGCGCGAGCTCGTTCACGGCGGACTTGATGTGGCGGATGTCGCCGATCTGGCTGCCGATGTGGAAGTGGATCATCGTCAGGCAGTCGGCCATGCCGTGCTGCTTGAGGAACTCGAGCGCGTGCAGCAGCTCGATGACGGTGAGACCGAACTTGGAGCGCATGCCGCCGGAGGATTCCCAGCGGCCGGACCCGCGGGCCGAGGGCTTGGCGCGGACGCCGATGCGTGGCCGGACGTTGTAGCGCTTGGCGTGCTTGACGAGCAGCTCGAGGTCGCTGAAGCGTTCGACGACGGGGATGATGTGGCGGCCGAGCTTGGTCGCGAGGATGACCGTCTCGATGAACTCGGAGTCCTTGAAGCCGTTGCAGACGATCGGCATCGTCGGCAGGTTCTCGGTCAACCCCAGGACGGCGAGCAGCTCGGGCTTGCTGCCGGCTTCGAGGCCGAACCCCAGCTGCGAGCCGATGTCACGGACCTCTTCGCAGAGCTGGCGCTGCTGGTTCACCTTGACGGGGTAGATGCAGGCGTAGGCGCCCTGGTAGGCGTGGTCGCGGATGGCGCTGTCGAAGGCGTCGCGGATCTCGGTGAGCCGGTGCTTGAGCAGGTCGCGGAAGCGGATGATGACCGGCGTTGAGATCTCGCGGTCGCGCAGGCCTTCGAGGACCTCGTAGAGGTCGATCTGGCGGCGAGCGTCCTTCTCGGGCATCACGACCATGTGGCCGGCCTCGTTGATGCCGAAGTAACCGGCGCCCCAATCGCGCACGCCGTAGGTGCGCATGGCCTCTTCGATCGTCCACGGTCTTGCAACCGGTCGACCGTTGCCGTTTGATTGCGGGGGAGAACCCTGCGGAAGGCCTTGAGCAGTGGAACTGCCCGGTGTAATAGTCGCCATCGTGGGCCCCGTCGTTCTCGGGGGTCCGTCAGGCGGGCTCTGGCTTGCAATCACCGAGCCCGGCCAGGTGCGAATCGGCGCAACACGCGCCTGTGGTCGCGCCGGCGCCTGCCCGCCCACGTCGCGACAAGAAAACGATAGCGAATGTCCGGGCCGTGACAACCGCATCTGGCGGCCCGACCGCGGATTTTGTTGGAAGCCCAACCGACAGGGCGGCGAGGTCAGCGCCGGGCGCGGTGACGGGGTGATGATGCCTCGACGAAACTCTGGCGGGTCGATCAGCGATGGTCCACGTGCGGTTCATCTTCCGCTCATCCGGCTAGGATTTGCGCATGGCCGACCGCATCATCGATCTCCGCAGCGACACCGTCACTCGTCCGACGCCGGGCATGCGCCAGGCCATGGCAAACGCCGTGGTCGGGGACGACGTGCTCGGCGATGACCCGACCGTGCTCGCCCTCCAGGAACGCGTGGCGCAGCTCATGGGCAAGGAGGCCGCGTGCTTCGTCCCGACGGGCACCATGGCGAACCAGACGGCGATCCGAGCCCAGACCGAGCCCGGTGACGAGGTGATCGGGCATGAGGACAGCCACATCATTCACTACGAGACCGGGTCGCCGGCGGCCTTGTCGGGCGTGATGATCCGGCCGGCGAGGGGTCCGCGGGGCATGTACGACGTCGATCAGCTCGACGACCTGTACCGGACGCCGTCGATCCACGCGCCCAACAGCCGGCTGGTGCTGATCGAGAACACCCAGAACCGGGGCGGCGGGGCGGTGTGGCCGATGGAGCAGATCCAGCGGGTGACGGCCCGGGCCAAGGAACTCGGCCTGCGGCGGCACCTGGACGGCGCGCGCGTGTGGAACGCCTGCATCGCGACGGGGCTCAAGCCGTCGGACTACGCCCGTCACTTCGACACGGTGTCCTGCTGTTTCAGCAAGGGGCTCGGGTCGCCGGCGGGTTCGGCGGTGGCGGGGGACAAGCCGACGATCGCGCGGGTGGCGCGATTCCGAAAGATGTTCGGCGGGACGATGCGGCAGTCGGGGGTTCTGGCGGCGGCGGCGATGTACGCCCTTGACAACCACTTCGAGAGGCTCGCCGAGGACCACCGGAACGCCAAGCGTCTGGCGGCGGGGATCGCGGACGTGCCGGGTCTCTCGATCGACCCGGTGGGGGTTGAGACGAACATGGTGTTCTTCATCGTGGATCCGAGCCTGGGGACGGCGGCCGAGTTCTGTGCCCGGCTGAAGGGGCTCGGCGTGCTGATGCTGCCCAATGCGCCGCGGCGGGTGCGTGCGGTGTGCCACCTGGATGCGACGGGTGAGGCGATCGACGCGGCGGTGAAGAAGGTGGCGGAAGCGGCGAAGGCGGTGGCGGTAGGGGTGTAGGAGAGCAGACCGCGGACAGCGGACAGCGGCTGCACCGCTCGTCACGAATTCGAACGGCCGGACGTTTCCAAGAAGTGGCCGTGCAAAGGGCCGGCGATGGACCGCACCAGCCCCGCCGAGGTCAGGTACACTGACTCCATGAATCCGCGTCTCTGGCCGATTGTTCTGGCCGCAACCACCGCCCTCCTCGCTTCGTGCACCTCCTACACCGCGCCGACGCTGCAGGTGGCGGAGACGCGCGTGCGGGAAGAGACGAGCCAGGGCATCGTCCTGGATTTCACGCTCGACGCCGACAATTCCAACTCCGAATCGCTGCCGCTGCAGAGCGTGCGGTACACGCTGTACCTCAACGACGAGCCGGTGTTCACGGGGTACCGGTCGCCGGAGGCGACGCTGCGGCGTTTCGGCACGCAGCAGATCACGCTGCCCGCCGTGGTGCCCGTCAACGCGACCCGTCCCCGGCCGACCGGGACCGCCGAGTACCGCCTGGAGGGCACGCTCGAGTACCTCACGCCGGGCGAGATCGCCAAGATCCTGTACGACGCCGAGATCCAGCGCCCCACGGTGAACTTCTCCAAGGCGGGCCAGATCCAGTTGTGATCGGGGACGAGGGTGCTCGGCTGGCCGGCCGGGGTCGAGCGGGCAGCGGCGTGTGACAGTCCGGGCGTTCCGCAGGGGAAACTGGTGGCATCGCGCAGGAAGGAACGCAAGGACGCCGAGTCGAACGCGCCCGGCGGGCATCGGGTCGTCGGCCCGCTGCTCGTGGTGATCTCGGCCATCAGCTTCGGCTTCATGCCGCTGTTCTCGCACTGGTGCGACAAGGGCGGGGTCGCGCTCGAGATGAAGCTCGGCCTTCGATTTCTCCTTGGGGCGGCGCTGCTGACGGGACTGGCGCTGCGCGAGCGGAGCACCTGGCCGACCGGCCGCCGGCTTGTCGCGCTGGCGGCGGTGGGTGGCGGGCTCTACCTCGCCGAGGCGTACTCGTACTTCGGGGCGCTGGCGCTGGGCACGCCGTCGGGGCTGGTCTCGCTGCTGCTGTACCTGTACCCGGTGTCGGTCACGGTCGGGGCGTGGCTGGTCATGCGCGAGCGGGTCTCACCGGGCAAGTGGGCGGTCCTGGGGATCGCGATGGTCGGCTTGGCGCTGACGCTGGGGCCGGTCGCGGTCAGCGGGTGGGGGTCGGCATCGGTGATCCCGGGCGGAGCAGCGGGCATCCTGCTGGGGCTGCTCTCGGGCGTGGTGTACGCGATCTACATCCTTGTCACCAGCCGACTCGTGACCCGCCAGACGGCCATGACCGCGACCGCCATCGTCTGCTGGTCGGCGGCGGCGGCGTACCTGTCGATCGCCGCGGTGCGCGGGCAGGCGCTGCCATCGACCGTCATGGGCGTCACCGGCGTCGCGATGCTCGGCACGGTCAGCACCGCCGTCGCGATGACGTGCTTCCTCGCGGGGTCGGCGTGGATCGGCCCGGTGCGGGCCGCGACGCTGTCGATCCTTGAGCCGGTGACGACGGTGGCGATCGGCGTGCTCGTGCTGGGTGAACGCGCGGGGTGGGTGCAGGCGCTGGGCGGCGCGCTGATCCTGGTCGGTGCGATGCTCGCGGCGCGGCGCAGGTAGCGCGGGGTCGGCGCGGGCGGGGGTGTCGCCGCGCGTTCCGTGGTCTGCCAATCGCGCGACGGCTACTTCAGCCGCGTCTGTGCGGCCTTGACCACCACCTCATCGCGATCCCGATTGTCCAGGCGGATGTTCTGCGAAAGCACATCGACGAGCAGCTTCGACGGCGAGCCTGCGAGCTGTGCCTGCGCCGAGAACCACAGGATGTCGCGCAGGTACTCGTCGGCGGAGGGCTGGTTGTCGAGCCGCGTGTAGCACTCGGGCACCAGGTCGCCGCGGCCTGCCCGGAACAGCGCGGGCAGCGCCGCCGTCACGAACTCGCTGGTCACCGCGCCGGCCTTGTCCTTGAGCGTGGAGTCCGTCAGGCGTGCGACGTCGTTGTCGCGGCCCAGCAGGACGAGCGTGCGAGCGGCCTGCGCGAACTTCCCGGCTCGGAGGTCCTGCTTGAGCTGGTCATCCAGAGCGACGGCGTCCTTGAGGGGCAGCGGGGCCTCCGCTGTTTCCTTCCTGGGCCCGGGCATCGTGAGCGTCCAGAGCGGGTCGCCGAAGCAGGCGATCTTCCAGATGGGCGATCCTTCGACGCGGACGGCCGCGGACCACGGGAACCCCGCCGCGAGCCGCGTTGCCACCATGGGTGTCGGGACGAACGCCTGGAGGAAGGGCTCCTGCACCGATCCCAGGTACGCGAAGGCACCTCGATTGAACCAGCGACCGGCGACCGTCGTGCCGATGTTCACATCCGAGGCGGACCACGAGTGCACGAAGTAGACGGCCGCGGGGACGCCGAGCATGGGGATGTCCGCGGGCTTGAGGCGCCCGGGCTTGACGTCGAAGAAATCCGCGTTCCCCATCGTGTTGACCATGATGAGCGACGCGTCGAGCGGCCTGGATGTCCAGGCTCTCCACTTCGCCTCGCCCTGGTCGGGCGCGTCGTTCACATCAACCTCGAACTTCGGCTTGAGGGGCGCGAGCGCGAGCCGCTCGCCGGCCTGGGTCCCGTCGTAGGCGGTGAAGGAGCCCTCGTCGCCGTAGCCGTCGAAGATCCAGCCCCTGGAAGGCTGGAGGAACAGCGAGCACATGGCGGCATAGGCGGCTCGTGGGCGTGTTCCCCAGACGATCGACGCCCATCCCCAGCGCGTGGCGTTGTCTCCGGCGATGTTGAATGCCCGGCGACCGACGACGTCGGTCGTGGCGGCCATCATCATCTGCGGGCCTTCGCCCTTGGGGAACTTGGGGCCCACGTTGAGGCACAGCGCGATCGCGTCGAGCTCGTCGCCCAGGGCGTCGTACTTGAGGCCGGTCGCCTTGCACGCGGCGTCGACGGCCTCGACGAGCGCGGTTGCCTGCGCCACGTTCATGGTGCCGCCGGGCGCCTGCGGCGCCTTGATCCATGCGATGGGCTGTCCGTGGCCGGCGGCGAGCGCGACGCCCGCGGTCCATGCGGTATCTTCGGGGTTGGTGATCACGATGCCCGGCGGCACGAGGTTCATGGCCTTGAGGTGCGCGACGTACGCGAGCACGTCCGACGCCGGCTTGTCTGTTCCCCACGCCTTGCCCACGGCCCAATCGGAGAGCGCGGAGAGCAGCTTGGGATGATGCTCGGGAACGCCCGCCTTCACGGGTTCGGGTTGACCCGGCTGCGGGTCGGAGGGTGCGGTCCAGCGCACGACGGTCGCGGGTTTGAAGGCCCGCACGAACCGGGCGATGTCCTCGGTGGCGCGGATCGAACCGTCATCGATCAAGACGGGGTACCGCAGCCCGGGCGTCCAACCGGCGATGGCTCGGATGTACGAATTGGCGTCGTCGGGGACGATGACGACCGTCGAGAGCACGGGGATCTGCGACCTGATGGAGGCGGTCCGCTGGCCGAGCAGCAGGGCTGATTTGAGGATGTGCTCGGCGGCCCGTTGCTGGGCTTCGCGCGACACGGGCTCGGGCTGTGCGGCGGGCGGCGAGGACTGGTCGATCCGCGGCCCCCAGGCGAGTGCGGCGCCCGCGCACACCACCGCGAGCGACGCTCGCACGGTCGAACGTACCCCGTTCACCACAAGACACTCCTCTCTGATCGATGCCGCCGATGACTGTGGTACGCCCCGCCGGCCGCGCCGTTCACGCGGTGGCCTGCCGACCGACGTTCCATTCCCACTGACGCGCGACGCCCGCGGCAAAGTCGGTGGAAGGTCGGTATCCAAGGTCGGCCCGGACAAGCGACAGGTCCGCCCAGGTTCGCATCACGTCCCCGGGCTGCATGGGTTTGCGGACGATGTCGGCCGGTCGGCCGACGGTCCGAGCGATGGTGTCGATCATCTCGTCGAGCCCCACCGGATGGTCGCTGCCCAGGTTCCACACCCGGAAACCGAGCTCCGGGATCCGCCGGTACGCCGCGATGACGCCGTGCACGATGTCGTCGATGTAGGTGTAGTCGCGCGAGGTTCCTTCCCCGAAGACCGGGATCTGCTCGCCCCGAGCGATCCGCATCATGAACATCTGGATCGCAAGGTCGGGCCTCTGGCGCGGGCCGTAGACCGTGAAGAACCGCAGGCAGGCGACGGGCATCCGCGTCAGGTGCCAGTGGGTGTGGCCGATCAGCTCGCAGGCTTTCTTGGTCGCGGCGTAGGGGCTGATCGGCATCGAAACATCGTGGCTCTCGCTGAAGGGCACGCTGGGCGAGTTGCCGTAGACGGAGCTCGACGACGCCATCACGAACCTGTCGCACCCCAGCCGCTGCGCGTGACCGAGCAGCGCCGCCGTCGCGGTGACATTGGCCTTGCAGTAGCCGACCGGGTCGAGGATGCTCGGACGCACGCCGGCCTTGGCGGCGAGGTGGATCACGCCGCGCGGCCGCGTTGCATCGACCACGCCGGAGAGCCTGGCGGTGTCGTTGAGGTCGCACTCGTGGAAGTGGAACCGGGCGCCGCCGGCGGGGGCGGTGCGCTGCACGTCACGGATGTTCGCGCGCTTGAGGCCCACGTCGTACATCGGGTCGAAGTTGTCGATGCCGACGACATCGACCCCCGCGTTGAGCAGGTGCTCGGCGACGTGCGAACCAATGAAGCCGGCGGCGCCGGTGACCAGCACCGGCCCGGTGATCTGGCCGCCGGTTCGCCCGTGATCTGCGGAAACCGTCATCGCCACAGCGTAGCCGAGCGGTGGAATCGGCCGCCCCGCGGACGGCCGCGGGCCGGGCTGAGGAGGCGCGTGATGCGGGAGCAAAAAACAAGCAGGGCGCCTCGTATTTCGTCAGCGCCCCGCTGGAGGAGAGAGAGATCTGTGGGAGTATACCTTTTTATCGGATCCGCGTTTCAATCCCTGCAGATTCAATCCGGAAACCGACAAGTTCTTCACAATACAAGCGCTCGGGAGGCATGGTTGGTTCGTTTCGGATCACATTTGCGCGGTCAGGAAAATTCCCTACGTTGCAACGAAAAGGGCCCCATCGGCGGGGCCCGTGTATCTCGGAACTCGTGAAATGGACATCACCTACGTTCGGGCGCGGAATCGGGGCTCGGAACGTTCACGTCATCCATGTCCGGAGCCGGGCGCTGACCGGTCCGCGGCGCGCCCTTTTTTCCCTCGCGAGCACGATTCTGCTCGATGAGTCGCTGGAGCGCCTTCTCGCGCTGGTCGGGCGGCAGCTTCTCGATCCGTTCGCGCAGGCGCGGGGGCAGCTTCGAGAGGTCCACCTTTCCGTCGTCGCCGATCACGCCGGGGGGCAGCCTGCCGGGATCGCCGGGTTGCGCGTCGCCCCGCTTTGCACCCGCTTCGCGCAGGCGCTTGAGTTCCTGCTCGACGAGTTCCTTCTGCGGGGCGCTCAGCACGGCCCACGACTTGGTCTGCAAGTTCGCCGGGTCGGGCGCCTGCTCGGCGATCTCGCGAAGACGGTTCATCGCGGCGGCGTCGTCCTTCGCCGACATCTCCTGCATCGAGTCCTCGTTCATCTCGTCGCGGGGCGAGCGATCGGGACGGCCCAGCGGCTTGTCGCCCTTTCGATCGCCTTGTCCGCCGGGCGGGCCGGCGAAACCGGGCATGCCCCGCAGCCGCTGGTCGATCTTCCGGCGGTTCTCTGGCGACACCTGGCGGCGGAGCTCGAGCACTTCATCGCGGTGCTTCTCGGCGAACGCGAGCTGGTCGGCGCGGAACTGCTCGTGCAGCTTCTTGAGCGAGGCCTCCTGATCGGCGGTCAGGCGCGTGTCCGCGGGAGCGTCCTGGCCGCGCAGCACGCCGAGGGCCTGCACGAACATCCTCGCGGGCGTTGCATCGCGTCCCTGGCCCCTGTCACGCGCGTTGCCGCCGCCGAAGCGGTTTCTCTGCCCGGGCACGCTGTTGTCGTCGACGTTGGGGCCGCGGAGCACGTCCGCCGGCGGCCCGTCGGGCTTGGGCCGCTTCTCCTGGGGTTGAGCGGCCGCGTGCGAGGCGCCGATCAGCAAGCAGGCCACCGGCACCACCAGCAGCCCTGACATTCCGCGCGAGCGTTGATTCGAGAACATCACGATCCTCCCGCTCGGTCTCTCCGAGCTTGTTCGTTCACCAAGAGAACGGTGCGGCGCCGCCGCGATTGCGGGGCGGTCGCACAATCGCCAGTGACCAGCCACTACGATCGGCAGAACCGCAACGCGCCACCAACCGATGGACGGGGCGGCCGTGCTACGCTGGCTGTTTGGAGAATGGTCGGATGACACTGACGAAGGACGCCGTGCGCGACAGTCTCCGCGCGATTCAAGCCCCCGGTCTCACCGGTGACCTGGTGTCCTCGGGCGCGCTGCAGTGGGTGGCGACGTGCGACTCGACCGCGAGCGTCAAGCTGTCGCTGCCGACGAGCCAGCAGCCCATGTGGGCGAGCGTGGCGAGCCAGATCGCGGCGGCGGTCGGTCGCGCAGGCCGCCAAGCCGGGCAGCCCGTGACGTCGGTCATCGTGGAGTTCGTCGACGACGCGGGGACGGTCCTGCACACGGCGCGTCCGGCGATGCCCGAGGGCACCTCAGGGGCCACGCCCGCCGCGGCGCCCGCGAGCGCGGCCGCGGCGCCGACGCCGCAGGCGCAAGCACGGGGCCTGCCGGGCGTGCGGCACATCATCGCGGTGGGGGCCGG
>JAJVHS010000022.1 GCA_022072615.1 Phycisphaerales bacterium
TCCGACTTGTCGTGTGCGAAGGCCTGAGCTACGAGAGCGCCGCCCGGTCCCTGGACGTGAAGATCTCCACGCTCAACAACTGGAAGTTCAGAGGCCTCCAGAGGTTGAAGCAGCATGTGGACCACTCGACATCCCGTCACCCGAGCCACGATCGCCGATCAGTGGTTTCACGAAGCGTCGCTCGCAAAGGGGCGCTGTAGAGCCGCGATCGTCCGGACACTCCTGGGGAAGATCCGCGCCGCGCCCGCCAGCGGCGCCGACCAGGACGCCCGGCGGCAGGCGCTCTCGCCCGCCGGGGGCGCCAACGAGCCCGTCCGCGGCCGAGCATGACCGTGCCGGTGCCTCCGGGGGCACCCCCGCTCAAGCGACACGCGGGTGAACATTCCGTGGCTGCGTTCCTATAGTGGGCGGTCGTTCCAGACCGGCCCCTGGCCACGGAGACGAGCGTTGAACAGCAGCGAGAACGCCCCTGGCGCCGCGTCCTTCATGGACCGGAATTACTTTCTTCTTCGGCGGCTGCACTCGCTGACGGGCATCGTTCCCATCGGCGTATTCCTGTGCGTCCACCTCCTCACCAACTCGTCCGTCCTGTGGGGGGCCGTGGCCGAACGCGGCGGGCACACCGGCGGCTGGCGGGAGGGGGGCGTCGCCTACTTCACCCGTGAAGTCGTGTGGATCAACGAGCAGATCCCGCACCTGCTCCTGATCGAGATCACGCTCTGGGCGTCGATCATCTTTCACTCGGTGCTCGGCATTTATTACGCCGCCTCCGGCAAGAGCAACGTCAGCCGCTACAGCTACCAGGGCAACTGGCGCTACAGCCTCCAGCGGATCAGCGGATACGTCGGGGTGGCGTTCATCCTCTACCACGTCGGCACGCTCCGCTGGGGATGGACGTTCCTCGTTCCCGGCGGCACCGAGTGGTCGTACCAGTTCGCGGCGTCCACGCTCGCCGCGAGCCTGCGCGGCGGCAACGAGGGATTCACGCTCGCGGGCGTGGTCGTCTCGCTCTTCTACATGATCTCGGTGGGGCTGCTCGTCTTCCACTTCGCCAACGGCCTGTGGACGGCGGCGATCACCTGGGGCCTCACCGTCTCCGACCGCGCGCAGCGCCGCTGGGGCGTGGTCTGCGCCGGTGTCGGAGCGGCCCTGCTCCTGATGGGGTGGGGCTCGGTGCTCGGGTACGCCCTGCTCGACCCCGCGAAGGCCCGGGCCGTTGAGGAAGACGCGGCCCTCCCGCACGACAAGACGGTGATCGGGCCCGACAAGACGTGGCGGGGCAATCGCGAGGGCGAGCACCCGCTCGCCGAGCCTGGGTATCCCTGGCCGGGGACCGAAACGGCCGTCACGAAGGAATCGCAAGAGGGTCCGCTCCAGAGGTGATGATGCGCACGGCCGTGCTCGGACATTCCCTGCTCGTACCGGTGACGCTTGGCGCAGTGGTCCTCGCCGCGGCGGGCGGATGCCAGTCGGCCGCCGCCACGTGCCCGTGCCCGCCGCGTTCGGGGTCGTCCGAGCATCCGCTGGTCGAGCCCGGGTACCCCTGGCGGGGAACCGAACACGCCGTGCAGTGGGAAGCAAAAGAGGGTCCGCTCCAGAAATAGTCACCAGCACACGCTGCATCCCGGATCGACCGGGCGGCGAAGTCCCTTACGTCAAAGGCGGTCGTTCATGGGTCAGCGAGTCATTGTGGTCGGCGGCGGATTGGCAGGCCTTGCGGCGTCGGTCAGGATCGCCGAGTCCGGGCTGAACGTGGACCTCTTTTCGCTCGTCCCCGTCAAGCGGTCCCACTCCGTGTGCGCCCAGGGCGGCATCAACGCCTGCAACGAGGTTGCCCGCCAGCAGGGCTACAGCGAATACGAGCACTTCGACGAGACCATCTACGGCGGCGACTTCCTCGCCGACCAGCACCCCGTGCTCGAGATGGCCAACTGGGCCCCGCGGATCATCGACCTGCTCGACCGCATGGGCGTCCCCTTCAACCGCACCAGCGAGGGCTTCCGCGACCTGCGGCTCTTCGGCGGGTCGCTCTACAAGCGGACGCACTTCGCCGGCGCGACCACCGGCCAGCAGCTCCTCTACGCCCTCGACGAGCAGACGCGCCGCTACGAGGTCGAGGGCAAAGTCACCAAGTACGAGTACTGGGAGTTCCTGTGGCCGGTGATCGACTTCGACGCCCCGCGCCCGCGCTGCGTCGGCATCGTCGCCCAGGACCTGCGAACGATGCAGATCCGGTCGTTCCGAGCCGACGCCGTCATCATGGCGACCGGCGGGCCCGGCCTGGTCTTCGGCAAGAGCACCAACTCGGTCATGTGCAACGGCGCCGCGGCCGCACGCTGCTACCAGGCCGGCGCGTGGTACGCCAACCCCGAGATGATCCAGGTGCACCCGACCGCGATCCCCGGTGCCGACAAGCTCCGGCTCATGAGCGAGTCGGCCCGCGGCGAGGGCGGCCGCGTGTGGGTGCCGCGCAAGAAGGGTGACACCCGCGCGGCCCGCGAAATCCCCGAAGCCGAGCGCTGGTACTTCCTCGAAGAGAAGTACCCCAAGTACGGCAACATCGTCCCGCGCGACATCGCGACGCGCGAGATCTTCGACGTGTGCGTCAACCAGGGCCTGGGCGTCGGCGGGGAGAACAGCGTCTACCTCGACCTGACCCACAAGGACCCCGAGTACCTCACCCGCAAGCTCGGCGGCATCCTCGAGATCTACGAGAAGTTTGTCGGCGAGGACCCGCGCTTCGTCCCCATGAAGATCTTCCCCGCCGTCCATTACTCCATGGGTGGCCTGTGGACGAGCTTCGCACCCGGCAGCTACCAGCCCTCGTCGCCGCGGCCCGGGCACAAGTCCGGCACGACTCCGCCGATCGGGTCGGACATCGGCCAGGGCATGCAGCCGGGCGCGCTGGAGAACTCCCGCACCAACATCGACGGCCTGTACGCCTTCGGCGAGGTGGGCTTCGCCTACCACGGCGCCAATCGCCTGGGCGCCAACGCCCTGCTGTCGTGCATCTTCGACGGGCTGTTCTGCGGCGTGAGCGTCGTGAACTACCTCGGCGACGACTCGATCTCGAAGAACCCGGCGGAGTCCTACGCCGAGGGCGTGTACCGCGGCGCCGTCGCGCAGGAAGAGCAGAAGGTCAAGCTGCTCCTCGGGTCGGCGTCGCGGCCCGCGGAGGAAAGGACCAACCCCTACGCCATCCACCGCGAACTGGGGGTCGAGATGACCGCCGCCTGCACGGTGGTCCGCGATGAGCCCCGCCTCAGGCAGTGCCTGGAAAAGCTCGCGGAGCTGCGCGAGCGTTACGCCTCGGTCCGACTGGGCGACCAGGCGACCTGGACCAACCAGACGCTCGCCTACACCCGGGCGGTGGGGGACATGCTCGTGCTCGCGCAGGCGGTCGCGCTCGGCGCGCTCGAGCGCCGAGAGAGCCGCGGCGCGCACTACCGCACCGACTTCCCCGAGCGAGACGACGAGAGGTTCATGAAGACGTCGCTCTGCAAGTTCGATCCGCAGTCCGGCCAGACCCGGCTCGAGTTCATCCCGATCGATGCGTCGCTCGTGCAGCCGCGGGCCCGCACCTACGGAAAGAAGGAATCCGACGCGGGCGGCAAGAAGACGGAGAAGGGTTCGCCGCAGCCGGCAGCGGTTTGAAAATAAGTGCGATCCATGGCGTCTCGCAAGAGCACAACTCGAAAGGGACATCCGCCCGATCGTGGTCCGGCACCGGATTCGGATCGGATGATCGCGCTTGCCCGGCGCGTGACGGAAGTCACCGGGAACCCGGTCGTTGGCGGCGTGGCGGTCGTGCTCCACGGGGGCGGGCGTCATACCTACGACATCGACATCTACAGCGAGGATTTCTGGGTCACCCACCGTAAGCTCGAGGATGCCGGGATCCTGTGGGATCACCAGGCTCGCCAGCACATGTTCCAGGGGATCGCCGTGCACATGGTGGACGCCGAATCGCTCGGAGGCCCTCCACGGCGGATTTCAACGATCAAGGGCGTGAAGGTGATCGGGCTTGCGGACCTCGTCCGGGCCAAGCTGACAGTGGGGCTCCAGGAAGTCGGTCGCCAGAAGGACGTCGTGCACGTGCTCGATCTCATTGATCGCGTGCCGCTGAAGAAGGACTTTGCGGCGAAGCTGCCAGCGCCGCTCCGTCGGCCATTCAAGGTGCTTGTTGACCAGGTTCACGAACCCCGGAGGACATCCGTTCCACCGGCGGTTTTCTATGCCGAGTTCGGCGGCCTCAAGCGCCGCGTTGTGTGAGAGGACCACGAATCCATGAGTACGTCTGCGCACGCCGCTTCTCACGCTCAACGGCCTAGCCGCTCCGCCAAGGCCGGCCGCACCGTCCGCTTCCGCATCCTCCGCTGCGACGGCCCGGGCAAGCCCTCGCGCTGGGAGACCTTTGCCGTCAAGGTGGAGCCCGGCGCCAACGTGATCTCCTGCCTCCGCCAGATCGCCGCCAACCCGGTGACCGTCGATGGCAAGGCCACCACGCCCGTCGTGTGGGACGCGGGCTGCCTCGAGGAGGTCTGCGGCGCGTGCACGATGGTCATCAACGGCAAGGTGCGCCAGTCCTGCTCCTGCCTGATCGACGAGTACGCCCCCGATGACAACAACGAGATCACGCTCGAGCCCATGACCAAGTTCCCCGTCGTGCGAGACCTGTGGGTCGACCGAGCCCGGATGTTTAGCGACCTCAAGCGCGTCAAGGGCTGGGTCCCGATCGACGGGACGTTCTTCCTCGGCGCCGGCCCGCGCGAACGGCCGAAGTCGCAGGCGACCCGGTACGTCCTCTCCACCTGCATGACCTGCGGCTGCTGCCTCGAGGCCTGCCCGCAATACAACATCGAGCCTGACCCCGAGGCCTGGGAAACCAGCTTCCTGGGCGCCTTCGCCATCAGCCAGGCCCGGCTCTTCAACATGCACCAGACCGGCAAGGAACTCGCCGGCGAGCGTCTCGACGCGCTCGAATCCCCGGGCGGGCTCAACGACTGCGGCAACGCTCAGAACTGCGTCAAGGTGTGCCCGAAGCTCATCCCCCTCACCGAGTCCATCGGCGCCATGGGCCGGGCGACGACCATCCACGCGATCGCCTCGTGGTTCAGCCGCGGTTGAGTTCACGGCAACCGCGTCAAGCCCCCGATCGTCGCGCGCGTCTTATCGCTCTTCGTGCGCCTCGATGAACCACAGCAGCTTGTCGGTCTCACGCGAGATCTGCGTGAACAGGTCGGCCGTGCCCGCGTCGCCCGCTTCGTCGGCAACGTCGATCGCCTTGCGCACCCGCCGACCGAATTCGGCGAGCGAATCCGCCACCGCCTGCAGCGCCCTGGCCTGCCGCAGCGTGCCCTCGGGCAGCGGGGGCAGGTGCGAGAACTTGGCCTGGATCCGGGCATCGGCCGCCGCGACGCCCCCCAGCGCGACAGATCGTTCCGCCAGGTCGTCGGCGAACTGCTCGGCCTGGCCCGCGACCTTGTCGAACAGCTCGTGAACGGCGATGAACGCGGGCCCGCGGACGTTCCAGTGCGCGCCCTTGGCGTGGTTCCACAGGTCGACGGCGTCGACCAGCGAGGCGTTGAGCAGATCGATCATCGCCCGCCGAAGCTTCGGCGCAAGGTCGTGACGCGTGCGGTTCATGGAGATCCCCTTGACGCCCACGCACCGCGCGGCGCGAGCCGACGCGGGTTGAGCCTACCACCGGCCTGAGAGCCGGGGACGTCAAAGCTCGCCGCGCTGGGTTCTGGTTGAGCGTCCCGCCCTTTGCTCTCAACGGTCTGGAAGGGTGTCTGACGGGACTCGAACCCGCGACCCCGAGGATCACAACCTCGTGCTCTAACCAACTGAGCTACAGACACCAACGGCCGGGCTTCGGTCCGCCCGGGACCATGACGATACGTCGGTCGGCGAGGTTTGGCGAATGCAGTGGCCCAGGGGGCTGCGGCGCGCTCCCGACACTGATCCGTGGTGCACGAGAGGCCCGCCACCGGAGTAAGGCCAGCCGTCCAAACCTCGAACAGGATAGGGCCCTCCTGTTTATCGTCGATTTTCTGAAGGCGCTCGGCCTAGGCTTGCTGTCCCAACTTGAAACCGGGCGTTCGCGGAGTTTTTTCCACGCCGCGAGGCGTGCTCGGAGGAGTCAGGACAATGCCAAGCGCGATCGATCGTCTGGACCTGTCACCCAAGCGTGTTCAGTTCAATGTGTCCGCGCCCGCGCTGATTGAGCAGGCGATCGCCGCCGGCGAGGGGATGCTCGCCGACAACGGCGCGCTGATGTGCACGACCGGCGACCGCACCGGCCGGTCTCCCAATGACAAGTACCTCGAAGACACGCCGAAGATCCACGGCAACATCTGGTGGGGCAAGGTCAACAAGCCGGTGACCGCCGACGTCTTCGAGAGGGCGCTGACGATCGCCGTCGATCACCTCAACGCCCGGCCCAAGCTGTTCGCCTTCGAGGGCTTCGCCGGGGCCGACGCCAAGCACCGCCTGGGCGTGCGCGTCATCACCGAGCAGGCCTGGCACTCGCTCTTTGCCCGCACGCTCTTCATCCCGCAGGGCAGCAAGGCCGCGGGCGGCTCCTCGAGTTCACCGTTCAAGGCCGACTGGACCATCCTCAACGCCGGCAAGCGCCGCCTCACCGCCGACGAGCAGAAGGCCTTCGGCGTCAACAACCCCGTGATGATCCTCCAGTCGCTCGAGCGCAAGATGGTCGTCATCCTCGGCACCGAGTACGCGGGCGAGATGAAGAAGAGCATCTTCTACGCCATGAACTACGACATGCCCGACCAGGGCGTGTTCCCGATGCACTGCTCCGCCAACGTCGCCAAGAGCGATGCGACCAACGTCGCCCTGTTCTTCGGTCTCTCCGGCACCGGCAAGACCACCCTCTCCGCCGATCCCAACCGCGCGCTCATCGGCGACGACGAGCACGGCTGGGGGCCCGACGGCGTCTTCAATTTCGAGGGCGGCTGCTACGCCAAGTGCATCAAGCTCACCCGGGAAGGCGAGCCGCAGATCTTCAACGCCATCCGCTTCGGGTCGGTGCTCGAGAATACCCCGATCGACCCCGTCACGCGCACGCCCGACTACTTCACGCCCAAGTGGACGGAGAACACGCGCGTGACCTACCCCGTTGACTACATCGACGGCGCGATCATCCCGGGCATCGGCGGTCATCCCAGGAACGTCGTTTTCCTGACCGCCGACGCCTACGGCGTGCTCCCGCCCGTCAGCAAGCTCACGCAAGACCAGGCGATGTACTACTTCATCAACGGCTACACGTCCAAGCTCGCCGGGACCGAGGCCGGCGTGACCGAGCCGCAGCCGAATTTCTCTCCGTGCTTCGGCGGCCCGTTCCTGCCCCGCCCGCCGGTCAGCTACGCCAGGCAGCTCGTCGAGCGCCTCAAGCAGCACAACGCGCAGGTCTGGCTGCTGAACACCGGCTGGACCGGCGGCCCCTACGGCGTGGGCGAGCGTTTCAAGCTCCGCTACACCCGGGCCATGGTCACCGCGATCCTCGACGGGTCGCTCAAGAGCGTCCCCTGCGAGCCCGACCCGATCTTCGGCCTGCCCATCCCCACCAGCGTGCACGATGTGCCCGCCGAGGTCCTCAAGCCGCGCAACACGTGGAAGGACGGCGCCAAGTACGACGAGCAGGCGAAGAAGCTCGCCGCCGCGTTCCGAGCCAACGACAAGACCTTCGACATGCCCGACAACGTGCGAGCCGCGGGTCCGCGGGTCTGAGTCCGAACCGCCGATCGACAAGCCGGTTGACGCCGCCGTGCTCCAGTTGCCGGTAGGCTGATCGTCCGTGAATCGCGCGACGAGGTCACCCTCAACGCGGGCGTGGCATTTCGTGCACCGTTCAACCGCTTCGGAGCATCACCATGGGCGCCTGGGACACCGGATCATTCGACAACGACGATGCGCTCGACCACCTCGCGATCTTCATCGAAGCGCCCGAAGGCACGGGCAAGGAGAAGGCTCCGGGGAAGCTCGCCCTCATCACCGGGCCGCTCACGACGCTCGTCGATGGCCGCGAGAAGAACCCCCGGGGTGTGATCAAAGCCCCCGATGCCTCGGTCGCGATTGCCGCCGCCGAGCTGCTCGCCGCCGCGCTGGGCCGGCCCCACCCGGCCATCGCCGATGCCGATCAGTCCGACGATGACGACGATTTTGCCATGGCCCGTCAATGGGCCGCCGGCCGCGGACGCCAGGAACCCACCCTCGCCAGGCCGCAGCTGCGCGAGCTGGCGATCAAGGCCGTCACGCTGGTGCGCGATTCGAGCGAGCTCGCCGACCTCTGGGCGGACGCGCAGCCCGAGCACGCCACCGCCTGGAAAGGCGCGATCGAAGACCTGCTCGAGCGCCTCCGGGCCTAGCACGCTGCTTCGTGCCACGAACCTCGTGCCACTGACCTCGCGCAGCGAGGTCAGTGTGGTTTCATCGCGTTGTCCCCTTCTCCGTGCCACCGACCTCGCGCGGCGAGGTCAGTGCAGACCGCGCGAACGCCCTCGCTTCCGAATCAGCCGTCAGCTTGCCCGCCGACGCCGCGACATTCGCCAGCCCGCGAGCGGCAGCAGCCACGCCGCGGAGAATTCACAGCCGTCAGTCTTGTCGATGAGGATCGCGTCGCCCGGCGAATCCAGGTAGAACGTGAAGCTCTGTTCCTGGCGGTCCACCTTCTTGTGGTTCACGGGCCCGCCCGCGAACGCGAACGGGATCGGCGCGGCTCCCGCCTGCATGCCCGTGAACCCCGACGCGACCGTCTTCCAGCTCCCGCCGACCGCCGAACGGATCCGCGAGGTGTACGCGAGGCTCCCGCCGTTCAGCCACCCGGGGGCCACCACGTTGTCGAACTCCCCCGACAGCGAATCGTTATAAGTGATGTTGTCATTGGCCGAGAACTGGTGCTCGACCACCAGCGTCCCCGCGATCACGTTACCCGCCATGTTCCTGATCTGAAGGCTCTCGACGATGAGCGCCGGCTTGCCCGTGACGGGCGGGCTCGCGACCGCCGAGACATAGCCGCTGACGCGGTAGGTCGCTCCTCCCACGGTCACGGTCCGGTTGATCAGGATGCGGATGGCGTCCGCGGCGGGATCAAGATCGGCGGACGACCCGTCGGCGACGGTCGCAAACGGGAGCGGACCGACCTTATAACGGAGCGTGTTCGCGTGGGCGAACGGCGCGCCGACCAGAAACGCGGTCACGAAGATGAGGGAATGGCGTGGCATCGAGTGTCTCCCGCGGAATTTCAACCCGGACGAGCCGACAATCGGCTCTGGTTGAACATGAACGCGGTAGAGAAGTGCGACTCACGCCAGATGTCCGACAGGAAAAACGCCGCCCCACACCAGCTCGCCGGCGCCGCGGGAGCGCGGGTCAAGTGGGGTTCAGTTCCCGAACAGGTTCTTGTCGCCGAAATACCCGTTCTTCTCGAAATACGCCAGCGACTCATCCACGCTCGCGAAGATCCGCGTGGCCGTCTCCGTAATGAACGGCGAGGGGTTCTTCTTGGGCTTCCACACCACGTACACCTCCTTGGTGTGCTCGAAGGCGTGGTGCAGTTCGCGCTCGACCCCCGACGACAGCCCCGGAATCCCCCCCGGCAGCTCCGGGATGTAGCTCACGATCATGTCCGACTGGTCGACCAGCTTGAAGTCCCGCATGTAGATCTGACCGTCGATGTCCCCCGCGATGTCGAGCACCTCGCGCACCCGCACCTTGATCGGACGGGCATCGGCGGCCCGGCTCCCGCCGTAACTGTGGGGGACCACGTCGAGGAACTCCTTACCGTCCCGCGCCGCCGCGATCGCCCGTTCCAGCAGCAGCTTCTCGTCCACGTCGCCCGGGTCGAACGTGATGAAATGCTTGGCGAGCTCGGCTCGGAACCGGTCGATCTCGGCGAGCACGTCGGGCATGTCCACGACGTGGCTCATCGGGAAGCTCGGGTACACCTTGCGCATGTCCGGCCGGCACACCAGGCGGAACATGGTCCGGGTCGTCGCCTGGTGGCGTCCGCGAGCCATGATGTAGAACTTCGACCGCGGGATCGATTTGCTGAGAAGCTCCGTCGCGAGAATCTCCTCCTCGCGCCACACCATGCAGTCCTTCAGCGTGGCATCAATCTCATGCTCCTTGTGCATGCGATCGTGGACGACCTCGATGTTGTCGACCAGGCAGATGAACAGGTCCGGCTCGAGCTTCTGCACCTGGTCGTAATCGAACGCCGAGAACAGCCCGTGGCGCCAGCGGAAGGTCGCGTGCGTGTTCACGATGACGTTCTTCTTCTCGCGCCCCTCGGTGATGACGTCCTTGAACGCCGCCCGGCGGAGCGAGTTCAGCCGCGAGATCGGCAGATCGAGGATCTTCCCCGGCCGGACGTCCGGGCCCTCCCGGTACATCATGTCACCGACATGGTAAACGTCGATCGGCTCACCCTGCTGGCCCGCAAATTGCGCGACCGCGTCCAGGTAAGGCTTCTTTTCCATTCCGATCTGGCCGGTGACGATGGCTCGCATGCGGGCGGATCCTTCGATTCTCCCGTCGCGGCACGACGGGGGCGATTCTAGGCGAAGACGGTTTTCCGGCCTTTCCGGGCGGGTCGGCCCGCCGGGCGACGGTCGCCGCGGATTCGATCCGCCCGGCGTTGTCCCTTTGCGGCCTCCCCGTCGCATTGGGAGCGGACGGCCCGGGCGCTGGTGCTCCGAGCCCTCAACACCCGGTCAAAATCGCGGAGTCGTTCCCATGAAGACGCAGTTGCTCGCGAGCGTGTCGGTGGCGTGTGCCCTGGTTGTGGCGGTCGGGTCGCTCATCGCCGGACCGCTGGACCCGCCCGCGGGCCCGGCCGCATCCACGTACAAGACGCTCACCGACGTCGAACCGCGCATCTTGGTCAGCCAGGCCAACACGCCCGGCGATAACGATGCAACCCCGGCGATCTTCAAGATCACAAAGCCGGGGTCTTACTACCTCGGCGGCGATGTCACCGGCGTCGCCGGCAGGATCGGCATCGAGATCGACGCCCCCGACGTCACCCTCGACCTGAACGGGTTCACCTGCAAGGGCGTTGAGGGGTCGCTGACCGGCATCCGCGTGAACCAGTCCCGGGCGGTGATCAGGAACGGTCGGGTCGGCTTCTGGGGCCAGGGCGGCATCAAGTTCGTCGGCGGACAGGCGTACTCCTCGGAAGTCCGCAACGTCCGCGCGATGTTCAACACCGGCATCGGCATCGAGCTGACCTCGTACTCCTCGGCGATCGACTGCGTCGCCGAGTACAACACCGCCACCGGGATTCGCCTGTACGCCATCGGGACCGCGATCAACTGCACCGCGATGCACAACGGCACCACCGTCGATGACGCGGGTTTCGCCGTCGACAACTCCCAGAACCAGCTCATCAACTGCAGGTCCAGTTCGAACACCGGGTCCGGGTACTCCGCGAACTCGTGGAACTCCTTCGAAGGGTGCATGGCCGCCAGTAACGGGGCCTCGGGCTTCGAGGTGGGCAACTGCCAGCTCACGCGGTGTACCACGAACAACA
Organism: Phycisphaerales bacterium; assembly: GCA_022072615.1. Lineage (GTDB taxonomy): Bacteria > Planctomycetota > Phycisphaerae > Phycisphaerales > UBA1924 > JAEUJB01. Next base: position 11,555 of record JAJVHS010000022.1, read on the forward strand.
ACACCGGGTACGGGTTCAACGCCCTCTCGGGTGGCGTGAAGATCGACTCGTGCCAGGCCGCCAACAACGGGCTGAGCGGCTTTACGCTCGGGACCGGGTGCATCGTGACCGACTCGCTCGCCAGCGGCCACGCATCGGCGTCGCAGGCCGGGTTCTATGTCGCGGGCAACGGCAGCCGAATCACCGGCAGCCACGCCTACAACAACGCCCGGGGATTCTTCGCGGGCAGCAACCTGAACGCCTTCCTGGCGATGAACTCCGCGAGCGCCAACACCACCGCGCAGTTCGTCATCAACGCCGGCAACGACAATGGCGCCGTGATCACCAACCCCGGCACCGGCTTCTCCTCCACCAACCCGTTCGCGAACGTCGCTCCCTGAGTTCAGCACCCAGCCGTCTCTGCGCTCGATCGGCCGCGGTGCACCCCGGCCGATCGAGTTGCGTTTTTGCTGCAACTTCGCCCGGCCCGTCTGTGTACATCCCGAGGGGCCGTTCTGGCCCCCGGAGGGCTGGCGTTCTCCGTGTGTCCGGGAGTCGTGGATGTGGGATTGGATCGTTCATTCCGCCCCGGGGCCGGGCGGCGCGGTGCCGTTCCGTCCACGCCGGGCCATGATGCATGGAGATCGATCGATGAACCTGAACATGTGGTTGGGAAGGGATGCTCACCGCGCCCGCGTCAACCGCGCACGATCCTTGGCAGTCGCCGTGGGTCTGGCGCTCGCGAGCACGGCGAACGCGCAGACGCCATCATTTACCGTCATCCCGTGGGCGCCGGGCGCAGGTTCCTCAAGCGTTCCCGCGGACGTCTCGGGCGATGGCTCGGTCGTCGCCGGAACCTCGTGGTCCGCGGCGGACGGGCACCGGCTGTTCCGCTGGACCAAGGATGGCGGCTTTTCCTTCATCAACCGCCCCGACGGATGGCTGCAGTACAACGACGTTCGACTCAGCCACGATGGATCGACCATCGTCGGGTCCGCGAGCATCGCCGGCAACCCGGCGACGCGCGGCTTCCGCTGGCGCCAGAGCACCGGCCACGCTCTCCTCGATCCAGTCCCGGGCGAGGACATCACCAGCGCGACCGGCGTCTCCGCGGATGGCGACTTGGTCGTCGGCCACAGCAACAAGTCAACGAGCTACTCGGCGGCGGTGCGTTGGAACGCGGCCGGCCAGGTCGAACGGCTCGGCGAACCAGGCAACGGTCAGTTCCTCCAGCACCGCGCGACGGCGGTGTCGCTCGACGGCTCGGTCGTGGTGGGGGTCGGCGAGACGTTCGCGACGTCGCAGGCCGTCCGGTGGACCCAGGACACCGGCTTCACTGGCCTGGGCTGGCTCGAAGCCGGTGACATCTCATCGCCCGTCGCGGTTTCCGCCGACGGCACGACGATCGCCGGCTGGTCGACCATCGAGCCGTACGACGCGAATCCCAACCCTTCCTTCCGCCCGTTCCGATGGACGTCGGGCACCGGCATGGTGCAGCTCGAAGCCGCCGGCGATTCGTACGCGACCGACATGTCCGCCGACGGCGGGTTCATCGTCGGCGGGTCGTTCGACGGCGCCGTCCTGTGGGATCCGAGCAACCACGCCGTGCTCCTCGAGCACCTGCTCGGCTCGGTGCTCGGCCTCAATCTCAACGGCGTTCACCTTGCATCCGCGACCGCGATCTCCAGCGATGGGTCGACGATCGTCGGCGTCGGGTACGACCCTAGCGGTGTTGAAGTGGGCTGGATCGCCACCATCCCCGGGCCCGCGGCGTGGTCGATCATCCTCGTCGCCGTCGGCAGCAGCGCTCGGCGTCGGCGATAAGAAGAAAGAAGGCGGCTCGTCCGCGAGCAGTCGAATACGACGGTTGATCGACCCGGACAGGAGGTCGATCAGGCTCTCGCCGCCGTCGATCCGTTACCGGTGGAGTTGAAACCGGCCGCTGCTCGGGACGAGCCGCTTCTCCATGTGGCGAGCGCACTCGCCGGCACGTCGCCCCGGAAACCGTGCCGCAACAGGGCCCTTCCGCTCTCACGAAAGGGCCCTTGCTCCCCGCGATGGGTCGTGGCGCTCCCGCGGGATCCCCACGATCCCCACGGGAGTCGCCGTCGACCCCGCCGAGCCCCCGCAAGCCCCCACGCTCCCCCACGTGCTCGAGCAGGCGCTCGATGCTGCTCCCACGGGGCCGCCGACGAGCCTCTCTCCATGCTCGGCGTGGTCGTGGAGCGCCCGCTCCCTCTGCTTCCCTCCACCCGTGTCTCCACCCAGGCTCCTGCCGCGGCTCGGGTGGCTCTCTCTCGGTCCTCCGGGCGGTGTGTGTGATTCCTGCCCGCGTGGTTCGGTGTGCGGCGTGTGCGCCGCTCGGGCCGCGGCAAGGCGTGTCCAGGCCGCGGTCCTCGAATCAGCGTCGCACCCTGGCGGATGCGACGCCCACGAGCGCAGCGCGATGGTGAGTGCCACGTCACCGCGAGGCTGTGCGTGCAGGTGGTCTCCGTCGCCCGCCCTCGCCCCTCGATTGTCCGGCCTCCGCCGCGAGCTTGTGTCCGACGCTCGAGCATCCACTGTCCGATGGCCGATGTGTGCGCGGCCATACCCCTGCGAAACCCGGTATCCGCAACTCTGAACGCCCTGGTCAAGCTCCGCGGTTCGGCCCGGGCACGGTTCCGTTGCCGGCCGTCCTCACCATCCCCGCGCTGCGGGCGAAGAAGCGTGCTCGGTGGCCGCTCCTTTTCTCGCCCTCGCGAGCATTGCGTGCTCGCCTGAGCATGATACGACAGACATCGGCGAGTGATCCAACGATCTGCGAGGGAATGTTGCGAAAATGCGTAATCGACCGCGCGATCATTGTGTGTGCATGTTGTGACTATCGATTATCTAATTATGAGTTGTGCACACATCGTTCGCGCTCCGTCGGCGATGTGGATAACTTCATAAGCTCCAGTTTTAGCGTCACTTACGACGTTGACCATCGCACGGCTTCCGCTCGCCGTGGCCCCTCATTCCACACGCCCGCCGCCAAAGGCCCGAGCGGCCGCGAACGCGGCTCGAAGAATTTTTCGCTCCTTCGCGGCGACGTGCATCGACGTCAGCTTGTATCGGGAAGCAAGTTCCCGCAGGGTCGCCGGAGGGCCGCCGGACCACCCGAAGCGCTCGCCCAGGAACGCCGCGTCCTCGGGCGGCAGTTGGCCCAGGCTCACCCGCACCGCGGCCCGCGGCTCGACCATCGCCTGCCACGGCGCGCACGAGACGGTCCAGTCCGCGATCGCCACGCGCCCGGTGTACACCGCCGTCGCTCGCGACTTGACCGCCGACGCCTCCAGCCGCTTGGACCACTGCGCGGCGAGCCGCGTCAGCGCCGGGCCGATCGACCCCGCGAGCCGTGCGCCCGTGGTCGCCGCTCGGATCGGATCGTGCGCGTGCACCGCCTCCGCGATCACCGACAGCCCCGCGAGCACGATCTGCACCGCATCCGCCGGACGCAGCGTGCCGAGCGGCGCTTCAAGCCTTCCCTCGATCGTCTGCACCATCAACGGAAGCTGCGATCGGATCAGTTCCGCCTTGAGCCGCGCCGCCCATCGCAGATCCGTCTCGATCGCGTCCAGCGCCGACGCCGACGGCTGCAGGTGACTCACCTTCTCGATCCGCTCCGTGCATCGCCACAGTAAAAAGTGGTACGCCACGCCCCGAGCCGATTCCTCCGCCCCGATCGGAACCGTCCGAGCCCGCGCCGCCTGCAGCAGCTCCGCGAGCGTCGACGCCCCCGGCGCGCCAAGCCCCGATCGCACCGCCGGGCTCGCCAGGATCGTCTTCTCAGCGCCTGATGCACTGAACGTCGGCCCGGTGTGATGCCCGAGCATCGGGCCAAGCTCGCGCAACCCGCCCAGCCGTTCGAGCAGGATCGCTCGGAGGATCGCCGGCTTTCGATGCCCGAGCCGGCTCGCCACTTCCGAAGGTTCGATCGCTCGCTTCCAGGCCCGGTACGCCAGGCGCCGCTCGCGCTCGGTGATCGAATGCTCGCCATTGAACGCCAGCGCGTCGCTTGCTCCCCCAACGCCCGCATCTCCCGCGACAGCAACGTCGCCCGCGCCCCGCGTTCGCCGCCCCGAGCCGCTCGTCCGATCCGCCTTCCTCAGCACCTGGCGAACCGCTTCCTGGCTCCGCCCGAACCGCGGCGCCAGCCGAGCGGCGATCTGGTTCAGCGAGCAGCCAAACCGCCGCCGATACCGGGCCGCTCGGCGGACCATGCTCGCCCGAGCCTTCTCGTCCATCCGCGAGAACGACGCCGCTCGCTCCAGCTTCACGCCCTGCCGAGCCCGGAACGCCTCCGCGCCCGCCACGCTGATGAACAGCCGAGCTTTGCCCCGCCCATCGATCACCCGCCGAGCCACCAGCCCCTCGCGCCGGCACCGATCAATCGTCTTGCGGCTCACGCGCCACCGCTCGGCCAGTTCATCGGGCGTCAGGAACGCGTGCTCGGCGCCCGACCCGTCGTCGCGCAGCACATCCGATTCGCGCAGGCCCGCGGCGTGGCACAGGTGCTCGGCGAACGCCGAGAGCTCCTTGAGCAGCTCGCGCCCCGCGACGACCGTCGGCTCGCCGCTGCCCGAATCCGGGCGGTACCGCGTGATGCGGAAGATGATCCACTCCGTGGGATAGCTCGCGCCCGGATCGATCTCGCCCGCGAGCGTCTCCGTCCGTTCGATCGCTCGCCTCGCCACCTCCGACGGCGCAAATCGCAGCTGCCCCGCAAGATCGGAGAGCACCGGCAGCGTGAGCCTGGGGAGCTTGGGCATCGTGATCAGGAGGTGACGGCCGCCGCCGCCGGCGTGGCCCACCGCGGCCGGATCGCCGGGCACAGCTTCATCGCCGCGGCCTTCGACAGAAACAGCGCCGCCGCTTCCTGCTCGCGCGGGCCCACCTCGAACCGCAGGTACTCGGTGATGTACTTCCGAGCAAGGTCCGTCGGCCAGCGGTGCAGCGGCGCGTGCGTGCTGATCACCCAGTCCACCCGCGTCAGGTTGTGGCGGAGCTGGCGATCCAGCAGCGCCGCCGCCGTGCGCAGCCGCGCGCCCGATTCCGCATCATCCCACCGGTCCGCCCGGGCCATCCAAAGGGCGTACACGAACGGCAGCCCCGTCAGCGATTTCCACGCCTCGCCCAGGTCGAGCTGGTGCGGGTACCGCACCGCGGGCGGCGAATCGCTCACCACCTTGTCGCCGATCAGCAGCATCGCCGCCGGCCACTGCGCCTCCGCCCCGCCCGGGCCCATCCGCTCCCTCGCGTCGAACTCCACGAACTTCGGCGTGATCCCGTACATCTCGCCCAGCAGCACGCGGCACAGCGCTGCCGAGCTGTGGCTGTCGTTGTCGATGTGCACCGTTTCGATCCGGTCGATCGGCGTCTCGGAGAACAGCCGCACCGTGAGCGTCGGCCCGTCGCAGCCGATCATCCCCGACGTCAGCAGCACCATCGGCACGCCCGCCGCCGCGGCATCAAACGTTGACGCGAGCCCGACGTCCGCCTCCCCCCGCGTCACCATCCCCGCGATCTTCGACGGCACCGCGGTCGACAGCTCGATCCCCCTCGTGTGATCGAGACCTTCAATCAGCGGGACCGTGTTCAGGTACCGGACGGCGACGACGCGAACAGGCTGCATGGTGGATTATTCGAGGCCAGCGGGCGGGAGTGAACAGTGAAAAGTGAACAGTGAAAAGTGAACAGTGATCGATGACCGGCGCCCAGCAGATCATTCTGAAACAGCGCCCTCGCCACCTTGACACCTCGACACCTTGACACTTCGACACCTTGACACCTTGACACCTTCTTGCCTCGGTGCCTTCCTACTCATCGCCGCGGCGATCCGCCGCCTTACCGATGAGCAGGCGCGTCAGCACATCCTGCACGTGGGTGCCAGTGCTGTCGGTGCCCTGGCCCTCGATCCGCAGGGCGCTGAGCGACCCGTATCCCAGGCCGATGTGGATGAGCAGCCATGCGATGAGCTCGCCGCTGAAGCGGCTGGTGACCTTGTGCTCGGTCTGGGCTCGTTCGAGCTCGCGCTGCAGAAACGCGTGCAGGTTCTTGAAGGTGGTGGTGATCGCCGAGTGGATGAGGGAGTCATCGACCTCGGTGATGGCCTGGAGCAGGACGAGGTAGTCGTGGCGGCCCTCGGAGGTGACCATGGGGTTATCCCCGAGCAGCCGCTTGAGCCGCTCGGCCGCGTCCGCCGCCCCCGCCAGGTGCTGCTCCCACGTCGCGATCGTCCGCTTGCCCGCCCGTTCGATCAGGGCGACAAACAGGTCACGCTTGGAGTCAAAGTGCCGGTACAGGATGGGCTCGGTGACCCCCGCGGCCTTGGCCAGTTCGGCCGTGGTCGCCCGGGCATACCCATGCCGAGCAAACAGTTCCGCCGCGCGGTCCAGGAGCTGTTCGCGGCGTTGGGCGGCGGGCAGGCGGGTCACCGCTCTATTCTAGCAAAGGCTAACAAACACTCCAGTGCAATTGACAGTTCCCCGCCCGTTTGGTTGCTCCCACGGCCGGCTGACGGCTCCCCGGGCCGCACGACCAAGGGCCATCGCCCGCTGAAAGCGGGCGGCGTTGGTCGCCAGCGGCGCAGCCGCTGGAAAGTCGTCCGCCAACCACACATGGATTTCCGGTGCCTCGCCCGTGAAACGGGCGAGCGCAGTTTCCGGCAGCTCAAGTCTCGAACACCATGCACCCCCCCCAGCCGTTGTTGCCTTGTTCGCCCGCTGGAAGCGGGCGGGCGTTGGTTGCAACCGGCGCAGCCGCTGGAAAGCCGTCCGCCAACCACACATGGACTTCCGGCGCCTCGCCCGTGAAACGGGCGAGCGATGCTTTGGGCAGCTCAAGTCTCGAACACCATGCACCCCCCCCAGCCGTTGCTGCCTTGTTCGCCCGCTGAAAGCGGGCGGCGTTGGTTGCCAGCGGCGCAGCCGCTGGAAAGTCGTCCGCCAACCACACATGGATTTCCTGTGCCTCGCCCGTGAAACGGGCGAGCGAAACCAGCAAGAGGCGTCAGGTGCCGCGCCGACTTGGGGATCCTGGAAGTTCCCGGCGCCGTGCCAGACGCTCTTCGGCGTCATTAGGCGATCGTCTCGATGTTTGGCGTGGGGCGCGTGAGGATTGTGGATCGGACATCGGGATCAGGGCGTCGACCGCGATCTGCCGCCCGGCGATGACGGGGTGTGAAAGCGATCGAAGGAATTCGTGTAATCGCGGGCAGGGAACCAACACGCCCAACCAAGACACCACCTTCTCAAAGCAGAAGGTGGTGGCACGGCACTGGATGTCGCGTCGATTGGCTGGAAGGTGGTGCCACCTGTCGAAGCCCTCCGCTGCGCTGCGGGCATCGCCGCCGGAGGAATCGTACAGGGAGGCGCGGAGAACACCGTCGTGGTAAGATCGGACGCTCTCATTCAAGCTGGTACATGATTCCCAGGCAGGGCACCACCTGCCAAGTCTGGAACTGCCTTGGTCTTTCGTGGGATTGGCGTGCTATTGCCGCAATAAACTCCGGCTACAATTTGACTTGCGGACCGTTTGCTTCAATGACGACGCATTGCCCGTCCACACTCTGGACACACGCTTTCATTTTTGACTATAGGGTATCCGCAGTGCTCGCATCGGTGCTGCCTAGCTCTTATGCTGCGTTTCGCGGCACGCCAGCAAAGCCAACTATTTGCCGCGATCACGAGAGGCAGCCACATAGGTATTGATACGTTTTTGAGATCGCGGTCTATGGAAATGATAATAGCCTGACTCAAACTAGCCCATTCTTCTCTCTTATAAATGCCCGTTAACGTTTTCCTGTTCGTTCCAGTATAGTAAATTATTGCATCATCCCACTGAAACACAACGGCGCCGCCGGTAATGAATAATGCTCGCTCTTTTCCAATCCAACGGACGCCCCATATAGAGGTCAATGCGGATGCGATTATACATAACGCCACAATCGCTGCATTCAATAGAACAGCCGGTCGACACAATATTATGTTAGTTCGCCTCTGAGTCATAATGAAAGGTCACTTCGGCAGGTGGCACCACCTTCACGCTTGCCTCAGGTCGTCCCACGCCGTGGCAGGTGGCACCACCTTCACGCTTGCCTCAGGTCGTCCCACGCCGTGCCACCAGGATCGGCTCTGCGATCCTGGTGCTCCTGCGACTCGCGGTCGGTGGTTGCTCCTCTCAAGCCCGTTTGTCGCGTGGGACTTCGTGCGCGCCGTGGCGTCGGCCCGGGTCCGCCGGAAGTGCCGCCTCGCGTGGGTTGTCGTGCCCGAGCACATCCACATGATTGTACTGCCTCCTCCCTCGCGCGCCCCCGCGTGCAGCGGGGCCAGAGGAGGTCGGCGAATGCGCCCGTATTCCCGGTGAATGCGTGGCGCTCTGAGGCCGGGGGCTGTGCATGCCGGGTCTCAGAGCGGCCCGGGGTGCGTCAGTCTCCGAATCAAAGCACCACCTTCTCAAAGCAGAAGGTGGTGGCACGGCACGGGAAGCGCCCTCGGTTGGCTGGAAGGTGGTGCCACCTGCCATTCGCTCGACAAACACGTCCTATCACCAAGCGAGGTCGTGAGACTCCCAACGCTCGTCATCCACGAGAAAAATACCGTGGGGGCTGAAGAACAAGCTTCCGGACTGCGCAGTTGACGTGCAAAAATGAGGTTCATCCGGTATTTGCGGGGTGTGATCCTTTGAAGGCGTCTCGGATCTTGAGGAAGAAGTAGTCGTCATCCCGGTAGCCGTAGGCCATGCGTTTGATGACCTTGATCCTGTTGTTGATGCCTTCG
>JAJVHS010000016.1 GCA_022072615.1 Phycisphaerales bacterium
TAGAAATCGTTGAACCAACGCATCGGCGGGAAGGACGGGCGCCCGAATTCGAGCACCACCAGCCGGCCGCCCGGACGGAGCACGCGCCCGAACTCGCGGATCGCCAGCCCTGGATCGGCCACGTTTCGAATGCCGAACGCGATGGAGACCACATCGAACGACCCGTCGGGAAACGGCAATTGTTGCGCGTCCCCCTCGACGTATTCGACCTTTGACTGCACGCCGGCGGCCAGTCGCTGCCGCTTCAGCGCGGCGATATCGAGCATCTCGCGGGTGAAGTCCAGGCCCACGACGCGCCCCGCGGGCGAGGCCGCAAACGCCTGCGTCAGGTCGCCGGTGCCGCAGGCGACGTCGAGGACCTCCTCGCCCGGACGCACGCCGGCGGCTCGAACGGCGTACCGTCGCCACACCTGGTCCCGCCACAGCGAGTGCAGGTGGTTGTTCAGGTCGTACGACCGGGCAATGGCCGCAAACATGCGGCGAACCTTGCCGTGTTTCTGAGCGTCGGCGTGGGGATTGGCGAGGTCCGGGTCGGTCCAGACGGTGGAACTGGCGGCAGCCGGATCGGCGGGCGAAGACATGCTGAATAATAGGTTTTGGGAGCGGAGGATCGGAAAGCGACCCTTGCCCGCTCCGAAGAGACCTGGTGGCCCATCATGAAGCGGGCAGGCGGCAGGGGACGAGGGGAGTTGAATGGTTGATGCCGGGCAACCAACCCAAGAGTCTCCCCGGGACGCGGCCACCGATCCGCCCATCCGCGATAACCTCGCCGATCGGCCTCCCACGCCGGTTCAGTCGCTGGTGACGGAGTTCCTGCGCGGGCGCGACATCGCGTGTCCGAAGTGCGGCTACAACCTGCGGAACGCCACCGGGACGGTGTGCCCGGAGTGCGGCGTCGAGCTCATGCTGCACATCCACCCGCGCTTTGCACCGGGGAGCGTCTCGTCGGCGACGGGCACGTTCGGGATCGTGCTCGGCCTGGTCATGTGCGTGGTCGCGACGCTCGTCGGACTGACGTCGGGCTGGATGCGAGCCGTCCCGCCCGTCTTCCTCTTTGTGACGGGCGTCGTGCAGCTCGTGCTGTGGGAGAAGTACCATCGGCGCGTGCGGGCCCGTCGGCCCGACATGCTGTGGGTGTACACGTGCTCGGGCTGGGCCATCCCGGCAATCATCGTGCTGTGGTTCATGGTGCGGTAGGTCGCGCCGCGTGGGCCGGTCGGCCGCGGCATCGCCGGCAAGGATTGGTTCACCCGCCGCAGCGCGGTTGCGGAGTCCAAGCATGAAGTGGCGAGCACTGGTCTCGGTCCTGACCCTGGTTGCCGCCGCGGCGTGCTCGGTCGGCTCTCAGCCCGCCCCGCCGGATCGACCCGAGCAAAAGACCAGCTTCTCTACCGCCACCGGCCCGCTGCGCATCGCCGTCGTCGGCATGGTGCACGGGCACGTCGAGGGGCTGCTCTGGGCCGACCGCGAGCGCGAGGACATGCAGATCGTGGGCGTGTGGGAGCCAGACCGGGCCCTGTTCGACCGGCTCGCGGCCAAGTACGCGCTCGACCCGTCGCTGTGGCACGCCGACCTGGGAGCGATGCTGGACGCGAGCAGGCCGGAAGCGGCGAGCGTGATGACCTCGATCCGCGGGCACCCTCCCGCGGTACGTGCCTGCGCCGAGCGCGGCGTTCACACGCTGGTGGAGAAGCCGCTCGCGTTCTCCCGCGACGATGCCGCCGCGATGGCCGGGCTGGCCCGCGAGCACGGCGTCCTAGTGCTCACCAACTACGAGACAAGCTGGTACGCATCCGTGCGCGAAGCCCGGCGCCTGGTTGAGTCCGGTGAGCGATCCCCGGTCCGCAAGCTCGTGTTCCGCCACGGGCACAAGGGCCCGCGCGAGATCGGGTGCTCGGAGGAGTTCCTCGAGTGGCTGACTGACCCGCAGGAGAACGGCGGCGGCGCGATGGTCGATTTCGGGTGCTACGGCGCCGTCCTGGCGACGTGGATGATGAACGGCGAGCGGCCGACGAGCGTGGTCGCGTCCGCGGCCTCGCTCAAGCCGGGCGTGTACCCGGACGTCGACGACGACGCCACCATCGTGCTGACGTACCCGACCGCGACGGCGGTGATCCAGGCGTCGTGGGCGTGGACGCACGACACGAAGGAAATGGATGTGTACACGGAAGAGGGGTCGATCCACGCGCTCAAGTGGGACGGGCTGGGCGTGCGCGACGAGAACAAGCCGCTTCGAGAGATCAAGCCGTCGGCGAAGCCCGCGGAGCTCGAGAACGAGTGGACGTACCTGAGGAAGGTCGTGCGCGGCGAGTGCCCGGTCGACCCCCTGTCGAGCCTTGAGGTGAACGTTGTGGTCGCGGAGATCCTGGACGAGGCCCGGCGCCAGATCGGGGTGAGCGGAACTCCGGCCCCGGCGATCAACGACCGACCGTGACCCGCCCCACACGCCGGAAAACGCCCGTCTGCCCCGGTCAGCGTCGCTGTCTCCCTCCGGGACGTGGTTCCTACCATCGGACCACCCGATGCGCCGACGGCAACCCCTCCAGCTCTGGTTCTACATCCTCAAGGAACTGCTTCGGCTGATCCTGCTCACACTGGGCGTGCTGGTGCTCGTGCTGGCCTTCGCCGTGGCGATCAAGCCGCTGGCGGACGGCAAGATCGGCCCGGTGGAGGCCCTGCGGTTCATGGGTCTGGCGGTGATCCCGATGCTCCAGTACGCCCTGCCGTTCGCGGCGGGGTTCGGTGCCACGCTGGCCTACCACCGGCTGAGCGCCGACAACGAGGTCGTGGCGGCGCACGCCAGCGGCGTGAGCCACCGGTCGATCCTCGCTCCCGCGTTGCTCTCGGGCATCATGCTGGCGGGCGTGCTGCTCGTCCTGAGCCAGCAGATCATCCCCGCGTTCCTCCGGTCCATGGAGCAGATGATCACGCAGGACGTGGCCAAGATGCTCGTGAACTCGATCCAGCGCGGGCAGGCGGTCTCGCTGGGCGACATGCGGGTCTACGCCGACAGCGTGGTGCGGGTGGAGCCGCTCCCCGGCGGCGGGGCCACCGACGAGTTCATCCTGCGGCGCGTCGCGGTGCTGCGGACGGACAACCGCGGGAACGTCAAGCAGGATTTCACCGCCGCCGAGGCGCACGTCTGGATCATGGCCCCGGGCGCGACCCCGACGCTCGGCCCCGATGACGACGATTCCTCCAGCGCCGTCATCTTCCAGGTTCGCGACGCGGTCGTGAACGAGCAAGGCAGGCTGTTCGGGCGCGGCGAGGAGTTCACCAAGACCGAGCGCGCCGGCAAGGCCTTCAAGGATGACCCCAAGTTCCTGACGTTCAGCGATCTGCAGCGCCTCCGGGCCGAGCCCGACCGCATGAACTGGATCGCGAGCGTCGCCTCCGATCTCGCGGCCCGGCTCATCACCAAGCTGGTCACCGAGGAGATGCAGGCTCGGCTGGCGGTCGAACGGCGGCTGACCCTCCGCGACGCCCAGGGCCGCCAGATGATCGTGCACGCCGGGTCCATGTCCTGGAACGTCGCCAAAGACCGCTGGGACCTGTCGCCCGCCCGGACCAACGGCGCGATCGACATCGAGATCCATCGCGGCGACGGGTCGCAGGGCGTGACGCGCCTGTCGGCCAAGGATGTGGCGCTGCAGCCGAGCTTCCGGGCCGGCACGCCGGACCAGCGCCTGACGTTCAAGCTCCAGGCTCGGCAGGCGGTGGTGCGCGGGCTGGACGCGACCACCGGATCGCGCGACGCGACCGCGGCGACGGTCGCGGACCGCGAGTACCCGGATGTGACGTATCCCGCCGGCGAGCACGCGAGGTACGGCGACCGATCGCAGGTGCCGATGAACGACCTGATCCGCATTGTCCGGGACCGCGTCGCCCAGACCGGGCCCGACCCGTTCCTGACATCCAAGTGCGACGAGCTCGAGCACCGCGTTGCCAAGCTCGAGCGGGAAGTGATCAGCAAGCAGCACGAGCGATTCGCGATGGCCGCGGCGTGCCTGGTGATGGTCGTCACGGGCGCGATCACGGCGGTGCAGCTCAGCCAGAGCCTCCCGCTGACCGTGTACCTGTGGAGCTTCTTCCCGGCGCTGGCGGCTCTGATCACGATCTCGTCCGGCCAGCAGGTCACGCACGACAAGGGGCTCTGGGGGCTCGTGATCCTGTGGGGGGGCGTCGGGATGCTGGGCCTGTACGGGGCGATGGGATACCTGCGCCTTGCGCGGCACTAGGGAGAGTCACCAGGCACGCATGCGATGCGGACCGGCCGACACGCGATGGAGCACTCAGGCGGCCAACAGCACAGCGGGCACACCGGCGTGACCGATGCGCACGAGCGCTCGGGGACTGTCGCTCGCATCCTTCGAGACCCGGTTGTGCTGCTGACGATCGGGCTGGTCGTGGCGCGGCTCGTCTACCTCTGGATTCTGTGCCCGTACGAGTTGGTCGAGGACGAAGCTCACTACTGGGAATGGAGCCGCCGGCTGGGCCTTTCGTACTACACCAAGGGCCCGGGCGTCGCGTGGTCGATCGCCGCCTCGACGTGGCTCTTCGGCGCTGCCGAAGCTGCGGTGCGCATGCCGGCGGTGATCGCGTCGGCTATCTCCACGCTCGGGATCGGGGCGCTGAGCCGGGCGGTGTTCCAGTCATCCCGCGCGGGGTTCTACGCGGCGGCGCTCTTCAACCTCACGCCCGTCTTCCAGTTCACGTCGCTACTCATCACGATCGACAGCCCCTACATCGCGTGCTGGACGATGGCGTGCTGGGCGGGATGGCGAGCAGCACAGCCGCGAGACGACGGCTCGCGCTCGCCGCGGCGCCTGGGCTGGTGGGCGTTGCTGGGGGCGAGCCTGGGGATCGGCTTCCTTTACAAGTACACCATCCTGCTCGCGGTCCCGGGGATCATGGCGGGGAGCTGGCTCGCGCGTCGCCGGCACGAGCGAACGCCGAGCACGAACACGCAGACGGTCCTTGGCATCGTCGTGATGGCATGCGTGTGGACGCTGTGCGCCTCGCCGGTCATCATCTGGAACTGGCAGGAAGGCTGGCCGACCGTGCGCCACCTGATCGGCCACCTGGGCTTGTCTGGCGGCGACGTCGCGGTGAAGCCCGCGGGCACGGGCTGGTCGTACCAGCCGCGGTGGACCTTTGAACTGATCGGCGTGCAGGCGGTGCTGCTCGGAGCCGTCACCATGTCGCTGGTCGGATCGATCGCCTGGGCGCGTCGCCAGCCGGTCGGCACCGCCGACAGGCGCGGCGCCGCGTACCTGATCGCCTGCTCCATCCCGATTCTCGTCTTCTACGTGGGTGTCACGTTCGTGAACCGAGCCGAGGGCAACTGGCCGGTCGCCGGGTTCGTGACGCTGATCGCCCTGGCGGGCGGTTGGATGGCTCGGGAACTGCACAAGCCAGAAGCCCCTGCCAAGAGCTTCTGCCGGTCGTCGTGGGATGCGGGGTTGTGGGCGGGCGTCATCGTGGGTGTGCTGATGCTCCGCGTGGACCTGCTCGCGCAGATCCCGGGCATCGGCCCGCTGGTCCCGGTCGGCAGGCTGATCGGGGCCCGCGACCAGGCTCGCCACGTGGAAGAACTGACCGCGTCGCTGCGCGACCAGACCGGCCTCGACCCGCTCATCATCGTGCAGCACTACGGGCAGGCGAGCCGTCTCGCGTTCTATCTCACCGGCCGGCCGGTCGTGTACTGTTCGAGCAGCTTCATGGGCGGGCGAATGACGCAGTACGACTACTGGCAGGACACCGACCTCACCGACCCGGCTCTGGTCGGACGCCCGGGCGTGCTCATCGGGGCGGTCGAGGAACAATGGCAGGGCGTGTTCGCGGCGGTCGAGCCGATCGGGCAGATCCGCGGCGAAACCAAGCGCGACCGACAGTCGTTCCTGGGGACCGGATTCAAGGGCTACAAGCGGCCCGGCTCCCCCGCAACCCGGACAAGCGAGGCCAAGTGAGCTACCTGAGTGCCCAGCCCGGACGTTCGACCCGAGCCCGCGTCGTGCTCGGCGCGGTCGTGTTCGCGGTCGGGTTCATCGTCGTCACCTCGCTCGACAAGTGGCTGTGGGCGGCCCTGCTGACCGACAAGCCCATCGAGTCCAGGGACTGGTACCGGATGCTGCGCATCGCGGGGTACCTGCCGACGTGGGTGATCGCCGGGACCGTCGTCGCGATAGTCGGTCGGCACGCGCGGGGGATCGGCCCGGGAATCGCGCTGGCCGGGTCGGCCGCGATGGCCGGGCTCGCGGCGGAGATCCTCAAGCTGGTGATCGCACGCGAGCGGCCGGGCGAGACCGGCGAGTACGTCTACCGGGGGATCTTCGCGGGGTTCGCGGACGGGTCGAACCTTGGCATGCCCAGCAGCCACGCGGCGGTGGCGTTCGGGGCCGCGATCGCCGCCGGCCGGCTGATGCCGGGGACCGGCTGGGTTCTCTTCCCGATCGCGTGCGGGTGCGGCCTGACCCGCCTGCTGATGGGCGACCACTTCACCTCGGACGTGTACGTCGCCGCGTGGCTGGGCCTTGTCTCCGCGGTGGTGTGCGTGCCGCGGCGCGACCGGCGGCGCGAACGCGGCGGAACGGCTAGGCTATCGGCGTGACGCTCCTGGACCGCTACATCTCGCGGCTGTACCTGCTCAACGTCGTCGTTCTGCTGGCGATCCTGTGCTCGTTCGTCGTCACCATCGACATGTCGGTCAACTTCAACCGCATGGTCGGCCGTGCGGACGAGCTGCTGGCCGAGCACGGTTCCCCGGACCCCACGCTCATCCGCCGGGGGGTGACGACCCTGCTGCTGGTGATCGATCTGTGGTGGCCTCGGCTGCTGCAGCTGTTCAACTACACGCTCGGGCTGGTCATGGTGGGCGCGATGGGCTTCACGTTCACGCAGCTGGTCCGCGGCCGTGAGCTGGTCGCGATGCTCGCCGGCGGCGTGAGCCTGCACCGCGCCGCCAGGCCGGTGATCATCTGCTCCCTGCTTCTCACCGGCGTCCAGGCGATCAACCAGGAATCGTTCGTGCCGCGCGTCGCGGAGCTTCTGACCCGCGACCACGGCGACGCTGGCAAGCGCGCGCTGGGCACCGCGGACCTTCCGCTCATGAGCGACTCGCAGGGCAGGATCTTCTACGCTCGCGTCTTCGATCCCGAGCACGGCACGTTGGGCGACGTGCTCGTGCTGGAGCGCGATCAGACCGGGCGGGCCGACCGTCGGATCACGGCCCGTATCGCGACCTGGCGCAGCGATGGCTGGGACCTGATCGACGGCGTCGACTATTCCGGATCGACCGGCCGGCAGATCGACCGCATCGAGACCGACCTGGACCCCGTGACGATCAAGATGCGCCGCTACCAGGGCTTCAGCCAGAGCCTCAGCTTCTCGCAGATCACCCAGTTGCTGCGGCAGACCTCCCCCACCGACGCGCCCGGGCGGGATCGGCTCGAGCGTTTCCGCTGGGGACGCTTCGCCATCATGGTCTCGAACCTCATGGCGCTGGTGGTCAGCATGCAGTTCTTCCTGCGCCGCGAGCCCACCAACATGCTGCTCCAGGCGCTCAAGTGCGCGCCTGTCGCGGTCGTCACGCTGATGGGCGGCGTGCTGGGCGCGACCGCCGAGATCCCGGGCATTCCGCCGCAGCTTGGCGTGCTCCTTCCGGTCCTGGTGCTGACGCCGGTGGCGATCGCGTCGGCGTCGATGATCAAGACCTGAGCGGGACACGGTCGAAGCGCCGCGTCGAAGGTCGACGCCCGCCTACGACGCGATCGACACGTCCAGCGTCCACGACATCGCGACCGACTCGCCGGGGTCGAGCACGCGGACGCCGTGATTCGAGATCACGCCGCGCTCGGCCAGGTTGAAGCCGTTGTTGACCATCGAGACCGGCTCGACGCAGAAGAACGGGAACGGCGAGCCCGATTCCCGGATCGGACAGAACACCACGAGGTGCTTGAAGACCTCGGACGACGTGAACCGCGCGGTGACGCCCGACGCCGGCCACTGGATAGACGCTTCCCCCGTCGGGCAATCGAAGATGTCGTCAAGCGGCTGGCGCAGCGGCCCGCCGGCAACGAGGAGTTCAGTGACTTTCTCTCGCGTCGCCGGGCCGACGACCATCACCCGCTCGCACGGGTAGCGGCCCGTGACCGCGGCCTTGATGACCGGATCGTCGGCGACATCCCACAGCACCCGGTTGAAGAACGGATGGAAGCCACCGCCCGCGGGCATCGGTTTCTCGCCGGCGTTGGTGATGGTCAGATCGCACACCAGCGACCCGCCCGATACCTCGTAGCGGACCTGGGCACAGAACGCCCATGGCCAGTTCATGTCCGGGTGATCCCGACTGTCGATCCGCAGCCGAGCCGAGAGCGGCGAACGGTCGAGAATCCGCCACGGGCGATCCCGCACGTCACCGTGAATAGCCGTGCCGTCCGGCCAGTTCGTGCGGACCGTGATCTTCTCGCCGCGGAACGAGAAGACTCCCCCGTCGATCCGGTTGCTCCAGGGCGCGAGGAGGTAGCACGCCGAATCCTCCCCCCGGGTGATGATCGCGGGCGACCGCCGGAGCAGCGGCCACCAGTGACCACGCGGGCCCTTGATCGCCAGGTCGGTCAGGCTTGCACCGACGCCGTGGTCTATTTCGGCCCGAAGCAGATCGTTTTCAAGCAGGCATCGCCTTGCATGGCTCATAGCGCCGGCATGATGGGCCGGGGTCGGCGGCTGGTCAAGCGCAGGGACCGTGGTGCTCCACAGGTCCGAGAACGCGGGAGGAAACTCCCAGACCCGTGTCCCTGGGGCACAGACACCCCGCGTCCGCGTTCAGCCGCGCTCAGGAAGGACCGATCTAGAAGAAGGTTACGACCCGCTCCATCGACGGCTTCGTCTGCCGCGGCGGGTCGGTCTGCGCCGTTGATCCATGACCGATCCGTCTCCCAGCACGGGCCGCCCTCCGAACGCGGGTCACGCCGCGCCCGGGAACTCCGCGCCGGCGGGCAAGGCCTCGACCGACGACGTGCTCGACGTGCTCCAGGAGTTCGAGATCGGCCTCGAGAGCCTCAAGCAGCTCTACGCGCAGCGGCAGGCACTCGCCGATGACCTCAAGCGCCGCCGCGAGCAGATGGACCAGGCCGACGCCGAGCTCCGCAGCCGGCGCGAAGAGCTCTCAACGCGCGAACGCGAGATCACGCGGTCGTCGTCGCTGCTGGGTGAACGCTGGAAGCAGCTCGAAGAACGCGAGCAGTCGATCGCCGCGCTGCGACGCGACGTGGACGGGCGCCTGGCCGACCTGAACCTCCGCGAACGCACCATCTCGTCCCAGAAGACCCAGGTGGCCGAGCTCCAGCGCAGCGTCGAGCAGCGGGCCGCCGAGGCGGACGCGCGGCACGCCGACCTGGACCGGATCACGAGCGAATTGGAGCAGCGCGGCCGGATGGTCGCCGACCAGGCGAAGGACCTCGAGGCCAAGGCCGCCGCTGCTCACCAGGCGTTGCTGCAGGCAAAGAGCGAACGCGAAGCACTCGACGCCCAGCGGGCCGACCTGGAACGCAAGTCCGCCCAGACCGCCGCCCTGCGCGAATCGCTCGAAGCAGGCCAGCGCGAGCTGGATGCCCGGCGGGCCGAACTCGATCGTGACCGCGCCAAGGCCGAAACTCTGGCGGCCGAGCTGGCGCAGCAGCAGCGACGATCCGAGACCGCGAGCCACGATGCCCAGCGGCTCCGCGAGGAGTGCGAGTCGCTCACCCGGCGCCTTGCCGACGCCGACCGCCGGCTCGCGTCGCAGGCGGACCAGTTCGCGGCCCAGCGCCGCGAGCACGAGACGGCCGTCGACGACCTGCGCCGCCGCACGCGCGAGCTCGAAGCGCAGCTCGCCGAGGCTAGTCGCAGCGGCGATCAGCAGACCGCCCGGGCCGAGGCCGGCGATCGCGCCGTCGAGGAGCTGCGATCACGCCTCGCCGAGGCGGAGCGTGCGCTCGCGGCGGCCCAGGCGTCCGCCCTCGAGAAGGACGCCAAGCTCCGCGACGCGCTGGCAAGCTGCGAGGAGCTCCGCAAGAAGCTCGCCGAGGCCGAGGAAGCGCGGCTCGCCGCGCCGACAGGCGAAGCGCGGGACAACCGCGGGACGCACGCGGACCACGATGCGCTCGCCGAGAAGCTGCGGACGGCCTGCGAGGCGCTCGTCCAGCTGCGGAACGAACGCGCCGAGCTGGTCGAGAAGGCCAGGACGCTCGAGTCCGAGCTGGCAAGGGCCCGCCGGACGATCGACCAGCTCAAGGCGGCGTCTCCGGGCGCCAAATCGACGCACCCGGTCGCGATGCAGCGGCGCAAGCAGCGGCTTTCGGTCGCTCGCGAGCTGATCCTGAAGCGCTCGGAGAAGGTGCGCAAGGCCGAGGACGCGCTCGCGACGCGCTTCCAGCAGTGCGAGCGCGTGCTCGCGATGCGGCAGGAACTCGCCGACGCCCGTGAGCTGCTGAACGCGGCGCGGCGCAATGTCGAGCGTACGAGAGCCACCGGCAAGGCGGCGGCGCTGATCTTCTACGGAACCGCCGCCGCGGCGCTCCTGGGCGTCCTGAGCTGGTTCGGCACGCAGGCGATCGTGCCCGGCGAGTACGCGGCTCGGGCGGTCATCGCCGCCGACGACCGCGGCCGGTCACTCGGGCCGGGCGAGTACGCCGAGTGGCAGAGCTTCCACGAATCCATGGTGGAGGACCCGCGCTTCATCGAGGTGGCCGCCGAGCGCATGGAGCGCCGCGGAATTCTCGACCTGGCCCGGGCACCGGACCTCAAGTCCGCGATCAAGGAACACCTGTCGTACCAGTCGGGGTCGCACGGCGAGCTGTCCCTGGAGTGGCGCGACAAGGGCTCGGAGCGGTCGTTCCGGGTGCTCGACACGTTCGTCACCGCGCTGACCAGCCACTCCAACGCCGCCCGCGAGCGCCGCGTCGACGGCGCCGTGACGAAGATCACGCAGACGGCCACGCAGGGGACCGAGCGGCTGGATACCGATTACCGCTGGATCGCCGCGGCGGCCTGGGGCGGATCGATGCTGCTGTCGTTCGGGCTCGCCGTGCTCTTCTGGCGCTCCATCGCCAAGGCCAAGGCGACGTTCGAAGGGTCCGCGACCGTCGACGCCACGCTGGACACGCGGCGGTGGCAGCTCCCCACGCGATGATCGGGGCCGTCGGTCGGTACGCGGCATCGCAGGCCGGATCAGCCGTCGTAGCGGCCGACGACGAGCGTCACGTTGTGGCCGCCGAAACCGAAGGTGTTGTTCATGGCGTACTTCACGCGCCGCTCGCGGGCGTGATGCGGCACCAGGTCGACGCCCTCGAACTCGGCGTCGGGCTCTTCGAGGTTGATGGTGGGCGGGATGATCCCGTCGCGGACGGCGTGGATGCAGGCGATCAGCTCGACCGCGCCGGACGCGCCCAGGCAGTGACCGTGCATGGACTTGGTCGAGCTCATGACCAGGTGGCCCTTGCTGCCGGCCTTGGCGTGCTCGCCGAAGACCCGCAGCACCGCCGCCACCTCGGCCTTGTCGCCCAGGGGCGTCGAGGTGCCGTGGGCGTTCACGTACTCGATCTGGTCGGCGTTCAGGCCCGCGTCGCGCAGGGCCCACCGCATCGACCTGGCCGCGCCCGACCCCTCGGGGTCCGGCGCCGTGATGTGCGCCGCGTCGGAGCTGTTGGCGGTCCCGACAAGCTCGGCGTAGATGGTCGCGCCGCGCTTGCGGGCGTGCTCCTCAGTCTCGAGCACGAACATCGCGCCGCCTTCGGCGAGCACGAACCCGTCGCGGTGGCGGTCGAACGGCCGGCTGGCCTTGCTCGGCGCGTCGTTGCGCGTCGACAGCGCCCGCATGGTCATGAACGAACCGATGCACAGGGCCGTGCAGGCGGCCTCGGCGCCGCCGGCGATCATGACATCCGCCTCGCCACGCCGCAGGACGTGCATGGCGTCGCCGATGGCGTGGCCGGAGCTGGCGCAGGCGGTGGCGTGGGTGCTGGCGGGCCCGCGGAGGTTGTACTTGATGGAGATGTTGCCGGCGGCGGCGTTTGCCATCAGTCGCGGGACGGTGAACGGGCTGATCCGCTCGGGGCCGCGCTCGATGAGGACCCACATGCCGTCCTCGATCGTCTTGATGCCGCCGATGCCCGACCCGATGATGACGCCGTGCCGCTCGGCGTCCTCGGCGTTGAGGTCGATGCCCGAGTGCTTGATCGCCTCGTGGGCCGCGGCCAGGCCCAGCAGTGAGAATCGGTCCACCCGGCGGACTTCACGAGCGTCGCAGACGCCGGCCGCGACCGGGTCCCACCCGACGATCTGGCCGCCGATCATGACGTCCCAGTGCCCGGAATGGCGCGTGAACTCCTCGCCCTTGAGCTCGGTGATGCCCGAACGTCCTTCGCGCATGGCCGACCACGTATCCCGGGCGTTGTGGCCCAGGTTGGTGACGGCGCCCATGCCGGTGATCACGATGCGCTTCTGGGGAGACTTGCCGGGAGACGAACTCATGCGGGGCCGGTTCCTTGGGGCAGAAGAATCGCGTGCAGGCCCCCCTCGGCGTACACGGCACCGTACGGCGGCCGGATCGTCCGGGTTCTCTCGAGGCGTTGGCGGGCCTCGCGACCCGGGCGACGATTCAACAGACCAGCGCGGCCCGAGGCTTATTCAGCGCCGGTGGCCTGTTTGATGTACTCGATGGCCTCGCCGACGGTCTTGATCTTTTCCGCGGCCTCATCGGGGATGGAGGTATCGAACTCGTCCTCGAATTCCATGACCAGCTCGACGGTGTCGAGGCTGTCGGCGTTCAGATCCTCCTGGAAGCTGGTGCTCCGGGAGATCTTGGCCTTATCCGTATTCATCTGCTCGGCCACGATCTCGATGACCTTCGCCTCGATTTCCTGCTCGGTCACGGTGTACCTCCGTCACTATGCGATCCGGCGGGCTCCCCCCGCCACGGCTTCCCGGTTCGGCCCAACCGTTGGGCCCGCTGGTCTGCCCAGCCTGGACCTTCACGAAAGACCTGACAACCGAGAATTCCCAAACAGAATCCCCGATCCGGGCGACGCCGGACTTTCGCCCCGGTCGAATAAAAACCGGACGCGAAAGCGGGACCGATTATACCCGATCTCGGGCCCATGCCCAGCGTAGGCGGGTTTCCGGTCCGTGTGAGCCGCCTTTAACCCCCGGCTCGAAGATCGCGACCGGGGTAGGTTCCTTCTTCGGCGGGGTCCGACAACCGCGGCCTTGGTGCGGCGACGGTGAATCGTTCCGGTTGTACCGGGGAGTGGATCCCCCGAGTCAACCGGTGACCTCAGCGCCGCGTATGTCCCTGTCGATAGGTCTCGCGGGTGGCAGTTGTTCGCCCCGGCCGGACCCATCGTCGCAGGACGCGCCGATCGGCCGCGGAAGCCAGCCCGATGTGAAGAAGGGACGCAGCGCCATGGCCGGCATGCCCAGGGAGCCCGAAGCCTTCGCCGAAGCAGTCGCTCAGATGCTCAGGAAAGGCCAGCCCGCCTATTCCGTCCAGCTCCTGGGGCCGCGCGAGCTGCTCGTCAACGGACGGCGCCTGGACCTCGACAACCTCTACCGCATGGTCACGCACGAACCAGGGCGTGCCCAGGAGATCGTCGAGCACTACCTCGACCAGCTCTTCGCCGGCGACGCCTTCCAGGGCCTGTGCGCCTCCCTGGACTTCGCCCGCCCGCGGATCATGCCCCGTATCCAGCCCGAGCGCATCTTCGAGCACCTCTCCCGCGAGATGGTCGCCCACGTCCCCTTCGTCAACGACACGGTCATCGTCTTCGTGACCGACCTGCCCCAGATGACCGTCAGCATCACGACCGAGCAGTGCCTGCACTGGAAGCTCACGGTCGACGAGCTCGACGAGATCGCCAGGGAGAACCTCGACCGCTACGCCCCCGAGCTCGAGATCCAGTTCGTGGAGAGCAAGGAGGGCGGCAAGGCGGCGATCGTGTGCGAGCACGACGGGTACGACGCGGCCCGGCTGCTCCTGACCGACCTGCACCGGCGCCTCTCGCCGCGGCTGGGCGGTGACTTCTACGTCGCAACGCCGGCCCGGGACATGTTCGTGGCGATGACGAACGGTCCCGATTCGTTCCTGGACCGTCTCCGCGACCGGGTGATGCAGGACTTCAAGCGCCTGCCGTACCCGATCAGCTCGGAGCTGTTCCTGGTGACGCGCGACGGCGTCGCGGGGACCGAGACGATCCGCGGTCAGGAAGCGGCGTAGGGACGAGGCCGCTCCACGCTCGCCGCGCATGCCGGAAACGCTATCATTCTGATACCATGAAGCGCAACCCTGGCAAGTGGCGTGGTGACGGTGCGAACAAGGCACCAAAGGCCGCAACGGCCGGTCGTTCCGTCCTCGTGCGGGGCCTCGCCGCCAGGACGCTGACACGACTCCGCAAGCGAGCGGTCGCCAACGGCCGTTCTCTCGAAGGCGAGATCCGGCACATCCTCGAACAGGAGGCGACGCCGGCGGCCGCCGGGTACCTGCGCCGCCTGGCCGAGGTCCGCCGGTCGATCGGCAGAGCCATGCCCGACAGCACACCGCTGATCCGCGAGGACCGCGACCGATGACGCGGGCCGTCGTCGACGCGAGCGTGCTCGTCAAGCTCATCATCCCCGAACCCGACTCGGAACTGGCCGAGCGGGCCGTGGGCGGGCTCACGCACATCCTCGCGCCCGACCTCGTCTGGGCCGAACTGGCGAGCGTGGTGCAGAAGCGCCACCGCGGAAGAATGCTGACAACGGCTCAGGCTCGGAGATTGATCGCGGCGATCAGGCTGATCCCGGTGCAATCGACGCCGTGCTCGGCGGTGTTCGAGGCCGCGTTCGAACTGGCCGCGGCCACCGGGTGCACCCTCTACGACGGGATGTACCTCGCGGTCGCACTCGAGCGGGATGTCCCGCTGATCACGGCGGACGCCAAATTGGTGAACGCCGTCAACGGGTCAAAGCTCAACGTCAAGGCACTCTTGCTCGCCGACGCCGGTTGATCTGTCGGCGACAAGCCCCGGCCGGAAGGGACCGAGTCGGCCGATCCGATCCGATCCGAAGCAGGCCATCTCGGGCGTTGGCCCTTGCGCCGGGTCTCTGCAATCAAACGGTGCCACGCGCTAATCGTCACGTGGGCCACAGCCACATGAACACCAGGCCGGTCACCAGGCCGTAGACGATCCCGTCCACGATGCTCGCGATGATCGTCCGCGTGTACGCCCCGAACCAGATCATGTTGCACACGCCGCCGAAGGTGTAGGCGAGGATGCCCGCGGTGCCGACGACACGCAGCACGCGCATGGCGGCCGGCTTGGGATCGATCGTCAGCGCCGCGAGGTAGCCGATGATCGCCGAGACGATCAGCAGCACGACGAACGTCGCGACCATCTTCGGGCCCATTTTCATGGGCGGTTTCCAGACGCTCAGCGTCCCCATCGGGCCCTTGTCCAGCGCCTCCTTCACCTCCGGCGCGTTCCGGGCCGCCGCCGTCTTGCAATCAGGGAACGCGTAGTTGCCCGGCGGGATGCCCTGCGATCGCACGAAGTCCATGAACGCCTTCTCGTCGGGCAGCCGGACCTGGTCGTTCCTGTGGTGCGGCATCACCATCCACATGATCGCGGACACAATCCACACGGCAGCCGCTGAAACAACGATCGGAAGCCAGAGCGAGGCCCATTCGGTGAGCATGGCGGTTCTCCCACAGGCGGATCACTCGAATTCTTGCATGCGACACAGATGAACGCAATAGTCAATCGGTTGATTGGGTTTGGTCAGTTGAATTCGGGGCCGTCCTGGGGGCTGCTTGCATGAGCTCAAGGGCAACCTCGCGCGTCGTCGGCTCACGAGCAAAGTCGCTCCAAGCACGAGAAAACCGCACGTCATCACCCGAGTCGAAGGTAAAGTCGACGAGCAGGCCTGTCGGACTGTAGATGGCGACCGGCGGGCCGCTCGCGAACTCACCCTTCGTCAGCGGGCCGACGACTCGAAACCCGATCACCGCTTCGCCACGCTTGAGCAGGAAGCACTCAGCCCCGGGCCACTTGTTCAGTTGTGTTGAAAGCGAAGGCAAGGGCGGCTCACTGACCGCACCGCCCGGGTACGAAGGCCACGCCAAGATCACCGCCACCGCGATCACCGCGACCAACACGGGAATCAGCGATCTGAACGACCGGCGGCCCATGTTGTGAATCCACACTATTTCACCACAGAGGCACAGAGATCACAGAGAAGTGAAGTCGCAAGAAGCCAGACCCCGAAGGTGAGCAACCACGCGTTTCCACGATTCTCAACCATCCGTTCCCGTCCTTCTCCGTGCCCTCGGAGTTCTCTGTGGTGAAACTCTCGGTCTTGCGTTTCAGTACGGCACGCGATCCGTGTAGGTCTTGTCATCGTCGTTGCCGAATTCACCGTCCGGCCCGGCCGACTTGTACACGACCTTCGTCTGCCCGGCCTCGTCCTGGAACGTGAACGTCATCTCCTTGCCCCACGGATCGTTGAACGTCCCGCCCGGGGCCTCGAGATCCGCCGGTTCCTTGGGCAGCTTCTTGTTGCTCTCGCGGTACATGGCAATGAGCATGGACATCTGCTGCGTCGAGATCTCCCGAGCCATGTCCTGCCCGCGGTCCTTGGTCTGCTTGACCTGCTGCATGTAGCTCGTCCCACCCATGTTGCCGAAGAGCAGGTACAACCCGATTGCCAGCACGATCAGGATGACAAGGATCAGAATTCCGTTGCCGCGGCGGACGGGCGTGGAGAATTGCATCCGCGCATTATACAGAATCGACCCGGGCGGCGGGGCCGGTTCCCGGCCCGGGCCGTACCCTTGACGCCATGCCAATCTCGATCATCCCCGTCGCGCCCGAGCACTTTCCCGCGCTCGCCTCCATCTGCTACCGAGCCTTCGGAACCCTCCAGGAGCGCCACGGCGTCGAAAAAGACTTCGATTCGGTCGAAACCGCGGGCATGGTGATCGGCCTGTTCGGCAGCCGGCCCGATTTCGCGGGCTTCGCCGCACGCGATGACGCGACCGGCAAGCTGCTGGGGTCGAACTTCCTCCAGTTTTCCGACTCGGTTGCGGGCGTCGGACCGATCACGATCGATCCCGACGACCAGTCTCGCGGCGTCGGCCGCCGGCTCATGCAGGTAGTGATGGACGAGGCGGCCCGCCGCGGCATCGCGCAGGTACGGTTGATGCAGGAGTGCATCAACACGGCCTCGCTGTCGCTGTACACCAAGCTCGGGTTCGACTGGCGGGAGTGCTGCGTGATGATGCGGATCGAGCCGGCCGCCACGGACGATCCGCGGATCCGCCCGCTGACTGCCGAGGACCTGCCCGCCGTCGACCGGCTCTCCACCGCGCAGTACGGGTCGACGCGGGTGAACGAGATCGCGGCGCTCCTGAAGATCCAGTTTCCCGGCTTTGTGCTCGACGAAGGCCGCGGGGTTGCGGGCTACTTCGTCCCGGGGCTCATCGGCCACGGCTTTGCGACCCGCGATGAGCACCTCGCCGCGCTGATCACGCACGCGGGCCGCCACGCCCCCCCGATGTTCCACAAGTTCCTGCTGCCCCTGGGCGAGCACAACCTCCACCGGCTGCTGCTGGACGCTCGGTGCCGCACGATCAAGATGTTCAACTACATGACGACCGGCCCGTACGAGCGGCCGACGGGCGCATGGGTGCCGTCGATCGGGATGTGAACCGCGTCACGCGCGACGGATGATCACCACTCCGGACCGCCCGAGTACCGGCCGTAGATGTCCGCCATCGCCTGCACCATCTCGCCGAGCGTGCAGTTGGCCAGCGCCCCCTCCACCAGCGCCGGCATCACGTTCGTCGCGTGCAGGCCCCACGCCGCCGGATCCCCGCCGGAGTTCGCCCCGCTCTTGAGCAGGCCGAGCACGTGCCGCGGCGGCTTGCCCTGGCACACGTCGCGGATGTTGTCGAGGGCCTTGGCGACCACGGCCGCGTCGCGGCGCTTCTTGAAGGCCGCGAGCCGGTCGCACTGATCGACCTCGACCTGGTGCGAGATCTGGAGGATCTCGATGGGGCGCTTCTCGTCGTTGTCCGTGTACGCGTTGACGCCGACGATGATGCGGTCGCCCGCCTCGCACTCCTCGCTGAAGCGGTAGCTCGCCTCGGCGATCTGGCGGCGGAAGTAGCCGCGGTTGATGCCGTTGATCACCGAGCGCCCGAACGTCGGCTTCGCGCCGTACGCCGGGTGGGCCGTCAGGTCCGCCACCGGGTCGTGAGCCGCCCGCTGCCTGTTTGCCGATTGGCCGTTCTGGTAATCCCCCATCCGGTCGATCTCGTCGATGTAGTTCAGCGCCTCGCGCTCCATCGTGTCGGTGAGCTGCTCGATGAACCAGCTCCCGCCCAGCGGGTCGGTCACGCGGGTGACGCCCGTCTCGTGCGCGAGGATCTGCTGCGTCCGCAGCGCCACGGTCACCGCCTGCTCGGTCGGCAGGCCAAGCGTCTCGTCCATCGAGTCGGTGTGCAGGCTCTGGCAGCCGCCGAGCACCGCCGCCATCGCCTGGTACGCCACGCGCACGATGTTGTTGTAGGGCTGCTGCTCGGTCAGCGAGCAGCCCGCCGTCTGCACGTGCGTCTTCATGTACCACGAACGGTCGCTCTTGGCGCCGTAGCGGTTCTTCATCACCCGGGCCCAGATGCGGCGAGCGGCCCGGAGCTTGCACAGCTCCTCGAAGAACTCGTTGTGGCTGTTGAAGAAGAAGCTCAGCCTCGGCGCGAACGAATCGACGTCAAGACCGCGCTCCATGCACGCCTCGACGTACTCCATCCCGTCCCGCAGCGTGAACGCGAGCTCCTGCGTCGCCGTGCTCCCCGCCTCGCGGATGTGGTACCCCGAGATCGACACGCTGTTCCACTTCGGGACGAACCGGCTCTGGAACTCGATCGTGTCCACCACGAGCTTCACCGAGGGCTCGGGCGGGTAGATGAACTCGTTCTGCGAGTGGAACTCCTTGAGGATGTCGTTCTGGAGCGTCCCGCCGAGCGAATCCCACGAAATCCCGCGCTGCAGCGCGTGCGCCAAGTACATCGCCCAGATCACCGCCGCCGGGCCGTTGATCGTCTGCGACACCGTCACCTGGCCGACGGGGATGTCGGCGTACAGCCGGTGCATGTCCTCGATCGTGTCGATCGCGACGCCGCACCGCCCCACCTCGCCGATCGACAGCTCGTCGTCGGAGTCCCGCCCCATGAGCGTCGGCAGGTCGAACGCCGTCGACAGGCCCGTGTTGGCCTTGGTCCCCTTCGCCGCGTCGAGCAGGTACTTGAACCGCTTGTTCGTGTCGTCCGCCGACCCGAAGCCCGCGAACTGCCGCATCGTCCAAAGCCGTGTGCGATAGCCCTCGGGGAACAGCCCGCGCGTGTACGGGAACTGCCCGGGCGGCGGCAGGTCGCGATCGATGGCGGCGGCCGTGAGCGACTGCGCCACCGAGTACGCGGGCCCGGACGGCGCGTTCTGCGTCGGCGGCCCGTACGAGGGCTGCAGCACCAGTCCCGAGATCGTCACGGCGTTGGGGTCGACGGCGGGCGGCGTCGACACCCGGTGCGCGGCCGTGGTCAGTGCGGGATCGGTGGAAGAAGGACGGCTGGACGTCACGGACATCAGCGAATCTCCCAAGGGACGAATATCCGGCCGCCCATCTGGTGCAGCCCGCGTGAGATGCATGAGTCTATTCGAGGAACCCGCCAAGGGCACCCGTGCCGTTTGGACGGTGTCAGCCAAAAAGGAACCGGGGCCCTTTCGGGACCCCGGCTCGCTGGATTCATGACTTGTCTGGCCGCTGATTACCAGCCGCCGCGACCACCGCCGCCGCCGCGGCTGCTGCCGCCACGACCGCCGCCGAACCCGCCGCGGCCGCCGCCACCGCCCTCGCGGGGCTTGGCTTCGTTGACCGTGAGGTCACGGCCGTCGACGTTCTTGCCCGAGAGAGCCGCCATCGCGGCCCGGGCA
>JAJVHS010000104.1 GCA_022072615.1 Phycisphaerales bacterium
GCCGGTCGATAGACTCGACCTCGGGCACGGCGGTCTCCTTGTGCTTGATGCGTCAACACCAAGCTACGCAGGAACCGCCTGCCCTTCTTCAAATGACACCTACCCCGCAGATCCCGGAAGAACCAAAAATGATTGCTAGGGCATTCAAGCCTGTACATCTCGCGTCCCGTCGTCCGTTCTAAGTAAGCTACCTGAGGGTGAGCGGCGTTAGATGTTGACCGTAGAAACACGGCGAGGCGATCGGGGCGATTACCACGCGCAATCGCGAGCGTCAGATGAGATGCACCAGGCTCAAACGACCAAAGCCAACTTCCGGTTGAATCAAAAGCAAGTGCGCGCCCCGTGCCCGTTTCGCTCAATACCGCTATGTTGTCGCAGTCCGCGCCAGCAAGAACTCCGTTCATCACCATGTGAGTGCGCAGAGACCCATCTCGCAGTTTGAGCTGCAGATTCCTATCGGCCACACTGCCTGTGACGAGTATGCTCCAAGACTCGATGCCCCAGGCGTAGGCGACATTCGGCTCCGACTTCTTGATCAAGCCATCGGCAAGAGAGATGGTCCGCAACGCACTATCACTGCCCAAAACCAGCAGCTGATCATTGAAGCTCAGGCACTTGTCAATGCTGGCCGGAGTGTCACAACGCCATCGTTCTTCGTAAGTACTCAGATCAAAACAACGAATGACACCTTCGAATGATGCCAAGGCAACTAAGTCCAGACGTGAGTGAAGGGCGACTCTAAGTCCGATGTCGGCTTGGAAAGGCAAAGTTCGCCCTCTTGCGCGGCGCCCTACGTCGTAAGGTGCCAGCTCACGCCGGTCATTCTCTAAGACAATGTTTTGGCTCTCCGCATGCGTGTATGAACGAGTACAAATCGGCACGGATCACTCCTATTTGTAGAACCCGAATTCGTGTTTCAGGCAGGTGGCACCACCTTCACGCTTGCCTCAGGTCGTCCCACGCCGTGCCACCAGGATCGGCTCTGCGATCCTGGTGCTCCTGCGACCCGCGGTTGGAGGTTGCTCTTCTCAAGCCCGTTTGTCGCGTGGGGCTTCGTGCGCGCCATGGCGTCGGCCCGGGTCCGCCGGAAGTGCCGCCTCGCGTGGGTTGTCATGCCCGAGCACATCCACATGATTGTACTGCCTCCTCCCTCGCGCGCCCCGCGTGCAGCGGGGCCAGAGGAGGTCGGCGAATGCGCCCGTATTCCCGGTGAATGCGTGGCGCTCTGAGGCCGGGGGCTGTGCATGCCGGGTCTCAGAGCGGCCCGGGGTGAGTCAGTCACCGAATCAAAGGACCACCTTCTCAAAGCAGAAGGCGTTAGCACGGCACTGGATGTCCCGTCGATTGGCTGGAAGGTGGTGCCACCTACCGCCCACCGCACGCGGAAGTCACCGGTGATTCGTTTGGCATGTTGGGAATGCGCCTGATCTCGCGCTCGCTGTCGCTCGTGGCAATCAGTGTTAGACGAGCGTTTCCAATATAAAATCCGTAGTGATGTGCACGCTCCGGCCATGCCTTCCAATAGCACTCGATGAAGTGCGGAATATCCATCGCCGCCAAATCATACTGTTCTTGCAGCCCCTGAAACCCAATCCACGCGCTCGCATCTGCCTCACGACTAATGTGGTCCTGCAATTGCTCACGCGTGACGACCTCCGTTGCGAGACCATCGAGAATGTATGGATTGGCGCTACGCCCATAGCCCGGGTGATACTTGGCTGCGATCAGCAGAAGACGCTCTTTGACGTCGCTGCCTCGAACTGGCGTGTATTGCGGGAACCGAATCCCGTGATGTTGTTGGGCCTCCAACACGGAGGATCTTGTGAAAAACTGTTCCATGAGGGCACTGGATGTCGCGTCGATGGGCTGGAAGGTGGTGCCACCTGCCGCCATCATCCTGCTGAGGCGGGTTTACGGACAGGGTCTAGTCAGAAATGACAATAGGTCCCGAGCAGCATCAACCACCTCTCCCCAATTCGCTTCATCGATGTTCGCGAGTCGCGCCCTGAAAGCGCGTATGCAGTCCAATTCGTCTTGAGAAAACTCATTCCGAAAAGCACCATAGTTGAGAAGCGACTCATCATAGTAGGACTTGAATGTTTCAATCAACTCGGAGTGAGCGTCCAAGAATGGATGTTCTTGTTGAAAGTAGCTTAGAACATCTCGGTCGGCGGCGCAGCGGAGGTCGTTCAACAGTTGGACACGAAATGTTGTTTCTTGGTCTGACATCTCAGGATGTCCTGAATAATGTTCTTTGTCGGCAGGTGCCACCACCTTCACGCTTGCCTCAGGTCGTCCCACGCCGTGCCACCAGGATCGGCTCTGCGATCCTGGTGCTCCTGCGACCCGCGGTTGGTGGCTGCTCCTCTCAAGCCCGTTTGTCGCGTGGGGCTTCGTGCGCGCCATGGCGTCGGCCCGGGTCGGCCGGAAGTGCCGCCTCGCGTGGGTTGTCATGCCCGAGCACATCCACATGATTGTACTGCCTCCTCCCTCCCGCGCCCCGCGTGCAGCGGGGCCAGAGGAGGTCGGCGAATGCGCCCGTATTCCCGATGAATGCTTCAACCCCCGTCGCCGGGCCGGCCGCCGTCCCGCCCGCATATTCAAGCGCCGGTCCCCCCCGGGTCGATGCGTTGCCCATGGATGAGATCGTGCTGATCGGCGGCGGCGGGCACGCCCTCGTGGTCGCGGAAGCCGCCCGGGGCCGCGGTCAATCGCTCGTCGGCTTCTACGACGACGACCCCGCCGCGGTGGCCTCGTCCAAGGCGGGCCTGAAGCACCTCGGGCCGATCGCCGACGCCCAATTACGAGCCCAATTACGAGCCCAATCACGAGATCAGCCACGAGGAGACCAGCCGCGCGATGACCGGCCGGGCCGATCCCCAATACCTGCCCTGCTGATCGCCGTGGGGGATGTGCCGCTGCGCCGGCGGCTGATCGCCCAGCTCGCACCGGGCCTGCCCGCGCTGGCGACCGTGGTCTCCCCGGCGGCGTACATCTCGCCGACGGCTCGGGTCGGGCAGGGCGTGTTCGTCGGCCCGACCGCCGCCATCCACGCCTTCGCGACGATCGCCGACCACGCGATCATCAACACCGGCGCCATCATCGAGCACGAGTGCGACATCGGCGAGAACACGCACGTCGCCCCCGGGGCCGTTCTAGGCGGGAATGTCCGGATCTGCGCTGACTCGCTCATCGGGCTCGGGTCGCGGGTGCTGCCGGGCATCAGGATCGGCGCCGGGTGCATCATCGGCGCGGGCGCGGTCGTGGTGCGCGATGTGCCCGACGGCGCCACGCTCGTCGGCGTCCCCGCCAGGAACATGTCGTAATCGCGGGCACCGGCCCCCAAAGCGCGGTAGGCTGGCCGTTCCGCGGGCTTCTCCGCGGTGCGGAGAAGCAGCATGGTCATCGGTCGTCGTCGTCGAGCGGGGAATCTCGCGGTCCTGGTGGCAGTCGGCGCGGTCAGCGCCGTATCGTCGGTCGTGGTTGCCGATGAAGAGCTCCAGCCCGCCGCGGCGTCAGGCGCCGCCTCGGTGCCCGGCGGGTACCGGCTCCCGCCCGAGGACATCCGGCGGGTGCTCGACACGCCGCTCACCCCCCAGGTTTCCCTCAGCCCCGACCACAAGACAATGCTCTTCCTCGAGCGGCCAAACCTGCCGCCGATCTCCGATCTCGCCGCGCCCATGCTCCGGCTCGCCGGATCTCGCCTCAACCCCGTGACCAACGCGCCGCACGGGCCGCGCCGCTACACCGGCTACTCCATCCGCTCGGCGTGGGCCGGGGCCGATGCCCCCGCCAGACGCCTGGAACTGCCCGCCGACGCGAACCTCTCCGGGCCGAGCTGGTCGGCCGACGGCCGCTGGTTCGCCTTCACCAATATCGTGGCGACCGGCAGCGAGCTGTGGGTCGGCGACGCCGCCACCGGTTCGGTCCGCCGCCTGACCGACGCGACCGTCAACGCCGCCGCCGGCGCATCGGCCCGGTGGATGCCCGATCAACGCACCCTGCTCGTCCGGTTCATCCCCAAGGGTCGCGGGCCGATGCCCGAGGCGCCGACGGTCCCCACCGGTCCCGTGGTGCAGGACGCGGGCGGCGCTGAAGCCCCCGTCCGCACCTACCAGGACCTGCTCCAGAACGCCCACGATGAAGCCCTCTTCGACTGGATCTCGACCGCGCAGCTCGCGCTCGTGGACGTCGAAACCGGTGCTCGGCGCGACCTCGGAGGCCCCGCGATCTTCGCCGACGCCTCGCCCAGCCCGTCGGGCGAGTTCCTGCTCGTCGCCAAGGTGCTGCGCCCATACTCGTACCAGGTGCCCCGCGGCCTGTTCCCCGAACGCGTCGAGATCTGGGACGCAAGAACCGGGCAGGTGATCAGGCACCTGGTCGATGTCCCGCTTCGAGAGAACATCCCGACGCAAGGCGTCGAGACCGGCCCGCGCTCGATGGAGTGGTGCGACACGCGCCCCGCGACGCTGATCTGGGCCGAGGCCCTCGACGACGGCGACCCGCGCAAGAAGGTGCCGCACCGCGATCGACTCATGATGCTCGCGGCGCGGGACGCCGCCGATCCGTCCGCCGCGGCCTTCGCCCCGGGCGTCCAGGGCGCCAAGGAAGTCGCCAGGCTCCAGCACCGCTATTCCAGCATCTCCTGGCTCGAGCGCCCCGGCGCCGCCGCGGCCGCGCTCGCCGATGCGCCCGATCGCGTGCTCGTCGGCGAGTTCGAACGCGAGCGGCGCTGGACCCGCACCTGGCTCATCTCCCTCGACCAGGCCGGGATGCCCGTGCCCGTCACCCAGTCGGCGTCGCAGCCCGGCGCGACACCCGCCGCCGATCAGCCGCCCGTGTCGGCGCCGACGGGCGGACGCCTGGTCTTCGATCGCTCGATCAACGACCGGTACAACAGCCCGGGGTCGCCGATGACCGATCGCACGCCGCAAGGCTTCTCGATCGTCAAAGTCGATGCCGCGACCGACTCAGTCTACCTCGCCGGTCAGGGCGCGACGCCCGAAGGCGACCGCCCGTTCTTTGATCGCATGAGCCTCGCCGATTTCTCCAAGCAGCGTCTGTGGCGCAACGCGGGCGAGTGCTACGAGACCGTGATCGACATGGTCTCGCCGGAGATCCCCTCGCACGGCGACCTGCCTCCCGGCCTTCGCCTCATCACGTCGTACGAAACGAAAACCACCCCGCCCAACTACATGGTGCGGACCGCCGGCGACGACCGACGCGTGGCCCTGACGAGCTTCCAGGACCCGCTGCCCGACCTGCGCAAGATCAAGAAGGAGATCGTCACCTACACGCGTGACGACGGCACGCCCCTGTCGGCGACGATGTACCTCCCGCCCGACTACACCCAGGGCACGAAGCTGCCGCTGGTCGTGTGGGCCTACCCCAACGAAGTCTCGGATCCATCAACGGCCGGGCAGGTCTCGGGGTCGGAATACCGCTTCACGCAGATCGGCGGGTCCAGCCACCTTTTCCTGCTGCTCGCGGGCTACGCGGTGATGGACAACGCCTCGATGCCCGTGATCGGCGACGCCGAGACCATGAACGACTCGTTCGTGAAGCAGATCGTCGCCAACGCGCAGGCCGCGATCGACAAGGCCGTCTCGATGGGCGTCGCCGACGGCACCCGCGTCGCGGTCGGCGGCCACAGCTACGGCGCCTTCATGACCGCCAACCTCCTCGCCCACGCGCCGCCGGGCATGTTCAAGGCCGGCATCGCCCGCAGCGGGGCCTACAACCGCACGCTCACGCCCTTCGGCTTCCAGTCCGAGCGGCGCAGCTTCTGGGAAGCGCCCGACGTCTACATGAAGCTCTCGCCCTTCACCTACGCCGACAAGATCAAGACCCCGCTGCTCATGATCCACGGCCAGATCGACGCCAACTCCGGGACGTTCCCGATGCAATCCGAGCGGCTCTTCCAGGCCGTCAAGGGAACCGGCGGCACCGCACGGCTGGTCCTGCTGCCGTACGAGTCGCACGGCTACATGGGCCGCGAGAGCGTGATGCACGTGCTCGCCGAGATGATCGAGTGGCTCGACCGCTACATGAAGTAACACCACCAGCGGCCAGGAACAAGCCCGCGATCGCGTGCACCGGCGGCCGTGCATGCTCGTCACGCTCCGTGATCCTCCGGTGCCCCGGTGGCTCCGTGTTCTCTTGACCCGATCAGAACGGGATGTCGATCGAGAACGTGAAGACCCGCTCGCGGTCGCCGTAGTACTTGACGAGCGGGAAGCCGAAGTCAAACGCGAGCGGGGCCGGGCTGAGCTGCGGGATGAACAGCCGCACGCCGAAGCCCACCGAGACGCGGTACTTGTCGAAGCCCACGTCATCAACCACCGTACCGCTGTCGATGAACCCGGCCAGCGCGACATTCTCCGTGAGGATCGGCTGCAGGATTTCGGGCCCGAAGAAGAACGACCACGTGCCGCCCACCGGGTCGTCGCCCAGCGTGCCCGTGTCGTAGCGGATGCCCTTGGGCGAGATCGTCCGGTAGTTGAAGCCGCGGAACGACTGGCCGCCCAGGTAGAAACGCTCGTACACCGGCGCTTCGTCGGGCCCCTGCGGGATGTACCCCATCGACGTCTTGAACGACAGCACCGTCTTGTCGCCCAGGAAGCCCTCGCTCACGGTCAGGAAGATCTGGTGCTGGGCGCGGAAGGCGTTGAACGTGAAATCCCCGCCCAGCGCGCCCACCTGCTCGAACCCAAGCTCGATGCGCGATCCCTTGCTCGGCCGGTAGAAGTCGTCGAGGCTGTTGCGGACGAACGACACGCCCACCGACGTCAGGATGTTCTGGTCGGCCACTTCCCAGTAGTCGACCGGCTCGCCCTCGTCGATGTCGCTCAGGTTGATCGACTCGATGCGGATGGGCAGCGACCCCGTCCACCGCGTGCCGAACTTGCGTCCCGTGCTGAAGCGCGTGCCGTACCGCTCTTCGTCGTACTCGTCGTAGTCGCGCTTGCGGAAGAAGATCGATCCCGATCCCGAGTAGTCGCTGTCGAACAGGTGCGGCTCGGTCAGCGTCACCGAGTACACCTGCACCTCCGTGCCCGGGCGGGCCTCGGCGCGGAACGTCTGCCCCGCGCCGCGGAACGCGCGCCCCGAGGTGAACTCGCTGAACGAGTCCGGCCAGTCGGCGACGTCGAAGTTGCGCTGCTCGAGCATCACCGACCCGCCCAGGCCGTCGTCCGATCCCACGCTCACGCCGAACGTGAACGCGCCCGTGTTGGTCTCCTCGACCTCGGTGAGCACGTCCCGGTACTCGGGGTCCTCGGGGTCGGGCGCCTGGATCGTGATCTTCACGCTCCCGGGCCGGAACAGCCGCAGCCGTTCGAGCCGCTTCTTGCTCTCCTCGATCGCGGTCATGTCGACCGGGCGCTCGGGCTGGAAATCAAGCTGGTGGCGGATCACGCTCTGCTTGGTGATCTCGTCGCCCGCGACCTCGGAGAGCCCGACCTTGTACGGCTTGCCCTCGGTGATGCGCAGCAGCACGTCCACCTGCGGCTGGTCGGGGTCGCGCAGCTCGCGCGTCTGCAGATCGACCGACACCGATCCGCGGTCGGGGTCGTCGAACACGTACCCCAGCTTGGCGTACGCGTCGCGGATGGCCGTGAAGCTCTTGCGCATCCGGTCCTGGCTGTACACGTCTCCGGGCTTGATCAGCATCATCCCGCGGATCTGCTCGGTCGAGAACACGCCGTTGGGGTACACCGCGAAGTTGCCCGGCCCGAGCTGCAGCACATTGTCCAGCGGCTTGGCCGCGGCCCGCGCCTCCTCGATGGTGTCGAACGTCTGCGCGAGGCCCGGGAACAGCACCTGCACAGTCCGCAGCGTGTACACCCGGCCCTCGTCGATCACGAACGTCACGATCGCCTCGCGCCCGTTGGGCGCCGGACGCACGATCCGGTCCACGCGCACGTCCAGGTACCCGCGGTCGCGGTAGAAGTCGGTCAGCGCGGCGACGTCGGTATCGAGCAGGTCGTCGTCCAGCGGCCCGCGCCGGAAGATCGGCCACGCCTCCTTCGTCTTGATCTGCGAGCTCAGCTCCCGCGGCGTGAACGAGTTGTTCCCCTCGAAGCGGATGTCCGTCACCTTGATCCGCTCGCCCTCGCGGACCTTGAACAGCACGATGCCCTGCTCCTCGAGCTCCTTCTCGTCAACCGTGCACTCGGCGAGGTAGTACCCCTTCTCCTTGTACCGGTCCTTGATCCGCCGGCACGCCCGGTCGAGCTGGTAGCGGTCCACCGGCGTTCCCACCAGGATCTCGACTTCCTTCTCGATGTCCTGGTCCGAGAGCTCCTTGTTGCCGACCGACTGCACGTCCTTCACGATCGGCTGGAGCACGACGGTCACGATCAGGATCACCGACCCGTCGTCCTGCAGCGCGACGCGCAGGTCCACCTGGCGGTACCGGCCGCGGCGGTTCAGACGCTCGATGTCGCCGACGATCGTCCGCTGCAGGTACTGCCCGCCCGTCTTGGACCGCAGCGTGTTCTCCACGTCCTGGCGGTCGGCGGCGTCCAGCGGCACGAACTCGTTGGGCTTCTCCGCCGAGACCGGACGCTGGATCACGATCTCCCGGATCAGCCGGCCCTCGTACACCTCGAGCTCCGCCGGCGGTGCCGCCGTCGGGCCCTGCGGCGGACGCGGGTCCTCGACCGGTTGCTCGTCCGCGGGCGGCTCGATCGGCTCGCCGATCGGCTGGCCCGCCGCGCCCGCGGCGGTTGCGATCAGCAGCGCAGCGCCGACCGACGCGGCAAGCAGCCGGTGGCTCGGGCAGGGGGAAGTAGGACGGCGACGGTCAATCACGGGATCGGGACGATACTCGCTCTTGGCGCCCGATACAAACCGGGACCGGGATGGATGTTGATTCCGACCGTGGCCGGCGGCGATCGCGGCGGGTACGCTTGCCTCCCCCGCGGGGGTGCGTTTGGGGTCGTTCGAGCAATCGGGGAGGGCGCGAAGCTTGGAATCGTTCTTTCGCCCGGCTCGTCGAGGAGCCGTCGTGCTTGTCGCCGCACTTTCGGTCATCGGCGGCGTTCTGCTGGCCTGGCACATGGTGAATCCGGCGACCATCTCGGGCACCTCCACGCCCGAGCTGGTGCTCGTCCTCGGCCTGCTGGTCCTGCCCGCCGCCGCGCTGGGGGCCTGGCACGCCGACCGGATCGCCGAATCCTGTGCACCGGCGGCAACCCGCAAGCGGGACTGACTGACTGTCGGTTGCCGTTCTGGCCCGCACCCGCGGCTATAGTCGCCCCCGGTATGAACAGGCGACCCGTTTCCGCGGTACGAAATTCCATGGGTCGAAGCAAGTCCGACAGGACACGCGCGGCGAAGGTCGCTCCCGACCCCGCGTCCACGGACCCTTGTACCTACGAGGGCTGCCTTCACTACCTCAACGGCCTCGTCAACGTCGAGCGGGCCCGCCTCCGCTCCGCCGACCCCTCCATCTTCAAGCTTGATCGCATGCGGGCCCTCCTGGACCGCCTCGGCAACCCCGAGAGCACGCTCCACTGCGTCCACGTCGCCGGCAGCAAGGGCAAGGGAAGCACCTGCGAGATGGTCTCCGCCGCCCTCGAAGGCTGCGGCCTTACCGTCGGCCTCTACACCAGCCCCCACCTGGTCGATCTCCGCGAGCGGATCCAGATCAACCACCGCGAAATCTCCAGGGAGATGCTCGTCTCGACCATCGGCCGCGTCGCCGAGGCCTCCAGCGCCATCGAGAAGACCTACGGCCCCGCGACCTTCTTCGAGCACATGACCGCCGCCGGCCTGCTGCACTTCGCCGACCAGGCCGTGGACGTCGCGGTCATCGAGGTCGGACTGGGCGGCCGCCTGGATTCCACCAACGTCATCATCCCGCGCGTGTGCGCGATCTCGTCCATCCAGCTCGAGCACAAGCACCTGCTCGGCGACACCCTCGAGGCCATCGCCAGGGAAAAGGCCGGGATCCTCAAGCCCGACATCCCCGCCGTCACCTACCAGCAGTCCAAACCTTCGGTCCTGGGCGTCATCCGCGAGGTCGCCTCCGAAGTCGGCACCAAGGTGGAGGTCCTCGGCGACACCATCGACTTCTCCTACCGCTTCGAGGCCAGCCCCGAGCTCGGCCCGCACGCCAGGGTCGTCCTCTCCACCCCGCGCTCCAATTTCGAACACCTGCCCGTCCCCCTCCGCGGCGAGCACCAGGCCCTGAACTGCGGCTTGGCCCTCGCGGTCATCGACCAGCTCCGCGACCAGGGCTTCAGGCTGCCCGATCGCGAGGTCGCGCTCGGCCTCGCCCGCACCCGCAACCCCGGGCGGATGGAGCAGGTCTGGGCAAGCCCGCGCATCATCGTCGACGGCGCCCACAACCCCGAGTCGGTGGGGGGGCTGATCAAGGCGCTCGGGGCCCACCTGCGGTACGACTCGCTGGTCGTCATCTTCGGCTGCGCCGCCGACAAGGACGTCAGCGGCATGCTCGCCAGGATCGCCACCGGCGCCGACAAGGTCATCTTCACCCGCTCCGAAGGCAACGCCCGAGCCGTCGACCCCCGCGAACTCCAGCGCAAGTTCGCCGAGGTCAGCCACAAGATGTCACAGTCGGCCCCGACGCTCAAGGACGCGCTCAACATCGCCGCCCGGGCCGTCGGCCGCGACGACCTCATCTGCGTGACGGGCTCCTTCTACCTCGCGGGCGAAGCCAAGAAGCTGCTCGCCGCCAAGGCCGGCGCAGGGTCGTAAGGGTCGCGACGGAGTTCACGCGCCCTCGTCCGAAACACTCGGACTTGCATTCCGTCCGCCCGACGCGGCCGCCGTTCCGCACTCCGGGCACACTGCGAGCGATTCAATCAAGTAACCGCACGTCACGCAACGGTCCTGTGCTCGGCGAAAACTGCGGCGCAGTGAACGCCCG
The DNA here is from genome assembly GCA_022072615.1 of Phycisphaerales bacterium. Lineage (GTDB taxonomy): Bacteria > Planctomycetota > Phycisphaerae > Phycisphaerales > UBA1924 > JAEUJB01. Next base: position 10,898 of record JAJVHS010000104.1, read on the forward strand.
GTTGCGATCGCAACCCACGCGACGGCGGACCAGAACGCGACGTTGCAGACGGCGGGCGCCCACGCAACGCTGAGCGGAACGATCGTGCTGGTCCTGCCTCGAGGATTGACTGGGCTGAAGGCGAACTCAAACGTGCCGACGTGCCAGACCTTTTCAATTGCCCACGGAACCTGCCTATACCCACTCCCGAGTTCTCTCACAACGAAGCAGCGAAATGGCCAACCTGATGAATACGCTCCTTGCGAGTGGTACGCCTTGGGGTAGGAATGGCCTTCACCTCCGCCACTTTCGTCCCTGGCCGACTCGAGCATTCCCACGGCTTCCGTATGCTGATAGCCGGCATGGCCAGTGGACTCAATCCATATGACACGGCTCCGAGAGGACGGCGATGGAAGCCATAGCCAACGCTTTTCGCCATCGAGTCTCTTGATTGGCCACGGTCCCCGTGTGGCAAAGACCCAAGCTGCGACAAAGTTCGACGTCACATTCGCGACTATCCCCGCCACGACGCACGCCACAGCAATTCGCGAAGCTCCCCGAGCCATCAGGCTTCCAGCATACCATCCCCTCTTTCGCGCCGAGAGGGATTCCCGCTCGTGCCGACCCGAGGTGATGTGATGTCGAGCGTTCCCAGCGACTCTCCACGACCCCAGGGCACCCCGAGTGCCCAGGATGCCGAGTTCCCGCACCGCTACAACGCGGCGCTCGCGGGCCGCATCGAGGCGCAGTGGCAGGATTTCTGGGAGACCACCGGGACCTTCCGCACCGGAAACCCGGGCGAGCCGGGCTTCGATTCCACCAGGTCCAAGAAGTACGTCCTCGACATGTTCCCCTACCCCAGCGGCGTCGGCCTCCACGTCGGCCACCCGCTCGGCTATATCGCCACCGATATCTACGCCCGCTACCTCCGCATGGCCGGGCACAACGTGCTCCACGCCATGGGCTTCGACGCCTTCGGCCTGCCCGCCGAGCAGTACGCCGTCCAGACCGGCCAACACCCGCGCATCACCACCTACAACAACATCGCCACCATGAAGGCCCAGCTCCGCCGCCTGGGCCTCGGCCACGATCCCCGCCGCGGCGTCAGCACCACCGACCCCGAGTTCTACCGCTGGACGCAGTGGATCTTCCTGCAGATCTATAACTCGTGGTACGACGACGCCGCCGACGCGCCGGCCGGCCAAGGAGCCCGCGGAAAGGCCCGCCCCATCGCCGACCTCGTGAAGCTCTTTGAGTCCGGCTCAAAGCCCACGACCACCGGCAAGGCCTGGTCGGCGATGTCCGCCGCCGAACGAGCCGACGAAATCGACCGCCACCGCCTGGCTTTCAGCGCCGAGGTCCCCGTCAACTGGTGCCCCATGCTCGGCACCGTCCTGGCCAATGAAGAAGTGACCGCCGAGGGCCGGTCCGAGCGCGGCAACTACCCCGTCTACAAGCGCCCGCTCAAGCAGTGGATCATGCGCATCACCGCCTACGCCGACCGGCTGCTGCGGGACCTCGACCAGGTCGACTGGCCCGAGCCCATCAAGCTCATGCAGCGCAACTGGATCGGCAAGAGCGAGGGCGCGCAGGTCGAGTTCGCGGTCCAGGGTTCGGACGAGAAGATCTCCGTCTTCACCACACGCCCCGACACCCTCTTCGGCGCCACGTACATGGTGCTCTCGCCCGAGCACCCGCTGGTCGACGCCATCGCCGGCGCACGCTGGGATTTCGACGCCAAACCCGCGCCCGCAGAGTGGCGCGGGGCGTTCGCCGGCTCCGCCGGCGGCTTTGCGACGCCCCGCGACGCCGTCGTCGCCTACCGGGCGTACGCCCAGTCCAAGTCCGACGTCGCCCGCACCGAGGCGAAGGAGAAGACCGGCGTCTACATCGGCGCCTCCGCCATCAACCCCGTCAACGGCGCGCCCATCCCGGTCTTCATCGCCGACTACGTCCTCATGGGCTACGGCACCGGCGCGATCATGGCCGTCCCCGCCCACGACACGCGCGACTACGAGTTCGCCAAGGCGCTCAAGCTGCCGATCCGCGACGTCGTTTACCCCCGCCAGTTCGCGGCGATGAAGTACTTCTCCGAGTTCGCCTACCAGAACGCCGACATCAGCCCCACCTGGCGCGACGACCTGGCCGACATGCTCGGCATCATCACCTCCGATTCGTCCGTCACCTTCGCGCGGGCCCTCGAAATGGTCGCCGCACGCCGCGAGTCCTCGCGCGAGTCCGGCATCGCCGGCCAAGCCATCGAACGGCCCGAGAGCCAGCGCGGCAGCACCCGGGCCGTCTGGCTCGAAACCATCGATGACCTGGGCGTCGCCAACTTCCACGACCTGTGCCACCGCTTCCACGGCGCCCACTTCTACGCCGACTCAGACGAACCCTTCACCGGCCCGGGCATCGCCCTCAACTCATCCTCCGACCGCGTCTCCATCGACGGCCTGACCACCGCCGACGCCAAGGCCGCCATGATCCGCTGGCTCGAAAAGTCCGGCGTCGGACGCGGCACCGTCAACTACAAGCTGCGCGACTGGCTCTTCAGCCGCCAGCGCTACTGGGGCGAGCCGTTCCCCATCGTCTATGACGATCACGGCCGGGCACACGGCCTCCCCGAGTCCATGCTCCCCGTGCTCCTTCCCGAGCTCGAGAACTTCCAGCCCGAGTCCAGCGACGATCCCAACGCCCCGCCCCGCCCGCCGCTGGCCCGAGCCAAGGACTGGACCAGGATCACCCTCGACCTTGGCGACGGTCCCCGCCAGTACACGCGCGAGACCAACACCATGCCCAACTGGGCAGGCTCGTGCTGGTACTACCTGCGCTACCTCGACCCAGAGAACCACGGCCAGTTCATCGCGCCCCAGGTCGACCGCTACTGGATGGGCGGCATCCTGGACAAGCCCCAGTTCGGCGGCGTCGATCTCTACGTCGGCGGTGTCGAGCACGCCGTTCTCCACCTGCTCTACGCCCGCTTCTGGCACAAGGTGCTCTTTGACCTCGGCCACCTGAGCACGCCGGAGCCGTTCCAGCGCCTCTTCAACCAGGGCTACATCCAGGCCGCCGCCTACACCGACGACCGCGGCGTCTACGTGGAAGCCTCCGAAGTCCAGGAGCGCGACGGCGGGTTCTTCCATCAAGACAAGCCCGTCAAGCGCGAGTACGGCAAGATGGGCAAGTCGCTCAAGAACGCCGTCACGCCCGACGACATCTGCTCGGAGTACGGCTGCGACACCCTGCGCTTGTACGAGATGTCCATGGGCCCGCTCGAAGCGAGCAAGCCCTGGAACACCCGCGACATCGTCGGAAGCTACCGCTTCATCCAGCGCGTGTGGCGCAACCTCATCGACGAGCAGACCGGCCTCTCCAGGGTCACCGACGCGGCCCCCGACGCCGCCACCCGGCGACTCATCCACAAGACGCTCATCGGCGTCCGCAAGGACATGGAGTCGCTCGGCTTCAATACCGCCATCTCCAAGCTCATCGAATTCAACAACCACCTCTCCTCGCTCGCCGCCGTCCCCATCGAAGCCGCCCGGGCGATCATCCTGCTGCTCGGGCCCATGACCCCGCACGTCGCCGAGGAGCTGTGGTGGCGCGTCGTCCAGAAGCAGCAGGGACAGCGCCGATCGATCGCGTTCGAGGCCCTGCCCGTCGGCGATCCCGCCCAGGCGGCCGACGACACCATCGAGATCCCCGTGCAGATCAACGGCAAGGTCCGCTCGAAGCTCACCGTCCCCGCCGGCTCCGACGCCAAGGCCATCGAGGCCGCCGCCCTCGCCGACGAACGCGTCAGGGAATTCGTGGGCGCCCAGACGGTCAAGAAGGTCGTCGTCGTCCCCGGGCGGATGGTCAACCTCGTGATCGGATAACCCGGGCATCCCGCGCCGCCCGCGGAAACCCCGTGTCCCACCGACCCGCCGAAAAAATCGACCCGGCACAGGAACCCGCGCCCTTCCCGCGGGATTCTCTGTGCATGCCCCGGCACCGGCGGGGAACCCACACGGAGCAATGACACCGTGAGCGTCCAGGCGAGCATGGTCGGAGATGTCTTTGACCTGACGAGCGGCGACGCCCACGACGCCCAGTTGGTCGCTCGGGCTTCCGACGATCCCCGAGCGTTCGAGCAGATCTACCGCCGCCACTACCGCATGGTCGCGGCATACCTCTACCGCCGCACCGGCGACACCCACGCCGCCGAGGACCTCGCCGCGGAAACCTTCCCCCCGGCCATGAAATCCGTCCGCAGCATGCACGCCCGCGGCGTCCCCGCGCGGCTCTGGCTCCTCCGAACCGCGACCAACGCGGCCTCCCGCTGGAGCAGGACCGCCGCCCGCCGTGCCAGGCGCGAAACCGCCCGTGCCCGACCCGATGAATCGCGCGATCACAGATCGGACCGCAACGAAGAGCTGGAAGCCGTCCGAGCGGCGATCGAACGCCTGCCCGAACGCTTCAAGGCAGTGCTCTGCTTGAACACGCTCGCCGGTCTCAGCACCAGCGAAACCGCGACCGCCCTGGGCGTGCGCGAAGGAACTGTCAAGTCCCGAGCAGCCCGGGCTCGCGAAATGATCCGCAGGAGCCTCGGCCAGACAACAGGAGGTGCCCGGTGAATCAGGCAAGCCGAAACGACGACCGGACCTCGACCCACGCGGATGCATCGCTGCAAGCGCTCGCGAGCCTGGACTGGCCCGGCCCGGAGCGCAACCGGCGCATCGAGGAGTTTCTCATGCACAACCAGCAGAAGGCGACACATCATCGGGCACGCGCGGGCATCTGGCTCGGCGTCGCGGCGGTGCTGCTCGGCGGCGCCGTCTACGGCGGCGTCAGGCTCTACGACCGCTACCTCGTCAAGATGAACGTCAACGGCAAGGAATCCGTCCACGAGGTCGAAGCCCTGCCCGATGGCAACGCGCTGGTCGAGGTCCCGCTCGAAGGCGGCGGAACCGCCAGGATCCTCGTCGGCCCGGAAAACGTCGGCGAAGACGGCCGTATCCGCGCGGGCATCATCGTCCAGGATTCGGGCACCGGCGAAGCCACGCAGACCGTGACCATCGAGGCGATCCCGCCCGGCGGCGCGACGCCGGCGCAGCAGCCCGCGAAGCCCGACGACAAGAAGGACGGCCAGCCAAAGGAGCCCGCTCCCAATTGAGCGTCCGCGACATAATGTCCGCGCGATCGCACCCTGTTGCGGCCCGCCCGATCCACGGCGTGCCGTCGCGGGGCGCCGCGCGTTGCGCGTGGCCGCTCAGCGCTCCTCGTCGGGCACCAGCAGCTCCATCCACACCGGGAAGTGATCCGACGGGAAATCGACCGGCCGTCCCGTCAGCGCCGACTGCGGCGGCTCGCGCCAGATGCCCGACTTGACCACCCCGAGCGTGCGCGACGGCAGAATGTAATCAACCCGCAGCTTGAACCTCGACGTGTCGTCGGGATCGAGCCCCTCGATCGCCACCTCCGAGACTGGCGGGTTGTCCGTGTGAATCCGCCGTGATGTCAGCAGCGAGTTCCTGATCGGGTTCTTGTACGCATCGCCCTCATCGGGGTCGGCGTTCAGATCCCCCAGGATCACGAAGTGCGCCCGCTTGTCGAGCCCCCCCGGCGTGTTCGTGTCGTCCACGATGTAGGACGAATTCTCGATGTAATCCGCCCAGAAGCGGATCTCGTCGTGGTTGCGCCGCCCGTTGCGGTCCTCCGGGCCGTCGAACACCGGCGGCGTCGGGTGGCTGCACAGGAAGTGGATCACCGCCCCGTTGGGCAGCTTCACCGGCACATCCCAGTGGCTCTTGGAGCTCAGCCGCACGTCCGCCTGCTCGACCGGTTCGTACCACGGCTTGCCGTCCGCCGTCACCGGCAGCAGCGCGCCGGGGATGAAGTCCCACGGCATCAGCCGGAACGTGCGCACCTCCTCATCGACGATCGCAAGCCGGCGGTCCACCAGCAGCGCCATGCCGTACTGCCCGGGAAACGTCCCGAAGCCGAAGCAGTCGCCGCCATATTCCGTCGCCTCCGGCACTGGCGCCGGTCGCGACCCGTCCGCCCGGGCCGGCGCCGGCGTCGGATACGTCGTCACGATCCTGCCGTTGTTGTCAAGGTCGTGCCCCGAGCTCACGCCCGTGTTCACCGCCCGCATGAAGCCCGTCATCTGCATCGGCCACAGGCCCGGGCTCTGGGGCGTGGCCAGGAACGTATCCGCGAACACCTGCGCGTTGCGCCCGGGCTGGGCGTCGTCCGCGACACCGAGCACGCCCGGCATGTCGTACGCGATCTCGTTCAGAAGGATCACGTTCGGCCGTAGCCGCTGGATGACCTCCGCGAGCTGCTTCAGACGCGGGTGCTCGGGGTTCTTCAGGTCGTCCGTGCGCACGTCCCCAAGGTTGAACGTCGCGATCCGGATGGTGAGGTGACCCGGCGGAGCGTCGCCCGCGGGCTGGTTCGATTGCCCCTCCCCGATCCCGGACGCGATCGCCGCAACCACGATGGCAACGACAGTTCGAAACGACCAACGCATCATGCCCGAAGGATACGGTGCCCGCGCCGACCGCTTCAGACATCGCGGACATTCGCCACCGCAACCGCTCAGATGCTGCTCAGCCAGTCGTCAAGCCCGTCAGCCGTGTCGCTCACGCCCGGGCGGATGAATCGCCGGTCCTCGGCGTCGGGCGCGGAGCCGGCCGCCGGTCTGATCTCGCTCCCCGCCCGGATCTCAAGCTGGCGATCAACCCACTGCGACAGCGTTTCGCTGCTGCCCGTCGCGATCGATTCCGCCGGCGCCCCGGCACCCGTGCGAACCGGCTGGCGCTGGAGCATCAGCGCCATCGCCGCCGTCGCCGAAATCAAGAGCGCCGCGGCCGTCACCCGGCCAGCGATGATCGTCCGCCGGCGCCGCCGCACCGCCGCAAGAAACGCCGGCGGCGGTGCAGCGCCCCGCTCGCCAAGCCCGTCGAGCCCCGCCACCAGGTCCGGCGCGGCGCCCTGCGAATCCCCGAAGCGGTCGTGGTTCGTGGTCATGAGCACCCTCCTGCGGCCGGCGACGCCAGCAGCGTCATCGGCGGCTCATCGGGGTCGCGAACCGGCCCCGGCTGGTGCGGACGTTCCAGCATGCCGCGCTGAAGCTCGATTGCCCGCTGGTACTGCGTCGACAGCGTGCTCCTGCTGCGGTTGAGCGACAGCGCGATCTCGTCAAATGTCAGGCTCGCCGCGTGGCGGAGGTACACCACCTCGCGCAGCCGCCGCGGGAGATGATCAAGCGCCGCCGACAGTTCAGGCCCCGCCGCCTCCCCGGGCCCCGCCTCGGCGCCCCGTGATGCACGTTCCGCCGCCGCCGCGGCCGCGCGGCGCTTCCCCCGGCCCGCCGACCGCAGCGTGTTCAGGCACAGCCGCCGCGTCGCCGTCGACAGCCACGACCTCGCATCCCGCACCTCGCGCAGCGTCGCCGCCGGCGCCTCCAGAATCGAGCACATCACGTTCTGCACGACGTCGTCGGCGTGGTGCGCGTGCGCCGGTCCCAGGATCGCCCGGGCATACGCCACCAGCGCAGGCCCGTGCCGGCTCCACAGCGCACGAGCCGCGGTTTCATCGCCGCGGCTGGTGCGAACAAGAAGCTGGGAATCCTCGAGTGTCACGGCGCAACCGTTACTTGACTTCGCCGAGCCGCTGCGAAACCTCCGCCACCCGCGTATCAAACTTCGCCACGCTCGCCCGAGACTTGCCGAAGCTCGGGAACACCAGCACCGCCAGCGGGCCGTACTCCCCGCGCCTGACAGATTCGGAAATCACGTCGATCGCCGCGGGCGCGTCCGGCGTGTCCCACGCCGCGTCAACCAGCTTGTACGCGTCGAGCATCCGCGTGACCCCGCCCGCGAGCGCCTCGCCGTTCATGCCACTGACCTGCCGCTTGGCCGCGAGATACGACTCGTCCTTCGGTGCGGTCGGGCTGCCGACGCCGTACGCGTCAATCCACTGCTCGATGAAGTCCTTGCCGGCGGTGGGTCCGGTGAACCTGGTCGCCAGCCACGACTGCATGATCTCGCCCTCGCCCGCGACGCACGCCCGGACGCCGAGGCTGTCGGGCTCTCCGAGCGGGTCCAGCGCCACCTCGATGGTCCTCGCCGCCGCCGGCGTCAACCGGCCCGACTCGATCATCACCTCCGCCTCGTCGATGGCGTTGGAGGCCACCGCCATCCCCACAAGGCTGCTGATCAGGACGCCCTCCGTCCGGAGCTGCCTCGACGATCGCAGCATCGCCGCCACCCGCTCGGCCGCCTCCTCGGGCTTGTGCTCCATCAGCAGCCGCCGCGCGTCCACGCGCAGCATCCGGGCGCCAGCCCTGAACTTCGAGAGGTGGGGGAGCAGGAGCTGGAAGCCGTGCTCGTACGCGAGCTCGAAGTCGCACACGGGCATCGTCGACGCGACCATCAGCCCATCGATCGAATCACGCCACTGGCTGATGGTCTGGGCCGTCTTGGTGAACTCCTCGGGCATCTTCGCCGGGTCGAGATTGTCCCCGATCTGATTCCAGTCGATGTTCGCCTTCAGCGCCTGCTCATCGAACATCGTCCAGGCTTTCCAGTACACCAGCGCGGCGTTCCGCTCGGCCGGCGGCTTGCCCGGCGGCAGCGTCCCGCCGTGCACGCCAGCCACGGCCGTAAAGCACACCGACCCCGCGATCGCGCAAACAGCGGCCGAACGAGAAAGGAAGTTCATTGGAGTTTGCATCGGAACAGTCTCCGGCGGTCCCCCGTCATCAACGATCGGACGGCCATGGAAAAGTCACCGCCGCCGTCCATTCGTACGGCGTCATCCCGCGCTCCGCTGCGTTTTTTTGTTGGTTGCCGCCCGCCCGCCTCGAATCCCCTCGCCGGAGAGATCGCAAAAAGCCGAGCATCAGCAAAGGGCGGGGTGGGATTCGAACCCACGAAGCTTGCGCAGCGGATTTGCAATCCGCTCCATTTGTCCACTCTGGCACCCGCCCGGTGGACCCGCTTTTGGGGCCAGCACACTACGGTAGGTCAGGAA
>JAJVHS010000092.1 GCA_022072615.1 Phycisphaerales bacterium
TCTACGCCCGGAGCCTCTTCGACCTCGCCGAGAAGTCCGGTGGTCGCCAGGCCATCGAGGACACCCTCAACGAGCTCGAGGAGATCCTCGAGCTCACCCGCCACGACCGCAGGTTCGGCGAGTTCCTCGCCTCCCGCGTCATCACCGCCGACCGCCGGGCCGGCTCGCTCGAGAAGATCTTCAAGGGCCGCGTCAGCGACCTCACCCACCAGTTCCTCCAGGTCCTCAACGAGAAGAACCGCCTCGGCCACCTCCCCTCCATCACCGCCGCCTTCGACAGCCTCGTCCAGAAGCACTTCGGCCGCGTCGAGGTCGATGTCATCACCGCCGACCCCATCACGCCCGACGACCTCCGAGCCATCCAGGCACGCCTGGCCTCCAGCCTCGGCAAGGAAGTCATCGCGCACCCCTACACCGACGCGTCCATGATCGGCGGCGTCAAGCTCCGCATCGGCGACCAGCTCATCGACGGCTCGCTCGCCACCCGCCTCCGCAAGCTCAAGGATCAGCTCGCGACCTCCGGCACCGCGGCCCTCCGGGCCCGGTTCGACCAGATGTTTGACTCCCCCGCGAACTGACCGTGCCGTGCCACTGACCTCGGCGTCTCTGCAACCACGTCAGCGCTCTGCTCGGTCTTTATTTCAACTTTCAACTTTCAACTTTTCACTCAATCTCCACCACCGCCACGCCCCACCCCGGCACCGTCACGCGATGCGTCGCCTCGCTCTGCGTGCCGAGCACCTTGTACGCCGCCGTCTTCTCCCACGGGCCGATCACCCCGCCGTTCCACGCGTCCTTGCGCTTGAACGCCACGGTCCTCTCCTCGCCCGAGAAGTTCACCGCGACCACCAGCTTCTGCTGCTCGTGCAGCCGCGCAAAGCACCACACCGCCGGGTCATCCTGTGACATCTTGATCGGCGCATAGTCCCCGCGCCGCAGCGCGATGTTCTCCCGCCGCAGCCGGATCAGCGCCTTGTACGACTCGAGCAGGCTCCCCGCCTTGCCGAGCTGCTCCTCCACGCTCCGACCGTCGTTGTCCGTCGAGTAGCGCTGGTCGATGACCGACGCGCCCCGGGCCTTGTGCGCCCGCCAGTAATCCGTCATCGGCGATGACGGGTTCCCCGCCGCGTCCACCGCCGTCCACTTGAACGGCTCCCGCCGCGGGATGTCGTTCGCGTCGCTCCCGTAGTTCCCCGCGCGCCCGAGCATGCCGATCTCGTCCCCGAAGTAGATGATCGGCGGCATCGGCATCACCATCAGCACCGCCGCCGCGAGCCGGGCCTTCTCGAGGTTCCCCGCGTCGCCGCCGCGGCCGTCGCTCGTGGGCGACACGCTTGATGCGATCCGGTCGACGTCGTGGTCGCCGATCGATCCCATCAGTGTCCGGCCGTCGGGGATCGACTTCAGCGCCTCGACCAGCGCCGCCCGGGGCTTCTCCGCCTTCCCTTCCACGATCGCATCGCGGATCGCAAACAGCAGCGGCTTGGCGAGCGCCGCGTCGTGCGCGGGCAGGAGGTCGATCCCGTTGGTCTCCCACCTGGCCTGCTCGGCGAACGTGAACACCTTCGGGTTGACCTGCTGCAGATCCTTCTTCCACGGCAGCCAGAAGTCGCGCACGTTGTACCCCCACCCGTCCGGGCCCGACTGGTACTTGCCCCACACGTGGTCGAGGCGGAACCCGTCCACGCCGTCGGCGAAATCGCCGTCCCCGTCGGGGTCCATCCACTTGCGGCACCACGATGTGACAAGCTCCCGCGGCGCCGGGCGGCGCAGGTCCCACCACGCGATCCCGATCGTCTCGCCCGTCCACGTCCTGAAGTCGTACCCCTGGAACCGCCGCGCGTCCGACGCCTCCTTGGGCTTCCACACCGGCCCGGGCGTGAGCAGCGACTCGTCGTCCGTGATCGCGAGCATGCCCGCGGCCGGACCCGCCGGGTCGGCCAGCGCCTGGCGGAACCACGTCGAATCCTGGCTGATGCCGTACGCGACCAGGTCGATGTAGACCTTCAGCTTCCGCTCGTGCGCGGCCCGCACGAACGCGATGAACTCCGCCTCGGTGCCGAACCACGGGTTCACCGTGTCGGCGGCGCCGTGCTGGTAGCTGTGGTACGCGCGGCTGGGGAAGATCGGCGTCATCCACACGCCCGTCACGCCCAGCCCCGCCAGGTAATCCAGCGACTCGGTCATCCCTCCAAAGTCGCCGAAGCGGTGCTTCACCTCGATCGGCGCATCGGGCCCGGCGGCGGCCGCCGCGCTCGAGCGCTGCGACGAGCACCGCCACGCGACGGGCATGATCTGGTACAGCACGTCGTCGCTGGGGTCGTAGCCCGAGGGCGCCATCTCCTGCGCCCGGGCCGTCAGCGCGGCAATCGGCGACAGGATCAACGCGAGCAATCGACGGAGTCTGCTGGTCATGCGCCGATTGTATTTGAAACCCCCGAGCGCGGCGGAACGGCGAACGCACGCCAGTTTCCGTGCCACTGGCGGCTCGCCCGCCAGTGCTTGTCTTCGTGCCACTGACCTCGGCGGCTCTGCGACGAGGTCAGTGCCCTTTCCTGCCGCTTCTTTCTCCGAGCCCTCCGCGTCCTCCGCGTTCAAATCTGTTCCAGCACGAACTTCCCCTGTTCATCCACGCGGAGCCGCACCTTCCCCTCCAACCCGCGCCGCCGGATCGCCGCCTCCACCATCCTGCGCGAGTTCTCGCGCTGCTCGGCCCGCCGTGATTCGGAGATCGACCCGCCGTGCACGCGGTAGCCGTACAGGTTGCGCTGCAGCGGCACGATCGTCGTCACCTCGCTCATCCGCAGGCACAGGTCGTAGTCGGGAGACGTCGTGTACGAGTCGTCGATCCCGCCCGCCTTCTCGAACGCCTCGCGCCGCATCAGCCTGAAGTGGAACGTCATGAAGTCCGTCAGCAGCCGCGTCGGCGAGTAGGGGATCCGGCACTGCGTCCCCGCGCCCTTCACGCGCGACTGCTCGTCGAGCACCACGAACCCCGTGTACACCATCCCCACGCCCGGGCGGTCGCGCAGCACCGCCGCCGTCTCCTCGAGCGCCGTCCGACCGAGCAGGTCGTCCGAATCCACCCACCCCAGAAACTCGCCCCGGGCATGGACGTGCGCCGACTTGTGCGCCCGCACCACGCCCTGCGCCGGGCCCTCGAACACCCGCAGCCGCGGGTCGAGCGCCTCGATCCGCCGAGCGATCGCCACCGACTCATCCGTCGATCCGTCGTCCCAGAAAACAAGCTCGAGATCGCGGAAGGTCTGGTTGAGCACCGAGGCGATCGCCTGCTCGACGAAGCGTGCCCGGTCGCGGTTCACCATGACGATCGACACCGTCGGCCGACCGGCGCTCCTGGAAATGTCATGCACCGCATCAGCCATCACCAGCGAGTTCTCCTCGCCCCAACGGGGCGACAGAATGTAGCCACGGGTGAAGCGCCGCCCGCCGCAGGCGGGCCAGCGAAACCCGTGGAATCCGAGGCACCCTCGTACCACCCATCTCTCATCCCCGCCCCGGAGGGGCGAAGGACCCCACGTCCCGCAGCAGGCCGCCCACCTGCATCGCGCCACTTGGCCTTCTAGGGCTCCCCGAAAAACTCGCTCGGTTCGATGATGACAGAGGTAATTGGCCCCTCAGTCGGCGGCCAGAAGTGGAACATGCCAAACAAGTACGTGCTGGGCGGGCCCGGCACAGGGATGCTCTCCGCTTCCTGCCTGAAGCGATCGACCAGTCCCGGCGGAATCCCATCGCGCCACAGCACCGCCGACTGGCGCGGCGTGAGGTCGCAGATGACCGTGTGCATGAGCGGGACCACCACCTGCCGCTCGATCGCGAATATGGGAACCGCAATCTCGCTGAAGAGCTGGAGCTGCACGCTCCGGCGCGGGTCCGAACGGTCCGCGGGCACCGTCACCACGAGCCTGAGCCCGCGCCCCAGGTCCACGGGAACCACGCCGCCGTACCCAGCGCTCTCAGCCCCGCCGGCGCGCGACGTGATCAACACATCGCGGAACTCCGTCGCGCCCAGCCCGGCCAGCTGCCGGCGCAGCGGCGCCATCGTCCGGTTCCAGCGGATCGCGTACGAGCCTGTGCCGATGGCGATGCACACGGCGATCAATACCCACGCGAACCGCCGAACGCGAGCGTCGATCCACCGCAGGCACTGGTTGCCCGGTGGCTGGTCGCGCGGCGTCCCGCACTCCGGACATGCCGCCGCGCCGCCCAGGCCCGAGAGGTCGTACACGCACCGGTAGCACCGCGTGCCATCCTGCACAACGAGCCTGAAGACCATCCGCAATCCGAAAAACGCCAGCACCGAAAGACCGATCGCCCTGGTGATCCGCAGCGCAATGGACTGCCAGTCGGGTATCCACACCCACCAGGGGGAGGTGATCGTGAGCCCCCGCGTCGAGTGCCAGATGCTCGCCGCGAGCCATGCGCCGCCGTGAAAGCAGAGGTTGGCGACCAGGACCGCGACCGGCCTGCGGGTCCGCACGCACGACCAGAACGCAAAGAGAACGGGCGGAACGAGCAGCGGGACCACGAAATAGACCAGGAGCGCAGTGCCCATCCACCCGTCGAGCTTCAAGAGCCAGTTGGTGTTGTGATCAAACGGAGCGAACGGCAGCTCGGTGGCGACATAGGCGAACACGGAAGCCACGGCGCCCCACCCGATCGCCGAGCGGTAGAAGCCCGGCTCGGGTTTGTCGGGAACGACCCGGATGCGCCGGACCACGCTCGTCGGATCCGCCGTGCCAGTGCTCGCGTGCGAACGAATGCTCTTGTGCGATCGCTCCACCACGAACCCTCCCCACACCCACACGCGCAGTCTACTCCGCGCTCCCATCAAAGCACCGGCCCGAGCGTTGGCCCGGGCCGGCGTCGAGAGTGGTCGATTCACGGTTGGCGACCGGGCACGCGGGCCTCTTCACCAGTGCCCAGTGCCCAGTGCCCGATGCCTGATGCCTGATGCCTGATGCCTGATGCCTGATGCCTGATGCCTTCTTCCTCAGCACCCCTTCTCGAACTGCTTCACGAACCAGTCGTAGTCGTCGGTATCGGTGAAGCCCGAGCAGTCGGCGTCGGCGTCACCCGCCTCGAACTCCAGGACGAAGCTCGTGAAGTCCTCGATGTCCACGAAGCCGCTCTTGTCCCAGTCGGCACGGCAGGAGGCCCGCACGCCGATGATCATCTCGATGGAGGTTCCGCCGCCGCAGGGGGCGATGTCCACGTTGACGAAGATCATGCCGTCCTCGGCGATGTCGAGGCCCGGCGCGATGGTCGCCGAGGCGTTGAAGTCGGTGACCACACCGTCGCAGATGCCGTCGCCGTTGAAGTCGACCTCTTCACCGGTCGCGAGGACGAGCTTGGCGGTGTTCTTGAGGTCCGCGCCCTGGCCGTAGTAGAGGTTCTCAAGGCCCGTGCCGCCCCAGATGAAGGCGACGTTGCCGCAGTTGTCGGCGCTGACCATGGTCGCGGTGTTGCCGAGGGTGTACCCGTCGACCGTGTCGCCCTCGCGAAGGGCGATGGCGCCGTTCCACATCAGGATCTCGTCGACCCCGGTGGAGGCGGTGGTGTCGCCGGCGAGGACCACGTCGCCGTGGACGTTGACGGAGGGGATGCGGAAGGTGGCGGTGAAGTTCTCGCCGCTGAAGCCGCCGGGGACGGGGGTGCCTTCCTGCGCGAGCACCGTGTAGCCGGCGGGATCGGCCTTGAGGATGTGCCGGTCGGTCGCGCTGCCGCTGGTGTTGGTGACGGTGAAGACGTAGTTCTGCGCCGAGTCGTCGACGTCGTAGCCGAACTCGATGCCCGTGGCGGTGAGCGTCAGGCCCGCATAGGTGCCGCCGCCGACGAGCACGTTCTCAAAGACCGGCGTCGCGGCATTCACGACGCGGTAGAACACGCGCTGGGTGGTCGACCCGCCCGAGGTGTCGGAGTTGCCGGCGACCCAGTAGGCGACGCCGGTGGGCGACATGCCCGGGCGGCTGTTGAAGGAGTTGAACTTGCCCGGGAAATTGGGGGCGTTGTCGTTGTCGGCCAGCAGCCGCCCGGCGTGCGTCCAGACGCCGTCGTTGCCGTCGATCGAGGGCGAGTAGATGAACTGGCCGGCATTGCCGGCGCCCATCGTGCCCTCGGCGCCCGTGAGCGTGTTGCCCGGGGCCGCGTCGGTGTTCAGCCAGATCACCTGGTCGATGTGCCAGATGAAGTTGCCGCCGTCGCTGTTGCCGCTGAAGTACACCTCGCCGTTGCCGTCGGTGTACGGATCGTTGATGGAGGACGCAACCAGGCCGGCGGTGCCGGGCAGGACGTCGCCGACGGCGATGACCTTCTTGGCGTCAACAACGGCAGAGGCGGACGCGGCGATACCGCAGGCCGCAACCAGCGCGACGATGGATGAAGAACGGCTCAACATGTGTGATCTCCCAATTTCTCGTGAAACACCCGTTGCCGCCCGATCGGCGGCAACAACTTCCCCGAATCACCCCACCCGGCTCCTCCGCGCCGCACGGCGACGGACGGGCAGCATTTTACGGGAAGTTCACGAAAGAGCCAAGGAAAATCGGTCCGAGGGCCGACTCGGCCGCTTACTTAATTAAGTCGACTGGGGGACCGTGGTCCATGGCGCTTCGCGACGCCGCCCGGCGGTCAGGCCGATCGTCATCGCAGTCGCCATGGCGAGGATGGGCGCGGGCGGAACAGCCGCCGGCACGCCCGGCGCCGTCTCGTACGCCCACTTCACCGGCGTCAGGTAGTCGTTGAAGAGCACCCAGCCGTAATGGAAGCCGTCGGGCTCGGCGATGCGAACGCCGAACACCGTTGAGGGCGCGATCAGCGGCGTGCCCTCGAGCAGGCTGTCACTGAACGGCAGGTGGGCGAAGTACAGGGCGTCCTCGTTCCAGCTCGCCGCGCTGGCGACCGACTCGCCATCGGCGAAGTTCCGCAGCGGCCGCAGGAACAGCGACATGTCCTTCCACGTGAACTCAATGACGTTGTCCGTCCTGGCCACGTACGCGTGGCTTTCGCCGCGCACGGATCGGAGCGCGGGGTCGCCGCTGGAGTAGTTCTGCCCGTACCACACGCCCAGCGACCGTGGCGTGCGCTCCCCCGTCTGATCTGTCGCGGGCAGGCGGATATCGAGGAAGGTGCCGGGGTACAGATCGCCGCCGTAGCTGCGCGTCAGCTTCCAGTAGAACACGCCGCTCGAGTTGTCGTGGATGACAAGCGCCGCCGGAGTGCATGAGGCGGCGAACAGCACCGGGCACACGATGAGGACCGGACGGAGCATGACAAGCTCCTTCGCGTGCCGCGGGCGGAGACGGTCGCACCGCCACCGTATCAGGCCGCGTCGCACGGTTCAAGAGGAAACGCGGTCCGAGGGATTCTCGGCCGTGTGGGCCTTGCGGTTGAGCGTGCGTTCGAAGCAGAACAGCGCCGAGTCCTTGTTCTCTCGCCCGGCGATGCGGTCGGCGAGCAGGTCGGCCGCCAGCGCGCTGCAGGTGATCCCGTTGCCGCCGAAGCCCAGCGCGTACAGCTCGCGCGGGCGGCCCGGCACCGCGCCGATGTATCCGAGCCCATCGGGCGTCGTGCCGAAGGTGCCCGTCCACGCGAAGGCCGGTTCGATCGAGAGGCCCGGCATCAGCGTGCGGAATCGGTCCGTGAGCGAGCGGGCCTTGAGGCCGATCAGGCGATCGCGCGCGGCCGGCGTCGTGAAGTCCTCGTCCTCGCCGCCGATGAGCAGCCGGTCGCCGGCCCAGCGCGCGTAGAGGTACGGATCGGCGTATTCCCACATCGTGAACCGGGCCTGTGCGGCGGAGGATTCGATCGGCTCGGTGGCCAGCGCGTAGGTCGAGCGGAGGCTGACGAGCCCGGGCGGCAGCGAGGCGGCGGACTCGTAGCCCGTCGCGTAGACCACGAACGAGGCGGTGATCGACGGCCCGCGATCGGTGGCGATCACGACGGTGCTCGCGGAGGTGGTGAGGCCCGTCATGCGGGTGCGGTCGTGGACGTGCGCGCCGCAGTGGATGGCGTCGGCGAGCAGGGCGTGCGTCAGCTCGTAGGGATCGACCTGTGCGGACGCGGCCGACTCGATCGCGCCGGCGGCGACCAGGCCGTGCCTGGACCACAGCTCCTCGCGCTCGACCCAGCGGACGTCAAGGCCGGCGGATCGGCGGGCATCGTGCTCGGCGGCGAGGTCGTCGAGCGAGCGCTGATCGGCGGTGAAGTAGAGCGAGGGCACACGCTCGAACGGGACGCTGACGGACTTGGCGGTCTCTTCGAGGCGCGTGATGGCTCGGACGCCGAGCGCGAAGGCGTGGTCGGCGAGGCCGGGATCGATGCGCGAGCGGAGCTTGTGGAGCGGGACGTCGAGGTCGTACTGGAGCAGCGCGGTGCTCGCGGCGGTCGAGCCCTGGGCCAGGTCGCGCCGGTCGATGAGCGTGACCGAGACGCCGTCGGCGGCGAGCCGGTGCGCGAGCAGGGCGCCGGTGATGCCCGAGCCGATGATGGCGACGTCGCAGGTGCGGTCGCGCGTCAGCGGCGGGACGACGGTCTTGAGCCCGTGCAGCAGGAGCCAGTACGGCGAGCCGCTGTGGAGGTCCATGGCCGATGGCGGAGATCGGGGTGTGAATGTGAGGTGAAGGGTGGAGGCAGAAGTGCAGTAGGCAGTTGGGGAATGCACTGACCTCGTCGCCGGGCCTCCGAGGTCAGTGGCACGGGAGAAAAGTTCAAAGTTCAAATGGCAAAGTTCAAATGAAGAGTGCGTCGAGCGCTCACCTTCGTCACAGGGGCGCCGAGGTCAGTGGCACGGGGTGTGGTTAAAGAAACACTGGCGGACGAGCCGCCAGTGGAAGAGGTATGACTTGAAAATAGAGGACTTGAGAGAAGAGGCGTCGGCACAGCGAGCCGACGCACCCGAGATCAGTTGGCGAAGTGGGCGAAGGCGCGGTTGGCCTCGGCCATCTTGTGGGTCTGGTCGCGGGTCTGCATGGCCTTGCCCTGGCCCTGGGCGGCCATGTAGAGCTCGTCGGCGAGACGCTCGCACATGGGGCGGCCCTTCTCGGAGCGGACGGCCTCGATCAGCCAGCGGAAGGCGAGCGACTGCTGGCGCTTGCGGTTGACCTGCATGGGCACCTGGTAGTTGGCGCCGCCGATTCGCTTGGAGCGGACTTCGACGAAGGGCTTGATGCTGTCGATGGCTCGGAGGAACAGGTCCAGCGCGCTCTGGGGGGCGTTGGGATCGGTTTCCTTGCTGAGCTTGTCGGTGATGATGTCGAAGGCGTCGTAGACGACGCGCTGGGCGACGGACTTCTTGCCGTCGTACATGATGCAGTTGATGAAGCGGGAGACCGTCCGGTCGTTGTAACGAGCGTCGGGACGGAGCTGTTCGTCGGCGGAGGTGAACTTCTTGCGGCCCATGCGAAACTCCTTCGAAGGCGCGAACGCCTTGAGGTCGCCGTCGGTCGCCCTCGACATCGGGGGCTGCTTCACCGCTCCGCCGCGGGTGGGTTTCCCGTGTGCGGCGGGCGATTACTCGCCGGCCAGGATCAAAGTCGTGACGCGGGCTTTCGACCGCGGCACGGGATGGTTGACGTGAACGAGGCGGAGGCTCGGGGCGCCGCCATCGGCGCTGCGGCTCGGAAGGCTTACTTGGCCTTGCCCTTCTTGGCGCCGTACTTGGAGCGGCCCTGCTTGCGGTTCTCGACGCCGAGGCAGTCGAGGGTGCCGCGGACGATGTGGTAGCGCACGCCCGGGAGGTCGCGCACGCGGCCGCCGCGCACCAGCACGATGCTGTGCTCCTGGAGGTTGTGGCCTTCGCCGCCGATGTAGGCGGTGACTTCCTTGCCGTTGGAGAGCCTGACGCGGGCGATCTTGCGGAGCGCCGAGTTGGGCTTCTTGGGGGTCATGGTGCGCACGATCGTGCACACGCCGCGCTTCTGCGGGCAGTTGACCAGGTCCTTGACCTTGTTGATGCGGCCGAGCTTGCGGCGGGGATTGCGGATGAGCTGGTTGATCGTCGGCATGCGTGTCCACCAAGGCTGAACGGCCCACACGGGCTCGTCGAGCCGCAAGGGCGAAAGGTCGCGAATCGGAGCGTCCCCCATCTCCACCCGACATGGGGAGGGGATGCTAGGAGGGGAGGAGCGGCAAGGCGAGAAGGCGGGAAGGGGAGGTGAAGGAGCACATGGCAAAGTTCAAATGGCAAACTTCAGCACGAACGAGATGAGCGTAGGCCTGCCTCAATCAAACCCTAACATTGACCAACTAAATCGTGTTATCCCGTTGGAACGGTAGGGTCTGGTGGTGATTCCGAGGCGGGTGGCGAGTGGGCGCTGCCTGAGTTGTCGTGGAGGGGGGCATTGCCGGGGTCGGCCGGCGCATCGCGGGCCATGTCGCGCAGGAACGAGATGATCTCGGATGCCTGCGCGGGGGAGAAGATGGCTCGGGCGTCCATGTCGTGGAGCGATTCTGGATCGCCGGCGCGGGTCGGTGCTCGGCGGGGCGACGCATCGGCGTTGTGGACACTGGTCGAGGCGTCCGCGTGGGAGGCGTGCGCGTGCGTCGTCGCTGGAGTGGCCTGTGGCGCGGCGGGACGACGGGCTCGGGTGTGCGGCGCGGTGCGGAGGAGGGTGGTGGCGGCTCGTCGGCGTTCGAGGGAATCGGTCGACGTGGTGGCGACGGCGTGGAGGGTTGCGCGAGCGTCGCGGTCGTGGATGTAGCGGGCGTGGTCGCGGTGGAAGTCGATGTACGCCCGGATGACGGGGTGCGCGGCCCAGGCGTAAAGGTCCAGGAGGCGGGCGCCGGTGTGCTCGGCGAGGGCGGCGAAGTCTTCGCCGAGCTCGAAGAAGCGGACGAGCAGGTCGTGGTTGTGCTGATCGAGCGGCGTCATGCGGCTTGTTTCGGCCGCGTGCGGCGCGACATGAGCGGGGCGGCGGAAAAAATGCGGATCGCCTCCGATGTGCGCACAACGCCGGTCGTTACACGCGTCCGGCGGGCTTCATGATGGCTCGACGGGGCCTGGATGAAATCGCCCGGTGAAGGCCGCGACCGCGGCGTAGCAGGAGCCGGGATGCTGCCTTCGAGAACGCGAGTTTGGGCGACCCGTAGTATTGAGGATGGACGTTGTGGTCAGCCCGTATCACCTGACGAGTCGCGCGCCGGCGGCGATGGTGTCGCTGCTGCTCGCGGAGCGGGCGGTGACGCTGATGCCGGCGCCGCTCCGGACCTCGAACGCGAGGGACCTTGCCAAGGCGGCGGCGGCGCTGCCGCGGTACCGAAAGCTGGTCGAGAGCTGGCAGTGGAGCGAGGCGCTGTGGCAGGCGGGCGCGATCGTGCCGGTGGTGGGCGAGTTTGATCCGTACGACGATGTGCGGATGGTGTGGGAAGACCTGCTCTCGCCCGGGGGCGGATGGTCGGAGCTGGCGCCGCTGATGCGTGCGGGGCTGTTTGACGACGAGGCGCACTACCTGGACGCGGTGGCGGGGGACGTGCTGAAGGGCGGCGCGGACCCGGGGATCTGCGTGCCGCTGATCGCGGGGCTGGACAGGTTCGCGGTGCGGCACGGGCTGCTGGTGGCTCGGTCGGCGCCGACGAGCGTGGCGGAGAAGGCCGAGGCGGCGATGGGCCGGCGGCTGTTTGCGTTCTCGATCCCGGTGCTGCGGCAGTCGTCGGGCGAGGTGCTCGGCGATGTACGGGAGGACGCGGCGGAGCTGCTCGGCGAGCTGCGCGGGGCGATGCGGGAGGCGTCGGCGAGCGCGGGTGACAGCGCGGCGGCGGTGTCGCGGGCGGCGAGGGATGTGCAGGGGGAGCTGGGCGAACTCATCCAGAGCGCGGTGAAGGGGAGCGACAGGCACGACGTGCGGGCGGTGGCGGGAATGGCGACGGTGACGGGCGTGGCGCTGCCGGCCAACGCGGTGCTCGCGAGCAGCAGCAAGGCCGCGGCGGCGATGATCGGGATGCGGAACGGCGGCCGGGAGGAGCCGGGGACGCTGCCGGTGCTGGACCCGCTCGCGGGCGGCGAGTTCGTGGCGCTGGTGGTGAAGATGGTGGGGATGAGGTGAGAAAGTTCAAAGTTGAAAGTTGAAAGTTCAAATGGAGAGTGGGGAGGGCACTGACCTCGTCGCCGAGCCTCCGAGGTCAGTGGCACGGAAAAGAAGGACTGGCGGGCGCCAACAACCATGTCTGAAACTCCGTCGAATCGTCGTCCTTCGAACCGGCTCGGGAATGCGTCGAGCCCGTATCTGCTGCAGCACGCGCACAACCCGGTGGAGTGGTGGGAGTGGGGGTCGGAGGCGTTCGGCGAGGCGCGGCGGCGCGGGGTGCCGATTCTCCTGAGCGTCGGGTACTCCACGTGCTACTGGTGCCACGTGATGGAGCGGGAGAGCTTCGAGGACGAGGCGACGGCTCGGGTGATGAACGAGCGGTTCGTGTGCGTGAAGCTGGATCGCGAGGAGCGGCCCGACGTTGACGACATCTACATGAACGCGCTGCTGGTGATGCGGGGCACGGGCGGGTGGCCGATGAACGTGATGCTCGAGCCCGAGCAGCTCCGGCCGTTCTGGGCGGGGACGTACTTCCCGCGCGAGGCTCGGGGCGGGATGCCGTCGTGGACGCAGATCCTCGAGGGGATCTCGGCGGCGTGGAGCGCGCAGCGCGAGGTGGTGCTGAAGCAGGCGGAGGAGATCGCGTCGGCGGTGCGCGAGAACCTGTCGCAGCTCGCGGCGCCGGTGGCGATCGGGGCCGAGCAGGTGACGGCGGCGCTGCAGCAGCTTCTTTCGATGTTCGACCGGGTGAACGGCGGGTTCGGCGGGGCGCCGAAGTTCCCGCAGCCGGCGTACCTCGAGTTCCTGATGCAGGTGGTCGGCGTGGCGGGCGATGAGCAGACCCGCGACGCGATCACGGGGTGCATCAAGAAGACGCTGGACTCGATGCTCGCGGGCGGGGTGTACGACCAGGTGGGCGGCGGGTTCCACCGCTACAGCGTGGACGCCACGTGGACGGTGCCGCACTTCGAGAAGATGCTCTACGACAACGCGCAGCTCGCGAAGGTGTACGCGTTGGCGAGCGGGCTGGATGAGACGGGTGAGTACGCCCGGGTGGCGCGGGAGACGCTCGAGTACGTCCTGCGGGAGATGACCAGTCCCGAGGGCGGGTTCTTCAGCGCGCAGGATGCGGAAGTGGACGGGCGCGAGGGGTTGAACTACGTGTGGACCGCCGGGCAGGTGGCGGCGGCGCTGGGCGATGAGGCCGACGCGGCGCTGGCGAAGGCTCTGTACGGGCTGGAGGGCGGGCCGAAATTCCAGGACCCGCATCATCCCGAGGACGGCCCGGTGAACGTGCTGCGGCTGGGTGACCGGCTGGACCGGCTTGCGCCGAAGCTGAACATGGGGGTCGAGGAGCTGCGGGCGAGGCGCGGCGAGCTGAACGCGAGGCTGCTGGCGGTGCGCGGCGGCCGCAAGCAGCCGCGGCTCGACGACAAGATCATCGCGAGCTGGAACGGGCTGATGATCTCGGCGATGGCGCACGGGCACCGGATGCTCGGTGATGCCAGATACCTCCGCGCGGCCGAGCGAGCGGCGCAGTTCATCCTGCGGGAGATGGTGGACGCGGCGACGGGGCGGCTTGCCCGGACGTGGCGAGCGGGGAAGACGGGCTCCGCGGGGTTCCTGGAAGATTCCGCGATGGTGATCCGCGGGCTCGTCGACCTTGCCGAGCTGCAGCGCGATCGCGGCGGTCAACCGACCGAGCAGGCCGCGGCGAACCTCCGCGCCGCGGAGAAGCTTGCCGGCCACGCCGTCGCGGATTTCAAGGAGACTCGGGCGAACGGGTCGGTGCGGTGGTGCGACACGCGCGCGGGCGAGAGCGACCTGTTCGTGCGGACGACATCGATGCACGACGGCGTGATGCCCAGCGGCGTCTCGGCGATGCTCGATGCGCTGTTCGGGCTGGGGATGGCGACGGGGAGCGATCGATGGCTCGGCGAGGCGCAGGAGCTGATCGCGAGCATCTCGGGCGCGGTTGCGCAGTCGCCGGCGGGGTGCATCAACGCGACGCGGGTGCTCGCGGAGATCCTGGGTCAGCGGGGTGTCGCGGATCAAGCGGCGGCACGACCCTCGGCGGGCGCGGTAGACTCGGGGTCGCGGGGCGTTGCGTCGGAACCGGGGGCCAGCGTGATCGGCGGTTCGGGCGGGGGTTCGGTTGGAAGTTCGGTTGCGGGTTCGGGTGGTCGCGCGGCGCCGGGGAGGTCGCCTGTGATGAGCGGGAGTCACGAGCGTTCGATGGTGGCGGAGGTGTACGCGGCGGTGGACCGGGTGCAGGTGGGCCCGGACATGCCGGCGGAATTCGGGCTCCTGCTGCGGATTCCGGAGGGGTACCACATTCCGGCGGCGGACCCCGGCCCGGGCGGCGAGGGGCTGGTGCCGCTGCGGGTGGGGATCGTGAGCGGGTCGGGGGTGGTGGCGTACGCGGATTACCCGGCGGGCGAGCAGTGGCGCGAGGGGCTGCGGGTGTACAAGGGGACGGTGGAGTTCAACGTGGTGCTCGAGTTTGTCGGCCCGT
Source organism: Phycisphaerales bacterium (assembly GCA_022072615.1). GTDB lineage: Bacteria > Planctomycetota > Phycisphaerae > Phycisphaerales > UBA1924 > JAEUJB01. The sequence goes on from JAJVHS010000092.1 coordinate 14,560, forward strand.
GGAAGGGCCGTCCGCTGGTGGCGCTGACGTACCAGGCGTGCACGGAGAGCGAGTGCCTGATGCCGGTGACGGTGGAGCTGGATGTGGCGATCGATCGGGCGGGGTAGTGAGCGAGTAAGGGGGAAGCGAGTGAGCGAGCGCGAGGCGCCTGCTCGTGTTACTTGCGGGGGCCATCCCAGAGCTTGGGGTCGAGGGGTTTCCCGAACGATTCGACCCAAGCGTCCTGAACGAGCTGTTCTATTTGCAGCTGGTCCTTTGCGAACTGCGCGATGAATGGGATGTTTTCGAGGGCCATGGTGTGGGGGTTGAACCGCCAGGTGCCCGACTCGCGTGTGAACACGGTACCCGACATGGCGATTCCAGATTCGCCGCCAACGTCGGCGGCAAGGCTGCAGACGGCTCGTTCGCCCAGAATCTGAATGTCAATGGCCTCGAGATCGGGCGAAGGCTCACCGCCCTCGGACCCGGCGAGCATCGCGGCGTAGATGGCGACAGCCTGGTGATCGTCCATCGCTTCGAGCTCGTGTTGGGTGTAGCGCTGGCGGAGCTCGAGTATGTGCATTTGGTCGGAAAGCGGGCGTGCGCGGAGCACGTGACGGGTGTCGGTCAGGGCTGCTCGCACCATGGAGCTCGCCCAATCGCGCGATTCGCGGCCCATGAATTCCGCGGCGCGATGAGCGTCGGAGGAATCGATCGCAGCTTTGTACTCGTCGAGCGCGGCGTTGATCGCGCGCGAGGGTGCGGTCGCCGCACGCCACCAGGTCCAGCCGCCGGTCGACAGAACGAGCATGCCGATGGCGAGGAGAACGAGCGGCGGCCTCGTGAATCGCATCGGTGTTCGCTCACTGTCTTTGGTTGCACGCCTGCGGCGTGCGATGGTGTTTTGGGTACCTTCCGGGGGTTTCGCTCGAAGACTCGCTCAACCCCCGGCTATTGACTGTCAGCCCTGCGGGCTGGAGGGCGGGCGGCACAGTTCGATGGGAGCGCCGGGCGTCACCGCGCTGCGCATCAGAATAACCGACTGCTCACTGCTCACTGCTCACTGCTCACTGCTCACTGGGTTGACGTGACTTCGCGGCGCAGCCAGGCTCGGGCGAAGGTCCAGTCGTTCTTGACGGTGGCGGGGGAGATGTCGAGGGCGGCGGCGGTGTCCTCGATGCTCAGGCCCGCGAAGTAGCGGAGCATGACGACCTGGTACTTGCGGGCATCGACCTCCTCGAGTTTCTTGAGGGCGTCGTCGAGGGAGAGGATCTCGTCGCCTTCGGGCTCGTCGGCGAGGGAATCGACTTCCATGGCGACGCGCTGGCGTCCGCCGCCGTGCTTGATGCGTCCGCGGTGGCGTGCTCGTTCGACGAGGATGCGGCGCATGGCGAGGGCGGCGGCGGCGAAGAAGTGGCCGCGGCCGTCCCAGGTGACGTCACCGCCGCCGACGAGGCGGAGGTAGGCCTCGTGGACGAGGGCGGTGGGCTGGAGGGTGTAGTTGTGGCCGCCGCCGGGCTCCTTGGCGAGGCGGGCGGCGGCGAGCTTTCGCATCTCCTCGTAGACCAGGGGGAGGAGCTGCTCGGCTGCTCGTGGATCGCCGTCGCACGCGGCGGCGAGCAGTTGTGTGACCTCGTGCTGGGTACGTTCGTCGCTCACCGGAAACCTCCCGTCGGGGGAATCTTACAACCTCTTGCGGATTTGAGGGGGTGAAATGGTGGTGGCCCGGGTGGGATGTGGTTCGGGGAGTCGGAGGGGGAGATTCGCTCGCCCGTTTCACGGGCGAGGCGGCACAAGGCAGGTTGTGTGCGGGGTCGCTCTCCAGGAGCTGGCGCCCCTGGCAACGGTCGATGGCCCGCTGCGCGGGCCCGATGCAGCACTGACCTCGTCGCCGAGCCTCCGAGGTCAGAGGCGCGGGGGAAGAGTTGAGCGGCGTGAAGGAATGGTGTGGACAACCCGTACGATCCGGCGTGAGGAACGCTCGGGACAGGCTGACGGCGGCGCCGCGCGCGTGGCGGTTTACGGGCGGGGAGGTGCTGCTCGACCGCCCGCGAATCATGGCGATCGTGAACGTGACGCCCGACAGCTTCTATGACGGCGGGCGGCTGTCGAGCGTGGCGGAGGCGGTGGCGGCGGCGGCCGTGGCGGTGGAGTCGGGGGCGGACGTGCTCGATGTCGGGGGAGAATCGACCCGCCCGGGGTCGGCGGCGGTGTCGGCGGAGGAGCAGATCCGGCGGGTGGCGCCGGTGATCGAGGGGATCCGGCGGGCGGGGATCGCCTGCCCGGTGTCGGTGGATACGACCCGGGCGGAGGTCGCTCGGGCGGCGCTGGACGCGGGCGCGGGGATCATCAACGACGTGTCGGCGGGGACGGATGATCCGGCGATGCTCGGGGTTGCGGCCGAGCGGGGGGCGGGGCTGGTACTGATGCACCGGCTGGTCCGCCCGGAGAAGGATCGGTATTCGGACCGGTACGAGTCGCCGCCCGGGTATGGGGATGTGGTGGCCGAGGTGCGCGAGTACCTGTCCGGGCGGGCCCGGGCCGCGATCGCGGCGGGGGTCGACCCGGCGGCGATCGTGATCGACCCGGGGCTGGGGTTCGGCAAGACGGTCGAGCAGAACCTGGAACTCATCCGGCGGACGAACGAGCTTGCGGGGCTGGGTTTTCCGGTGCTCAGCGCGCTGTCGCGGAAGAGCTTCGTCGGCCGGGTGTCGCTGGGGCGTGATTCAACGCCCGACGAACGGCTGGGCGGAACGGTGGGGCTGTCGGTGGTGCACCTGCTCGCGGGAGCGTCGGTGTTCCGGGTGCATGATGTGCGGGAGGCCGGCGAGGCGTTGCGGGCGGCGGCCGGCGTGTGGGGACCCGCTGCGGATACCTAACATTTAGTTGACACGAGGGGGAGAGTTGTCGCTTGGAACCGGGTCGGGGGGGAGCGACTAAAGTTCCCCTCATCTTTGCGCTTCACGCACCGGCGTGAGGCGGCTCAGCGGTCGTCCGTGCAAGGAGTTGACATGGCCAGCAGTCCGAACGTGAAGACGTTCACCGATGCGAATTTCGAGCAGGAAGTCCTGAAGTCCGAGGTGCCGGTGCTTGTGGACGTGAGCGCGACGTGGTGCGGCCCGTGCCAGTTCCTGTCCAAGACGATCGACGCGGTGGCGAACGAGGTGGGTGGGAAGGCCAAGGTGGGGGTGATCGACGCGGACGAGAACCGGTCGACGACCATGAACCTGGGCGTGATGTCGCTGCCGACGGTGTTCGTGTTCAAGGGCGGGCGGGTGGTGAAGACCTTCATGGGGGGCCAGACCCGCAAGGAAGAACTGCCCGCGGCCCTGACGGATGCGGCACGATAGAAAGAGAAGGCACTGGGCATCGGGCACTGAAAGAAGAAGCCTGCGAGCGGCAGGCAGTCGTCGGCGGGGGAACAACTGGTCGGGGGTGTGCCGGGGACGGCACGGGGTCGATTTTCGGGAGTGGAAACCTTGGCAACACCCGTCACCGCGTCGAGTCGGACCATCGCCATCGACGCTTCGGACCGGTTTGAGGGCCGCACGCTTCGGTGCGGCGTCGTTGGCGTCGGGCGGATGGGTCAGCACCACGCCCGGGTGTATTCGACGATGAAGGGCTGCTCGCTGGTCGGCGTGGTGGATTCCTCCGACGACCGCTGCGGGATGATCGCGGGCAAGTTCGAGACGACGCCGATGGCGAGCGTGCAGCAGCTGCTCGAGGCGGGCGTGGACGCCGTGTCGATCGCGGTGCCGACGACGCATCACTACGCGGCGGCCGAGCCGCTGCTGAAGGCGGGCGTGGCGTGCCTGATCGAGAAGCCGCTGGCGGGCGACGTCGAGACGGCTCGGAAGCTCAAGGAGCTGGCCGAGACGACGGGCTCGGTGCTGATGGTGGGGCATATTGAGCGGTTCAACCCGGTGATGCGGGCGATGCAGCGTGCGACGCAGGAGGGCGCGCCGATCGTGCCGCGGTTCCTGGAGATCCACCGCGTCAGCCCGATGACGTTCCGGTCGGTCGACGTGGGCGTCGTGATGGACATGATGATCCACGACCTGGACGTGGTGCTGATGCTGATGGACGGGCAGGAGCCCGACGAGGTGCAGGCCTCGGGCGTGGCGGTGATCACCGAGCACGAGGACATCTGCAACGCCCGGCTCACGTGGCGGAAGGCGCGGATCGCGGGCGGCAAGTCGGTGGTGGCGAACATCACGGCGAGCCGGCTGGCGCTGAAGACCGAGCGGATCGCGCGGATCACGGGCGAGAATTGCTACGTGAAGATCGATTACGGGGCCAAGAGCGGGACGCTGATCCGGCGGATCGCCAACGAGATCCAGATGCGCGAGGTGCGGGACCAGATCCGCGCGGGCGCGGACCTGACGCACCTCAAGTGGCACGAGCTCGTGAACATCGAGCCGCTCGCGGTGGATGATGCCGAGCCGATCGTGGCGGAGATCTCGGCGTTCCTCGACGCGGTGAAGACGGGCGCAAGGCCGCCGATCGATGCGGAGGCGGGGTTTGCGAACGTGCGGACGGCGCAGCGGATCGTGGGGGCGATCAGGGAGACGCTGTAGGAAGGGGAAGGCACTGGGCATCGGGCACTGGGCACTGGTGGGAAGACAGGCGGCGCGCGGGGTCGCTTTTCGGCACTGACCTCGTCGCCGAGGTCAGTGGCACGCGGGGCGGAGGCTCGCTCGCCCGTTTCACGGGCGAGCAGGCAAGAAGAAACATGCTTGATCTGTCGGTGCCGCTTTCCAGGGGCTGACGCCCCTGGCAACGGTCGTTGGCCCGCTGCGCGGGCCGAGAAGGCAATGAGAGAAGAAGGTGAGTGAGGGGGCGGTTTCCAGGGGCTCGCGCCCCTGGCAACGGTCGTTGGCCCGCTGCGCGGGCCGAAGATGGGACCGGAGAAGAGGGGGAGGGGGGATCGGTGGTTTGGGAGAGG
>JAJVHS010000055.1 GCA_022072615.1 Phycisphaerales bacterium
ACGGCCCAACGTCGCCGGAATACCCGCTCCCTTCCTCATGGGCGAACTGTGATCCCGCTCGCCTGCGTGCTCGCGCTGGGTGGCTGCGCCAACCCGTGGAGGGACAACTACACCGGTGCCCGGCTCCCCGACCTCGTCGGCGATGGTCCTGAACGTGTGCCGCAGGGCGTAGAACGACCGGCCGGGCCGAGCCAGCCCCAGTTCCCGGATCAGCTTGCCGAACTCGAGGTTGATCGAGTCCACCGACACCGCCGCACTCTTGACCTTGGCCCGGGCTCCCGGAGCCCGCGTCCTGACCCACGCCTTCCCGTACTTGGTGACGAACACCAGCGGCTGGGCCTCGGGCTCCTTCGGCTCCGGACGGACCTTGAGCGCTTGCCGCAGGGCTCCCACCGTCTCGGGCCACAGCGCCGCTCGCCTCGGGATCGCCGTCTTGGGACGCGGGAACTCCAGCACGGCGGCGTCCAGGTTGAGCGCGGCCTTCGGGAGCGAGGCGACGTCGTTGTTGCCCATACCGGCGTTCAGCCCCAGCAGCACCATCGCCCGCATCTGCACGCCCGCGCTGGCGAGGATGGTCTTGATCTCGGCCGGCTCGAACATCCGCGCCGGCCGGGCGTTGCGGGCATGGCGGATCGCCGTCCGCGTGGGCTTGTCGAACTCCGGGCCGAACCGGACCGGCCGGTCCAGGAGCCCGCTGTCGAACCCGAACTTGAAGATGCTCCTGACCTTCTGGATGTGGATCCCAAGCGCGATCGGTCCACGGCCCTCCGCCAGATGCGACCGGAGGCGCCCGAAGTCGTTCTGCGTGATGTCGTCGACGCGGCGGTCCTTGCCGAGGGCTTCGATCATGAGCGATGCGCTGTAGAAGTAATCCTGCAGGCTCCGGGCTCGCATCTCGCCCGTCTCGACCCGCCGCTGCTTGGCGGTGAGGAACCGGTTGACCAGCTCGCGGAGCGTGACCGTGTCCATCCGCTCCCGCACCTCGGCCGAGACGCCCGTGACCGGAGAGGGAACGCCCGTCGATCCGGGACGTAGAGCGGAGTTGGGCGCAAGCACTGTTCTAACGCGGCGCTGTTCACGAGAGACCGCGGTCGCGCCGGCCGAGCCGGCGGTTCGCTTGATCTCAAAAGTGCCGGTCGCGGCGGGTCGTGGGACCAAGCCGGCGTGCAGCGCATCGCGCTGGCTGGTGTACCGCTCGAGCGCTCCGTACGGGTCATCCCACGGACCGAAGAACACGAACTTGCCTCGGATTTTCTTGGCCCATCGGCCCGTCGCATGCGGGAAGAGCGGGAAGTCCGCGTAGGGCTTGCGTGGCTTGCTCTTGCGCTGGCCACGCCCGCCCGCGCGATCCTCGTTCGCAGGTCGAAAACGAATCGGTGATCGGCTACGATCGGCCTCGTCCTTGGGCATCGGCTTGCTCCGTTCCTTGGGCACCCGCCTTCCTTGCCCGCGAGGGTACCCCCCTAACGGCCGTTCGGAAGTGGTGTCACAACGGGTGTCAGAGCGATCCAAGGGCAAACTGGGCGGAAGTCAAATTCGCTCGGGAAAACAAGCCTTTTTTGCCACCTTAGCTCAGCGGTAGAGCGATGCTTTCGTAAAGCATAGGTCTGGGGTTCAAATCCCCAAGGTGGCTCTTCGCGCAACCCAAATCCAGAGCGTGTGTTACGACGAGTCGGGCGCAGTTTGTCGCCCGTGCGACACCGCCGCGCTGGCTGGCCGCCGCCCTCCCCGACCCTCGTCTGACCGATGTCAGACTCCGCCCTTCCCCCCCCGCCACCGTACCGGGGTGGTCGCCCGTGCCGACCAGCCCGCCCGAGCCCCGGCTCGGGACCGCGTGTCTCGACAGTTCGGCTATCCACGCAACACCTGCGTGCCAGCCCTCCCGGATGACACTCCCGCACTCCCGCATGGCTCGCGCCTGCGCATCGGGCTCAGCGCTGCCTTCTGCCATCTCTTCGAGAGTCTGATTCTTCAGCATGGGGACGCTCACCGACTCGCACAGGCGACGGTCCCCTTCCATCTCGCGCACACCCTTGGCACTTCCTTTCCTGGAACAGCCAAGCTGCTGACGGTACCGCCCCACATGTGCCGGGTGATCTCCGGCTTCCGACAACCCGCACCAGAACCCCCGGCTTCGTGAACGTTTCTTCGCGGAGATACCTCCGGACGGAACGACGGCAGGATGAGCATGAAGGTTGCAAGCACCGGAATCACGAACTGCTGCACACTGCGGAACCTACCCCATTTCCACAGCGAATAGGCGTAGAACATCGCCATGCCTGCGCCGGAATCGCCTCGGCGCACGCCATTGCAGAAGGGGGTTCTCCGGTCCGCTCCGGCGTCCGCGTGAGCGCATATCCAACGCCGAGGAATCCGAACCGCGTAAGTGCAATCGTGGTTCCGACGTTCTTCTTCGCAGGCCCCAGGCACAGCCCCAATCGGGCGTGGCTTGGTTTCTAGAAATCAGGGTTCGCGAGCCCCACCGGATTGTTCCGAAAGCCGGCGAACCGCGTCCAATTGGAGCAAGTCATGGTGCTTCACCACATGCGCGCACGCGGGCATTCCCGAACCGCAACAGCAAGGGCCGCGAGACTCACGGCGCCGTACCTCGTTGCGATCGCGGCCGCGATTGCCAGCTCGCAAGAGCAGGCTCAGGCCGACCTTATCACCGTCACGTTCGATGCCAAGGGCAACATCTCGAAGGACGGAAAGGCTGTGACGCAGGCCATCGTGGAGGTCTACGGCGCCAACGCCTCGGGCGCCTGGACATGGGAGCGCGACAAGAGCGCTGCGAACACGGACAAGGACGGGATGTATTCACTGATGCCCACCTTCAAGACCAACGAGTACACCGGTAAGAAAGTGTTCGCCATGGTCCGCGCGAAGAAGATCACGCGGGACAAGGGCACCACGACCGTCAGCAGCGGACAGATTGGCCCGAAGTTCTACGACAGCCCGGGCAACAACGGAACCTTGGACCTGACCAGCTCGGACATCGATCTGAGCCAAACCGTTTCCTACAAGACACCGCAGGAGTACGCCTTCCTCAAGAAGTCGGGGGTCTGGATCGATCCCGGCTACCGCTATCGCGTGAGCGATCCGATTGCCCATACCGGCCAGATCACGTTCACTCACGATGTGGCGCTCGGCGACGGTCCCATCGCCGTCAACGGGATTATCGATTACAGGGACGGCTCTGCCGCGTCGCTGAACGAGTTCGACCTTGACGGGAATCCGATCACCGAATCGTTCCTGGGCACCTCCCTCTCCATCGACCCCATCAACGTCCTCGGACTCGACGACTCGGGCCACGCGATCATGTCAGGCGGCGCGGTTCGCATTGAGGACGATCTCGGCAATTCGTACCTCAACGGGTCTTTGTCCAATATCGTGGCAGGAGTCGAGTCTGGAGAACCCGTGTTCCATGCGACCATCGGAAACTTGACGCTTGGCAGCACAGGCCTGGGCTCCCGTCTGATTAACGAATGGACGCAGGACTATCTGAACGGGCTGGAGCTCAAGGTCTACTTCGACGCGAGCTTGCTCAGCGCCTCCGGTATGTTCGCCTCCGACGCGGATGTACAGGGCTATGTCGCGTTCGCGACGATCCCGGCACCGGGACCCTCGGTGTTGGCATTGGCGGGTCTGTGCATCCTGGGAAGACGCCGCCGGGCATAGGTTCCGGTCGTGATTGAGGCCGCATGGGTCGGAAAGCGCAATGAGTCGGCCCGATCGCCGTACCAAACCCGCCAATGACGCTGACGGGCTCGGCTTGTCGTCCGCCCCCATTGTACTGGCTGTTCATCCGCGCTCGGCAGCGATTCAGAGTCACATTCAACGACTCAATTCCCTCGCCAGAAACACCGCCGAGTGGTGAAACTCCTCTCGCTCCCCTTCCACCGTCCGCTCCTCCCACCGCTCGGTCGTCGTCGTCACATCCACGCTCACGGGCCCGTCCGCTCCGCCCCCCACCTCGCCCGTCGTCCGAGCCGTTTCCGTCACCGGCGCCCTGGTCGTCCTGCGGTACGCCGCCATCCCCATCGAGTACGAGTTCCACAGCACGCGCGACGCCCCGATCGACCGCGCGAACGCCCCGAGCCCCTCATCCCGCCAGTCTCGATCCGACACGAACCGGCTCTCGCCGAGCACGCGCCAGCCCGCCGCCGGCGACACCATCACCACTTCCGCTGGTGACGACGCCACCAGTTCGATCTCGCGCGGCGATTCCACCGCCCGCACCCGGTCACCGCTGTAATGAATGGCCCACGGGCTGCTCGCCGAGCACGCGCCCAGCGCCATCGTCACGCACGCCGTGAACACCGCCACGACCGCGCGGCACACGCCCGCTGCACAACTGCCTTCCGCCGCAATCAGAGAATCACGCGTCCCCATCGCCGCACCCCCGTCGCCGATTCAAACCACGAACCCCGGCCCGCACCCCCCGCTCACCGCCCGCTCACTCCCCGCCGCGCCCCTGCGACGCCATCGCCCTCGCCTGCGAGTACCACGGCTCGAGCGTCTCAACGAACGCCGTCCGCTCCGCCTCGGATTCCCGTGCCCGCACCGCGTCCTCCGCCCGGCGGTAGTGCTCGTTCGCGGTGGCCCGGTCCCCGCTGGCCGACGCGGCGATCGCGATCCACAACCGGCGCACGACCGCCGTCGCGTCCTTCGCCAGCCCGCGCTCGGCCGCCGCCCGCGCCTCGCTGTACCGGCCCGTGCGCAGCAGCGATTCGGCCAGCAGGTCCAGCATCTCGACCGGCGCGTCCCGCCCCGCCGCCATCCGCTCGAGCACACGCACCGCTCGGTCCGGGTCCTGGCACTGGGTGTCCCGGCAGTGCAGCAGGAGCTGCGCGAGCAGCATCGCGCTGTCATGCTGTTCGGGGTCCAGTTCCACCGCCCGGTTCGCCGCCGACACCGCTTCCTCGCACAGCGTCATCCCGTCCAGCGCCCTGGCGATCGTCGCCCACGACGACGCGCTCAGGTCATCGCGGCCGAGCAGCACCGCCGCCGCCTCCTTCGCCTGCGCCAGGTCCCCCGTCGCCAGGTGCACGCCGATCGCCCGCATCGCCGCTCGCGGCGAACGGAACTCCCCGTCGATCGCGCACTGCAGCGCATCCGACGCCTGGTCGTACAACCCCACCGACTCGTACGCCTCCGCGAGCCGGATCTCCGCGTCCGTGCCCGATCGGTCCAGGTCGTCAGCGAGCACGTCGACAAGCTGCACCGCCGGGTTCGACGCCTTGAGCGCCACGTAGTGCTGGAACGCCGCGATCATCGGGACGTCGTCCGACGACGCCGCGAACCTGTCCACCGCCGCCTGCGCCTCCCACCGCTGGCCGTCGGACATCAGCAGGTCCACGTACCGCCACAGCGCGTACGCGTCGGCGGGGTACGCCGTCATGTGGATGTCCATGCACTCGAGCGCCTGCCCGTACTGGCCCGCCAGCGAGTAGCACTCGCCCGCGAGGAACCACGCCCGTTCCGGCGGCACGCTCATCGCCGCCGCCATCCCGAAGTGCTCGGCCGCCTGCGCGTGGCGACCCGCGTCGCGCAGCACCCACCCGAGTTTCAGATGGATCGCCGCGTCCGTCGGCGCAAGCTCCCGAGCCCGCCCCAGCGTCCGAGCCGCCGCGTCAAACTCCCGCAGCGAGCGCTGCGCCGACCCCAGCAGCACCAGCGCTTCCACATCCCCGGGCGATCGACCCACCACCTGCTCCCACGCACGAGCCTCGGCCGCCGCGTCCGCCACCGCGTTGCCGTCCTCGCCCGCCCGTGTGTACGCGCCGCCGAACAAGATGCCCTGCGCGCGGAACACCGACTCCGCGCGATCCACCGGCGGGCTCTGCGCAAGCTCGCCGAGCCTCCGCCACGCCGACTCGCGCTCGAACCCCGCGATGCTCCGCCACGCCAGCGCCAGCTCGCGCCGTGGCCCGTCCGGCAGCGACGACGCCGCCTGCTCAAAGCACGCCGCCGCATCAGCCATCCAGCCCGTCACCTGGTCCGCGTCCGCCGGCCTGCAGTACAGCCCCGTCCACACCAGCGCTTCGCCCGCGGTCTGCAGCGCATCCGGAAACCCACTCCGTCCCGCGATCGAATCCCGCAGCGCCGCGACCCGAGCACTCGCCGCCAGTTCATCCCCCACTGCCGGCAGGGTGCCCCCCGCCGCCGCGTGCGCGGCCAGCAGGTCGCTCACCGCCGCCCGTGTCTGCGCCCACGTCCTGGCCTGCGTCATCTCCCGCCACGTCGGCATGTCCAGCCGCGCCCGCGCCGCATACGCGAGCGAGAACTGCGGGTTGGTCTTGATCGCGCGATCCAGCAGGCTCCGCGCCTGGTCCGTCTGCACCCGCCGCTGGATCAGGTCCGTCGCCTGCTCGTACAGCCGCGACGCCTCCAGCGTCCGCTCGGCCAGCGCGAGGCGCTCGCCCCGCTCCCGTGCAAGGTCCGCCGCCATGAGCGCCACCACCGGCCCGCCCACCGCCAGCAGCACCACCGCCGCTCCAAGGCCGATGAACGCCGCCCGGTGGCGCTTCGCCGCCTTCGAGAACGCGTACGCGAGCGAAGGCGGCCTCGCGGTGATCGGCCGATCCATCAAGTACCGCCGCAGATCCTCGCCCAGCGCCGCCGTGGAGGCGTAACGCTTCGCGCGGTCCCTCGCCAGCGCCGTCGACACGATGTACCCAAGGTCGCCCGCCAGCGCCCGATCGCGGCGGATGGTCTCGCCCGCCACGCCGCGCTTGACCGCGTCGATCGCCTCCACGAGCGACAGCCGATGCGTCTCGATCGGCAACCGGCCCGTCAGCAATTCGTGCAGCACCACGCCCAGCGCGTACACGTCTGCGCGGGTGTCCGCGTCGCCGCCCGCCTCGAGCTGCTCGGGCGCCATGTACGACAGCGTCCCCAGGAGGTGCGGGATCGTCACCCCCGGCGCCGCAGACCCGACCCCCGCCCCCGGCGACGGCACCAGGTCCGCGTCCCCCGCGTTCACCATCCGGGCAATCCCGAAATCCAGCACCTTCACCACGCCGTCGGGCGTCACCAGCAGGTTGCCCGGCTTGAGGTCGCGGTGCACCACGCCCCGCGCGTGCGCGTGCTCCACCGCGTCGCACGCCTGCACCACCAGCGACACGATCGACCTCGCACCCAGCCCCTTCTCCCTCGCAAACGCGTCGATCGGCGTGCCCTCGATGTACTCGATCACCAGGTACGGACGCGCCCCCGACGCCATCTGCACCATCCCGGCGTCGTACACGTGCGCGATCCCCGCGTGCCGCAGCCTCGCCAGGATCGACGCCTCACGCTCGAAATGCCGGACCAGCGACTCCTCGCGGATGTCCGCCCGCAAAAGCTTCACCGCGACCGTCCGCTTCGGGCTCGATTGCTCCGCGAGGTACACCACCCCCATCCCGCCCACCGCCACCCGCCGCACGATCGAATACGGGCCGATCCGCGGCGGAGGCTCCTCGTCCGCCGGCGACATCGCGCTCGCCAGCGCGCTCGACAGCACCCGCGTGCTCGCGCGAAGATCTTCACCCGAGTCGTCGCTCGCGAGCATGCGCCGCAGGCGTTCCCGCAGCGGCGTCGACGGGCACTGTTCCTGCAGAAAACGCTCGCGCTGCGATTCCGGCAGCGCCGAGGCCGCGTCAAAGAGCGAAGTGAGCTGCTCGTACTCCGCGGCGTTCATGCTCCGGGATCCGTGAGCTGCGACCGCAGCCAGGCCTTCGCCGCCCGCCAGTCGCGCTCGGCCGTGGGCAGCGAGATGTTCATGATCTCCGCGGCCTGCGGCATGGTCAGGCCCGCGTAGAAGCGAAGCTCGACCAGCCGCGCGTGCCTGGGGTTCAGACGCTCGAGCTCATCCAGCAGTTCGGCAAGCTCGATGGGGTTCACGCCATCGCCCTCGGCGCCGGCCGCCCCCGCCGCGATCGCGGCCCCCTCCTCGAGGCGGTCCAGCCCGCTCCTCACCGCGCCGCCCCCTCGCTTGGCGGCCTTCTGCGCCCGCCCGTGATCGGCCAGGATCCGCCGCATCGCCATCGCCGCAAGCGCGAGGTAGTGGTTGCGGTCCGCCCACTTGGACGGGTTCTCGCGGCTCAGCTTGAGGTACGCCTCGTGGACCAGCGCCGTCGGCTGGAGCGTGTGGTCGCGCCGCTCGCGGCTGAGCATCGACGCCGCCAGGTGCCGCAGCTCCGCGTACAGGTCCGAATAAAGCGGGCCCTTTTCCCCCGCGCCCGACTGCTCCGTCGGTTCACACCGGTCGCCCCCGAGCTCGGATGGATGGTCTGCGCTGTGCATGTCCGAACACGGTCCGATCATCGGGCCCCGCGGATCTCGGCGCGATGGCCGCTCGGCAATTGAAAGGGTAGTCCGTGCGTCACCAACCGTTCGATCCGACCCGCCCGCCCGAATCGATGATGGCGACGCCCGCCTCCCGCCGCGTATCTACGCGGCGTTCATCGGACGAACCACTCATCTCCTCACCTTCACCGGAAGGTGTCTCCCGAGCCGGCTGGCCAGCCCGCTCGGGGGGTTTCGCACCGCCCTCCACAGCACCCACGGGCATCCCAGGTCCAAAACCTCGCCATTTCGCGGGGGTGTTTTCCCCGGGTACCATCGTCCCGCTGGTGACGCCGGCCACAGGGTTCCGGCTCACCCGAGGGGAGGGTGCATGACTCCGTGCGATCACGCGTTGTCGCTTGCTCGATTCGTTCGTTCGGTTTCCGACGGGATGCTGCGGAACTGGCCCGAAGAAAAGCTCACGCACCAGAACACGCCGCACGACAACCACCCGCTGTGGGTGCTCGGTCACATCGCCAACACCGACGCGTGGATCGGCTCCGTCGTCGGCGCGGACGTCTCCGTCCCCGCCTCGTACGACAAGCTCTTCGGCATGGGCTCCAAGCCCTCAGCCCAGCGCTCCGACTACCCCTCCTTCGCCGAGCTGCGTGCGCAGTTCGATCGCAACCGCGCCGGGCTGATCGCGTGGTTTGAAAAAGCCACCCCGCAGCAGCTCGCGGTGGACCTGCGCGAGAAGACCGGCAGCTTCGCCAACGACCCCGTCGACGCGCTGCTCAAGTGCGCCTGGCACGAAGGCTGGCACTTCGGCCAGGTCTCGACGCTGCGGCGCTCGCTCGGGCTGCCGCCCCTCATGGGATGATGCCAAGACGGGCTGATCCTTCCCGCCCGTCCCCCACGTTCCCCCTCCACCGCCCCGCCCCGGGCCGCGATGCCATCCCACCACCGCTCTCTCGCGGGCCGCACCGTCGCGCGCCCTCCGCCGTCGCCCCGCCGAGGATAAGGAACATGCCCGCCTTCACCGCGGTGAAAAGCTCGCACGAGCCGCGGCGTTATCTCGTCATGAAGTGAGGGCCCGGCAAGGAAGCCGGGTCATGAGCGAGCGTGCAGGGATCGCCGCTCGCGGGTTGGCGGAGCTTGGGAGTCTGACTCATCTCTCCTCGGGGCCGCTCGGCTTGAGAACGGCTGACGGCCCATTCAGAAGTGCCGGTCTGGAGCGCAGGACGCGCTCCAGACCCGCACGAGATGCGCCTCAAAAAAGGTTCATCCTGTATTCCCGGGGGAGCCGTAATGAACCACGACCTCTTGGATAATGGTCGCCTCTTCGCCCGTAGGGCGCATGATGGTTGACAGGGGCTTCAGCCCCTGGTGAGCAGCCCATTGGCTTCACCTGCGTGACGTTGTCGTTGCCGCCCGGCAGGGCGGACGAGCCCGGGCCGCCTTCCCGGAATCACTCCACGCAATTCCCGGATGAACCCCAAAAAAACGCCCGGGAGCCGAGCTCCCGGGCGCACTCAAGTCAATCGTGAATCCCGCCGACCGACCCGGCTTACTGCGCCAGGCGCGGGCCGCCGCCCGGGCCGCGGTTGAGCTGGATCTCGCCGTTGCGCTCCTCGTACTGCCGCACGATCTGGCCGAGGTTGATCGCCAGGCGCTTGATCCCCGCCCAGTTCATCACCACCCGGCTCCCCACCGAGAAGATCATCGTCGGCTGGCTGTCCTGGCCGCCGGGCATCGGCATGTTGATGCCGAAATCGAGCACCACTTCCTCCGGCGTCGTGGAGGTCCGGATCGTGTTCGCGTAGGTCGTGTGCATCTTCGACTCGTCGATGCGGAGCTGGACCTGCTGCTGCTGCGGCGTGTTCTCGGCCATGGTTCTTTCACCCTCTTGCGGAGACAAGATGTCGTTCAACCGCGTCGGCCGCGGCATGCCGCCGGCTATCACTCTGATGTCCGGCTCAGTCCCCCCAACCGGCCGCCCGATCCCTTCAGGACCGGCCGAGCACGGCTGCCCGCGACAATGCCCGGGGCTGGGCCGTCGCGAGATGGAAGTGTAGACAATCGCCGTCGATGCGGCGAATCCGGCGCCCGTGGAGCCCGATTCGTGCAAGCAGCCCGACTCGCGCATTCAGCCCGACTCGTGCAAGCAGCCCGACCGTCAGGGAGGGCTTGCCGCGCACAATGAGTTCTCAGCGCCCGCTCCCATCCAAACAGACCAGGCGACGCCGACATCGAGCATGCCCACAAGCGGCTTCCCCGTACCCGGCCACCCGGGACCGGCCCCGCGACCCCAGCGCTCGGCCGCGCGCCCGCGAGCGGCTCCTGGCCATCGCCCGTCAAACTCCCTTAGACTGGAGCCGTCATCAGGCGAAGCAGGCCGCTTGAACACGAGCACGTGTGTCGGGAGCCGGGTGCGGGAGTGCGGACGTTTCTGGATGCATGATGCACGCCCGGTCTCGAAGCTGCCCAGGCATGCGACCCCCGGGCATCGATAGGGGAAATACGAGGGAACTGCGAGCAGTAAGGTGCGTGGTTGAGGAAGTTCCGAACACTTATTCAGAATGCAAGGTATGTCGACTCGATCTGACATCGTTGAACGCGCGAAAGAAATAGTTTATGAAATCGACTCAAAGGGCGATGGAGGACATTTTGCGCCCAATTGGAAACGAGATGTGTTGGGTAACGACTATGGATGCTCCAAGTGCCGGGGATTTTTGCAACACTGGCCCGCTCCAGTGAATGTTCACTTGGCGACTGTCAAGCGTTCGGCGATCTTCCAGCCATGGTGGATGCACACCTTTTGTGTGGAACGGAAGCTGGCAGAAATCATCCGCCCCTATCTCCCGGATAGCGTGTGGGGACAGACATATCTCGCGAAAGACATTGAAGAAGTCCAGTCGGCAAAGTTCCGAGGTGATCAATACAGGCGGCTTGAGGGTTATGAGTGCTTCTATGCGGGAAAGAAGTCGGATGTTCGCGCGTACGGTATACGGTACACCGGCTGCAAACCCGAGTTCTGCGAGTTGTGCGGGCAGATGTACGGGCTCGTCTGGCCGGAGGATGCCTTTATTCTGGATGTTGATTGGGCAGGTAGGTCCGCTGGACTCAAGAACGGCAATAGTCTGCTGCTGTCCCAATCGCTGTATGAACGTGTTGCGTGGAAAGACCTCAAACCTGTCACGGTGACGCCGATTCCAGTCGTGGCGCGAGTAGACCTGCCGGCGAAGGTCCAAAAGGCACACTGGGGCAGCGTCGAGAAGACGGTTGTCTCTCTGTCAGGCCGCACCCCGAAGTCGCGGATCTCAAAGAGCCGTGCGGTCGTTCGCTTGATCTACAACGACACGGTCGAACTTCCCGAGCCGACCGCCGTCCCGACATCCGAATGGAAACGAAAGGCGATGACGCACTGGTGCTGCGGCGAGTGTGGCCGCCAGCGGGTCGCGACGGCTGGCCAGAAGAGCATCGCCCTCAAATCAATCGAACCGGAGATTCAACTGCCGGGCGTGCCCGATTCGCCCGTCGTGCGGATACATGGCACTCGCCTGATGATGTACCACCGGGACATCGTTCGTGCTCTTCGGAACATGAAGAAGGACCTGCTGGCGGTGACCGCGACGCACGTGGATGGGGCGGAGCTGCCATACGCCGCCCTTGTTGGTCTGCCTCGTGTGCAGATCGAGGCAACGGGCGACACGCCATCACCGTGCGCCACATGCGGGTTGGCTTCCACAGTTGACGGGTCCGGTCAGCTTCGAGCCGCCGAGACGAGCGTGGGCAAGCACGCCGTGATGCAGGATCCTGACGGCTGGCTGTGTCTCCCTGAAACACGCCTGCATCGGTTCCAGAAGGCGATCGGTGCTCCGCTCGCCGATCAGCTTTCCGAGCAGTGGATCACGGTTGCATGACGCCCGGCGCCCTCGCCATCACCGAGCATCCGCCCGCCATGCCCTCACTCCTTCAAAGCCGGGCGTACGCGCCCCGCGACCCCGGCGCTCGGCCGCTCACCCCCGGGCGTCTCCTGACCATGGCTCGTCAAGCCTCTGTAAACTGGCGTCGTGGCCACGTCGGGTTTCCGGATGGCACACCGCGAGCAGAAGATCGACAACCAATTGCCGCCCGGTGACGAAATGGTGTGAAATGATGCGGCGAACTCTTGTGAACATGAACGCGGGTCGAGATTACCGGGAGCGCAGCGATACAGGGGGAACCTGCCAAACTGCCCGACAGAAGTTACTCTTCCAATGACACCGACTCCTTCGAGCCAGCATCGGCAACTGTGGTGTCTCGCCCTAGGTGTTATTGGCGCGTCGATCATCGCGACATCTGCGATCACGATCGCTCTGACGAGAACCGAGCCGGTAAAGACGTTCACGGTAACAAGTGTCGTGCATACCAAGAATCCATATGCGCGCAGCGTCGTGCGAAGCCGGCGCTTGTTTTACGATGGCGTATGTTGCCTTTCAATAATGTATCAGAACAGCCGCAATGTACCTGAGGTCACAACGGAGAGTCAGCTTACTCACTGGGGAATAATGTCAGGAGCGGGATGGGGACAGACTCCATATTCCCAGGACGTAGACTCGTGGTTAGTGATGGAAGAGGCGGTTGGGTTTCCGTTCCTTGCCGTCAAGTGGTGCACGTGGAGTGATGGCACGATGGTTGGCGCCATTCCTGAAGCTCCGCCTCGCACGATAACCGTCGATGAGTACATAAGGACATCCTACTCCAACGTTGGACTTCCTTCTTTGGCGTACGACGTAGTTTGGATAGGCTTTATCAGCAACGTGCTGTGCATCGGCCTGTTTTTCGCGAGCGTGGCCGGTTCTGTAAGGGCAATTCGGACGCGGCGCCGTCGCCGGCGCGGACGCTGTGGATACTGTGACTACCCGGTTGCCAAGGGCGTTTGCCCCGAGTGCGGCGCCACCTGGACATGACCCGGCGCCGGCCGCCTCGTTCTTGCCGGCCTCAACCGTGCGTCATGCCCGGACTGCATTGAAACCGGGCGTACGCGCCCTGTACCTCTCAACCACGCCCGCGCAACCACACCCCCGCCCTCGCGAACACCCTTCCCCCGCGCATCAGAATCGCCCCGAGCCATCCCGCCATTCTGGTAGGATGAAACCCATTCACCGATTTTCCGAACACCGCTCGTGACGGGCCTTTCGCCGCCTTCTCGTTGCGATCCCCCGCAACCGACCCCGAGGTGCTTCATGACAACCATGGCCAACACGCGTCGCCGAGCCGCATGGCTCCTGGCCGCCGCGTTCTCCTGCGCTACCACCCTCACCCCCAACCTGACCCCGGCAGAGGCCTCTTCCTGGGCCCCCGCCCCGTCGTGGTCGCAGGCAACGGCCACAACCGCCCGCGCCGCTCCCGCGCCCGCTGACTCCGCCGCGATTCCCGCCACCGACGACTCCGCCGCCGCGCGCTGGGCCCCCGCCAAGCCCCTCGCCGCCATCCACCTCATCGAGCCCGACCGACGAGCCGGCAGCCTCCGCGAGTTCCTCGCCTCGCGCAAGCTCCAGGATTCCCCCGTCTACCAGCTCATCGCAACCAACCCCGGCCTCCTCCAGGCGCAGATCGGCCTGCTCGGCATCGCCGCCGCCGCCGGCATGGACGGCTGGACCGCCGTCTCCCACGTCCTCGGAAAAGACGCCGTCGTCGGCCTCTACACGGGCTCGGGCGACAACGCCGAGCCGGAACTGCTCATCGTCTCCATCGCCCGCGACGCCGCGGCCAGAACCAAGTTCGTCAACGCCGCCGCCACCGCCGCGGGCCTCATGAAAGGCGGCGAGCCCGACCCCGCCAAGACCACCCGCGTCGCGGATCACACCGTCTTCACGCTCGGCCAGCTCCACTACTGCCAGGACGGCGACGCCATGATCTTCGCCGGGTCGATCAAGCTGCTCGAACGTGCCCTCGCCGCCCGTTCCAACCAGGACAACCTCGCCCTGTCCGGCGAGCTCGACAGCGCCCAGGACGCGGCCCCCGCCGGCGCGATGGCCGTCGCCGCCTTCGACGTCAAGAAGCTCGTCCGTGATTCGGCCGCGAACGCCGGCAACCCCGAGGGCCTCATCGGCAACCCGCTCGGCGGCTTCCTCTTCGGCGCCTGGTCCCGTTCCTTCGCGCAGGGAAACTCGGCGGTCGCGTGGATCGAGGAGATCGCCGGCGGCCTGAGCATGACCATGCGCGTCGACCGCGGCGAGCTGCCCGATTCCTACAAGGGCTTCATCCCCGACTTCGGTGCCATGGCGATCGACTGGAACAGCTTCCGCCTGCCGCACCAGATCGCCTCCGTCTCCATCCCTCGCGACTGGGCCTCGCTGTTCTCTGAACGCGAGCAGATCCTCACCCTCCCCGCCGCCGCCGACGCCGCGAATTTCGCCGCCACCATGACGACGCTCATGGGCAACCTCGACTTCCTCGAGGACTTCCTCCCCCGCGTCAACGGGCCCGTCCGCTTCTTCCTCGAACGCCAGGACTACACCGACGCCGCCTACGCCCCCGCCCCCAGGCTGCCCGCGTTCGCCCTCGTCGCGCCCCTCAAGGGTGCGAGCGAGGACATGATGAAGCAGCGACTGATGTCCGGCAGCCAGATGGCGCTCTCCTTCATCAACTACGACGCGGCGCAGAAGCAAAAGCCCGGTTTCCTCATGGGCATGGGCGAGCACCGCGGCGTCACCATCCTCAAGGGCACCTACCCCGCGCCGGGCACCGCCGCCGCCGGCTCCATGATGAAAAAAGACGGCGCCCCGCCCGCCGATGACGATGACGCCGCCACCGGCCCCGCCGCGCAACCCGCGGGCGCCGAGGTGGACATCCGCTACAACTTCGAGCCCGTCGTCGCCGTCGCCGCGGACCACTACCTCGTCGCCACCTCGATGACCACCATGCGCTCGCTCATCGACGCGGTCCTCGACGGCAAGCCCGCCGCCGCCGCATCATCCTCCGACGAGCTCCAGCTCACCGGAGACCAGGGCGCCGCGCTCCTCCGCGAGAACCGCGAGGAACTCATCGTCAATCGCATGCTCGAGCAGGATGAAGACCGCGCCCAGGCCGAAAAGATGATCGACGGCGTGCTCTGGCTCGCCGAGATGGTCGATCACGCCACCTTCGTCTCTCGCCCCACGGACACCGGCCAGGAAGCAACCGTCACCTTCGTGATGCGCGACTCGCCATCGAACGCCCCGGCCGCCCCCACCGCCAACGGATCATCCAAATGACACCGCGGCGGACATCCACGCTCGACCCCTACCAGCCCGGCACGCACGGCCCGTGGGACACCCCCGCCGTGTGCCACCTGCTCCGCCGAGCGGGCTTCCAGCCCAGCCTCGCCGAGATCCAGGCCGGCCTCAAGGACGTCGGGCCCGCCGCGACCGCGCGCCGGCTCGTCCAGGGCGAGCCTGAAACGTCCCGCGCCCGGGAGCTCGACGACATCAGCGGATCGGTCGAGCGCTCGCAGGACATCAACGCCGTCCGCGGCTGGTGGCTCAAGCGCATGGCCCGCACGTCGCGCCCGCTCCACGCCCGGATGACCGTCTTCTGGCACAACCACTTCGCGACCAGCAACGAGAAGGTCATGTCCGCGCCGCTCATGATGCGGCAGCTCGAGACCATCGAGGCCCTCGCCATGGGCCGCTTCGAGGACCTGCTGCTGGCCATGAGCCGCGACCCGGCCATGATCATCTGGCTCGACGGCGACTCCAACATCAAGGGACGCCCCAACGAGAACTACGCCCGCGAGCTCTTCGAGCTCTTCTCCCTCGGCGTCGGCAACTACACCGAGCAGGACATCAAGGAAGCCGCCCGCGCCTTCACCGGCTGGCACCAGCGCCAGGGCGAGTTCCGCTTCTTCGAGCGCAACCACGACTCCTCCACCAAGACCGTCCTGGGTCACAAGGGCAACCTCTCCGGCGAGGACGTCGTGAGCATCGCGGTCGAGCAGCCCGCGTGCGCCCGGTTCCTCGCCACCAAGCTCCTCGCCGAGTTCGTCACGCCCCACCCGAACCCCGACCTCGTCGACGCATTCTCCCGGTGCCTGCGCGACAACGACCTGCACATCGGTAACTCGCTCGAGGTCCTGCTCGCCAGCCGAGCCATGTTCGATCCCGCCGTCCGCCGAGCCCGCATCAAGTCCCCCGTGGAGTTCGTCGTGGGCGCGTGCCGGTCGCTCGAGACCAAGGTCCCCGTGAAGGCCGTGGTCGATTCGGTCAACCAGATGGGCCAGCGGCTGCTCGAGCCGCCCTCGGTCAAGGGCTGGAACGGCCACCGCGCGTGGATCAACTCCTCGACCATGTTGCTCCGCCTCACCGGCGTGCAGCGCCTCACCGCGCCCGACGGCGCGGGCATGCTCGACGCCGCCCAGCTCCGCTCGCGCCACGGCCTCGACAGCAAGCAGAAGGTCTTGGAGTTCTGCCGGGCCGTCACCCTCGATTCCAGCGTCCCGCCCGAGGTCGCCCCGTCGATCGACTCCCTCGAGGGCCAACACGACGGCCAACTCGATACCGTCCTCCGGGAAGCCCTGCGCATCCTCATGAGCACGCCCGAGTACCAGCTCGCGTAAGGAACCGCCGATGACCCGCCACCACCCCTCGCGCCGAGAGTTCCTGGGATCGAGCCTTGCCGCCACCACGCTCCTGGCCACCGGCTTCACGCTCCCGGGCTTCCTCGCCCGGACCGCCCGAGCCGCCGTCGCCGCGCCCGACGACCGCATCCTCGTCATTGTCCAGCTCACCGGCGGCAACGACGGCCTCAACACCGTGGTGCCCTTCGGCGACGACCGTTACCACAAGGCCCGCCCGACGCTCCGCATCGCGCCCGACGCCGCGCTCAAGCTCGACGGCAAGGGCGGCGTCGACGGCCTGGGCCTCAACCCATCGATGACTGGCTTCAAGGACCTTTACGACCGCGGCCTGCTCTCGGTCGTCACCAACGTCGGCTACCCCAACCCCGACCGCTCGCACTTCCGCTCGATGGACATCTGGCACACGGCCAATCTCGCGCCCGAAAAAATCGAGGACGGCTGGCTCGGCCGCGTCGTTGATCTCACCGCCGCCGAAGGCGCCGCCCCGCCCGCGCTCGTGCTCGACGACACGCCGCTGCCCCTGGCGCTCAAGTCCAGGACCCTGTCGGTCCCCACCGTCTCCAGCATCGATGCGTTCAAGCTCGGCGAGCTCAGCCCCGACGTCCAGCAGGCAATCACCAAGGCCCGCTCCACCGCCTCCGATGACCTCCTCTTCGTCCAGCGCACGCTGGTGCAGAGCGTCGACAACGCCCGCCGCATCGATCACGTCGCCGGCGACCGCGCCCCCGCCGCCGCGTACCCCGACTACGGCCTGGCCGCCCGCCTCCGCCAGATCGAGCAGCTCATCGGCGCCGGCTTCGGCGCCCGCGTCTACTACACCTCGCTCGACGGCTTCGACACCCATTCCAAGCAGCGCCTCACGCACGAGCCGCTCCTGCGCGAGCTCTCCGGTTCCGTCGCCGCCTTCCTCGCCGCCATCGAGGCCCGCGGGCTCGCCGACCGCGTCCTGGTCCTCACCTACAGCGAGTTCGGCCGCCGCGTGAAGGAGAACGGCAGCCAGGGCACCGACCACGGCGCCGCCGCGCCGATGTTCCTCGCCGGCCGTGCCTGCCGCCCGGGCGTCCACGGCGGCCCCATCGACCTCGCCGATCTCGATGAAGGCGACGTCAGGCACAAGATCGACTTCCGCCAGGTCTACGCCGAAGTGCTCAGGGGCTGGGTCGGCGTCGATCCCGCCGCGGTGCTCGGCGGAACGTTCTCGCCCGCGGGCGTGCTCGCCTGACGATTCACCGCCCCCCCCCGCCCCCGAAGCGCATCCCGGCGCCGCTCGCCACGGGCGGAAAGCCCCCGGGCGTCCCCCGATACCAATCACGCTCCCATCGCGCTATGTTGATGATGTCACCGGGGATCGGCGACGTGGAGGTGCTTCATGGCCGCAAAGAGGAAACCCGTCACACGCAAGGCAACCCGTCGGCGCGACACCGCGATGACCGCCGCCCAGGTGCGCGACCGCGTCCGCGACCTTTCCACCAAGGCCCTTCGGGACCGCGAGCTCTCCACCCGCGACCTCTCCAGGTTCGTCAGCGACGCCTTCGAAGGCGCCCTCGACGGCCTCGACGACAGCGTCCCGCCAAAGAGCGTCCTCCGCGACGTCTTCGAAGGACTCCGCCAGGGCGTCAACGCCGCCGCCTCCGCCGGCAACGCCACCGCCGCCGACCTCCGCCGCCGTGGCCGAGCCGTCGCCGAGCACGATCTCCCCAACGCCGCCGACCGCATCCGAGCCGCCAACGACGAGTTCCTCAGCGCCGTCGAATCCTTCGCGAGCAAGGCCGCTCGTCACGTCCGCGAAGAGCTCGACACACTCGTCGCCCGGGCCCGCCGCACCGGCCCCAAGGTCACCGAGTCCGTGCGCTCCGCCGCCGATGCCGCCGATGGTCGTTGGCTCGAACTCGCCGAGGAAACCGGCCGGGCCCCCGTCCGAGCC
>JAJVHS010000082.1 GCA_022072615.1 Phycisphaerales bacterium
GTCGCCGGCCAGGTCGGGTCGGACGGACGGGCTGAGGGGAAGTAACTCATGTCGATCGTGCAGTCAGTCTCGGGCATGTCTCCTGCGGGCAAGACGGCGGCCGGCGCCGGCACGACGGGCGTGGTGCTCACGACCGTCGGCTTCATCACCGGCCTGTGGGTGTACATCGCCTACATCGCGGCGGCGCTGGTGGTCGCCGTGCTGCTGATCCTCGCGTTCAAGTTCTTCCTGAAGTGGCGCACCAAGGGGCGATCGGCGCCCTTCGTCGGCAGGCTGCTGGGCACGACGTCGGGGTCGCCGACCATGGCCGACCCGGCCATGCGGGCCCGTGTCGACGACCTCCGCCGGCGGTTCGAGGAAGGGCTCGAGAAGTTCCGGGCCGCCGGCAAGGACGTCTACGCGCTGCCGTGGGTGCTGATGGCCGGGCCGACCGGGTCGGGCAAGACCGAGGCCATCCGCCACTGCAACGTCGGGTTCCCCCCCGGCCTGCACGACCCGCTCCAGGGCACGGGCGGCACGCTCAACATGAACTGGTGGTTCACCAACCAGGCGGTGATCCTTGATACCGCCGGCAAGATGTTCATGGAGGAGACCGGGACGGAATGGAAGGAGCTGATGAAGCTCCTCAAGACGTGGCGGCCGCTGCAGCCCATCAACGCGATGATCCTCGCGATTGGCGTCGACAGCCTCATCAAGGACTCGGCGGAGAAGATCGAATCCGAGGCGTCGAAGGTGGCGCGGCAGCTCGACGCGATCTCGCGCGACCTGGACGTGCGCTTCCCCGTGTACATCTGGGTCACCAAGTGCGACCTGCTCATCGGCTTCCGCGAGTTCACCTCGACGATCTCCGACCCCGCGCTGCAGCACCAGATGCTCGGCTGGTCGAACCCCGCCGACCTGGATGATCCGTTCCAGCCCGAGCGTGTGACCGATCACCTCGAGCAGGTGTGCAAACGGCTGATCCGCCGGCGCGGCGGCCTGCTCTCGGACCCGACGCCGCAGAACATGCAGTCGGTCAACCCGCGGCGGATCGACGAGACCGACGCGCTCTTCGCGCTCCCCGAGAGCCTGGCGAGCATCGGGTCGCGGCTGCGGCGGTACCTCGAGCTCATCTTCGTCCAGGGCGAATGGTCCTCCAAGCCGCTGTTCCTCCGCGGCATCTACTTCACCTCGGCACTCCAGGAGGGCGCGGAACTCGACGAGGCGATCGCCCGGGCGATGGGCGTGTCGGTCGAGGCGCTCCCCGGCGGGGTGCAGTTCGCGCCGACCAAGAAGTCCTACTTCCTGCGCGACGTGCTGACGTCCAAGGTCTTCCCCGAGAAGGGCCTCGTCACCCGGGCGACCAACGTCAAGCAGCAGCAGCGCGGAAGGAAGCTGGCGCTGCTGGCGTCGGGCATCGGCGTGGTGCTGCTGTGCATCGGCCTGACCATCTGGGGCTGGCGGGAGCTGGCCGGGCGAGTGGATCGCCCCGCGAAGCTGTGGGACCGGATCGGCCGCGAGATTACGACGAACCCCGAGCGCTTCAAGCTGTTCCGTGAGGTCGAACCGGGCAAGATCGCGGTGAACACCGAGGGTGTTGAGTCGCTGGAGTGGGGGACGCCCCTGGGCCTGCTGACGACCACGGCCGCGCAGACCGAGCCCGAGAAGCGGATCTCCGCGCCGGTGATCTTCAAGGGACTTGCCGGTCTGCTCTCCGACAACCTCAACGACCGCGTGGGCGCCGCGCACGCGTCGGTCACCGAGCTGTCGGTCGTGGCTCCGCTGGTCAGTGCCGCGCGGCATCACTTCGAGGACGCGTCGAAGATCGACTGGGTGGCGAACAACGGCGCCGCGATCGATGTCTTCGCCTCGCTGCTGCAGATCGACCGGGCCCCGGCCGACGGCGACACCGGCAATAAGAAGGCGTACTTCCCGGTGGCCTCGTACCTGCGGTTCACCGGGGTCGAGGGCGCCCGGATCGAGGCACTGGGGGCCGATGGCATCAAGAAGGTCGAATCGGTGGTGGAGCAGGCGGCGCTCTCCGGCAACTCGTGGCCGCCGGCGGGGATGCGGGCCAGCGACACGCTGTCCGAATCCCGCACGCGGCGACTGAAGGCGGCGGTCGATTCCTTCAATGCACATTGGCCGGCTCGCCTGCGAGCCGAGGTCGGTCCGCTGGTTGATCTGCAGAGCGCGCTGAGCCGCTTCGCCAGCGCCGAGGACCAGCTCGTGACGCTCGGCCAAGCGGGCGTGCCGACCGATGAGAAGGCGTACAGCGAGTTCCAGGTGCGCTGGAACGAGCAGTACCGGGAGATGACGCTCGCGTGGCAGCAGGCCCGCGAGGCGATCAACCGGGCGTCTCCCTCCAAGCCGCTCTCGAGCAGCGAGCTGGACGCGGCCCTTGCGAAGGCTCGCAAGAGCCTCGCGGCCGAGATTGCCAGGTCCTACCGGCTGGTGCTGGGGATCTCCGGCGAGTCGCTGCTGGAGATGGGCGCGGACGCGGCGAAGGCCGCGGGGGCCGGGAACACGGCCGACAAGGTCGGAGCCGACGCGAAGAAGGCGATGGATGCCACCGCGTTTATGCTCGATCGGGAAGAGCTGCGCCCGATGCTCGGGTCGCTGATGTCCAAATTCAACGAGCTCTGCCCCGAACCCAAGGGCGAGGCACTGGGCGGGGAACTCGCCAAGCTGATGGACGAAACGCGCGCCTACTACGCGACGGGCAAGCAGGGCGGGGTGCTGATGACCGAGGTCGCGGGCGACCCGGCGATCAAGTACAACTTCGAGGCCAGGTACGAGATCTTCAAGCAGGCCAGCGAGCTGTTCGCGGCCCAGCCGTTGCAGGTCGCGTGGGGCGGCGGCACTTCCCAGTCTTCCGTCAGCCTGAAGGATGCCGTCGCCCAGATCGAGACGGAAACCAGGAACGCGGTGGACGTCATCGGGCGCAGGTCGCTCCAGACGTTCGAACCGATGGCCGGCCGCGTGGACCAGATCAAGCGGTCCGGCGAGACCGCCGTGCAGACCGCGGCGCTGGGCCGGCGCACGGCCGCCCTGGACTCGGCGATGGCCGCGACCAGCGAGAGAGACCCCGCGTGGGTCAAGGCCGCCGTCAAGTCTCTCTCCGACCAGCTCGCGACTGCGCCTTCGACGGATCCGGCGATGAAGCGGGTGCTCGAACTGAGCCTGCCGGCCCCGCTGCAGTCCAGGTCGGTCTTGCTGGAACCTGACTTTGACCCGGTCGCGGCTCGGCGAGTCTTTGACGATGCAGCGCTGGTTGTCGCGCTCAGCGTGGCGGCTCCGGAGAAGGCCGCGCAGGTCATGGCGGTGCTCGAGCCCGCGGCGCCCACCCGGGCGGCGCGGCTGAAGGAGGCGGCGTCGGCCTTCGTGAAATACTGCCGCGAGTACACGGATCGCTGGACGAACATGCCGACAGAGAAGATATCCGCCGTGGAGCACAGGTCGTGGGCCGACTACTGCAAGGCGCTGAACACGGGGGTTCTCAACAACGCCGCGACAGTGGAGACCTCGCTCGAGAAATTCAGCGACATGATCGCGCAGGCGATCAAGGTGGTGCCCCCCGTGCTGCGTGCGGAGCTCAAGCTCCCCCAGGGTCGCGGGCTCTCGGACTGGGAATCGGCGCTCGAGTCCGATCGCAACCGTGAGCTGGCGCAGCGCCGTCTTGCATCGGTTCGCGCCTGGGTCGAGCTTGGCGAGTCGGTGACGGAGAATCCGGCGACGATCGGGGCGACGGACGGCAAGCGGTTCGCCCGGGAGTTCTTCCCCGAGTACGGCGGCAACGGCTTCGCGACTCCGGCCGCGCGCTACTGGAACGCGATCCGGCTGGAAGCGCTGTCGCTCATTGTCAAGGAGGTGCGCGGCGGGATCGACGAGACGTGGCGCTCGCTCGAGGAGATGAAGAAACTGCCGCTGGCGATGATCGTTCCCTCGACCTGGGAAGGGCCGTCGTCCAAGGTGCCGAGCGTGACGCTCGACGAGGTACGGTCGGCGCAGCGGGTGATCTCGATCCTTCAGCAATCCGTCGGCACCTCGGCGACCAAGCGCGAGCCGACGGATATCGCCGAGGTCGACGAGCTGCTCAAGAAGCTGTACGCGGGCAACCCGGTGACTGAGGACAAGCGTTCGCAGGTTCTGTTCCCGCTGTGGAAGGACTGGCTCGAGTGGGTGGCGGACGCCCAGCAGCCCTGCAAGGCCTCGCTTTTCGTGGTCACGATCACCGTCGACCACAAGCTGCCCCCAGGATCAAGCGGAAAATACGAGTTCGCGGCGGACAAAGCACGCGTGATTAAGGTCACGACCGGCGCCGGTCCCGGTGTTACGCTCAACAGCAACGACATCGGCAGGAGTTTCGGAGAAGCAATCCCGCTCGCGGGGTCTCCCAAGCTGTTGATCGAGTATTCCAACGTCGATGGCACCGCTGTCGGCTCCCGCGAGCTCGATTCCGGATGGGGGGTCCTCGAATTGCTGTGCGATCCCGACGCCAGGCTTGTGGACGGCGATTCGTCGGGCAAGAAGTGGATGGTGCCGGTGCGCTTCAACGGCCCGGCCGGCAGGTGCTACACCTGGATCGGCGTCGAGTTCTCCAAGCCGGTGCCGCGCGCCGCAATGCCCACGTCGGACAAGTGGCAGTAAGAGTCGTTCAAGGCTCGGGGCCTCAACGGGCCGAGGGTCTGGCCGGTGAGCGGGTGTTCTCGGACGGTTGGACGGGAGTGACGCATGGCGATGGGGCAGGGCAAGGCTCAGACGAAGGATTCGCCGGCGATCTACGTGGCCGCCTTCGGGAAGCACCCGGGCTGGGACGACCACATCGAGGACCTGGGCATCGAGACCGACCTGCTCGCGCAGGCCCGGCGGACGCTGTACAGCGAGGCGATCTCGGGCAACATCGACTCGGGCTCGTGGGAAAAACTCGGCGACGACCAGCGGCTCGCCGGCTTCGCGCACGACTTCGTATGGTGGATCGGACCGACCGGCAAGGATCCCGCGCATGTGATCGTCGGGCGGCTGTGGTCCAGCCGGGACGGCAAGGGCCGTTCGAAGTACCCGATGGCGGTGTACGCGCAGGGTGACGGCATCCCGCTCGCGGTCATGGCTCGGGAAGTGCTGCCGGCGCTGGCGGCGCTCGAGCGCCGCTGCATCGAGGCGACGACCGCCGACGGGGTGCGATCCGCAATGGAATCGACGCGAGCCGAACTCCGCTCCAGGTTCGCGGCGCCGGACGCGCCGCGCCAGGCGCCGCAGGGCCCGGCGGAGGTGCTCTCCCCGTCCCAGGTGGGCGCGCTCGTTGATCGTGACGAACTCGGCCCGCGCGTCGGGGCGGTGCGGGAGGGGTTCGCGCGGGCGATGTACGCGGTCGAGCGGGATTTCGGCGCTTTCCTGCCGCTGATGGGCGAGGGGCGCAAGTCCAAGTCGCTCTCGGTCAAGCCCGCGGAGGCGCGGGGCGCGCACATGCGCGTGCCGAGCCTTGTTCCTCAGCAGCACGAGGCCGCGCTCGTGTGGATCTCGCTGCTCGCCAGGCGGCTGGCCGAGGGTACCTCCATCCTCGCGGTCGCGCCCCGGGGCGAGTCGTTCGTCGACATCGTCGCGGGAGAGGTCGGGCCGGCGCAGCTGTACAGCATCCGGGCGTCCGCCAAGGGATTCCCCCTCACGACCGACGTCCCGTACGTGATCGATGACGCGTTCCGCGGCCGTGCCGCGCAGTTTGCGGCTCAATGGTCGCAGACCGCGCCTCCAGTTCCTCCGCCAACCGACAAGGCTCCCGCGGCCGCGAAACCCGCGGCGCCGGCCCAGGAACCCGCGGCTCCCAAGCGACGCTTCCCGAAACTCTTCGTGCTGGTCGGCGGCGCGGCGCTGGTCGTCGCCGGCGTGCTCTCCAGGCCGCTGTGGAGCACCGAGCGATCAGCGCCGCTGGTGGCATCGGCGCCGGCCACGGGGTCGGACGTTCAGGTCCCACCCTCGCAGGGGCCGCCGGGGTCCGGTCAAACGCCCCCCCGACCGACCGACCGTCCACCGACGGACACTTCCTCGGCCCCAGCGTCCTCGTCATCGAAGGACGCCGCGGCCGAGCAGGTGCCCAAACCCGACCGGGATGAATCGGCTCAACGCGAGCAGGCCGAAGCCCAGGAGAAAGCTCGGCAGGAAGAAGCGGACCGACTCGCACAAGCGGCCCGTGATCGTGCTGCGCAGGAGGCCGCACAGGCCCAGCGCGACAAGGAGGCGGCCGAGTCCCGGGTCCGGCAAGAAGAGCAGGAACGCCTCGCGCAGGCGGCGCGTGAGCAGGAGGCTCGG
This sequence comes from Phycisphaerales bacterium, assembly GCA_022072615.1. GTDB lineage: Bacteria > Planctomycetota > Phycisphaerae > Phycisphaerales > UBA1924 > JAEUJB01. The sequence goes on from JAJVHS010000082.1 coordinate 6,286, forward strand.
GAGGCCGCCGACAAGCAGGCGCGGCTCGAAGCGGAGAAGGCCCAGCAGGAGATCATGGACCGTCAGGCCCGCGAAGCGGAGGCCGCCCGTCTCGCCGAGGCCGAGCGTCTGAAGGCGGAAGAAGCGAGTCGCGCGGCGGACAAGCTGAAGAGTGACATTGAGGCGGCCGGAACGCTCCTCGCCGGCGGCGCCAGGCTCCGTGACGAACACGACGGGTCCCGCACGCTCGACCGGCTCGCGTCGGAGATCAGATCTTCGCCGGGACTTGCCGATGGTGAATTGGAAGCCCCGGCTCGGGCCGCGCTGGCGCAGATCGGCCTGCTGGAACAGATCGACGGCAGCAGTGACGCGGCGTTCGTCCTGGGCTGTGCGACGCGCGACGACGCAAGCCTCGCGGTCAGACTCGGTGCCGCCGAGCGGCTCGCAGCCCTTGCATGGCCCCGGACCACCGATGAGTGGGCGCAGGCAAGGAGGATCGCGAGCAGCATCAGACCCGCCGCGGCCGCGGTGCAAGGCGCCGAGGAGGATACCGGCGGCGCTGCGCACAGGCTCCGAGCCGCAACCGCCGCGATGTGGAAAGCTCGGTGGCGCGCCGTAGACCCGTCCAATCTCGATGAACTCGTTGACGCGATGCTCGCGATGAGCGAGATGGGCGTGGACGCGGCCGCACTCGAACCGGCTGAGCGATTCAACGTGCTCGTTGTCGAGACCCGGCACCGTGCCAGGGCCGGCGGAGAGAAGCTTGAGGCGGTGGTCGAGACGTTTCTCGCCGGCGCCGGGTCGTTGAATGACCTTCCCGAGGCCGCGGCGAAGCAGGTCGAGCAGGTCCAGGCGGCGATGGACGCCCGCCGTGCGGCCGCGGCGGCAGGCCCGCCGCTCGAGCAGCTCGGACCCGGGTCGCTCCCCGGCGGTCGTCGATGGACGTTGAGCGCCTCCGGTGATGGCTGGGCGGTGTACGCGCCCCCGCCCGCGACGAAGGCGTCCGCGATTGAGTTCGTGCTGGTCCGAACGGCTGCGGGGAGCGCGTGGGTTTCCACGCGGGAGGTGTCGCTCGGGTTGTTCTGCGCGGCGATCGACTCCATCGGGGCCTGGTCGGAGGTGTCGAAACTCGGGCGGCTCGAGGTGTCGGAATCGCTGAGCCGCGGCGGCCCGACGGTGTGGGTCTGGACGATCTCGGGCAAGCAGGCGACCGGCATGCAGCCGCGACCCGGCGCGACGAGGATCGCCAGTCGCGGCTGGTTTGACTTTGACAACGCGATGGCGAAACAGGCGTACTTCGACCCGGGTTCGGAGCCCGCGCCGCCCACGGCCGACCATCCCATGCAGTACGTATCGCCGGCCGCGGCGCTGGCGGCTGCTCGGGCGCTGGGCTGCCGGCTGCCGACGGTTGAGGAGTCGGTCGGCCTCGCATCGACTCGCCCGGCGTCCGCAGCGCCCAACCGCCGTGACGCATCCTGGATGGCGGCAAACGCGACGCTCGTGCGCCGCGGCAACGGGCGCAACAGCACATGGCTGGACCAGGACATCTTCATCCCTGAGGGCGAGCAGTACCCGCGCCGCGACAAGGCGCAGGCCGCGGTCGACGGTGACGATGCGTCGGTCATGCTCCGCCCGGTGAACGCGGATACGACCGAGCACGTCGTTCATGACGCGGTTGGAAACGTCGCCGAATTCGTATTTGAGGATGAAGGGGCCGTGGGCGCCATTCCAGCAGATTTTGCCGGCCTCGGGGACGCGATGCAGCGGACCAGTGCGCTGCGGGTGATCGGGGCCTCGGCGTTCTCGCCACCCGAGATCGAGCCCGGCCGGGCGTACCCGGTCAGGTCCACGAGCGCGGCTTTTGGCTACACCGATGTCGGATTTCGTCTCGCGTTCCCTTCGCAGTGGACCGGAGGCACTCGGACCGACGATAGCGGGATCGCAGGCGCGACGGAAAGTTTGCAGATTGTACGGTAGTTTTTCGACAGAACAGGAGAAACTCGCCAGCTTGACGACTGTGTCGCGACTGCGTTAGTGTCAGACGAGGCCGGTAAGTCCGAAAACGGCGTTCGCTTGTTCTTCATTAGGACATCGGTCGGAGCGAGGGGGGTTCGGCGCGTGCGGAAAGGGAGTCCCACGGTTCAGCCATTGATCGAGCGGTTCCGCTCGGTCAGGAACGCGGCAGGTCTCAAGAGTCGGGCGAGGCGCGCCTGCTCTTGACGTGGAAGGGGTTGCGGGAAATGAAACCGAGCGTTGTGAGAATGCTTTCATGCGTCGGCATGACCACCGTCCTTGGCGCGTGGTCCGCGGCGTACGGACAGCCGGTGTCGGGGCCCGAGCGCGTCGTCAAGCAGGCGGGCACGCCCGCCGAGCCCGAGCCGCCGAGCATGAAGGAGCCCGGCGAGGGCGAGCAGGCGCCGCGGCCGGACGTCGAGGACGGCGAGCCGATCCGTGTGTCGCAGTTCCTGTTCCAGTACGCGGGCAAGGAGAAGGCGGGGCTTCCGGCGATCGGATCGAGCTTCTTCGACGAGCTGCCGGTGACCTGGGGCGTGGACCGCGCGTCGGGCGCGTATGTCACGCCCACGCGCGAGGTGCAGTCGCCGCACGGGCCGCACGTCGAACGCCGGACCGACGTCGACATCGTCACCATGACACTCGCCGAGTTCCGCGAGAAGGGCGGCGGGATGGTGACGCCGTCGGGCATCCGGCAGGTGCAGGCGGAGCTGACCCGCCGTTTCAACGAGAAAGCCGGGATCATGGGCATGTTCAGCGTGCCCAGCCCCGATGATCTGAGCCCGGACGCGGGCGATGTCCGCGAGGGGCGCGATTCGCTGCTGATCAACATCTATGTCGCGGAGGTGGGCCGCGTGCGCACCATCGCGGGCGGCGAACGCGTCAAGGAACCCAAGATCGACAACCCGGCCCACGCCCGGATCCGCAAGGGCTCGCCCGTCGCGACGGGGGACGTGCTCCGCCGCAAGGAAGTCGACGACTACATCTTCCGCCTGAACCGCCACCCCGGCCGGCGTGTGGACGCCGCGGTCGCTTCCGCGGGCAACGAAGAGAACCCCGAGGAGGTCTACTTCGACTACCTGGTCAACGAGAACCGTCCCTGGACGGTGTACTTCCAGCTCTCCAACACGGGCACCGACAGCACGGACGAGTGGCGCGAGCGGTTCGGCTTCACCCACAACCAGCTCACGGGCAACGACGACATCCTGCGCCTGGACTACATCACCGCCGGCTTCGAATCTTCCAACGCCGTCGTCGGGTCGTACGAGCTGCCGATCGCCGACAGGCTGGGGATCAGGGCGTACGGGTCGTGGAGCGAGTTCGACGCGTCCGAGCTCGGCTCGCTGGGCAATGAGGACTACGAGGGTGAATCGGCATCGGCGGGCGGCGAGCTCGTGTGGAACGCGTGGCAGAAGTCCGCGACGTTCCTCGATCTTTTCGCGGGCGCCAAGTGGCAGTTCGTGGCGATCGAGCAGACGACGCTGGGAACGTTCGTTCCCGGCGCCAACGACAGCTTCTTCCTGCCGTATTTCGGTGCTCGGGTGCAGCGGGATACCGACGCGAGCAGCACGCTCGCGCAGATCTCGTACGAGTTCTCGATGTCGGGTGTGACGGGCGTTGACTCGGAGGAGATCTCCGACGGCATGGGTCGCCTGGACGCGGACCTTGACTGGAACCTGCTCTACTACGAGGCGTCGACGCAGTTCTACCTCGAGCCGCTCTTCAACCCGCGCGATCCCAGGTACATGACGCTCGCGCACGAGCTGGCGTTCTCCGTCCGCGGCCAGTGGACGCCCTTCGAGGACCGCCTGATCCCGTACTTCGAGCAGACGGCCGGCGGCATGTACACGGTGCGCGGGTACCCCGAATCGGTGGCCGCGGGCGACTCGGTCGTGATCGGCAGCGCCGAATACCGGTTCCACCTGCCCCGCGTGCTCAAGCCGTCGACGGATCCCAACTCGACGTTCTCGTGGCGGCCGCCGGGTCCCTACGGCCGGCCGGACTGGGACCTGATCCTGCGGGCGTTCGTGGACGTGGGCCACACGACCAATTCGAACATTCAGCCGGCGTTCGAGAGCGACGAAACGCTCGTGGGCGCCGGCCTGGGCGCGGAGCTCCAGATCGCGAGGAACTTAAACTTCCGCGTGGACTGGGGTATCGCGCTCGACGAGATCGACGGGCGATCGGAGGATGGAGCTCCGCTCGACAGCCCGGTGTCGGCGGGGAGCAACCGGTTCCACATCGCCTTCACGCTGCTGTATTGAGGGTGAGCGGGGCTTCGGATACTGGAGAGTGGTCGGGGGCCGTGCCAGGGGGCACGCGGAGCGGTGTCGAGAGAACGCACATTGACCGGCCGGGAGGGGGCGCGCGACGCCGCCCCGCCCGAGCCAGACAAGATGGGGTTGATCATGAAAACGTCCTCGAAGATCGGCCGGCGCGGGGTGCGGGGTTGGAACGCCGTTTCTTCTGCTCGGCGGGCACGCCGGGTTGTCGCCGTCGCCGGTGAAGCGGTCGGCCTGGACCGGTGGGGCCGCCTGGTGGGCGGGCTTGCGCCGGCGCTGGTGATCGGTCTGCTGGCGGGCCGTGCCGCCGCGGGCCCCGAAGGCGCCCAGGTCGCCGCGGGCAACGTGCAGATCTCCCGGCAGGGCAACACCACCGTCATCCGGGCGTCCGACCGCGCGATCATCAACTACAAGAGCTTCGACATCGCCGGCAACGAGACCGTCCAGTTCGTCCAGCCCGACTCGCTGGCCCGGGTGCTCAACCGGATCAACTCGGCGGCGCCGACGAAGATCGACGGCAAGCTGCTGGCCAACGGCCGCGTGTTCATCGTCAACCCGGCGGGCGTGATCTTCGGCAAGGGCGCGGTGATCAACGCCGCCGGCATCTTCGCCGCGGCGGGCAACATCACCGACAACGACTTCGTCAAGGGGATCTACCGCTTCACGGACGTGCAGGGATCGGTCCTCAATGAAGGCACGATCCAGGCGCAGAACGTGGCGCTCGTGGGCAAGTTCGTCGGCAACAGCGGGTCGATCGTCGCCGACAAGGGCGCGGTCGTCATGGCGTCGGCCGAGTCGGTGCTCATCGGCGAGCAGGGCGGCCACATGTACGTCCGCCTTGAGCAGCCCGCGGGGGACGGATCGCAGACGAACGCCTCCAGGTCGCCCGCGAACAACCCCTACGCGGTCGGCGACATGTACTCGCTGGCCATCCGCAGCGCGGGCACGGTCAAGGCGAAGGAAGCCAAGCTCGAGGCGGCCAAGGGCGTGGTCGCCGTCGAGGGTAAGATCGACGTCTCCACCACGGTCGCGGGCGCCAAGGGCGGCAACGCCTCGGTGCTGGGCGAGTACGTGGGCGTCTCGGGCACGATCGATGCGTCGGGCCCGGCGGGCGGCGGCCAGATCCTCGTAGGCGGGAACTTCCAGGGCGCCGGGCCGGAGGCCAACGCGGTCCGCACGACCATCACGCCGTCGGCGGAGCTTCGGGCCGACGCGACGCAGGCCGGCGACGGCGGCCGCGTGATCGTGTGGTCGGATGATCAGACCAACTTCGCGGGCCATATCAGCGCCACGGGATCCGGCGCGTCGGGCGCGGGCGGTTTCGCGGAGGTTTCCGGCAAGCAGAACCTCCGGTTCAAGGGCACCGCCGAACTCGGTGGGCCGGCGGTCCCCGGCCAGCTCCTGCTCGACCCGGCGATCATCACCCTGACCGGCGGCACCGGCGACGGCGCGGCCGACGGTACCTCCACGTTCTTCGGCGACCCCAGCGGCGGCGAGGGTTTCATCACGTTCGCGGATACGGGCCCGACGACGGTGTTCGAGAGCGAGATCGAGGACCTCGTGGCCAACTCGGCCGCCTCGATCACGCTCCAGGCGACCGAATCGATCAACACGAGCGGCACGTTCACCGGCGGCCTGAGCCTGGGCGCTACCAACTTCACGCTCCAGGTCAGCAACGCCACCGCGGCGGGCGTGATCGACCTGAGCGGCGTCAGCATCGATTCGACGTCGGGCAATATCCAGGTGCTCGGTTCAACGTCGGGCGTCCAGGCCTGCACGATTACCCTGGGCGCGATCTCGACCGGCACAGGCACGATCACGGTCAGCAACGGCCTGGGCGATATCACGGCGGGCGGCCTGCTCTCGACCACGGGCGGCGGCATCAACCTGACGACGCTCAACGGCGCGCTGGCGGTCAACGCGGCGGCGACGATCACGGGCGCGGCGGACATCGTTCTCAACTCCACCGGGGCGGACACGACCGTCGCGGCGCAGCTCACCAGCACCGCCGGCGCGATCACCTTCGGCAACACCGGCACCGCGGGGGTCAACCTCGGGGCGGGCGTCTCCGGCAACACCGGCATCACGTTCACGCACGCCGTGAACGTCACGACCGCCGCGACCGTGCAGAGCGACGCGGGACTGATCACCACGTTCGCCGGGTTCAACGCCAACGCCAACAACGTCGTCTTCCGGGCCGACCAGGTCGAGTTCGACGGCGGGGCCGCGTCCGTCTCCGGGACGGGCACGATCGACATCCGGCCGACGCTCGATTCGACTTCCATCTCGGTCGGCGACGCGGCCACGGGCACGTTCGACCTCGACGTTGCGGATATCGACGCGCTGGGGTCGAGTTTCTCTCAGATCACCATCGGGTCGGCGACGGGCACCGGGGTGACCACGGTTGGTTCCGCGGCGTTCAACTCGCCCGTCACCATCGCGCAGGGCGGGGCGGGCGGCCAGATCGCCCTGACGGGGACGGCGGCGCTGACGACCAGCAACGACGCGCTCACGCTGACCGCCGGGACCGGCGACGCTGGCAGCATCACCAGGCCCGACGGCGGCACGATCAACGCCGGCAACGGCCTTATCACGATCACGGCGGATGCCATGGACCTGGGTTCCGCGACCGGCGAGATCCAGACGACCGGCGGTGTGATCCTCCAGCCCGCGAGCGCGACCCGTCCGATCGTCATCGGCGGGGCCGGCAGCGCGTCGGACCTCGTGCTCTCGCAGGCCGAGGTCGACGACGTCATCTCCGGTGAATTGTTCCTGGGAATCGGCCGGGCCAACGGCCAGCACGCCATCAGCGTTGGGACGGTCGCGTTCGGTAGCGCGACAACCGTGCGCACGCCCTCGGGCGGTGCGATCACGGTGGACGGCGCCATCACGGCGCCAGACCTTCGCCTGCAGGGCGCCAAGGTGTTCGCGACCGGCGCCAGCGCCTCGGCGACGGCCAACCTGTTCCTGGACGGCGGCACGAGCACCATCACCGGCGCCAGCGTGGCCCTCAGCGGCGGCACCGGCACGCTCACCTCCGGCGTCATCGACATCGGTACCAACCAGCTCACGCTCACGGGCGATGAGATCACGATCAACGGTGCGATTACGGGTTCGGGTGCGAGCGTCCTGCTCCTCGAGCCCTCGGCGAACGGCGTCTCCATCGACGTCGGCGTGAACTCCGGCGGCACCGGCACGCTGGACCTTTCCGACGCGGAAATCGCCAACGTCAGCGGCGTCGGATCTCTGGGCATCGGCCGAGCCACGGGCACGCACACCATCGTCATCGATGACATCACCTTCCCGGTGGCCACGACGGTCAGGACTCCGTCGGGCGGGAGCATCGCGGTTGACGGCGCGGTGGCGGCGCCGGGTCTGCGGCTGCAGGGCGTCAAAAGCTTCAACTCCGGCGGGTCGCTGACCGCGTCCACGGGCACGCTGTTCCTCGACGGCGGCACGGGCACGCTGACGGCGAACACCGCTTTCACCGCCGACGAGATCGACCTTGTCAGCACCATCACCGGGGCGTTCGTGCTCACGCTCCAGCCCACGACGAACACGACGTCGATCGGCATCGGCGGCGGGGCGGGCACGCTCGACGTCTCCGACTCCGACCTGGCGAGCATCTCCGGCACCAGCGGCATCATCATCGGCCGCAGCGGTGGGACGCACGCGATCGCGGTCGGCAGTTCGACCTTCGCCGACCCCGCCACGGTCCGCGGCGGCGTGATCACCACCTCGGCGGCGGTGACGGGGACGGGCGACGCATCGGTCACCTTCAACGGGTCGAGCATCCTGCTGGGCGGGAATATTTCGACCGCCGGCCAGCCGGTCGCGCTCCAGGGCCCGGTGACCGTGACCGCCGCTTCCCCGACGATCGACACCACCGTCGGCGCGACGGCGGGCGCAAGCGTGACGGTGACGGGCGCGCTGAACGCCCAGGCGGCCGGTTCGCAGTCGCTTTCGATCCTCGGCGGGACCGGCGGGACCATCGACCTCCAGCAGGCGGTCGGCGGGACAGCGCTCTCCCAGCTCACGCTCAACGGCGGGACGCTCCAGGTCGGCGCGGTGACGACCACGGGTGCGATCGACTTCAAGTCGCGCAACCCCATGGCGCTGAGCGGCCTGCTGACGGTCGGCGGCAGCGCTTCGTTCCAGACGCTCAAGACGTCGGGGTCCAACATTTCGGTCACCAACGCCGGGAACACCTTCGGGAGCATCTCGGCTCAGACGCGATCGGACGACGGCAGCGGCGGGTCGGTCGCGGGTGACATCCAGATCGTGGAATCGGGGAACTCCAACGTCACCCTGGGCGAGTCGGGCGGATCGTTCGCGCTCACCTCCACGGGCAATGTCGTGTTCTCCGGTCCGGTGACGGTCGGCACGAACGTCAGCAGCAGCGGCGTGGGCTTCACGTCGAACTCGGGCGCGTTCATCCAGGCGACCGACGGCAGCGTCACCATCAACCACACGGGCGCGGTCGTCATCAACGACACGATCGACGCCTCGCTGAACGCCTCGAACCAGACCGTGTCCATCAGCGGCACCACGATCGACGTGAACGCCTCGGTGACCGCCGATGACAACCTGACCCTGACAGGAAGCGGGCTGGTGACGGTCGCGTCCGGGCTTTCGTCCATCGCGGGCGCTGTCGATGTCACGGGGTCGGGGCTCGCGGTCACGTCGGCCGGGTCGGTGGCCTCGGCCTCGACGACCGCCTTCGACGGCGGCGCCGGCGCGGTCGCGGTGAACGGACCGGTGACCGCCGGCACGGGCTTCAGCAGCACGGGTGCCGGGTTCTCGAACTCGGGGACGGGCACGATCACCGCGACGACCGGTGACGTGGTCCTGGCCCACACCGGCAACGCGGCGGTCGGCGCGACGCTCGAATCGCAGGCGGCCCAGGTCACCGTGAATGCGGCGGGCGTCACCTTGTCGGCATCGAATTCGCTGGACGCCGCGACCACGGTCACGGTCAACGCGACGGGCGACCTGGACGTCGCCGGCGACGTGAGCGGCGCGACATCGATCCTGCTCCACGCGGGCAACGACGGGACCGGCGACCTGGGCTTCACGGCGGCGGGCGTCGATCTGAGCTCCGCGAGCATCACGCTGCGGGCCGGCAACGGCACCGGCAGCCCCGTTGATGCGTTCGTCGACGCGATCACCAACGCGCCGTCCTTCCGCGGCGCGGCCGGCGGCGCGACGTCTCCGACGACGTACGTCCATCGCCAGGACGCGACCATTCTCAACGGCCAGATCGCCAACGCCTCGCAGTTCCAGGCGGCGACGAACTTGCAGGGCGTGAACTACACGCTCCAATCCGACGACGGATCGATCAACCTGACCGACGCCTCCAAGGTCGCCGGCGCCAACCTGACGATGGAGAGCACCGGTCCCTTCGTCATCTCGACCAACCTCGATTTCGGCAACTCGAGCGTGACGATCGGCGGCCCGGCGGATGTCCAGGCCAGCGGCGTCGAAGTGAGCGTCGGAACCGGGACCCTCGAGTTCGCGAGCACGCTCTCGCTCAACGCCAACAACCTCACGCTCACCGGCGACGAGATTGATTTCACCGGCGGCCCGGATTCCGTGACCGGAACCGCCGGGCTGGTCCTCCAGCCCTCGACACCGTCCCTGGCGATCTTCCTTGGCGCGGCGGAGACGGGCGGACGGCTCGACCTCTCCGACACCGACCTCGCGGCCCTCGACACGGACTTCAGCCTGGTTACGGTCGGCCGCGACGGCGGGACGCACGCCATCAACTTCGATTCCGTGACGGTCCGCGATCCGTTCCTGGTGCGCGGCCAGACGATCGAACTGCTCTCGAACGGAGGCGGCCCGGCGCTGCAGGCGACCGGCCGCGGGTCGGTCTCGCTCCTGGCCGGGACGATCACGCTCAACGACGACGTCCGCACCGAGAGCGGCCCGGTGAACTTCGACGGCAACGTGGTGCTGTCGCCGGACATTGGCAACTCCATCACGGTGCTCACGACCGACAACTCGACGCCCGGCGCCGACATCTCGTTCAACGGGCTGACGGATTCCGACGGCACGCCGCGCGACCTGATCGCGCAGGGCGGCGTGGGGGGCACCACGTTCTTCGGCCAGGTCGGCGGCTCGCCGCTGTCGTCGCTCAGCGTGACGTCGCAGGCGATCTCGCTGGCGAACGTGATCACCAGCGGGCTGCAGTCGTACACCGGCGGGGCCACGCTCAACGGCAACCTGACGAGCACGGCGGCGGGCGCGGTGACGATCACCGGGACGGTCTCGCTTGGCGGTGACGTGGCGATCCAGACCAACGGGTCCTCCGCCAGCGACGACATCACGATCACCGCGGCGATCACCGGCAACGGCAACGACCTGACGACCAACGCGGGCGCCCAGGGCGCGGTCTTGCTGGGCGGCGCCGCCACGGGGCTGGGAACGCTGAACGCCACGGGCGCGACGGTTTCGACCCAAGGCGTGACGTCGGCGGGTTCGCAGACCTACACCGGCGTGACAACGGCCAACGGCAACCTCGCGACCACCGCGGCGGGCGACGTCACGTTCAACAACAACGCGACCGTGACCGGCAACGTGTCGACCACGTCCGGGTCCGTCTCGTTCGGGAATGACGCGTCCCTCAGCGGGAACGTCTCGACGACGGGGACGGGCACGATCGGTGTGACCGGCACGACGATGCTGACCGGCGCGACGCAAACCTTCCAGACCCAGAACCGCAACATCACCCTGGGTCCGGTGACCGGCGCTTCGGCGCTGACGCTCAACGCGGGCACCGGCGCGGTGTCGGTGGGGCAGGTGGGCGCCACGCGGCTGGCGTCGCTGGCCGTGACGGCACAGTCGATCACGACCTCGTCGACGGTCGACACCACCGGCAACCAGCAGTACACCGGCGCCACGACGCTCGGCGGCAACCTGTCGACCACCGGCGGATCGACCCGGGTCACCGGCCAGACGACCCTTGCCGCCCCGGTGACGGTGGCCACCAGCGACGGCGACATCAGCTTCGTCGGGATCTCGGGCGCGAACAACCCGCTGGTGCTGAACGCCGGCGACGGCGCGATCGTGCTCACCGGTGACGCGGGGAGCCTGTCGTCGCTGACCGCGACGGGCGAGACGATCGCGCTGCGAGCGGTCACGACCTCCGGCAGCCAGATCTACAACGGCGACGCGACGCTCGGCGGAGCGCTCGAGAGCGACACCGCCGGCTCCATCACCGTCAACGGCGACACGTCGCTGGCGGCCGCGGTCTCGATCTCGACCGCCGGAGCATCGACCGACGACGTCACCCTCGGCGCGGTCGACGGCAATAGCAACGCGCTGGCGGTCTCCGCGGGTTCGGGCGACGTCGTGATCGGCGAGGCGAGCGATCTGTCGGCCGTCGCTGTCACCGGCGGCACCATCGGTCTGACGTCGGTCAACTCGTCCGGCGACCAGATCTACACCGGCGCTACGACGGTTTCAGGCGATCTGGTGACGACGGCCGCGGGTTCCATCGCCGTCACCGGCGCCACGGTGCTCAGCGGCGCGTCCCAGAACTTCACCACCGCCGGCGGGAATGTCACGCTCGGCACCGTCGATGGGCCGGCCAACCTGACCATCAACGCTCCGGGCGGCACGAGCCAGCCTGGCACGGTCGGCGCCACCCCGCCCC
>JAJVHS010000096.1:0-13528 GCA_022072615.1 Phycisphaerales bacterium
AAAGGGCGGGGTGGGATTCGAACCCACGAAGCTTGCGCAGCGGATTTGCAATCCGCTCCATTTGTCCACTCTGGCACCCGCCCGGTGGACCCGCTTTTGGGGCCAGCACACTACGGTAGGTCAGGAATGGAATCAACCGTGGTCGGGCCCCGGACGGGATCTGGCCAACCCGCCGCCCATCGGTCGATAGCATGTGTCGAACGGCGCGGCCCGCGGCCCTTCCAATGACCGCGACCGGATGCCCTGGAGTTTCATATGCCTGGACAGGCAGCACGGGCTCGTTCCCTCGGATGCTTCCGGCTCGCGGCGCTGTGGGGGCTCTCCCTCCTCATGGCGACGCCGGTCTCGCTCGCGTCGCAGCCCGAGCAGCCCAGCGAACCGCCGCCCGAGAAAACCGATCCCGCCCCCGCGCCCTCCGCGCCCGACGCGGACCAGACCCGGCGCCGCAACGACGCCGCCGATGAAGGCCTCGCCCCGACCAGGGAACCTCCAAAGCCCGCCCCGGCCGCTCGACCCGCCGCGCCCTCGACCGCGATCCCGGTTCCCCGGGCACGGCGAGCCCGCGAAGGCGTGTTCATCGTCAAGCAGGCCGGCGAACTGCTCATGGCCCGGACGGGGGACGTGATCTTCGTCCCCGACAAGGACGCACCCGTCCGCACCAGCCGACCCATGGTCCTGCTGCCCTGCCAGGCGCTCGCCAGGCTCGAAAGTGCGGCCGGGCTCCGAGCCGAGCGGCCCACCGCCGACGGCGATCCGCGCCCCCGCGTGCTCCTCACCGGACAGATCATGGTGTACCGCCAGCGCGAGTACATCCTGCCCACCGTGTTCCAGATCGAACCGCCCGAGCCGGAGCTCAAGGTCGCCCCGGCGGCCCCGTCCCCGCCGACCCAGCCATCAAGCGACGACGACGCATCCTCGCCGACGGGCGACAACCGCGACCGCGACGTCGAGGCGTTCATCACCGAGCTCGAAGACCGGCGCACCCGCAACCGCGGACTGACGCGAGACCTGGCCGAAGCGCCCGCCGCGCCCGCGGCCTCGTCCCAGCCCGAGAAGACCGGCGCCGACGCCGCCGCCAACCGCGCCTGGTCGATCCCCGAAGGCTCGGTGATCACCGCGCGCCGCGGACGCCTGGTTCGCCTCGTCGACGGCGCCGTGGGCATCTCCTTCGACAACGGCATCTCGCCCGCGAACGCGGCCCGGCGCACCGAAGCCCCGATGGCCCTCCAGCCGTGCCAGCTCACGCAGCGCATGGAGGACGTCGTCGGCGGACGCGGCGACACCGTCGCCATCGAGCTCAGCGGCCGCGTGTTCAGCTACGGCGGTCAGACCTACCTCCTGCCCACCATGTACAAGATCCTCCCGCCCGCCGAGGTCGGCCCCCTCAACTGAGAATCTCCCCTCCGCCGCCGCGTCCTAGAATCACCGGTTCCGGGCCCAGTTGAATCCGTTCCGTTCACGGTACGAATTTCCTGCATTGTCGCCACCCGCTTCCGGGCGGGCCTTTCATCGGGGACCAGACGCGTGGGAATGTCGCGCCGAATAGTTGCCAACCTCCAGCCCGGTCGCTCGCGGCCCGGCGGTCGCGCCTTCACGCTCATCGAGCTCCTGGTCGTCATCAGCGTCATCGCCGTCCTGATCTCGATCACCCTCCCGGCCCTCGCCGCCTCGCGCGAAACCGCCCGCCGAACCAAGTGCCTGGCCAACCTCAAGGGCATCGGCGTCGGGGTCGAGCTGTATCTCAACGACTTCAAGCGCGTCTTCCCCTACGTCCTCCCCTTCTCCGACCCAAGCGCCGGCAAGAACGACAAGTCCCTGCTCGAGCTCATGGGCAACTACGTCGAGGCCACCGTCCCGCACAAGGACGAGCAGGACCTGTTCATCTCCTCCGATCCCTGGACCTGCCCCTCCGATCGCGCCTCGGACGACGAGCAATCAAACTACGGCCCCACTTGGCGCTCCTTCGGCACCAGCTACGAGTTCGTCCCCGGCGAGATCATGCTCCTCATGGAGTTCGTCTTCAACATCAAGGACTCCCGCGGCGTCTCACGAGCCTACGAGAGCCGCGACTTCCCCGTGATGCGCGACTTCGACAACTGGCACACCACCAAGGCCAAGGAAAACATCCAGCCCGGTGATAACTACAAGAACGCCCTCTACTACCGCGACTGGCGGGCCGACAGACTCAAGCAGCCCTCCGAGGACGAGCTCAACAACCTCATCGCGGAAGTCCTCAAGTACTACAACATCACCAGCGGCTGAGCAAGACGGCCGATGACAGGCAGGCGGGAGGTTCGGCGTGACGACGGTTTCGTGGAATACGGCCCATCAGGGACTCGGCGAATCGGCCGGGCCGCTCATCACTCCCGATCTGCTCGCGCCTCCGCCGCGCAAGCCCTCCATCCGCCAGCGCCTCAATGCCCGCTGGAACGCCCGCGTGCGCGACCCGATCCGAGCCGCGTGGAAGGACCCGCTCCGCCGCCCGAAGATGGTCCGCAACCTGCGGATCGCCGCCGCCGTCCTCGTGGTCGCCGCCGGAGCCGGTGTCTATTACCTCGTCCGCCCGGTGCCCCAGCCCGACTACCTCGACGCCGGGATGGACGACATCCTCGACTACACCCTCCTCACCGAGGAGTTCAACAAGCTCCCGCTCAAGGAGCGGCTCGCGCTCGTCGGCCAGCTCGTCTCGCGCCTCAAGAACATGGACAGCGGAGATTCGGCGCTCATGGCCGCCTTCGCCGCGGGCATCGCCGGCCAGGCCCGCGAGCAGCTCATGGCCAACGTCTCGCACCTGGCCATCGACGTGTGGGACAGCTACGCCGCCAGGTACGACGGTGTCACCGCCGAGAATCGTGATCAGTTCCTCGAAGAGGCCTTCCTCGATTTCACCAAGACCATGGAGTCGGTCGCCGGCGTCCAGCGCAACGTCTCCGACGCCGACCGGCTCAACCAGGCCCGTCGCGACGCCGCCCGCGACACCGAGGCCCTCCGCACCGGAAGGGGCCCGCCGAGCGAGGCCCTCGGACGCATGTTCACCTTCATGCGCGACGGCGTCGGTTCGCACGCCACGCCCCAGCAGCGGGCCCGCGGCGCCGTGCTCATGCGCGACATGATGCGTCACTTCCGCGGCGAAGGCTCGCCACGCTGATCCCCGGCAACCTGCGGCACGCGCGGATGATCGCCCGGGCCCGGCGGCGGGTACCGGCCGTCGGTCTGGCTCCGCAGGTACGCCCGCAGCTCCAGCCGCAGGACGTCGATCTCCCGCGCCAGCCGCTCGAGCGCCGCGTCGGCCCCGCCTTTCATGAGCTCGTCGTGCGGAATCGGCGGCCCGTACTTCACCGCGATCCGCTTCCCGAAAAGCCGCGGCGCCGACCCCCGCGGCCACGCGTCGAAGCATCCCTCCACCGCCGCGGGCACCACCGGGCACCGGGCCTTCTTGACCAGCAGCGCCACCCCGCGCTTGAACGGCTCCATCGCCCCTGTGTCCGTGCGCGACCCCTCCGGGAAGATCACCACCGCGTTGCCCGCCTCCAGCCGCCGCACGACCTCTTTTATCGCAGCCACGTCGCTCGTGTCCTCGCGCAGCGGCACCGAGTTGAGGTTCTCGATCAGCCACCCGAAGGGCTTGAACCGGAACAGCCCCGACTTGGCCACGAAGTTCATCTTCCGTTCCACCATCCCCACCAGCGGCGGGTCCAGGTACGACTGGTGATTCGCGGCCACCAGCGCCGCCCCCGTCGCCGGGACGTGATGGGAATTGAACCGCTGCGCCCGGTAGAAAATCCGCATGAACCACCACGCCAGCCCCCGGCAGACGCGGTACAGCAGCGTCGGCGCGGTCGTCGCCGCCGGTAGAGATTCGGATAACGAGCCGCCGGCAGCGTGGGTGGGGTTGGCACTCATCGTGTTGCGTGATAGATCTCAATCGACGTTGACGCGGGCCCGCACCAGCCGTTCGAGCTCGTCAACCACGCCCTCGAACGGGATGCTCGATGTATCGACCCGCAGCGCGTCCGAAGGACACACCAGCGGGCCGTCCGGCCGCGTCGAGTCGCTCCGGTCCCGGGCCACGATCTCTTCCAGCACCTGCTCGGCGTCGTACTCCATCCCCGACCGCCGGAGCTGCTGCGCCCGCCGGAACGCCCGGACCTCCGGCGACGCATCCAGGTAGAACTTCACCGACGCATCGGGGAACACCACCGAACCCTGGTCACGCCCCTCGGACACCAGCCGGCGGTGCTCGGCCCCGATCTGCCGCTGCTTCTCGACCATCAGCCGCCGCAGCGCCGCGATCCCCGCGATCGGCGAGACCACCGACGTCACGTCCGCGTCGCGCAGACGCTGGTCGATCGGACGGTTCCACGCCAGCAGCGACGGCGGATCCTGCGACCAGTCGAACCGAAGGTCCGCGTCCTGCACCGCCGCGATCAGCGCCGCCGGGTCCGACAGGTCCAGCCCTCTGTCCAGGGCGATCGCCGCGGCCGCTCGGTACATCGCCCCCGTGTCCAGGAAATCAAGACCAAGCCGCCCGGCGAGCTGCCGGGCAACGGTCGATTTGCCGGTCCCCGCCGGCCCGTCGATGGTGATGATGATGGGCCGATCCGAGGCTGCCAAGGCGAACACCACGCGTGAGGCGGACAACCTGGGTTCGGATTTCCGGAACCGGAACTCTTGGGTCGGGCTCACAAGCACTCGACGTCAGCCTGCTCGGCCGCCGCCGGCGAGGATCATCCGCAGCGCCTCGCGGCTCCGCGTGATGCCAATTGTAACATCCCCCGAGCCCCGGTAGTCAATGGCCAGCGAACCGTCGTATCCCACCGACAGCACGGCTTCCAGCAAGGGCTTGAGGTCGAAGGGCTTGTGTATAAACACCTCGACTGGTCCTTCTTCCTCTTCCTCGTCCGCCCCGAGCTCCTCCGCCAGGGCCTCGAGCTCCAGGTCCAGCTCGTCATCCTCGATTTCCTCGTCGTCCAGCTCGACGTCCGGCTCGTCCACCGCGGGGCCGCCCGGCGGCAGCACGCCCCCCGCGGCGTCCGGCAACGCCGGCTTGGGGTGCTTCAACGGCTGCACCTGCTCGACCTCGAAATCCAGCGTCACCGCCGTCACGCACGACGCGTACGGGATCAGCCGGCGCAGGTACGCGACCGCCTCCTTGGACTTGGTCGCGCTGAGGAAATCCGGCAGCGTGCCCACCCGGAACCCGCCCACCTTCTTGATGATCTCCGTCACCTTCTCCGGGACCGCCGTCAGCCCCTCCATCGGCGAGATCAGCACGTTCAGGTCCAGCCGCTCCGCCGGGTCGGCGATCTCCTTCAGCCGCTTGACCGCGAAGAGCTGGGCCGCGTCCGTCGCCGGCGCCGTGATCGAAAGCGCCGCCGAATTGCACCCCAGGATGTGCGCTGCCCGCACCACCGCCTTCATCCGCTCCACCGCCTTGCCCGCGATCTGCGGGTCCGGATCGGCCAGCGGCAGCGGGTTGCTCTCGATCAGGAGCAGGCACGCGCACCCGGACTTGTCCGCACGCTCGCGGATCGCTTCCAGGCGGGCCCGGTCGGCGCCCGCGAGCAGGTCGGTCGTCAGGTTGACCCCGCTGAGGCCCAGCTTCTCCTTGGTAAAGGATGGCAAATCCGTCAGCGCCAGTTTCGGTTTGGACGCGTCGGCCGGTTGAAGCATCGACCGGAGGCAGGAAGCGTGCAGGGTGAACAGCATGCGGGGCGACCAGTGTAGTCCGGTTGTGGCAGGGCGATGTCCCCAGCGCCAAACCGCCCGGGACGGGCCGCCAATGGTACCGCCGACCCCAACCATGAAAGTCCGCGATCGGAGCGGCTAGCATGTGTCTCGGCCGGTCCCGGTGCTCCGGGCCGGGTACACCAGGGCCCATCCATGAAAGGCTGAGCGGCATGGCATCCCCGACCGATCGCGTCTACTCCGAGTCCCACGAATGGCACAAGTTCGACGGCGACGTGGTCACCCTGGGTCTCACCCAGTACGCCGTGAACACGCTCACCGATATCACGTACGTCGAAATGAAGAAGCCGGGCACCAGGTTCAAGGCCGGTGACATCGTCGGCGAAGTCGAGTCCGTGAAGGCCACCAGCGACATCTACTGCGCCGTCGGCGGCGAAATCATCGAAGTGAACAAGGCTCTCTCCGATGACCCCTCGCTCCTGAACTCCGACCCCATGGGCAAGGGGTGGCTCCTCAAGGCCAAGGTCACCGACCCCGCCGGCAAGAGCAAGCTCATGGACGCTACCGCCTACGACGCCGCCCACCCCGGCTGAATCCCGGTCGTCGGGCGGACCCACGAGCGCTCGGCACAGGTTCGCGGGGCCCACCCCGGCGCACCGCGGGGAGGTTTCCGTGCTCGCCTGTGCGGACGTGCACAAGTCATACACCACCGGTCGTGACCAGGTCAGCGCCCTGCGCGGCGTCGACCTCGTCATCGACGACCCCGGCTTCTACGCCATCATGGGAGCGTCGGGGAGCGGCAAGTCCACCCTCCTCCATCTCCTGGGCTGCCTCGATCGGCCCGACCGCGGGACCATCGAGCTCGGCGGCCGGCGCATCGACACGCTCGGCGAGCGCGAGGCCACGCACTTCCGCAGACGCGGCGTCGGCATCGTCTTCCAGCAGTTCAACCTCATCCCCACCCTCACCGCCCGCCAGAACATCGAGCTCCCGGGCATGCTCGCCGGCGATGACCCCCGCGCCCTCGCCCGCCGCAGCGACGAACTGCTCGACCGCCTCGGTCTCGCCGATCGCAGCGAACACCGCCCCGATGCGCTCTCAGGCGGCGAGCAGCAGCGCGTCGCGATCGCCCGAGCCCTGCTCTTCTCGCCCCCCCTCATCCTCGCCGATGAGCCCACCGGAAACCTCGACTCGGCGTCGAGCCGCCGCCTCTGGCAACTCCTCGCCGACATCGCCGCCCAGGACAAGCTCCTGGTCGTGATGGTCACCCACGAGCCCGCCGCGGCCTCGCACTGCCGCCGGGCCTTCATTCTCCAGGATGGCCGCGTCAAGGCCACGCTTGAAACGGAGGGGCTTGATGCGGCCGGCGTGGCGGCTGGCTATCAGCACTGCATCCAGACGCCGTAACCGCACGGCGCTCATGGTTGCCACCGTCGCCCTCTCGGCGGCCCTCATCGCCGCCGTGGCGTGCGCGATGGCGTCCCTCGACCGAGCCATCGAGGCAAACGTCGTCGCCACCGTCGGCCGAGCGGATCTCAAGCTCGCTGCCGAGTCGCCCAACCGTCCCCTGCCCGCCACGCTCCTCAACGCCGTCAGGTCCTGGCCCGAAGTCGCCGCCGCGGCGGGGCAGTTTCAGACCAGTCTCACGCTCGAGTACTCACGCCCGTGGTGGGGCCCCGGCGCCGACCAACCCCCGCCGCCCGGCGACGTCGCCCGCGACGCCGACCCGCTCAACGCCAATCTGTCCCGCCGCAACCGCTCCTTCTCGGCGACCGGCATCGCCCTGGGGATCGTCCCCGAAGAAGAACACGCCGTCCGCCCGCGCGAACTCGTCTCCGGTCGCTGGCCGCAGCAGCCCGGCGAGATCGCGCTCGACGAGATGCTGGCCGGCAGGCTCAGCCGCGACGCCGCCCCCGGCTCCATCTTCTCGCAGGTCTCCCGGGTCGGCCGCGGAAAGGGCATGCGCGATGACCTCCCGCCGCGACCCGACTCGCCCCCCATGTTCGCCGACACCGCTGATCACGCCTCTCGCCTCAACCGAGCCTGGGAGCTGGCCGTCGGCGATCAGGTCCGCTGGATCCGCCTCTTCCGCCGACCCGTCACCCTCACCGTCGTCGGCATCGTCGCCCAGCCGCCCCTGGGCGCCCGCTCGCAGGCCTACTTCCCTCGCGACGATCTCCTCTCCATCGCGGGCGAGAAGGACGCCCTCTCCACGATCGACGCCGTGCTCAAGCCCGGCGAGAGCGCCGAACTGGTCGCTACCGCGCGAAGAAAAGACCTCCCGCGCGGCGCCACCATCCAGACCTCCGAGAAGATTACCTCCTCCCTCCAGCAGAACCTCGCAGGCAACCGCGTGATGTACATCGTCGTTTCGACGATGGCCTTCCTCGGCGCCTCCTTCATCATCATGACCGGCCTGCTCACCGCCGTCACCGAGCGTCAGCGCGAGCTCGCGATCCTCCGGTGCGTCGGCGCCACCCGGGCCCAGGTCGCCGAGGCCCAGCTCGTCACCGGCGCGCTCATCGGCCTCCTCGGCGCCCTCCTGGGCGTCCCGCTCGGCGTCGCGATCGCCGCGTCGGTGGTGGGGCACTTCGAGGCCGAGATCCCCACCGGGCTCTCCATCTCGCCCGTCATGCTCGGCTGGGCCGCGATCGGTGCCGTCCTGGCCGGCACCCTCGGCGCCTTCATCCCCGCGTGGATGGCCAGCAACACCTCGCCCCTCGCCGCGCTCGCCGCCCGGGCACGCGTCACCCGTCCCGCCCACGTCCGGGCGCTCGCCGTCGCCGCCGTCGTCCTCATCCCGCTGCACCTCGCCGCCGTTTTCGTCCCCTCGAAGGTCGAAGTCGCGTTCTGGCTCTACGTGCTCGCGGGCATCCCCGCGCTCATCACCGGCTACTTCCTGCTCGGCGTGCCGCTCGTGATCCTCGCCGCCCGCCTTGTCGGCCCGCTGATCGCCGCCGTCACGCGAGTGCCGCGCGTGGCGCTTGTCGAAACAATCCGAGCATCCCCCATGCGCTACGGCTTCACCGCCGGCGCCATGTCGTTCGGCCTCGCGATCATGGTCGGAATCTGGGCCCAGGGCAACGCGGTCCTCCGCGATTGGATCGACCGCCTGCGCTTCCCCGAGGCCTTCGTCGTCGGCCTCAACCTCTCGCCCGAAGCGCAGAACAAGCTCATGTCTCTGCCCTTCGTCCGCCAGACCTGCGCCATCACGCTCCAGCCGGTCCAATCCGAAACCTTCGGCATCAAGGGCCTCGCGACCTACACCTCCACCTTCATCGCCTTCGAGCCCGACTCCTTCTTCGACATGACCAACCTGCAATGGGTCGAGGGCGACCTCGAATCCGCGCGCCGGCGTTTGAACCAGGGCGGCGCCGTGCTCGTCGCCAAGGAATTCACGGCCGCCAAGGGCCTCGGCCTGGGCGACACCTTCACCTGCAAGACCGGCGAACGCGAGGCCTCCTTCGAGATCGTCGGCGTCGTCCACAGCCCCGGGCTCGAGATCATCAGCCAGTACTTCACCATCGGTCAGGATTACACCGAGCAGGCCGTCCACGCCGTCTTCGGCTCGCGCAGGGACCTCATAGAAAAGTTCGGTTCCGACGCCATCCAGATGATCCAGATCGGACTGGTGCCCGAGAACCAGCCCGGCGCCGTCGACGACGAGACCGCCGTCAAGACCATCCGCCGCGAACTGCTCGGGTCGGGCATCTACGACGCCGGCAGCGCCCGCAAGATCCTCGCGGACATCCGAGCCTTCGTCCAGCGCACCCTGCTTGTCTCGACGTCAATCGGCGGCTTTGCGCTCGTCGTCGCCTCGCTCGGCGTCGCCAACATCATCGCCGCGGGCATCGCCGCCAGGCGCTTCGAGTTCGGTGTGCTCCGAGCCGTTGGCGCCACCCGCGGGCTCCTCGGCCGTCTCGTCCTCGGCGAGGTCCTCATCGTCGCGATCACGGCCTGTGTCATCGGCACCGTCAGCGGCCTCCAGGGCGCCCTCGCGGGCCAGCGGATCCAGAAGCTCGTGCTCGGGATGGAGCTCTCGCTCAAGCCACCGCTGGGCGCGATCGCCGTCGGCTGCGGCATGGTCCTGGTCGTCTGCCTCATCGCCGCCGCGCTCCCCGTCGCCGGGCTCGTTCGCCGCCGCCCGCGCGAACTCCTCGCCTCGATGCGCGGCTGATCCCGCGATGAACTCCCGGCCGCGACCGGCGTACAGACTGCGTCCCATCCCTCCCGCGCGAACCTCCATGCACACCCCCGCCGTTCAGCGTCGACGATCGGCCATCCGTCCCTGGGTGCTCGGGTGGATCCTCGCGACGCTCGCGTTCTCGGCCCTGCACTACGGCGTCTGGAACCCGCCGCTCTACCACGGGTCCGCCGTCCGCGTCCCCGGCGAGAGCACGCTCAAGCTCGCCGACAACGTTATCCAGCTCACCATCCTCCCCGCGTGGGCCTTCGCGTGGCGGGTGCTCGGCCGGTTCCAGGACCTGCCGACCACGATGTTCGCCAACGCGCTCGGATGGGGAATCTGGACCGTCGTGCTCTACTCCATGGTCCGAGCCCTTCACCGCCTCGCCTCCTCCGGCGTTGCTCGCGTCTCCGAACCCGCCCAGAACGTGGCCGATCCAGCACGACGCCGCTTCATTACGGGGATGGCATCGGGCCTTGCCGGCGGCATCCCCGCGGGCACGCTCGCCCAGGGAACGCTCGTCAACCCCTGGAGCCTCGAAGTCGCGCGCTACGAGGTGCCCATCCACGGGCTTCCCGACTCGATGCGCGGCCTGCGCCTCGTGCAGATCTCCGACACGCACCTGGGGCCCCGCATCCCACGCGACCACATCCGCCGAGCCGTCGAGCTGACGCGCCGCCTGCTGCCCGATCTTGTCCTCCTCACCGGCGATTACATCCACATGGGATCGTGGTACATCCGCCCGGCCGCCGAGCTGTTCGAGCCGCTCGTCTCCGCGAGCACGCCGCGGCTGGGGGTCGTCGCCGTCATGGGCAACCACGACCATTACGGCGACGCCCGGCAGATGACCAACGAACTCGCCCGCATCGGCGTCCGCGTCCTGAACAACGACAGGACCTTCGTGAGCTGGGACGCGTCCGGGCTGACCGACGACGCCGCCGCCGGCGGCCTGTGCATCGCGGGCGTCGACGACCTGCTCGAGGGCGAGGTCGACCACGACGCCGCGCTCGCGGGCGTCCTGTCCCACACGCCCCGCATCATGCTCGCGCACAACCCCGACACGTCGGAACTGCTCGCGGGCCTGCCCGTCGCGCCGCGCGTCGACCTCATGATCAGCGGGCACACTCACGGCGGCCAGATCGCGATCCCCGGTTACGGCCCGCCCGTCGTCCCCAGCAGGTACGGCAGGCGCTTCGCTCGCGGTCTTGTCCAGACGTCGCTGTGCCCGATGGTCGTGTCCGCGGGCGTCGGCATGTCGATCATGCCCGTCCGCATCGGCGTCCCGCCCGAGATCGTCGAGATCACCCTCGTGCCTCAGTAGATGTCACGATCATCCTCGCTGCCTCGCTGCCTCGCTGCCTCGCTGCCTCGCTGCCCGCTGCCCGCTGCCTCGCTGCCTTGATGCCTTGGTGCCTTGATGCCTTCGTGCCTTTGTGCCTTCCCCTCAGCACCCCACCTCAAACGCCTGCACGAACTGCGTGAAGTCCTCGATGTCCACGAACCCCGACCCGTCGAAGTCGGCATCATCCACGCCCGCCTCGAACGCGACCACGAACGCCGTGTAGTCCTCGATGTCGACAAACCCGCTGCGGTCAAAGTCGGCCGGGCACTTGTTCACCCACACGTAGTGGTCCGTCGCGCTCGCGTTCCCGGATTCCTCGAACGCCACCAGCGTCACCTTGACGTACCCGTGCTCGTTCAGCCCCGTCAGCGTCCGGAACCACTCGAACCGGTCGTTCCGCGTGCACTGGTTCGTGATGTTGCACGCCGCCACCGGGTCCGCCCCATCCGGCAGGTCCTTGAGCAGGTGCATGCGGTTGGCGGTCCGGTCCAGCGCGTCGGCGTAGAACACGTGGCTCGTCGCCGTGATCTCGTCGGGCACGCGCAGCGACGCCGCCGGACCCGTCCGGTCGATGTAGAACGGCTGGCGGAACTCGCGGAACAGCGCGTCCTCGTTCGCGTTGCGCTTGCGGAAGGCGACCACCGACAGGTAGTGCATCCCCTCCGAAAGCAGCGATGTGTTGATCACCTGCCGGTACACGCCGTTGGCGTTCGTCGTGCCCGCCAGCGGCTGGCGCTGCGTCACGAACTGTTCGTAACCGGGCACCACCTGGTTGGTGTGATCGATGTCCACGCCGCCGGAACCGTTGTAATCCCGGTACCCCTGGTCGATCCTGAACACCGCGTTGTCGTCCGCGTTGTCGTTGTTCCCCGCGCCCGCGTCGCCGTTGGTCGTCGTGAGACGGATCTCAAACGACGGCCCCGAGATCACCGGGATCGCCGTCTGTCGCCGCCCGGCGAACGACGTGATCGCCGGGTCGTCGGCCGGCAGCGTCGACGAGGTGTTCGTGAGCGTCAGCGTCCCCGACGGGATCGCCGGACCGTACACCACGTACCCCTTGCCGTGCTCGGTCGATCCCTGCTTGTTCCGCGGCACGCGGATCGTCACCTTCCTGCTCCCGTCCACCACGAGCACGTCGGAGATCGCGTTCGTCGGGTCGATCACCGGGTCCGCCGCGTTGCCGGTCATCTCCAGCAGCCGCGTCCCCGGCGGGAAGCTCGTCGTCACCGACCGCTGGTCGTACCCCGAGTCCCAGCGGTCGCTGCAGCCAACCAGCACGTTCGCCGAGTACGACCCGCCGCCCTGGTTCCTGCGCCGCTCGAAGACGATCACGTCGTCCAGCGACGGGTTCACGATGTCCGTCCCGTTGATGATGTTGAACTCGCCCCTCGCGTAGAAGTTGTGGAGTTGCACCAGCGTCGGGATGCTCGCGTCCGGTGTCCCCTGCGGGAAGCCCGCCTGCGGCGCCGGGTTCCACCCCATCGCCGTCGAGATGCCCTGCCGCGGCCAGAACCCGCCACCCCGAGCGATCCCGCGCCCGTTGTGGTACACCTCCGCCGGCCCCGACCGCATTAGCACGTACGCGACCATCGGGTAGCCCATCTGCCGGACGGTGGGGTTCGGCGGCGCCGAGCTGCCGTCGCCCGTCGTCCCGTTGTCGTGCGACACCGTGTGGTTCACCCCGAAGCTGCCGTTGTTCAGGCCGTCGTCGGCGAGGTCAAAGTGCGAGTTGACCACCGTCTGCCAGCTCCCGAAGCCCGCCGCGTTCAGCAGGTTCCGCAGCTCGCCCGACCCCGAGATGTCAAGGCAGTCGCGGTTGCCGAAGCCGTCCTTGCGAGCCATGTTGTTCCACGACCACCACCCGCTCTCCACGGACTCGCCGAACGAGTACGGCGTCACCGCCCGGCCGTCGGGCGTGATCCGCCGCTGGTACATCACCGCGTCGATGTACGTGTCCCAGAACCACGACGGGATGTGCTTGCACGCATCCCAGCGGAAGCCGTCGACCTTCAGATCATCAAGCATCCACTGCGTGTACCGCATCAGGAGGCCCGTGGTGTTGTCCTTCGAAGGGTCGCCCGCCGTCGCGTCCGCGGTGTTGAACGGGTAGAACGTGAAGTTCGAGACGCCCGGGTTGCGCGAGGTCCCCGGGTTCGACACGTTCTTGGGCGCAAGCTGCTTGTCCGGGTAGAAGCGGTAGTTCCCGCTGCTGGGCTTGTTCACCGACGTCCCCGCCGGGATGTTGTCCGGGTTGCCATCCTCGACCGGGTGCCGGATGAACTGGTGATTGGTCTCCTGCGCGATGTCGATCA
>JAJVHS010000096.1:13538-17647 GCA_022072615.1 Phycisphaerales bacterium
CCAGGTCGCCGCTCGTGAGATGATAATTCGGCCCGTTCGGATCCTCCGACTGGTAGTAACCCGAGCTGTTGCCCGCGTGGAAGTCGCCCCACGCGCTCGTGGGCGTCTTGTTCACCGGCGGGTTCGCCGGGGCCATCCAGAAGCCCGGGTACCCGCCCGCCGCCTGGAAGCTCGCGCTGGTCTGCCGCGACCCGTTGTGGTTCAGCACCGAGTCGATGTACACCAGCCCGTTGGCCTGGTGCAGCTCGCCGACCATCGCCCGGAAGTACGCCTCGGTCCCGAACGCCGTCTGCGACCCCGGTCTCCCCAGGTCGAAACGGTCCCACACGTCGTACCCCGTGCTGCTCGTGCTCGCCTTCCCCGGCGGCGGCATCCACGTCGCCGCGTACCCCGCCATGAAGAAATCCGGCGCCTTGCGCTCCACGTCCTGCCACTTGGCCTCGAACCACTGCAGGATCACCGGGTTGTCGTTGGCCCGGGCACGGGGCGTCGCGGAACCGGCCGCCGCGATGATGGCGACGGCTGCCAGCACGGCCGGGCGTCCGAAGGCGGACCAGGAACGCGGAGCATGTGACATATCGAAGGCTTCCTCGGAATGACCGGCCCCAACCCGGTGGCCGGGATCGAACAAAACTAGAACCACGGGCGATCTCTCGAACGCCTCGACCGGCCTTCAGTATCGGGGCGATCCGCACTATTGCAAGTCTCAATTGACCGGGCCGCGCCGGTTTTCTGATCCCCCGGCCAGCCGCCGCCCCGGAGCGACAAAACGGAGTTCGAACGCGTATTCTCACCCGTTCGCGGCATTTCCATCTTCACACAAGGACGCGGTCTTCCATGGAACAGAAGTTCAGCGGCATCGGGCGTCGTACGAGCAGGTTTATCCGGACCTCCGCCGGCATCGCCGCCGCCGTGCTCATGGCGGCCGCCGGCTCGGTCGCCTCCGCGCAGACCGTCGTCGAGGGCCTCGGCGACCGCATCGTCCGCTACTACTCCTCCGAGCAGGCCAGGCGCGAGGCCTACCCGAGCATGGCGCTGCAGGACCCCAGCATGCCCGTCGCGCGCGTCTCCGACCCGCCGAAGGTCTCACCCGTCTTCAGCTCGGCTGACGGCAAGCGCCGCGTCACCATCAACATCGACCCCGGCACCAGCCTCTACGGCACCGGCGAAGTCGCCGGACCCCTCCTCCGGAACGGCCGCACCATCGAGTGCTGGAACTACGACGCCTACGGCTACGACGACAAGCAGCCCAACCTCTACCAGTCGCACCCCTGGGTCCTCGCCGTCCGAGCCGACGGCACCGCCTTCGGCGTCCTCGCCGACACAACCTACCGCGTCACCGTCGACAAGTCACAGGCGTACCCCTCCGGCGGGTCGTTCACCTTCTCGTCACCCGGGCCCGAGTTCGGCGTCATCATCATCGACCGCAAGAACGCCCAGGACGTCGTCACCACGCTCGCGAGCCTCGTCGGCACCATCGCCATGCCCCCCAAGTGGGCGCTGGGCTACCACCAGTGCCGCTACTCCTACTTCCCCGACACGCGCGTCATGGAGATCGCCAGGGGCTTCCGCGACCGCAAGATCCCCTGCGACGTCATCTGGCACGACATCGACTACATGAACAAGTTCCAGTGCTTCACCTTCGACAAGCAGCACTTCCCCGATCCCCGCCGGCACAACAACGACCTGCACAAGCTCGGGTTCAAGACCGTCTGGATGATCGACCCGGGCATCGCCGCCGACAAGGAGAAGTTCGACAACGGCAAGTACCACGTCTTCGACTCCGGCACCGCGCAGGACGTGTGGGTCAAGCAGGCCGACGGCGTCACCACCTACCGCGGCGAGGTCTGGCCCGGCTGGTGCGTCTTCCCCGACTACACCCGCGCAGAAACCCGCCAGTGGTGGGCCGGCCTCTACAAGGACTGGATGGCGCTGGGCATCGACGGCGTCTGGAACGACATGAACGAGCCGGCCGTCTTCAACACCCCCGACAAGTCCAAGACCATGCCCGAGGACAACAAGCACCGCCCCGACGCCGCGTTTGCCAACGCCGCCGGCCACAACGACCCCAGCCACGCCCGCTGGCACAACGTCTACGGCATGCTCATGATCAAGGCCACCCGCGAAGGCGTCATGGCCGCCAACCCCGACAAGCGACCTTTCGTCCTCTCCCGGGCAAGCTTCATCGGCGGACACCGCTACGGCGCCATGTGGACCGGCGATAACTCCGCCGACTGGTACCACCTCGAGTCCAGCATCCCCATGGTCCTCAACATGGGCCTCTCCGGTCAGCCCTTCGCCGGGCCCGACATCGGCGGCTTCGCCGGCAACGGCCCCGCCGGCAAGGAAGGTCAGCACTTCGCCAGGTGGATGGGCTTCGGCGCCCTCATGCCCTTCGCCCGGGCCCACACCGCCACCGGCAACATCGACAAGGAGCCCTGGTCCTTCGGGCCCGACGTCGAGAAGACCTGCCGCCAGGCGATCGAGCGCCGCTACCGCCTCATGCCCTACATCTACACCCTCTTCCGCGAGGCCGCCATCACCGGCATGCCCGTCGCCCGCCCGCTCTTCTTCGTCGATCCGCGCGACCCCGCGCTGCGCTCCGAGGACGACGCCTTCCTCCTCGGCGGCGACCTCATGGTCGTCGCCCAGATGATGCCCGACGGCTCGCGCGTCCCCGTCCTGCCCAAAGCCAAGGGAGCCCGCTGGCTCGGCTTTGACTTCGGCGAGGGCGCCAACCCCGACCTGCCGTCGATGTACCTGCGCCCCGGCGCGATCGTCCCGTCCGGGCCGGTCATGCAGTACGTCGACGAGAAGCCGCTCGACGAGCTCACCCTCTGGGTCGCGCTGGACCGAAACGGCAAGGCCACCGGCACGCTCTACGAGGACGCCGGCGACGGCTACGGCTACCAGAAGGGCGAGTACCTGCTCACGACCTACGTCGCGCAGCGCTCGGGCGACACCGTCACCATCCGCGTGCTCGGCGCAGAAGGCAACCAGCCCCGCCCGGCTCGCAAGCTCGTCGTCAAGCTCCTCACCGACACCCAGCCCCTCGACGACCGAGCCACCGTCCAGGAACCCGCCAAGGTCCAGGTCCTCACCGCCGAAGGCAAGGACGGCGATTCGGTGATCATCAAGGTGCCGTGATCGGCAAGGACTCCGTGATCGGCGGTCGCCCCCGGAAGCCCGACAACAACGGCCTTCGTTCTCGCCCGTGAAACGGGCGAGTATTGGTTGCCAGCGGCGCAGCAGCTGGAAAGGTGGACCCGTAAGCCCCCCGACAACCGCCTCTGTCTTCGCCCGTGAAACGGGCGAGCGTTGGTTGGCAGCGGCGCAGCCGCTGGAACACCGTCCGCGAACCTCGCAACGCCTCCCTCAGCCTCGCCCGTGCAACGGGCGAGCGTTGGTTGCCAGCGGCGCAGCCGCTGGAAAGTGGGCGCACCCACCTCGCAAAGCCCTCCCCGCCTCGCCCGTGAAACGGGCGAGCGAGGAAGCAGTATGATCATGTGGATGTGCTCGGGCACGACAACCCACGCGATGACGCGGCACTTCCGGCGAATCCGAGCCGACGCCATGGCTCGCACGAAGACCCGCCGCGGGATGTCGGCGCCGGTCATCGACCCGAGCATTCCCCCCGAACACACGAATCACGCGTCGCGGCTCGTACGAACAGCAGGATCGCGACGCGGATCCTGGTGGCACGGCGTGGGACGACCTCAGGCAAGCGTGAAGGTGGTGCCACCTGCCCGGTGCAGATCTTGTCTGCGGGCGTGAATGCGGTGCCACCTGCCGAGTCCTTCTTATCGCATCCATGACCTTCAAAGTCACAACCCTGTTCGGCCCTGTTGCGCAAGTACGGCGTGGACAAGCTCACCACACGATCTGCGTGGCCATGATGTGGTTCAGCGTTGGGATACTTGTCAACTTTGCGGTAGCACAAGCTGTCGGATGGTTCAGCGTTCTCCCGCTCGGCAGTGCGGCTGGCACTCACAACCACAGATGCTTCGTCCAGAACCCCTCTTGATCGACCGTGGGATAGCTACACCTTGATGGCGTAGGCGGCGACCTTGAGAGCGGCCTCGGCGAAGAGGGTGTTCTGCTTTCGGCTT
>JAJVHS010000032.1 GCA_022072615.1 Phycisphaerales bacterium
TACCTGGAGGATATCTTCGAGCGGAGTGGCATTGCGATCGCACGGTCGACGATGAGCCAGTGGTGCCGTGACGTGGCGGAGATGGTGAGGCCGCTGTACGAGTTGATGGTGCAAAGGGTGTTGACGTCGCGTGTGATCGGAACCGACGACACGATTATGCCGATGCTGAACCCCGGCGCGAGGAAGGCCAGCCGGGCGCGGATGTCGGTGTATGTGGGGGGCGTGGGGGATGACGCGAACCCGTACAACATCTTCGGCTTCACGCTCAGCCGCTCGCGGGACGGGCCGGCACGGTTCCTCAAGGAGTACAAGGGAACATTGGTGGCGGACACATACGGCGGGTACGACGGGATTGTGGTGGGGTGCGAGCCCATGCTGACGCCTCCCGCCGCACAAAAAAAGGTGCAGACTACCGTCTGGGCGACACTCTGATTGAACTGAAATGCCTGGAGGAGGAAGGTCTTCTCAAGCCCGACCGCCAGGTCAAGCTTGCCGCTCTGTTCCGCAAACATCAGCCAACGCGACCCGTCATCGTTCTCGATGGGAACTCGCACGACATCTTGATCCTACCGGCCTCGAACTGGAGGGTTCGTTTGAGGAGTGGAAGTCCATGTGTGACCGAGCTACCGGGAGTCCGCTCAAGCCGCTTATCAAGGTGCCGGTCGATCTTGACGCGTGGCAGGCATGGTGCAAGGAAAAGAACCTTCCTCCATTGGCCCACCATCTTCGCGGCTATGCCACTGAAGTCTTCAGCCTAAGGGTGCAACAACTAGCGTTGGCCGCTCGTGAGCGCACGCCACATACGATAATCCCCAACCGGTACATCCTGGCGATCACCGAGTGCATTGGTCAGGATGAAGCGAACGACATCTCTCATCTTGCCGTCATCCATGAGCAACCGCACGGCGAGCCCTGGGTGCGAGAAATCGTTCGGGATATCAGAATGTTCCACATGCACGCCCTTGCCCTGGCGGCTGCCTACGCGCTGGTCGAGGGCATCGATGCCGTGCTCTATCAGAAGGACCTGCGATACGCATGGCATTAGGCCTTGGCGGCATCACGCGCCGCTCGCCCCCGTTCAGCACCGCTGTCTCGGCTCCCCTTGAACTTCCACCCCTCGTCGGTACGCTTTCCATGGGCTCTCGTGTCTGTCAGTGGTTGCCGCAACAACACCACCTTCCAGCAGGGGAGCCTCCTTTTGTCAAAATGCGCATCGATCAGAACGTTACCAGGACACGCACCGGGATCGAAGCGATCCCGGTGGCACGGCGCGGGAAGTTTCCCATGCGAACGGCGATCCCGGTGCCACCCGCCGCCCGAGTTGGAGCGGTGATTCGTATTATGTAGGATCTACAAGCACTTCAAAACTGAACGCCACGTCATCTGACAATTCAGCGAGCCTCGTCATCTGTACAGTGGTCAGCGAATAAGCCATGTCACTTGCAGACCGTGCATGATGAATCCAAAACCGTGAGGATATCCCAGTGTTGCGCAGTTGCCACAGAGTGTCCCGAACCGGGTAGATCATATCAATGAGCGTGCGAACGTGATCCGATACTGCCAAGGAGGAAACAACTCTAGTTGATACAAGTGACCATAACCCTAATGAACGGGTTCGAACAACCGCGATACCGTCGCGCGTCTTCCCCGCATACTTATCGCCACGAGCGAACGCGCGATGTGATTGAATCCCAAGACTGGCAGAAACTTCTGAAGGTTGCAAGTCCCGATGTGATAGCGAGAACAGTACATGCGTTTCGCTAAGGGCGGGGAGGTCCGAAGGCTGTGATGAAGGTGTCAGGTTTGTCATAGGTAATCAAACAAATTTCCCAACTGGGCCTTTGTGTTTGCGTCGGTCACGTCTCCGTTGTTCCATATCTTATGACCATGATCATCTGGCGATTGTCCATTGTCACGCTTTAGGGCTTCCATCGCTCTCTTGACCTGTTCTTTCGTCAGGCCGAGAGCGTCGGCAGTGCGCTTCTCGATAGTTCGGCAGGTGGCACCGGGATCGCCGCTCGCGTGAAGGTCTTCCCGCGCCGTGCCACCGGGATCGCTTCGATCCCGGTGTCTTGATATTCGTGTCTTGGTGCTCTTGCCCTCGCCACTCTTACAGGAACTCCTTCCACCGCTTCCACACCTCCTCATCGCCGGGCGGGAGATCACACTCGATCTCCTGCTCGCGCAGGCCCATCCACCACCGCACGCTGGACCAGCGCCACACCTCGGGCCGGTCCACGAGGCCCCGCTCGACGGGGTTTCGGTGAGTGTACCGGATCTCGCGGCACAGCTCGGCGGTGTTGCGGATGTTCCGATCGAACCCGCCGCCCTTTTGCCAGAAACGCGGGTTTCCATGGCCGTCGTCGAGCCGGGCGAGGATGGCGGCTCGGCTGCTGGTCCACCGATGGATCACGTGCTTCGCAACGCTCGTCTTGATCCCCGTGAGGATCGGCCCGAGCGGCTGGTCTTTGGGCGGTTGCACGATCATGTGCACGTGCTCGGGCATGACGACCCAGAGGCGATGAGGCGGAAGTTCCAGCGCGTGCGTGCCGCGGACATGGCTCGGACGAACACCCACGCGATCGACGGATTGGAAAACAGCGGGAGTCGCCGCTGGCAAGAGAACGTGATGAAACGCAGGCCGCCCGCGACCTCGCGACGCTTCATTCGCTTGCGAAGGATGTCAGCCCCAGACATCGGCCCGAGCATAAGGGATGAGCAGGCGCGCCGCTTGGGCAATCAGAAGAGTGCCGAGCGAACTCAAGAGCACCGTCCGAGCCGACGAGCACCGAGATCGAAACGATCTCGGTGGCACGGCGCGGGACGAACCTCACGCCACTGCCCGATCCCGGTGCCCCGCAGATAAATCTGAAGGTAGTGCCACGCGCCCTGGGAGGTGGTCTGCGTGCACGGAGGGCGCTCGTCGGTTCGCACGGGCAGAGGGGCTGGCCGCCCCTCTGCAACTCCCCGCTCGAAGGAAGAGGCAGGACGTCACCTTTCTCAAAGCAGAAAGGTGATGGCACGGCACGGGACTGGCCTGCAAATCGCTAAATGTGATGCCACCTGCCAAATCCCGGTGCCACCCGCCCCGTCGCGGCCCAGACGAGCGTGCCGGCCGTGAAGCACCCGATCGGACAGCTGCCGTGCGGGGCGTTCTTCTTCCGCTCGGCAATCTCGTCGGCTCGCTTTGACAGCGATGACGACATGGCGCCGGTACCCCTAGATGCGGCCTTCGAGCCACGTTTAGCGGCGTACTGCACCGCCGTCTTGATCATGGAATAGCCCATCTTGGCTACAAACACGCCCGCCGATGCCAGGCTCGCGTACCCGAGGTACTTCCGAGCCGTCACCAGCTCGGGCGGCATGCTGTCCTCCAGCATGTTCGCCCCCAGATCTGCGGCGATCGCGGTCACAGGGAACGGCAGCATGTTCGCCATCACCAGCCCCACGTACGCCGCCGTCCGCGCCCCACCCACGATCCGGTCGATCTAGCGCGGTGACGCGCAGTGAGCAAGAAAGTCCCGCAACGATGGGGATAAAGGCATTCCTGACATTGGAGTAAGTTCCGGCCCATATCCGGAGCCGTCATGAAAAATTTGACTTATCTGGGCCTGCTTTGAAGCAGTGAACCTTGCAAAGTACGGATTGCCACTCCCCATTATGCACTCTCCGATAGGTACGTATCCGTACTTCAGCATGAAAGAGCCTGGGATGGATTCTGCCTCCAAGACCATTCCGGCTGGATCAAGAAACTTGACGGCGTGCTCCGCTTGGCCATTAACAAAGTCGACAATTCGATCAGCAAGCGGGCACTCGCGCAGAAGAGACCAGTACCAATCCGGCACCATGCCCTGAAAGTGCACTGCTGCTGCGCTGCACTCTGCCTGAGTAGCAAGCCGCGCGCGTCGATCGTCGGGAAGTTCTTGAAGTAGCCGCGTGATTGATTGAATGTCATCATCCATAATCACTAGTCCGGAAGTCCACTAAACCGACCGAGATCCCACTGCAGTTCCCAGTACTTTCTCCTTTCCGCATCATAGAGGCAGGTGGCATCACCTTCACGCTTGCCTGAGGTCGCCCCACGCCGTGCCACCACCTTCTGCTTTGAGAAGGTGGTGTCTTGGTTCTCGGTTCTCCCTGCTCCTTCAGGGCAGGTGACGTCGACATCATTCGCATCGTGAAGCCCGCCCCACGCCGTGCCTGGTGCTCGTCAACTCGCGACCGGTGATTCGTGTGTTCACGTGGTATGCTCGGCTCGATCGCGGGGGGCGACGTCATCCGCAAACGCATGAGACGCCGCGAGGTCGATGGCGGCCTTCGGTTCATCACCTTCTCCTGCCATCGACGAATCCCGCTCTTCTCAAGCCCGTCCGTCGCGTGGGTCTTCGTGCGGACCATGGCGCCGGCCCGAGTTCGCCGGAAGTTCCGCCTCATCGCGTGGGTCGTCATGCCCGAGCACATCCACATGATCATACTGCCTCCGGACGCTGAGCCGCTCGCGCCGATCCTCGCGGGGATCAAGACGAGCGTGGCCAAGCACTGCATCGGCCGATGGACCGAGATGCGGGCCCGCGTCCTCGATCGGCTGGCCGACGGCAATGGAACGCCCCCCACGACAGCCCCGCTTCTGGCAGCGGGGCGGCGGTGATCGGAACATCCGCGGCACGGCCGAGCTGTGCCGCGAGATCAGGTACATCCATCGCAATCTCGTCGAGCGCCGATTGGCCGATCGGCCCGAGGTCTGGCGCTGGTCGAGCGTCAGGTGGTGGATGGGCGTCCGCGATCAGGAAGTCGAATGCGATCTGCCGCCGGGAGATGACGAGGTGTGGAAGCGATGGAAGGAGTTCGTGTGAGCGCGGCGCAGCGAACCAACATTCCGAACCAGCACCACCTTCTCAGAGCAGAAGGTGGTGGCACGGCGGGCGCCCGCGATGGCCCGTCAGATCGGCTCGAAGGTGATGCCACCTGCCGCAAGAATCAAGACGTTACCCCGGGGAGTGTTCCCTCGGCTGGAGCATCAGGTCTTCATACCCATCACGCCGCAATCGGTAACTCAGCGCCACGCAGGCACTTGGATCACCAGTTCACGTCAGGAGTTCACGGCGTTGGGTGCCACCTGCCTATTTGACGCTTCGATGCAGCGATGATGTTCTTTTGTATATATACTGCAGCAAGCAAAACAACACTGAGTGCTATGGTCGCCATGGCCCACATCATGCGAACGCGAAGAAGTCTGATAGATGGCATTGGGAGAAACTGACGTTGAAACTCAAGGTAACCCAGCGGGTCACTCGCATTTGCAGTCGATAAGCGTATCGCGCTGCCTCTCTTTTCCAGCTCTTCATTGGCGCGAGACCTATCAATCAGATTGTTTGTCAGAAGGTCTTCGGCACGGCGCTCGACCTCTTGCTGGATCAATAGGAGCTGTGCGTCAAAAAAGAAGAATTGAATGACCAATGCGATCAATGCGACAAACAATGTCCCTGTTGTTGCAAAAAATACCAAGCGACGAAAAGTGTTATTGCGTCGCGAATTGGCAAAGAACACTGTCATGCAACAAATTTCTCCATATTAGAAATGCCGGCGAATACGCCTAGAACTGAGTCATGCGATTTCCAAGACAGAACCACTGGGTACTGAACCAAGCGGTAAGACAGGCAGGTGGCACCGGGTTTCGCCCGTCGCGTGGGGGTCTTCCCGCGCCGTGCCACCGGGATCGCTTCGATCCCGGTGTCTTGATATTCGTGTCTTGGTGCTCTTGCCCTCGCCACTCTTACAGGAACTCCTTCCACCGCTTCCACACCTCCTCATCGCCGGGCGGGAGATCACACTCGATCTCCTGCTCGCGCAGGCCCATCCACCACCGCACGCTGGACCAGCGCCACACCTCGGGCCGGTCAACGAGGCTCCGCTCGACGGGGTTTCGGTGAGTGTATCGGATCTCGCGGCACAACTCGGCGGTGCCGCGGATGTTGCGATCAAAACCTCCGCCCTTCTGCCAGAAGCGAGGGTGGCCGTGGCCATCATCGAGCCGAGCAAGAACGCCCGCTCGCATTGTTTTCCACCGTGCGATCACGTGCTTGGCGACGCTGGTCTTGAGCCCCGTGAGGATCGGCCCGAGCGGCTGGTCTTTGGTCGGTTGCACGATCATGTGCACGTGCTCGGGCAAGACGACCCAGGCGACGAGGCGGAATGTCCACCGCGTGCGTGCCGCGGACATGGCTCGGACGAAGACCCACGCGATCGAGGGATTGGAAAAGAGCGGGAGCCGCCGCTGGCACGACAACGTGATGAAGCGCAGGCCGCCCGCGACCTCGCGACGCTTCATTCGCTTGCGAAGGATTTCAGCCCCAGACATCGGCCCGAGCATACGGGACGAGCAGGCGAGCCGCTTGGGCAATCAGAAGAGTGCCCAGCGAACTCGAGAGCACCGTCCGAGCCGACGAGCACCGAGATCGAAACGATCTCGGTGGCACGGCGCGGGAAGACTCTCGCGCACTTGCCCGATTCCGGTGCCCCGCAGATAAATCTGAAGGTAGTGCCACGCGCCCGTGCGCGATCAGGAAGTCGAATGCGATCTGCCGACACCTGCCGCTGACGGACCAACGCCGGAGCTCAGAAACGCCTGGCAGATGGCTCAATATCGCAAGCACGCAGGGTTTCTTCTGACTCGACCGAGTTACATGGTACGGCGATTGAAACAATGCGACCGTCTCTCCCTGTCCTCGCAAATACTGGGAGTGCGTCATTTGTGAGTGATTTGCTATTAAGTATATTGATGGTCAGCACGTTCAATTCATGTCTATATATAACGTGCACCACTGAGGGCAGCAACAATGCGGCAGCCGGTAGGTCACCGGATGCAACCGCCGGAACTCTGATGATCTCAACAGAGCAGACGCGTCCGATCTCATCCCGCCCAACGACTGCCTCCAATGGCTCAGCCTCAGTACTCGGCAGAGACCGTGCGCACCAGGCGATTTCTATACCGTGATCACTCTGCCAGATTCCGGCCAGGTAAACTTCTCTCATTGCAACCTCACCGCGGACTCCCGGGAGGACCCTTCCGAGGCAGGTGGCACCACCTTCACGATTGCCTGAGGTCGTCCCACGCCGTGCCACCACCTTCTGCTTTGAGAAGGTGGTGTCTTGGTTCTCGGTTCGCCCTCCTCCCTCAGGGCAGGTGGCGTTGAGATCATTCGCATCGTGAAGCCCGCCCAACGTCGTGCCACCAGGGTCAGCGCTGCGATCCTGGTGCTCCTCGCCTCATCGGTTGGGTCGCCATACCCGAGCATATCACATGATCATACTGCCTCCTCGCTCGCCCGTTTCACGGGCGAGGCACGTTCGTCAGAGATGAAAAGCGTGGCCAGTTCTCGAGCGGCTGCGCCGCGGGCAACCAACGCTCGCCCGCGTTCAGCGGGCCCAGAAGGTGCTGGATTGCGCTTGCGTTCGCGGTGCATGCCGGGCCGGCACCCTGATGCCGGGCGCGGTTCGTGCCCGTTCTCAGAGCAGACCGGGCATGCCACCTCATGCCACCCACCGATCCCCGGTGGCGGCATGGGAAGACCCGTATACGCCTGCCCGATCGCCGCGCCACTCCTCTCTTTATGCTGAGCCAGGACGATCAGCCCTTTTTCCAAGTCGCGCTCGAAGGTACCGCACCTCAGTCGCCGTCATGATGTGCCTCGCGTGCAACGCGTCGATGCCGGGTATCGCCAAGAAGTCGTCAATGGCCTTGAGAAAGCCGGCGAGGTCGTCGGTCGACACGAGCCTTGCCTCAACAGCATGTCGTCCGTCATCCCACACAAGCAGGTAACGCGACCCTTGTTCATCCCAGGCGTGATGCGCCTCGTCTTGAACATCGATCATTTCAAACCACTGCAGATCAGTGTCGTTAGAAACGCATTTGAACGTCTGTTCATCGGGCAGGAGTACGTACAGCGGCGCCGAATGCATGTGGCTCCTTTGCCATCAGATGGTGCCTTGGGTGCTCGTTCGCGTCGGTATGCTCACTCGAACTCTCCG
This sequence comes from Phycisphaerales bacterium, assembly GCA_022072615.1. Lineage (GTDB taxonomy): Bacteria > Planctomycetota > Phycisphaerae > Phycisphaerales > UBA1924 > JAEUJB01. The sequence continues at coordinate 8,029 of JAJVHS010000032.1, forward strand.
GCAGCTGACCCGCTTGATCCGTTCCTACATCTCCACGACATCCCGCATCACGCGGATCTGCACGGGCGTGGAGAGCGGCCCCTGCCCCATCCCCGGGCAGCGGCGCTTGGACAGCTCCCACGCCCGTTTGCTCACGAGGTTGGATTTCCAGAATGGCCACGTCCGGCACTGGGCGGGCCGGTCCTCGTACACGCCGCACACCGCCTTGCCCGCGATCTTGTCGCGGTCGAGGAAGATGCAGTCGCGGCCGAAGTGGGTTTCCTTCTCGATCAGCGACCGCCCGGGCGGCGTCATGTGCGTGTACCGGTCGGTGAACTCGCCGGGCGACATGCCCAGCCGCCCCGCCAGCGCCGCGATCTCGGCGTCCGAGACCAGCACGTACCCCTCCGGGCCGGTGCAGCAGTTGCCGCACATGGTGCACTTGAAGCGCAGGCCGGCCTCGCCCGACGCGGGGTCGGGCCGGTCGAACCACTCGGCGGGCGATGGTGATCGCATGGGCCCTGATCGTTCGCTCGTGCCGCGCGTGGGGAAAGACTGCCCTGAGATTCGCGGCCCGCCGTGAGCAGCAGGTGGGAATCCGGTGTTCCGCGCCGTCATTCCCGTCCCGACGGCTCGGCCTTTCGGCACATCCTGATGGCCAGCTCGATCGCCGACATCATGCTCCCGGCATCGGCCTTGTTCTTGCCCGCGATGTCGAACGCCGTGCCGTGATCCGGGCTTGTCCGCACCGTCGGCAACCCGAGCGTCACGTTCACCGCCCGGTCGCGGTCCAGCAGCTTCACGGGGATCAGCCCCTGGTCGTGGTACATCGCCACCACCAGGTCCCAATCGCCCTTGGCCGCCGCGATGAAGATCGTGTCCCCGGGGAACGGGCCCCGGGCATCGATCCCCACGTCGTTGGCCACCTTGATCGCCGGCTCGATGATCCGCGTCTCCTCGTCGCCCAGCAGCCCGCCCTCGCCCGCGTGCGGGTTGAGGCCGCACACCGCGATCCTCGGCCGCCGCACGCCCAGCCGCTTCAGCGCCTCGTTGCCCAGGTCGATCGCGTCGAACACGACGCCGAGCGTGAACATGTCGCGGATCTCCATCAGCGGCAGGTGCACGGTCGCGAGCACCACGTTCAGCCGCGGCGAGATGAACATCATCGCCGTCCGTTTGGCCGCGAAGCGCGTCGCGAGGAGCTCGGTGTGCCCGGGGAAGCGACCGAAGCCCGCCATCGCCCACGACTGCTTGCAGATCGGCGCGGTGACGATCGCGTCGACGCGCAGCGGATCGCCGGCCGGCCGCTTGGCGTCCGCGATCGCGGTGTCGCAGAACACAAACGACAGCTCGCCCGCGAGCTTGTTGGCGCTGCGAGGAAGCTTGGCGAGTCCAAGCTCCCCGGGCCGCTTCTCCCAGTCGAGCACGACGACATCGTGCGCCGTCGTGGTTTCGACCAGCGGCGACTCGTGGTCGACCCGCCACCAGTAGGGGTCGATCCCCGCCGCCCTCGCCGCCGCCGCCAGCACGCTCTCGACGCCGTAGATCCGGAACCGTGCCGACTTGCGGACGGCCGGGTCGGCCAACGCCTTGACGATCACCTCGGGACCGATGCCCAGCGGGTCGCCCATGGTGACGGCGATGACGGGGCGCGGCGCCGGGCCCGCGGGCGATGGAGGGCTGAGTCCTCTGGGGGAAACCACGTGGAATCCTACATCGGACCGAGAACATCGGGTACGGCCCCGCCGGCCAAAGCGATTCGGGCCGGGGATTTACCGGAGGCGAAACAATCGGATGGACGACGTTGAACCCGTCCTGCGCGAGGGGTGTACCAACTCCGTTCGCGCGGTTTGGGATCACCGTTGCTATACTTTCAAAGATTTTTGAAACGAGCAATCCACTTGCCGATTCTCACCCATTCCTTCACGCCTCACGACCTCCGCAAGCTCCCCGTTTCGGAGCTTCCAAATCTTGCCCGCGAGATCCGCGAGCACATCGTCTCGCAGGTCTCGCGATCGGGCGGGCACCTCGCGCCAAACCTCGGCGTCGTCGAGCTCACGATCGCCCTGCACTACGTCTTTGACTTCCTGCACGACCGTCTCGTGTTCGACGTCGGTCACCAGTGCTACCCGCACAAGCTGCTCACCGGCCGGCTCGGCCTCCTCAGCAAGCTCCGCACGCGCGAGGGCATGGCCGGCTTCCCCGAGCCGTCCGAATCCCCCTACGACCTCTTCCGCGTCGGCCACGCCGGCACGGGCATCTCGACCGCCGTCGGCCTGGCTCGCGGCGACCTGCTCAACGGTGAGTCGTACGTGCCCGGTGACCGGCCCGATGGCCGGCGCGTCGTGACGCTCATCGGCGACGCCTCGATCGTCAACGGCGTCGCGATGGAGGGCCTCAATAACGCGGGCACGCTCCGCCGCCAATTCCTGGTCATCCTCAACGACAACGGCATGTCGATCTCGCGGCCGCAGGGCGCGGTCTCGCAGTACTTCGACCGCCTCCGCCTCAGCCACCGCTACGGCGATTTCAAGAAGTCCGCTCGGCGAATCCTCGAGCACATGCCCGGCGGTGAATCGCTCATCGACGCCTACCACAAGATGGGCGAGATGACCAAGGCGATGGTCAACGAGCAGCCCGGCGCCGCGGGCGGCTGGTTCGAGCACTTCGGCCTGCTCTCGGTCGGCCCGATCGACGGCCACGACCTTCCGCAGCTCATCGAGTTCCTGGGCGAGGCCCGCGACCTCGACAAGCCGCTCGTGCTCCACGTCAAGACCGTCAAGGGCAAGGGCTACGAGTTCGCCGAGAAGGATTCGAGCCGCTTCCACTCGCCCGGCGCGTTCAAGGTCGTCGACGAGGGCGACCCGGAGACCGAACGGGCCTCCGAGGAACCGCCGACCACAACGACGCCGCTGGTGCGCGAGGGCTGCCGTGTCGAGATCAAGTCCGAGGGCCGGTCCTTCACCACCGCCTTCGGCGAGGCGATGGTCGACCTCATGCACCGGGATCCGAAGGTCGTCGCGTGCACCGCCGCGATGCCCGACGGGACGGGCATGAACAAGGTGCTGCCCAGGTTCCCCGACCGCGCCTGGGACGTCGGCATCTGCGAGAGCCACGCGTTTGACATGATGGCGGGGCTTGCCCGGACGGGCTTCAAGCCCTTCCTCGCGGTGTACAGCACGTTCTTTCAGCGTGCCTTCGACCAGGCGTTCCAGGAAGCCGCGCTCCAGGGCCTGCCCGTTCGCCTGTGCCTCGATCGCGCCGGGCTGGTCGGCGGCGACGGCGCGGTGCACCACGGCTTCTGCGACACCGCGCTGCTGCGCACGCTGCCGGGCGCGGTCGTGACGGCCGCGATCGACGAGCCGGCGCTGCTCGCGGCGCTCGAGTTCATGCGCACGTTCGACTCGGGGCTCTCGTCGGTGCGGTACCCGCGCGACGTCGTCTCGAACCTGCTCGCGCACGAGACGTGCCCGCCGTTTGACCTCGGCAAGGCCCGGCGGATCTTCGGCCCGGCTCCCAGCGCCGCCTCCCGCGATGGCCGGCCCGCTGTGGCCGTGCTCGCGTTCGGAACTCCCGCCATCGACGCCGTCTCCGCGGCCACCAGCCTGTGCGACGAGTACGAGGTCACGGTGTACGACGCACGTTTCGCAAAGCCGCTCGACACGGCCCTCCTGCGCGAGCTGCTCGAGCTGCAGATTCCCATCGTGACCGTCGAGGATCACAGCGTGGTCGGCGGCTTCGGATCGGCGGTGCTCGAGGCGGCCCAGGAGCTGAACCTCAGCGCCTCGCGCCTCGTGCGCATGGGCCTGCCGGATCACTGGATCATGCAGGATTCGCGCACCAGCCAGCTTGCCGAGGCCGGGATCGACGTGCCCGGCATCGCCCGGGCCATCCGTCACGCGGCGTCGCTCGCCGGCGATGATCCCTCGTCGCCCGCCAGGCCGTCGAGCATCCACCGCCAGTCGGCGCCGCGCTGACCGCCCGCACATTCAGCCGAATTACAGCACTTTCAGGTGCTCGCGCGACAGCGACTCCGCGGGCACGATGCACCGCAGGATCTCGTCGATCGCGCCCATCTGCCCGGGCCACATGAACGCCCACGGCACGTCCGCGGTGTCGATCCATCGCGCCGCGTCGTGCTCGTCGTTGAGCACCGGCTCCCACCCCGGCCGCACCTCGCATGCGAAGCGCGGCGAGAGCATGATCTGGTTGCTCCGAGCGATGAAGTACGGGTGCACCTGGTCCAGCGCCCACACGCCGACGACCCACGCCGCCGACTGCCCCGCATCCAGGCCGACCTCCTCGCCAAGCTCGCGCAGCGCCGTCTGCGTCGCGGTCTCGCCGTCATGGATGTGCCCCATGATCGGCTGCCACGTCCCGCCGAGCGGATCACCCACGCGGCGGAGCTGGAGAAACTCCACGCGGTGCTCGTCGCGGCGGAAGATGTACACGTCGACGACGTCGGTGCGGATCGCGGGGCCTGGCATGCGCAATGATTGGCGGTTCCGGGTAGTCCTGCACAGCGCGCCGAGATGCGCCGAAACGCCTCGCAACCAGTGCCCCGGCGACTCGATCGCTCCCCCCGCGATCGGCTCGTGCGCCGGGAACGAACACGCGACTACCGCTCGTCGATCTCCGCCAGCGCTCTCACCGCGCCCGCCTTCACCATCGTCTCTTCCCACTCCGCTCGCGGGTCGCTGTCGGCCACGATGCCCGCGCCGACGCGGTAGGAGAGCCGTCCATCGGCGATGACATCGGCCGCCGCCGAGCCCGCGCCGCGTTCTGCATCCCCCACGGATCCCTCCACAACCGCCGTCCGGATCGCCACGCTGAACTGCGCGTGCCCGCAGTCGGAGACCACGCCGATCGCGCCGCAGTACACCCCGCGCGGCGAGTCTTCGAGCTCATCGATGATCTGCATGGCCCGGATCTTCGGCGCCCCCGTGACGGACCCCGCGGGGAACGTGGCCCTGAGCAAATCGCCGAGCGAAGCATCGGGCCGCAGCACGCCCGACACGGTGCCCGTGGCCTGCAGCACGCCCGTGTCGTCGCCGCCGTGGCGTTCGATCGACCGCGGTTCGTCCACGCGCACGGACCCGAACCGGCACACGCGCCCCAGGTCGTTGCGCATGAGGTCGATGATCATGTTGAGCTCGGCGCGGTCCTTTTCCGCGTCCCGAAGTTCGTGCTCGGGCGTCCGTCCGGGCCGCGTGCCCTTCATCGGCCGCGTCGAGACGCGTCCGTCGGGCGTGAGCGTGAGGAACATCTCCGGGCTTGCGGAGAGCACCGCTCGGCGGCGGTCGTTCTCGTCCCACGCGAAGTACGCGCCCATCGCCGGCCGAGCCGCTCGTCGCAGCGCGGCGTACGCGGCCCGGGTGCTGCCTTCGAAGCGCCCCGTCAGCTCGTGCGCGAGGTTGACCTGGTACACGTCGCCGGCCCGGATGTACTCGATGGCCTGGGCAACCGCGCGCATGTACCCATCGCGGCCCATCTGGCTGCGGAGCGGCCCGCACCGGAAAGTCGGGGCCGGGCTGATCCGGTGCGGATCGGCGAGCCGCCGCACGATCTTGTCCACCGGCGGGTTGCCCACCGCCCACCATCGGCCCGTCGCTCGGTGATGAAGCAGCGCATCGTCGCATCGGAACCACCGTGCGCCCGGCGAGCCCCTCTTGCCCCGGGTGCTGGCCGCGGGCTCCCAGGAATATCCGAGTTCGTACTCCAGAAATCCCACCCATCCGCCGGTGAACGGTGGCCCGTCGGGGAGCTGACCACACCGAAGGCGCGAGTTCCAGGGCTCCGGGTCACTGGCGACGGCCGAGGGCCATGCCACGAAGGACCACCCGCTGTCACCGTACGAAAGCCAGCCGATATCCAGGTGACTATCAAACATCACGGCCGCGGACCCGTCCAGAACCGAGACAAGGACGTCCTGGGCCTGGAATTGATCGAGCGCTGAGATGAGGCGCGGCGTGGTCAGGTCGGGGTTTCCATCGAGCAGTCAGGAAGAAGGTTGCTGTCAAATAGGGTTTCGGGCGGGTACGCGGCTGTTGCAGGTCGGGATTCGTCTCTCTACCGCTGCGTTCCTAATATCTTCCCCCTGTTTCTGTTCGCGGACCTTCCGGCCGGGCCGGTCGGGATGCGGGCGGCGCAAGAGCCAGATCCCCGGCCTGGGTTGGTTCCCGGAGGGGGGATTTTTATCGCCAGACGAGGTAGGCATCGTTATGAGCAAGAAGGTCTCCAGCAAGGCGCTCGTAGCCCTGAAGCAGCACGCCGCCGGTTCGGTCTCCAAGAAGGCGGTCAAGAAGATCGCCCGCAAGACGGTCGCGACCGCGCCCGCCGCGGGGGCGCCCTACAAGCCGTCGAGCCACAAGCCCAAGCCCGGCAAGATGGTGTACTACTTCGGCAAGACGATGTGCGAGGGCGACGGCGGTATGAAGATGCTGCTGGGCGGCAAGGGCGCCAACCTCGCCGAGATGACCTCCATCGGCCTTCCGGTTCCCCCGGGCTTCACGATCACCACCGACACCTGCGCCGCGTACTACAAGAACGGCGAGCAGCTCCCCTACGGCCTCATGAACGAGGTCAACAAGAACATCGCGATGCTCGAGAAGGAGCTGGGCAAGAAGTTCGGCTCCAACGACAACCCGCTGCTGGTGTCCGTCCGGTCCGGCGCCGCGGTCTCCATGCCCGGCATGATGAACACCATCCTGAACCTGGGCCTGACCGATGCCGCGGTGACGGGGCTCGCGAACGCCACCAACAACGTGCGATTCGCCTACGACGCCTACCGCCGCCTGATCGACATGTTCGGTGACGTGGTGATGGGCGTCGACCACAAGCTCTTCGACGACGAGCTGTCCAAGATCAAGGCCAAGTACGAGGCCAAGCTCGACACCGACGTCCCCGCCGAGGGCATGATCGAGGTGTGCGAGGCGTACAAGGCCGTCTACCAGCGCCACGTCGGCGAGGTCTTCCCGCAGAACCCGTTCAAGCAGCTCGAGCTCGCCATCCAGGCCGTGTTCAAGAGCTGGAACGGCGACAAGGCCGTCAAGTACCGCCGCATCGAGAACGTCCGCGGCCTCAGCGGGACGGCGGTCAACGTCCAGTCGATGGTCTACGGCAACATGGGGTCGGATTCGGGCACCGGCGTCGCGTTCACCCGCAACAACGCCACCGGCGAGAACGAGTTCTACGGCGAGTTCCTGATCAACGCCCAGGGCGAGGACGTGGTCGCCGGCATCCGCACGCCCCAGTCGGTGTCCGAGATGCCCAAGTGGAACAAGAAGGTCTACAACCAGCTCATCGACATCAAGCACAAGCTCGAGCGTCACTACCGCGACATGCAGGACATCGAGTTCACGATCGAGCGCGGCACGCTCTACATGCTCCAGACCCGCACCGGCAAGCGCAACGGCATCTCCGCCGTCCGCATCGCCTGCGACATGGTCAAGGAGAAGCTGATCGACGAGAAGACCGCCATCCTGCGGATCCCCGCCGGCGATCTCACCCAGCTCCTGCTGCCCAGCTTCGATCCGGCCGCCAAGAAGCGGACCGAGGTCCTGACGCGCGGCATCCCCGCGTCCCCCGGCGCCGCCGTCGGGAAGCCGGCGTTCAGCGCCGATGAGGCCGTCCGCCGCGCCCACAAGGGCGAACGCGTGATCCTCGTCCGGTCGGAGACCAGCCCCGAGGACGTCGAGGGCATGCACATGGCCGCGGGCATCCTCACCTCCACCGGCGGGCGCACCAGCCACGCCGCGGTCGTCGCCTGCGGTTGGGGCAAGTGCTGCGTCGTCGGCGCCGGCGAACTCATCATCGACGAGCACAAGGGCATCCTGAAAGTCGGCGGCCAGACCTTCGGCCGCGAGGACTCGATCTCCATCGACGGCTTCACCGGCGAGGTCATGAGCGGCGAGGTCACCCGCCGCGTGCCCGACAAGATCTCCGGCGATTTCCTCCAGGTCATGAAGTGGTCGGACAAGTTCCGCCGCCTCCAGGTCCGCACCAACGCCGACACCCCCGAGGACGCCCAGCGCGCCCGCGAGTTCGGTGCCGAGGGCATCGGCCTGACCCGCACCGAGCACATGTTCTTCGAGGGCGACCGCATCAAGGCGATGCGCGAGATGATCCTCGCCGAGACCCAGGAAGCCCGCATCAAGGCCCTGGACAAGCTCCTGCCCTACCAGCGCGACGACTTCGTCGGCATCTTCAAGGCGATGAAGGGCCTGCCGGTCACCATCCGCCTCATCGATCCGCCGCTGCACGAGTTCCTCCCCCAGGAGGACGACGCGGTCGCCGAGATGGCCAAGATGCTCAAGGTCCCGGCCGAGAAGGTGCGCCAGCGCGTCCACCAGCTGCACGAGATGAACCCCATGCTCGGCCACCGCGGCTGCCGCCTGTGCATCACCTACCCCGAGATCCTGGCGATGCAGGTCCGGGCCATCGTCGAGGCCACGATCGACTGCCTGCGCAGCAACATCAAGGCGCTCCCCGAGATCATGATCCCGCTGGTCGGCACCAAGAAGGAGCTCGCGGTGCTCCGGGCCGAGGTCGAGGCCACCATCGCGCAGGTCCGCAACGAGCAGGAGTTCAAGAACCGCCTCGACATCAAGATCGGGACGATGATCGAGATCCCCCGCGCCGCGGTTACCGCCAACGAGATCGCCGAGGCCGCCGACTTCTTCTCCTTCGGCACCAACGACCTCACGCAGATGACCTTCGGGTTCTCGCGCGACGACATCAACACCTTCCTCCCCGACTACCTCCGCCGCGACCTGCTCCCGCACGATCCGTTCCAGAGCATCGACATCGGCGGCGTCGGCCAGCTCGTCGAGATGGGGACCACCCGCGGTCGTGCGACCAAAGCCGATCTCAAGGTCGGCGTGTGCGGCGAGCACGGCGGTGATCCCAAGAGCGTCCACTTCTTCCACGCCGCCGGGCTCGACTACGTGTCGTGCTCGCCCTTCCGCGTGCCGATCGCCCGGCTCGCGGCGGCGCAGGCGGCCGTGATGGAGGACCGGGCGGCGCACTCACACGACTGATCCCGCGTCGAGGACAGACGGCGGATCATTGATGAACCACCGACGGCCCGGTCACGCGACCGGGCCGTTTTCATTGCGTGCCGCGACCTCGGACAGTCGCGCTCCTGCGGGTGTTTCCCGCTTCCACGCCGCCGCGCACGCGGGGCACTCCACGCAGCCTTCATCCTGCGGCTCAACGCCGCTCAACGGCGCCGCGCACGCCGCGCAGTAGCCCTCGGCGACCACCGCCCGAGCCACCCTTGCCGCCATGTTCTGGCTCCGCCCGGTGAGCCATTTCCAGCTCATCCCCAGCATCATCCAGGCGTGCCGCGCCGCGATGCCCAGGGCGCCGACCCGCAGCAGCGACGCCGCGATGCCCGACGCCAGTCGCGAGGGCAGCGTGATCATCGCAAGCGTCATGCCCGGCACGAGCACCAGCACGATGAGCAACGAAA
>JAJVHS010000068.1 GCA_022072615.1 Phycisphaerales bacterium
TGAGGATTGGAAGGACGTGACGCTGTCGCTGGTCTCCAGCCGTCCGGTGGGCTTCATGACGGACCTGTACGAGCCGCTGTTCGTGGCTCGGCCCGACGTTCCGGTCTCGACCATTCCCGGCGTGGCGCCGCGGATCTACGCTGAGTCATCGATCGCGACCAACGCGCTGAAGGAGATCGCCGGGCGGGTGGCCGCGGACAAGTCCGAGCAGTTCGACCGGTCCGCTCCGAAGCCGGCGACGGCGAGCCTGGGGAAGGCTCGACGGGAGATCGAGTCGCGGGCGGCCGGTGCGGGCACGGAGATGCGCGACGCGGCCGAGGAGCCGCAGCTCGACTCGGCGGCGATGGCCAACTATGCAGCCCGGGCACAGGCGCAGGCGGTGGAATCCGGCGAGGTCTTCCAGTATCAGCTGGAGCGTCCGGTGACGGTGGAGCGCCAGCGTTCGGCGATGCTGCCGATCCTGTCGACGGCGATCGAGAGCCGGCGGGTGAGCATCTACAACCGGGCGGACGGGTCGCAGTACCCGATGCGGGGCGTCGAGCTCAAGAACTCGTCGCCGCTGCAGCTCATGCCCGGGCCGATCAGCGTGTTCGATTCGGGCGCGTACGCCGGCGATGCGCAGATCGGCCACGTGGCCCCGGGCGAGAAGCGCCTGCTGGCCTACTCGGTTGACCTGGATGTCAACGCGGTTGCCAAGGACGAAGGGACGAGCACGATCCAGAAGATCCGTATCGTCAAGGGGAGCATCGAGCAGATCATCCGCCAGGTTACGACGACGGGGTACGCGTTCCGAAACAAGGACAAGGCGCGCGAACGGACCATCATCGTCGAGCATCCGCGTCTGGATGGTTGGAAGCTGATCGAGGGCAAGGACGCGCCAACGCCCGCCGACAAGACGGAGAACTTCTACCGGTTCGAGATCACGGTCGCGCCCGAGAAGGAGGGGTCGCTGAGTATCTCCCAGGAGCAGACGACGCTCCACAGCGCCGGCGTGTTCGACTTCGATCTGAACTGGCTGATGGAGCAGCAGCGGAAGGGCAAGCTGTCGGAGGCAGCTCTGAACGCGATCCGCGAGGCCGGGCGGCTGCGCGGGCTGGTCGAGGATTCGAACCGGAGGATCGCGCGGCTCGAGCAGGAGCGCAACGAGATCACCCAGGACCAGGCTCGGATGCGTGAGAACCTCAAGACGGTGGACAAGTCCAGCCAGCTCTACACCCGGATGATGACGAAGCTCTCGGACAGCGAGACGCGGCTCGACACGCTGGCGGAGGAACTTGAATCGGCCCGGGCGGAAGCGCAGAAGCGCCAGCAGGACCTCGATGCGTACATCGGGTCGCTGGATGTTGAATGAGCATTTCGCATGATGCCCATGCCCATCGTCATGGGCGTGGGCGTTTTGTCCGAGGTGTCCGCGTGGGACGCGATCAAGAGGTGGAGACAGGAAGAGAAGAGAGATTCGCGTCCCCCGGCACTGGGGGCGCCAGAGATGTCGGCCTTGGTGAAGTCGTCATGCTTCAGACGCTGTAGACTGGCGGCGTGTCCGGAACGACCAATCAATATCACGACTGCCCGCGCTGCGGGTACGACCTGTCGGGGGCCATCGCGACGTGGACCGATGCGTGCCCGGTGACGGGTCGGTGCACAGAGTGCGGACTCGAGATCCGCTGGGGCGAGGTCATCGACCCTGCACGTCGGGTGCCCGGCTGGTCGTTCGAGCACGCGGCGCGCGGCCGATTGCGGGCGTTCATCGCCACGCTGGCGCGGCTCTTTGTTCCACGCGTGTTCTGGGGTTCGATGCGCATGGAGTTCCCGTTTGCGCCGGGGCGCATCGTGCTTCTCCTGCTCCTGTGGTGCGTCGTGCTGCTGTTGGTGTTCGACACGGTCACGGTGGTCTGGGAGTACTTCGTCCTCTCGTCGTCGTGGGCCTGGCGGAGCGCCGATCCCGCGTCGTACGTGTTCTCCCTCCTGTGGCCGCGCACGATTCTGGGATCGTCGGAGCTTGGCTATTTCACGTTCGGTTTCATCGATCGACCGGTGGTGACATGGTGGCTGTTTCTGGGCGCGAGCCTGACGCCGATCGCGTTCCTGCTGCTGCCGCAGACACTGCAACAGGCCAGGGTGCGCCGCCTGCACCTGCTGCGGATCTGGGCGTACGGGATCCCGGTGCTCATCGTGCTGGGCGCGATGCCGTGGTGCTGCGAGGACACGTACAACGGCATTGTCCAGACGTCGGTCGGGGACACCATCATCAGGTCGGTCGGCATTGATCAGCTCCGCAACGAGGTCACCGGCCATGGGTGGCAGCTTCTCATGATTGCGTGGTTTGCGTGGCAATGGCTCTGGTGGTGGCGGGCATGCTCGTTGTACCTGAAGCTGCCCAACGCCAAGTCGATCGCGGCGTTGCTGGTGCTGCTTGGACTTTTGGCGGCGGCGCTGCCGGTCGTGCTGTGTCCGTGGCTCAGCACGCCGTGGGTCAGCGACGTGTTCTGGTGGCGCGGACGCATCTGACGCAGGGCGCTGCTTCGACCGTGCCCGACCGCGGCGGCGATTGAGGGGTGCGGCCCGGGTGCGAGCTTCTTACGCGGCGCCGGCCGACCGGATGGCCTCGATGCATCGGTCGATGTGCTCGCTCTCGAACTCGGGCGACGCGGTCTTGTTCATGAGCGCGGCGAGCTCCCTGGCGCCGGTGGCGATGTCGTCGCGGCTGACCGCGGCGGCGAAGGCCTTGTCCTTGAGCTTCTTGCGGACGCTCGACGCGACAAGGGAGGCGATGCCGTCGGGCCGGACCTTGGCGCACGCGACGATGAAGCCCGACAGTTCATCGCAGGCAAAGAGCGTGACGGCGAGGGGCGTGTCCCTGGGGGTGCCGGTGCGCGGGGCGTGGGCGAGGATGGCTCGGCATATTTCATCATCGACGCCCAGGCCGCGCAGGTGGGTGACGCCGACCACCGGGTGCTCGTCGAGCGTCGGGTGACGCTCGTAGTCGAAATCGTGGAGCAGGCCGGCGATGCGCCAGCGCTCCTCGTTGGCGGGGTCGAGCAGGCGAGCGTACGACCCGACACACGCGGAGACGGATTCCATGTGGACGCGCAGCGCCTGGCTGGGCGTCCACTCGTGCATCAGGCGTCGTGCATCCTCAATGGTCGATATCGCCATGGGCGCAGTGTAACGGATGGTGACGGCCCGGCCGTTCGTCGGCATCCTCTAGAATGCGCGGAGCCGACCGGACGAAACGCTGACCATCGCCATGGCTGAAGAATCCATCTCCCTGTGCCCCGGGTGCCGCTACGACCTTGCGGGTCATCTGTCGGCGGCGGGGTCTCCGTCGGTGGCGTGCCCGGAGTGCGGGCGGGTGACGACGCGGATCGAGATCAATACATGGGCCGACGCGGGGCTTGGGTGGTCGTTTGAGCACTCCCGGAGGCCGTCGGTGCGCCGGTGGCTGGCGACGTCGCTGCGGGTGTTCGGTCCGGCGGGGTTCTGGGCGGGGCTGCTGGGCGCGCCGGTGGTGCGGCCGCGGCGGTGGTTCCTGTTCGCAGTGCTGTGGCTGTTTGCGCTGTACGCCGGGGTGATCGCGGTCTTTGTGCTGACGTTCATCGCCAACCAGATGCTCGTGCAGGGGGCGTACTCGGGGGCGCCGGGCTTTGACCTGGCGACCGTGTTGTCGCGCCAGGGCTGGTGGTGGCCGTTCAACAAGCTGTTGTTCGTTCAGATCGGCCCCAACTCGTTTGTGGGCACCCCGGTGTGGTCGCTGCTGCTGCCGTCGGTGCCGCTGCTGCTGGTCCCGCCGATCATCGTCCGGCTGCTGGCGAGCGTGCGGGTCGTTCCGTGCCCGGGGAGGTTTTCCGTCGCCGTGGCGGGGTCGGTGGAGCTGGTGGCGCTGTGGTCGATCGGCATTCCGCTGATCTTCGCGGCGTCGATCCTTCTGCGGACGGCGATGGGCCTTGATCACGCGCACCTGATCCGGCTGATCCCGGGGGCGTGGATGGCCGCGGCGATCGCGCACCTGTGGTACTGGTGGTACCGATCGCTGCGGACTGCGGCGCCGCCGGGGAAATCCGTCCTTTCGGCAACGCTGAGCATCGGCACGGGCGTGGCAGTTTTTGTCCTGGTTCTGCTGGTCTTGGAGGCCGCGGGCACCCCGGTCTGATCCCTACCGCCGGGGGGCGACTCCCGATCCGGAACTTCCTACGCTGTGGGCGCACCGGGCCAGATCGAACGTCGCTTGTGGTGTTTTCGCGGCCGGGTGCGGGAAACAAGACGATCGGGTTGTGCCTCCATTTCACCCAGCCCCCATGAGAATCGCGCTCGATTGAGCCGATAAGAAACCGTCCATGGATAGTCTCTCAAGCCAGATCATCGATCAGCTCCGCCGGTCCGACCGGGCCATCGCCGACCTCATCGCCAAGGAGGCCGAGCGGCAGGAAACGACGCTCGAGCTCATCGCCAGCGAGAACCATGTGTCGCCGGCGGTGATGCACGCGATGGGCACGTGCCTCACGAACAAGTACGCCGAGGGGTACCCGGGCGCGAGGTACTACGGCGGGTGCGTCTACCACGACCAGATCGAAACGATCGCTCGGGACCGGGCCAAGCAGATGTTCGGGTGCCGATTCGCGAACGTCCAGCCGCACTCGGGGGCGCAGGCGAACGCGGCGGTGTTCATGGCGCTGATGGAGCCGGGATCGACGTTCGCGTCGCTGGTGCTCAAGGACGGCGGGCACCTGTCGCACGGGATGAAGATCAATTTCTCGGGAACCTATTACAAGCCGGTGCATTATCCGCTGCACTACGGGGTCGACCATCCGCGACGGGAGCAGATCGATTACGACGCGGTCAAGGCCATCTGCCGCGAGCACAAGCCCAAGGTGCTGATGTGCGGCTACTCGGCGTACCCCCGGGTGATCGACTTCAAGAAGTTCCGGGAGGCGGCGGACGAGTGCGGTGCGCTGCTGGTGGCGGACGTCGCGCATATCGCCGGGCTGATTGTAGGCGGGGCGCACCCGTCGCCGTTCCCGCACGCGCACGTGGTCACCACGACAACGCACAAGACGCTCCGGGGTCCGCGGGGCGGGCTGATCCTGACCGATGACGAGGAGCTCGCCAAGAAGATCGACAAGGCGGTCTTCCCGGGCATGCAGGGCGGGCCGCTGATGCACGTGATCGCCTCCAAGGCGGTGGCGTTCGGCGAGTGCCTGCAGGACTCGTTCAAGGCGTACGCCGCGCAGGTGGTGACCAATGCCCGGGCGCTGGCGGGCGCGCTGGTCGAGCGGAGGTACCGGATCACCTCGGGCGGGACCGACAACCACCTTATGCTCGTGGACCTGCGGACCCGCTCGGACAAGCTCACGGGCGCCGACGCGGAGAAGTGGCTGGAGGCGGCGGGGATCATCTGCAACAAGAACGGGATTCCCGACGATCCACGCCCGCCGCGTGTGACCAGCGGCGTTCGCCTGGGTACGCCCGCGGTGACGACCCGCGGCCTTCGCGAGCAGGACATGACGACGGTCGCGGAGTTCATTGACCGGGTGCTCGCCGCCGGCCTGGAGGGCGAGTCCCCGCTGGCAACGACGACGGCGACGGTCCGCGAGCAGGTGCGCGACCTGTGCCGCAAGTTCCCGATGCCGCACTAATCAAGTGTCTGTTTGAATCCGGTGTACGTGGAGTGCTCGCGCACGCAGGACCGCGGTTGCCGCGCATAACGGGCGAGTGCGCCGAAGGCGCTGTCGTTGCGTAAATCTGGAGCCAAAGGTAAACTCTGGACCCGTGGGGTGTCGTGCGTTGGTCCGCCCCCGCCTCAGGAGCGCGAGCATGAAGGCGGCCAAGTACATCGTCGAGTTCATCGGTGCGTTCTTCCTGGTCCTGACGGTCGGGATGTGCGTGATCGATCCGGGCGGCGCGGGGAACATGGCGCCCCTGGCGATCGGGTCGGCACTGATGGTGATGGTGTACGCGGGCGGTCACGTGTCGGGAGGCCATTACAACCCGGCGGTGACACTGGCCGTGACGCTGCGGGGAAAGTGCGACGCGGTAGACGCGGCGCCGTACGTCATCGCGCAGGTGGTGGCTGCGGCGCTGGCGGCGGCGGTCGTGGGATTCCTGAAGGTGGGGGAGAACTTCCAGCCGCTCGTGGTGGACGTGATGCCGGCGATGCTCGCGGAGTTCCTGTTCACGTTCGCGCTGTGCTACGTGGTGCTGCACACGGCGACGGCCAAGTCCAACGCGGGCAACTCGTTCTACGGGCTGGCGATCGGTTTCACGGTGCTGATCGGGGCGTACTCGGTCGGATCGATCTCGGGGGGCGCGTTCAACCCGGCGGTGGCCGTCGGGCTGGGGGTGATGGGCCTGTTGAAGTGGTCGGACATCTGGATCCACCTCGCCGGCGAAGCGGCGGGCGCGATCGCGGCAGCGGTCGCGTTCAAGATGGTCGTGCGGGACCAGTCATGACGCGGGTCGATGGGACCTCGGACCGGAGCGCAATCTCGCCGGGATGATGAATTCCGGCCTGTCCGGACTCAGTCGAGACCCAGGTCGCGAATGAAGTGCGCGTCGAGGGTAATCTTCTCACGCGGGACCGCCAAGGTGCCATGGATGATGTCACGCACCTGCTCGAACACACGCTGCTGAGCGATGAGACGCTCACCCGGAGAATCGCCCTTGTGGTGGGGATTTGCGGTTGCTCGGGCGACATCGCCGACGGTCGCGATACCCGCCGGTAAATGGCGGTGGAACGGAGTTCCTCGCGCGGTCGCGATGATGGCGATCGCGAGACTCGCCGCGAGCAGAAGCGCCGCTGCGCCGGCGTTGATGAAGGCCCATACCAGAATCACCCCGACCACCGTTGCAACGACCTGGACGACGGCGAGGCCCAGAAGGAATCGGTCGGCGCTTGCGGTCGCCACGAGCCGCGGCAAGCGACGGTCACGGGCCCGCAGCCGCGCCCATGCGAAGCGGAACCGGTCGGGGAACAGTTCGTCCAGGCGCGCCGCGGGAAGGACTCGACGGCGTGGCACACCCTCGTCAATCAGCCGCCGGCGGAACTCGTAGAACGCCCGGGCTGTGGGGCATCCGTCTCGCCGCCTGGGCAAACGAGTGAGGACGAGCGCCACCAGATCGGCGACAGTGTGGCAGCGTTCCGTTTCGGAATCGGGAAGCTCGATGCCGAAGCGATCTTCGCACTCCATCACGAGCTCAACGGCGTCAAGACCCATCGGGCTGACCTTTCGTGTGTCGCACGGTATGCCGCGTGCTTTGGAGGCAACCGGCGATCGTAGGCGCGAAGATCGAACAGCTTGCGATACCCGGATCGGTGCGGGAGTTGCTCGCGTCGGAGCTTGCGCGGCTGGAGCGCGGGCCGCGGCGCAGTCATCCTGACGTCGAGCGGCCCGGTCTTCTCGCGTCGGTGCTGATCGCGTTCGGGGCGCCCGACGTGATCGCGATCGCCGCCGGAATGGCAGGTCGAGCGCTCGGCGCCGATTCGGTCAAGGTGCTCTTGGGGACGTGGGGGGTACTGTCGACCTCCGGGGTCGTGCTCCTGCTGCTTGCGCCGCGCGTTCTGGGCGCATGGCTGGCGCGGCCGGAAACGCGAATGTTCCTGCCCGAGTACCGGCCGAAGGGATCGCGCGCGGCAGCGCTGCGAGCGGCGTTGTCGGCGGGGGTGATGCACCGAGCTGAGTTCGAGGTCACGGAGCTGGTCACGGGACCGGCGGTTGATGACGAGGGCCCGGTCATGCTCGTGCGCGTGGGTGAATCGCGCTGGCTGGTACTGCGCGACCCGGAGATCGACGATGCGTTCGAGAGCGAGGCCGGGATCACGCTGATGGTTGCCCCCGTGCTGCGGATCGACTGGATCGAAGCAACCGGCGACCTGGTTGAACTAAAGGAATTGGGCCAGCGGCGGAGTGTGCGAGCAGCGGGAACGCTCGGGGAGAACGAGGGACCGTTCGTAGGTGTGGAGCTTTGGATGCGAGCGGTCACGCTGGTTCGCTGGGACCGTCACGAGGCGAGTTGAGTTGGATTTGTAACCACGTCGCACGCGATTGCGAGGCGTGCGAGAGCCGGGAGCGATGCTCGTGGCGTGATGGACCTTCCCGCGTCTGCGGCTCTTGTAGCTCGCGCCCGTTCTGCGTTTTCACGTGGGCTTTCAACTGGAACAGCCAGCAATCAGATGCGCTGGGCGACGATGCTCTGGAGGTTGCCCATCGGGAAGCGGGTGAAGTTGAACCCGCGGCAGCTCAGGCGGCCCAGTTCGGCGCCGAAGCGCAGGATTGCGGCTGTCACGCCGTTCCGCAGGTTGCGGATGAGCTTGCGCGACGCGGAGCGCTCGAAGCAGCGATCGTGGGCGAGCACCCTGAAGCCCGCCTTTTCGACGGCCTTCGCGAGGCCGTCGCCCGAGAAGACAAAGAGGTGCTGAGGCGGGTCGTACCACTGGACGTTCCCGGGGACGAGCCGGTCGAGCCAGTCGTCGCCGATGCCGGTGTCGAGAAGAAACAGGCCGCCGGGCTTGAGGATGTCGCGCACGTCGCGCATGAGACCGATGGGGTCGGGAAGGTGCTCGATGGTGGCCCAGAAGGTGGCGGCGTCGAACGTACCGAGCTGGGACTTGAGCCTGTTGATGTGCCCGGCGTGGGCTTTCACGCCGAGCTGCTCGACGGCGTACTTGACGCCGCTGTCGGAGAGGTCGCAGCCCTCGGCGTCGAGGCCGGCATCCGCGGCGGCCTTGACGAAGAAGCCCTTTCCGCAGCCGACGTCGAGCAGGCGGACCTTGCCGCCGGCCGATGCGGTGGCGTGGCGCTTGACGAGATCGAGCTTGGCGGGGAAATCCGCCTGCATGCGGGATTCAACGTCGTCGTACACGCCGCCGGCGGAGGCGGTGAGGTGATACGTCGAGTAGTACTCATTGAGGAACTCGTCCGAGGGGACCGGATCGACGAACGCGGTCCGGCAGTTCACGCAGCGGTACAGGTGAAAATGCCCGGCCGCGTAGCAGGGGTCGCTGGCGCTCTCGCAGATCGGGCAGGGACGAGCCTGGCGGTAGGCCATGAGGGACTCCAGACATGGGCCATCGGGCGCCCCGGGGAACACATTCATCGACGGTCGCGGGCGTCGGTCATGCGTGAGCGATCGACCGGCGGGGCGGAGTATAAGGTGGGAGCGCGAACCGCCGGGCACTCCGGCCGTAGCGGCTACGGGCGGGGCCGGGGGTGTCGACGCGTGGGGACGGGTTCCTGTTCGGATCCTGTGTGGTCGTTCGATTCGAGGGCTCGGACCGGCGACAATGGGGGTTCGCGGGTCGAAGGCCGCGGCGTGCCGAACCGATCCAGAAGGGATGAGGATGAGTCTTGCCGAAACCTCGACAACCGGTTGGCCCGCGTGGCTGCAGACGCCCGGGTTTTCGGACCTGCGCGGGAAGCGGGTGCTGATCACCGGGGGGGCGGGGTTCATCGGGTCGCACATCGGGCGGGCGCTATCGACGCTGGGGTCGAAGGTGGTGGTGCTCGACGACCTGTCGGGCGGGTACGAGAGCAATCTGTCGCCGGGGTGCGAGTTTCACCGGGCGTCGGTGCTCGATGATGGGGCGCTGCGCCGAGCGGTCGCGGAGTGCGACGTGGTGTTCCACGAGGCGGCGCTGGTGAGCGTGCCGCAGAGCGTGGCCGAGCCCGAGAAGTGCGCGCAGGTGAACATGGTGGGGACGCAGCGGGTGCTGACGGCGGCGAGCGACGCCAGGGTGCGGCGGGTGGTGTTCGCGGCGTCGGCCGCCGCGTACGGGAACACGCCGACGCTGCCGAGCCGCGAGGAGCACACGCCAGACTGCTGGTCGCCGTACGCGGCGAGCAAGGTGGCGGGGGAACTGCTGCTGCAGTCGCAGGCGCGGTGCTCGGGGCTGTCGACGGTGAGCCTGCGGTACTTCAACATCTTCGGACCGAGGCAGGATCCGTCGTCGCCGTATGCGGCGGTGATCAGCGCGTTCCTGAAGATGCTGCTGAGCGGGAAGAAGCCGACGGTGATGGGTGACGGCGAGCAGACGCGGGACTTCACGTACATCGACAACGTGGTGTACGCGAACCTCCTGGCGGCGACGAGCGCCCGGCCGTTTGCGGGCGAGGTGATCAACATCGGGACGGGGGTGCGGACGCGGCTTCTGGACGTGCTGGCTCGGATGGGCGAGGCGCTGGGCGTGGATGCGTCGCCGTCGTTCGCGCCGCCGCGCGCGGGCGACGTGCGTCACTCGGTGGCGGACATCGGGCGGGCGCGGGAGCTCCTGGGGTACGCGCCGGTGGTTGATTTTGCCGAGGGAATCCGCCGGACGCTCGATTGGGCGAAGACGGTGCCGTCGCTCGCGGGCCACGCGGCGGGGGCGGTCGCGGCGGGCCGGGGGAGCGCGGCCTGATGTCGGACGGATCGACGAACACGGGCGGATCGGTGCCGGGCGCGCCGGCGGCCGAGGCGGCGGACCCGATGGCGACGGTGTCGCCGATCCCGCTGCCGCTGCCGGCATCGCAGCGCGCGTACGAGCCCGGCAAGGAACCGCCGAGCATCCTCATCCTAACCAAGGACGAGGAGATCAACATCGAGGCGTGCCTGGACACGCTGACCTTCTCCGACGACATCGTGGTGTTCGACAGCTACTCGTCGGACAGGACGCTGGACCTCGCGCAGAAGTACCCGAACGTGCGGGTGATCAAGCGGCGCTTCGACACGTGGAGCAAGCACAGCAACTGGGCGCTCGAGCACATCACGTGGAAGCACCCGTGGGTGTACTACAGCGACGCGGACGAGCGGGTCCCGCCGGAGCTGCGGGACGAGATCATCGCCAGGTGCAACCAGCCGGAGCGCGAGGAGGTCGCGTACCGGCTGAAGTACAAGAACATGTTCATGGAGCGGTGGCTGAAGCACGGCGGGATCTACCCGGTGTGGATCATCCGCCTGTTCAAGCCGGACAAGATCCGCTATGAGATGCGGGACGTGAACCCGCACCCGGTCCCGCAGGGGCCGATGGGCGACCTCGAGAACGACTTCATCCACTACAGCTTCAACAAGGGGCTGATCCCCTGGTTCACGAAGCACAACTCGTACTCGACGATGGAGGGGACCGAGGCGGCGAAGGTCGTGCAGACGAGCCTTTTCTCGCACATCCGCAACCTGCGGAACCCCAACCCGGTGGCGCGGCGGCGGGCGCTCAAGAACATCACCTTCTACCTGCCGTTCCGCGGGCTGGTGCGTTTCCTGTACATGTACGTGCTGCGGCGGGGGTTCCTGGACCGCGACGCGGGGTTCCAGTACGCGGTGATGATCTCGATGTACGAGTACTGGATCGAGATCAAGATCAAGGAGATCAAGCGGCGGTGGGTGACGCGGACCTCTTCGCTCGAGAAGAAGTACATGGCGCGGCACGCGGCGACCGCGGGGGCGACCGGCCCGCTGTCGGCGTACCCCAGGCCGGGCGGGGCGGGGGTTCGCACCGCCAACCCGGTGTCGATCCTGATCCTGACGAAGGACGAGGAGATCAACATCGCGCCGTGCCTGGACTGCCTGTCGTGGTCCGACGACGTGGTGGTGTACGACTCGTTCTCGAGCGACAAGACGCTGCAGATCGCCGGCCGGTACCCCAACGTGCGGGTGGTGCAGCGGAAGTTCGACAACTGGTCGAGCCACCAGAACTGGGGCGTGCAGAACATCCCGTTCAAGCACCCGTGGGTGCTCTATGTGGACGCGGACGAGCGGGTGCCGCCGGAGCTGGCGGACGAGGTCATGCGGGCCGCCGACCCCACGGCGCCGCACGCGGCGTTCCGCCTGCGGCGCAAGGACATGTTCAACGGGCGCTGGCTGAAGCACGCGCAGCTCTACCCGACGTGGCTGGTGCGGGTGTTCCGTCCCCAGAAGATCCGGTACGAGCGGCTGGTCAACCCGGTGGCGGTGGTGGACGGGCCGGTGGGCGAGCTGCAGGAGCACCTGATCCACTACCCGTTCAGCAAGGGGACGGTGCACTGGTTCGAACGGCACAACAGCTACTCGACCTTCGAGACGGCGGAGATCCTCAAGGCCCGGAAGGCGGGTCCGCCGATGCGATTCTTCGACATTTTCAGCGGCGACCCGATCGCTCGGCGGGTGGTGCTCAAGCAGATCTTCAACCGTCTGCCGATGCGTCACGCGGCGCGGTTCATCTACCTGTACTTCTTCCGGCTGGGGATCCTTGACGGCCCGCAGGGGTTCCACTATTCGCTGATGATGTCGTGCTACGAGTACTGGATCGAGGCGAAGCTGAAGGAGACGAGCGGGAACTGGCGCGGGGTGGGCGACGCGCTGGCGGCTCGGTTCCTGGGGCGCAAGGGGCCGGCCGGTCCGGTTTCGACGGCCACGAGTACCACCAATCCGACGAACCCGACAGGGCCGACGGGCCCGACGCCGTCCCCGAGTCCCGCGACGGAGAACGCCGCATGACGACCAGCGCCGAGCACCCCAGCATCGAGGTGTTGATCCCGACGCTCAACGAGGAAGGCCAGATCCGTGAGGTGATCGCGAACGCCTCGCAGGTCGGGCCCGTGTACGTGCTTGACTCGCTCAGCAAGGACCGGACGCGCGAGGTCGCCATGGAGTGCGGCGCGCACGTTTCCGAG
Organism: Phycisphaerales bacterium; assembly: GCA_022072615.1. Taxonomy (GTDB): domain Bacteria; phylum Planctomycetota; class Phycisphaerae; order Phycisphaerales; family UBA1924; genus JAEUJB01. The sequence goes on from JAJVHS010000068.1 coordinate 12,618, forward strand.
CATCCGTTCGAGAACTTCTCGAAGCAGAAGAACTGGGGCCTGGACAACCTGCCGTTCAAGGGGCAGTGGCTCCTGGTGATGGACGCCGACGAGCGGATCACGCCGGCGCTGGCGGAGGAGCTTCGGCGGATCGCGGCCGACCCCAGTGCGCTGTCGGGGTACATGATCGACGAGATCGTGATCTTCATGGGGCGGCGGATCCGTTTCGGCGGGGTCTTCCCGAAGCGCAAGCTGATGTTCTTCAGGCGGGGGCAGGCTCGGTACCAGGACAGGACGGTGCACGAGGGCGTGGTGTGCCCGGGGAAGATCGGCCGCTGCCGGGCGCCGATGCTGCACGTGCACCGAGAGACGGTGCACGAGTTCATCACCAAGCACATCAAGTTCGCGGACCTCGAGAGCGATCAGCTGATCCGTGCGCAGCACGGCGCGGGAACACCCGAGCGGCTGCGGCCGCTGGCGTCGCGGGGCCCGGGGCCGGGCGACGCGCTGCCGAAGATCCCCTGGCGGCCGGTGATGCGATTCCTGGACATGTACGTGCTCAAGCTCGGGTTCCTGGACGGCCGCGCGGGGTGGCATCTTGCGAGCCTGATGGCAACGTACGAGTACATGACGCTGCTGATGTACCGGGAGAAGCAGGAGAAGTACGCGGCTGTCGCGAGCCGGTGAGAGCGGACGCCTACGCGGTCCCGTTGACGGCGCCGGACAGAAACTCGGCTCGGTGCAGGAGGCCGCTCTCGGCGGCGGCTTCGATCGACATTCTGTAGGCCTCGGGCGCGGTGTGATCGCCGAAACTCTCCTTCACTGCGGCGAGCGTTTCGAGCAGGTGAGACCGCCACGCGGGGAACCGGCCGGTGTAATCCGCGGCGGTGTTCAGCCATTGCTGGGCCTGCGCGAGATCGCGGCGGTACATCCCGCACCGCGCGAGGACCAGGCAGGCGTAAGCACCCCAGGCATCCATGCTGTGCTGGCGGATCGCTTCGATCGCGAGGCACAGATGCTCGGTGGCCTTGATGGCGCACTGTTCGACGTCGCCGCCCGTGGCGCAGCGCTTCGCCTGCCAGCGGCCCAGGGCGAGCTGGCGCATCCCGAGCGCAAAGCCATCGTTCACACGGTTCGCCTGCTTGAAGTCGCCGGCGTAGCGGTCGTCGTATGCGCCGACATCCTGGCACGCTTCGGCCAAGGCGAGCATGGTCATCGCGTGGATGCGGGCGACACGAATGGCATCGCCGGCGCGACGGGCCAGGTTCAGCGCGGCGCGCGACGTGCCCTCGAGGGCGGTAAGTGTCTGAGCGTCAGCGTTGACGAACATGACCTGAGCGGCGGAGATCCACGCATCGACGGTCTCCTCATCGCTGCGCGGGGAAGGGCCGGGCCAGCGGTTCTCCAGCACGCCGAGCATGGTTGCCCCGGCGATCTGCGTGGCGGCCTGGCCGTTGTCAAGCCAGAGGTAGAGCGTGGCGAGCCAGCCGCGGGCGGCAAAGCCGGCGCTCGAATCGAGGATCCGCAGCAGGCTTTGAACGGACTCGACGCTGGCGTTGCTCTGCGCGCCGTTGAGGTCGGGGACCGCGAAGAAGCGGCCCCAGACCGCCCCAAGGCGGCCGTAGCTGAGCTGGAGCGACCGGAAGTCATCGGTTCCGCGCTCGTCGTAGACCTCTTTGCGGACAAGACGGTCGAGGATGCGGACCGCGGGTTCGGCATCTCCGAAGGCTTCGAACATGGCGGAGAGGCAGAGGCCCGCGGCGGACGTCGAGAGCGAGCCGGCCCACTGCGCGAGGCGCTGTTCGACGAGCTGCGGGCCGACAGCGGTCTCCTCGCTGATGGGACGTGGTGCATTGGCACCAATCGATGAACAGAGCTCACCAAGGAACTCCGGGATGTAGCGGTCAACCTTCTGCCAGCGATCCTGCAGGGCCTCGCGCAGCACCTGTGCGCCCGGCCGGAGATCGGGCGATTTCGGGTACGCGATGTAGGTCGCTCCGATCGCGGCGCGTGCGGCGGCGGAGAGGCCGAGGTATTCGGGGTTGGATTCCAGGTCCTCGGCGGAGAAGCCGGCGTAGATCCAGTACGCCGACTGCAGCGGTTCGACCGCGCCGTTGACGGCCTGGGACCGCCCGCGGAGGCGCTGCTTGAGCGTGTCGATCATGGAGGTGTGGGAAGTGACGCAGCCGTGCACCTTGATGACAGGCAGCGGGTCGCGGGCCCCAGAGCGAATGGCGGGCGTGATCGCGTCGTATCCGCCGTCATCGAAGGCGACCGTGTAGCGGACGCCGCGCGCGTCGAGGGCCTCTTCGATCAGGCGATCGAAGTTGGTGGTGATCACGGCTCGGAGAGCACCGGCCGCCGCGATCGCGGCGATGCCGTCGTGGGACCGGTTGACGGCGTCGCGACCGACATCGAGGGACTGGAGTGCCCGGAAGTAGCGCTCGCCGGCGACCTCCTCGAGGATCTGTGCCTGGTAGTCCGGCGGGAATCGGTTGGATTCCCGGCCGTGATCGAGCGATTCTTCCACCGCGGTGAGCCAGCCCTTTCGCTCGATGCCGGCTTCCAGGCGGGTTCGCAGTGCGCGGGCGATGGCCCGGTTGAGCGGCTTCCAGCCGGGCAGGTTCGCGGGCTTGTCGGCGGAAACCCCGGCGCCGGCGAGAATGACGACGTTGCCGCGGCGTGCGGCGTCGACGAGACGAGCGTCGAGCGGTTGCATGTTGTTACCCCGATACGAGAATGGCTGATGTCGTGCTCACCGGCGCTGCCACGAGACGACGCCGGAACAAACAACGGCTAGTGACCGCGTGTCGGCAGGACGCTCGGAACGGCGACGGGCGCGGTGGCGGGCCCGAGCAGCTCTTCATGGAACTCGCTGAGCGAGCGGCGCTCGGTGATCGGTCCCTCGGCGTCCCCGCGGAGGAACTGACGGATGAGGCGGTGGTCCTCGGGCCAGTTGGCGGTTTCTTCAATCGGCGTCTTGCGGAGCCTGTCGAACCAGTCGCGGGAATCGGCTCGGAGCATGCGTCCCTTGTCGAGCATGGCCATGCGGTCGGCGATGGTGAAGGCCGAGTCCATCTCGTGGGTGACGACGACGCTGGTGACGCCGAGCTTCTTGGACAGGTCGATGATGAGCTGGTCGATCTGCGCGCTGGTGACTGGGTCCAGGCCGGCGGAGGGTTCGTCGTAGAAGAGCAGGCGCGGGTCGAGGGCGAGCGCCCGGGCGAGGCCGGCGCGTTTCTTCATGCCGCCGGAGATCTGCGCGGGGAACTTGTCGGCGTGCTGGCGGAGGCCGACGAGCTCGAGCTTGATGGTGACCTCGATGTCGATGAGCTCGGCGGGGAGCGGGGTGTGCTCGTGGAGGGGGAGGGCGACGTTTTCGGCCAGGGTCATGGAGTTGAAGAGCGCGCCGGACTGGAAGAGGATGCCGAATTTCTTGCGTACGTCGTTGAGCTCCGATTCGGAGAGCTTGGCGATATCGCGTCCGAAGAGCAGGATCTGGCCGTCGTCGGGGCGGATCGCGCCGATGAGCAGGCGCAGGAGGGTGCTTTTTCCGCAGCCCGATCCGCCCATGATGACCATGGTTTCACCGGGCATGACGTCGAGGTCGATGCCGTCGAGGACAGTGCGGCCGTCGAACTTCTTGACGACGCCCCGGCAGGAGATGACGGGCTGATTCTGGTCGGTTCTACCGCGCCCTTTGGGAGCTGGAGCGGCCATGGTCAAACCCCTCGGTCAGGTCGGCGAAGAAATCGCGCGATCGTGCGTCAACCGCCGCCGGACTGGGAGCCGGAACCCCCGTCCTTGGAAGGCTGGTCAGTTTCTGGTGGCGAATCCTGGGGCGCGTCGGGAGCCTTGGGCTGATCGGCGGGGGGTGGCGGCGGCGGCGGGAGGATGCCGGCCGGGGCCGCCGGGATCAGCGCCGGGTCGATGAGGTTGTAGACCTTTGCGCCTGGCGTGATGAGGGTGACGTTGCGGAACTTGAAGAGCTGGCCGCTGGTGGGTGGGCCGTTGTTGTGCTGCGGGGGCTCGAAGGTGAAGATGAACAGGCCCATTCCCTTCTCGAACTTGGCGGGGACGGGCATGAGATCCTGACGGCCCTGGACGCCCTGCATGCCCTGCATCGCCTGGAACTGGGGCCCGAGCTCGAAGTAGGCCAGGACGAGGTCCATGCCTGTGGGGACGGACTGGAAGGCGCCGAGTTCGTCCTTGTAGGCGTCCTTGAAGGTGTTGACGGCCTCGTCGGTGGCGAGGTCGCGTGTCTGGGCAACGAGGCCCTGGCGGACGGCCGGGTAGTCGGCGGTGTCGATGGCCGAGGCGATGCTGCCGGCCGGGCTGACGAGCTCCTTGCTGAAGATGGAGAGCGCCTGTGCCATTCCAAGGACGATGGCGCCCTGGAGAGCGGTGAAGAGGAGCCCCAGGATGAGGCCGGCGATGGCCATGCCGGTGCCGGCGAGCCGGCCGCGGGAGCGGTTGATGGCGATGAGCCCCGAGATCGCGAAGACGACGCCCAGAAGGGGGAGGATCGGGATGAAGCAGATCAGCCCGAAGACCAGTCCCAGGATGGCGAGGATGCTGACGCGTTCGGGCTCGAGCACTTCGGGTTCAGCATCGAAGCCTTTGGGGTCGAACGTAGCTGATGTCATGATCGCAAGAGTATCACGTCCGGAGGTTGGCGGGGGGATGGCACCCGGTGGGCGGCGGGTTCGTTGGTCGCGGGCGGCTCGTCCATGACCAGGACATCCGGGTCGTGGAGGATGGCCTGGGCGAAGCAGGTGCGGGGGGTATAGCCC
>JAJVHS010000101.1 GCA_022072615.1 Phycisphaerales bacterium
CCGCCGAATCCGCCGCGACCACCACCGCCGCCGCCGCGATCCTCGCGCGGGCGGGCTTCGTTGACGGTCAGGTCGCGACCGTCGATGTTCTGGCCGTTGAGCGCCTCAATCGCGGCGCGGGCCTGCGTGTCGTCGGGCATCTCGACGAACCCGAAGCCGCGGGGCCGGCCGGTCTCGCGGTCCATCACGAGCTGCGCGGACGACACTTCACCGTGCGCCTCGAACAACGAGCGCAGGCCATCCTCGGTCGTCTTGAACGACAGGTTACCGACATAGAGCTTCATTCTGTCTTCCAACTTGCCCTTGAGACTGTTTCGACCGGCTGCTTGAACTCGGGCAAGAGGAAGCGTCGGCGAATCGAGGCACGCGTCCGCGTCGGACGCTCACTGTCCTGATCGGCAAGATAGTAGCCCCCATGGGTCAAGCCGGACCATCGCCAACCGGCAAGCGTCGGGGTCTATCCTTGACCCCCTGTTTCCATGGTCCACGTCCCCAGTTGGGAGCCCGAGCATGCCCGTCGCCGCCACCGCCATCGACCCCCGGACCCACGTTCTCCTGCCGGCCGATTCCAACCAGGCCTTGGGGATCGCCAACTACGCGATCGAGTTCATGGCCGACCCGGTCGGCCCGTCGAGCGCGGTGCTCGAGCGGACCAAGCTGTTCCACACCGATGCCGTGGTGTGCGGGATGTCCGCGATCGCGCTGGGGACGAACGCTCCCAACCTGTTGCGGGATGAGGCTTTACAGTACAAGGTGCCGGCGGGCGAGAAGACGGTGCCGTGGGCGAAGGAGTGCGTGCGGGCGGGGGTGCCGACGCTGGGATCGAAGGTGGACGTGGCGGTGGAGAAGGCCATCGTCGCCAACTGCGCGGCGGTGCGTGAATGGGACAGCAATGGCACCAATTTCGGGTTTAACCCCGGGCTTGGTCACACGGCGGGTGAGTTCGGGCACAACGACTTCTACAGCGTGGCGGTGGCGGCGGCCCAGATGCGGGGCCGGGACGGGGCGTACGCGCTGCGGGGGATGGTGCTGCTGGACGAGATCCGGGGCCGGCTGGCGGAGGTGTTCAGCCTCAAGAGCTACAAGATCGACCACGTGGTGCACGGGGCGATCGCCAGCGCCGCGACCTTCGGCGCGATGATGGGCGCAAGGCCCGAGCAGATCGAGAGCGCGATCGGCATGGTGGTGGCGCATTACATCCCGTTCCGGGCGATCCGCGCGGGCAAGCAACTGTCCGACAGCAAGGGCGCGAGCGCGGCGATCTCGACCGAGGCGGCGATCATGAGCGTCAAGCGGGCGATGGCGGGGTTCCTGGGGCCGCGCGACATCTTCCGCAACCCCGAGGCGATCTTCCGGATCTTCGAGGGCCCGGGACGGATGTTCGTGAAGACGGGCTCGCAGGCACAGAGGAATGAAGGCGCCGACGGCAAGAAGGACGCGTCGCCGTTTGATCTTGTGCTCGGCAAGACGGGGGACGACTTTGCGGTGATGGGGATGCACTTCAAGCTGGGGCTGTACGAGCACCAGTCGGCGGGTGCCTTGCAGGGGCTGATCAACATCATCGGTCGGGCGCCGCAGCTCCTGGACGATCAGTCGGGGGACAACATCGCCAGGATCGTGGTGAAGGCGTACGAGCCGGCGTTCGGGATCATCGGCGACCCTGCCAAGCGCGACCCCAAGACGCGGCAGAGCGCGGACCATTCCATGCTGTACCTGGTGTGCACGATGCTGCGCAAGGCGCTGGAGCTGCGGGCGGCTCGGCCGGGGGCGAAGCTGGGCTGGAAGGAGCTGATGCTGACGCCGCACGACTTTGACCGCCGGGCGCTGCACCACGAGCTGACGCGGTCGCTGATGGCGAAGATGACGTTCGAGTGGGGCGGGCCCGAGTACGACGCCAAGTACCCCGACGGCATCCCGACGTCGATGGTGGTGACGGACGACCAGGGCGGGGTGTACGACTCGGGGCTGGTGATGTACCCGGGCGGGCATGCCCGGAACGCGTCGGGCCCGGACGTGATCGACCTCAAGGAGGTGCTGTCGCACAAGTTTGAGGTGCTCGGGGGGCTCGCGGTGCGCGAACCCAAGGCGGTGATCTCGCGTCTGGCCGGTCTGGACACGCTCGGGGCGTCGGAGGTGGCGCGCCTGTACGAGTTCGAAATCGAGCGTCGCGGGACGTTCGAATGATGGATGGGCGTGGTACACTCTTCGGGGAACCCTGGTAGCCGGGAGGTTCGGGTTCCGGCCGGAGAGCGGAATCGGTGCATGGAGCGTCCCAGGCGGGGACGTTTCATGGTGGCGTGAAGGCCAGGTCGGCCAGCGAGCCGAGGAGTCTTACAGATGATGGCAGCGGTGACGTCGGCGGTGGCTCGGGCGTTGGGGCTGGGGCGGACGACCATGGTCGCCAGGACGGCGGGCCGGGACGTGTCGCGAGACGGGCTGTTCATGGAGCTCGAGCGGCGGATCGCCTTCTCGGTGGCGCCCGACAACCACACGATCGTGAAGTTCGACACGGCGTACGGCGACATCTACGTCGAGCTGTTCGACGACGTGGCGCCGATCACGGTGGCGAACTTCCTGTCGTACGTCAACACCGACCGCCTGAACGAGACGTTCTTCCATCGGATGATCAAGAAGCAGAACAACGTGGGGATCGACATCCTCCAGGGCGGGGGGTTCTACTTCGAGGACGGCGACGGCGAGCCGACGGCGGTGACCACGGACGCCCCGATCGTGCTGGAGACCACGGGCAAGTCGAACGTCCGCGGGACGATCGCGATGGCCCGGACGAGCGTGCCGAACTCGGCCACGAGCGGGTTCTACTTCAACGTCCAGGACAACCTGAGCCTTGATCCGACCGGGCCCAACACGGGGTACGCGGTGTTCGGCCAGGTGGTGATGGGGATGGACGTCATCGACCAGATCTTCGCGCTTCGGACGTTCGACCTCGACGGGTCGAACTCGCAGACGTACGACGACGTGGTGGTGACTTCGCACTACAACCCCAACAGCAGCGGCGGCGTGACCGAGGCGGACCTGGTGTATCTGACTGACGCGTCGGTGGTGAACCGGGCGGAGTACCGGGCGGTCGCCGGGTCGCCGGTGGACGGCGCGGTCAACGCGCAGGACCAGCTCATCATCTCGGCGCTGGGGCTCAACGGACGGGCGGAGGTGTTCTCGCCGGATTCCGAGGGCCAGTGGCAGTACCAGAACCTGACGGCGCTGACGGGGTCGCCGACGCTGACGGGCAACATCGAGGTGTTTTACGACCCCAAGACGGGCCTGAAGCACGCGGTCGGCCCGTCGCTGTCGGGGCTGATCCTGTTCACGCAGAGCGCCGCGGGCTCGTGGAGCTACACGAACCTGACGACGACGGTGGCGGGCGGACAGATCATCGAGGGCGAGGTCACGGTCTTCACGACGACCGACGGGTTCGTGTACGTCGCGGGGATGGCCGACAACGGCGACCTGGTGGCGTTCCGGCAGACGGGGACGGCGACGAGCTGGGTGTGGGAGTTCCACAACTTCTCGACGCAGGACCTGGCGCCGCGCGGCCTGGACACGCCGGCGTTCACGGGGCGGCTGACGAGCTTCGTGACGGCGTGGAACGGGCTCAACATCGTCGGCCTGGACGGGAACGGGGAGATCCAGGCGATCTGGTGGGCGCCGGGGATCGACCAGAACCTGTGGACGTCGACCAACCTCAGCGACGCGGTGGGCGCGCCGAAGTTCACCGGCGGCCTGACGGTGTACCTGACGAGCTGGTTTGCGACCAACATCGTCGGCATCACCGAGGAAGGCCACGTGTCGGCGACGTGGTGGGTGGCGACGGCGGGCGGCGGCGACGAGCTGTGGCGCACCAGCGACCTGACGGCGCTGTTCGACGGCCCGCTGCTGGTCGGGAACACCATCAGCAGCTTCGTGACGCCGTGGGGCGCGACGAACATCGGCGGGCTCGATTCCAACGGCAAGCTCTACGTGTACTGGTGGGCGCCGGCGTCGGGCGCGGGCAACTGGACCGTGACGGACATGTCGACGGCGGTTCCGGCGGGCACCAAGCCCATGGTCGGACGGATCACGGGCGTCACCTCGCCGGCGAACACGATCAACCTGGTCGGCACGGCGTCCAATGGCGACGTCATGCGGTACTACTGGAGCCCGGTGGGCGACCAGTTGTGGAAGGCCGATGACGTCAGCTACCTGGCGAGCCTGAACTCGTAACGAACGTCCGATTCAGCGCGAAGTGAGCGGGGCGCGAGCGGCGCGGATGCGGGCCGCGCGGCGCCTGTCACGGCGTTGCGGGCGATGCGGACGCCGGGAGCCGGACGCCGGGCCCGCGATCGTCGGAGGGTTCTTCGCGCGCGGGGCGAGCGGCGAAATCCCGCGGGATGTCGCGGGTCGAGCGCCGGACGTTGTCCTCCACCCACTGGGCGATGAAGTGGGCCTTGTCGGGGAGGAAGTAGAAGAGCAGCTCGTGGCCGGCGCTGATCTCAAGCCGCGGGGGCCGGCCCAGGCGTTCCCACAGCAGGTCGCCGCACTCGGCGGGCACCCAGGTGTCGTCGCTGCCGGTGACGAGCAGGACGGGGAGCGAGGCGAGCCGCGGGGCGGTGTGGTACGGATCGAGCTTCGAGGCGGCGAGGTAGCGCCTGCTGATCTCGCGGATCTGCCGCAGCGACAGCGGGCGCTCTTCCATGGGTTCATCCGGGGTGGTGCGGATGGTGATCCCGCCGTTGCTGAAGACGCTCCGCTGCGAGGCGGTGAAGCAGTCGGCGCCGCCGCCGATGATGACGACCGCGTCGATCTGGTCGTGGATGCGGGCCGCGCTCGTCGGCGCCGCCAGGCCGCCGGCGCTGAAGCCGATGAGCGCCACGGGCAGGCCGGCGAGGTCGGGCCGGTGCTTTGCGACGTAATCGAGGACCGCCTCGCAGGCGTAGGCGCTGCCGGCCTGCGCCTGGTCGAGCTCGCGGGCGACGTGCTCGGCGATCTGCTGGTAGGTGTCGGGCGAGGACGCGATGTACGCGCCCGACCGGCAGCGCTCGATGACCCGGGAGAGGTACTCGACGTCCGAGGCGAGGGGGTGAGCCTGGAACTTCTCCGCGACGCGGCGGTAGTCGTCGAGCGAGGTCGCGTTGTATCGGGGGGAGCCGGTGATGTCGGTGCAGATGCGGGCGATCATCTGCGAGCGCCGGCGGGCGGCGTCGCGGATCACGCCGTGCCATTGCGGCGGGACGGGGGGGAGGATCTGCGAGGTCGGCTTGAGATCGATGACGGCCCAGCCGCGCTGGCGGAAGACGTCCAGCGTGCGCACCTCGTACTCGTTGCCGAACATCGCGTTGAGGTGGAGGACCACGCCGGTGTAGGGCTTGCGGGGGACGGTGGTGGGAGGGAAGCGGATCGCCATGCCCGACCGCAGGTGGAGTTCGGGGACGGCGCTGTTGGCCTCGAGCGTGGGGGCGTCCATGAACTCGAAGGGGGGCGGGACGACGCCGGGCGCTTCGGCTTCGGATTCGGGCAGCTCGATCGTGCGCTCGCGGTCGGAGCGCGTTCCTTCGAGCGTGCGCGAGGTCAGCCAGTAGGCGTTGGGCGTGAAGCCCAGCGTCATGAAATTGATGAGCTCGGTGAGGCTGCCGGCGGCGGGCTTGGGTTCGGGGGCGGAGAGCGGCTCGTACATCCGCAGCAGGCCCAGTCCGTGGATGCCCTTGTAGGTGACCTTCACGCCGAAGCGGTCCATCTCGCGTCGATCGCTCTCGGCGAGGCCGGAGGGGTTCTGGCCGTCGATGGGCTGGAAGTACCTGACGACGTCGGGCGTCCGGTTGAGGAGCTCGACGGCGGGGGCGAGATCGCGGGAGGGCCACTCGATGGTGTCGGCGGCGGCGCCGAGGCCCGCGGCCCGGGGGAGCTGGTCGTCGCCGGGGCGGTAGGACCAGCAGCCGGTCAGGAGGAGGGCGGCGGCCGCGGCGATGTGGAGGCCGATGGTGCGAGCCGCCACGGTCCGCGGCTGATCACTGCGGCGGGCAAAGCACAGCGGGCTCATGAGTGAGGAGGCCCCTCGGAAGCGGCGTGCCCCGGCCGGTTCAACCGGGGCGATCGACCTGTTCACCGGCCTGGCCGTTCGGACCGGCGGATGATGAAGCGCGGGCGGTAGGAGTCGAACCCACAACCCCCAGATCCGTAGTCTGGTGCTCTATCCAATTGAGCTACGCCCGCTTCAGGACCCGTATGGGAACCAAGGCAGAGGGTAAGCCGTCCGTGCCGGGGCGGCAAGTTGCGGGGCGGGTCGGATCGAGGGAAACCCGGTCCGGCTTGATTCTCCCGGGCGGACCCCGAATTATTCAGGCCCGGCGTCGAGCGGTCGCTCGTCGCGGGATTGACTCCGCTCGACCGTTCTTACAGGGAAGCAGAACCAGATGGCTCACTCGTTGTCCGCCGCCAAGCGCGTCCGCCAGAATGCCAAGCAGCGAGCCCGCAATCGCTGGCGCGAGCGGACGATGCGCGACGCGATCAAGGAGTTCGAGACCAAGATCGAGAGCGGGACGGCGGCCGAGGCGAAGGCCGCGTTCGAGAAGGTTCAGAAGGTGATCGACCGCACGGCGAAGCGCGGGACGATCCACAAGAACCAGGCCAGCCGCCGCAAGAGCCGACTGAACGCGAAGCTGGTCGCCAAGACCGGCGGCGCGGCTCCCAAGCCCGCGGCGAAGGCTGCCAAGGCTCCGAAGGCCAAGGCCTGATCGCGGCCGGGCGAGCCCGGCGCGCGTGGTCGCGGCTGCGAATCGTGACGCGGATGGTGTATCGATGACGCCGATCATCGCGGTCGGAAGGGTTACCCTGTGCCCATGGGTCGAGAGACCTCCGCCAGACCGCAGCCTGCCCGTCGCGCCACGCGGCGGTTTGCATCGAGCTCGACGGCTCGGTACCTGTTTCTGTCGACGCGTCCGCTGCACGTGCTGGCGTTCCTGACGCCGCTGATCCTGTTCTACGAGATCGGATCGATCGTGTACCTGTCGGGGATGGCGGCGGGGGTGGATGTCAGCGCGCGGCGGCTGCTGCGGATCTTCTTCGAGCACTTCGGGGCGTTCTCGCTGCACCTGCCGGGGATGGCGCTGGCGGCGGTGCTGCTGATCTGGCACGTGCTCGAGCGGGACCGCTGGGCGCTGTCGTGGAAGGTGCTGGCGGGGATGGCCGCGGAGTCGCTGGTGTGGACGCTGCCGCTGCTGGTGCTGGGGCTGTTCTTCAGCCAGCAGGCCGGGCCGGGGCCCGGGCCCGGGCTTCTCGCGATGTCCGGCGACATGGCGAGCCTGCCGTGGCAGGCGAGGCTGACGCTTTCCCTGGGGGCGGGGATCTACGAGGAGCTGCTGTTCCGGCTGATCGCGATCGCGGCCCTGCACGCGGTGCTCGTGGACCTGTTCAAGGTGCCGGACCGGGCGGGGTACGCGATCTCGGCGCTGATCGCGTCGGTGGCGTTCGCGGCGTACCACGACATCTGGACCAGCGGGGGGCTGGATGTGCCGCTGGCGGTGTACTGCCTGCTGGCGGGGCTGTACCTGTCGGGGGTGTTCATCATGCGGGGGTTCGGGCTGGCGGTCGCGGCCCACGCGTGGTACGACGTGATGGCCCTGGTGGTGCTCCGGCACGGCCCGACGGGCCAATAACCTGCCGCGGACATCCGGTCTCCGAGGCGGGGGTGGGGGGCGGCGGGCGGGGCCAAATAGGGGTGCTTGATCCCCGGGGAGCCGCTACAATTGGCGGCGATCTCGGCCCGGTGGTTGTTGCGCGGGCGTGCCCGGCTCTTGCGGCACCCTTCACTCGGCCGATGATGACACAGCTCCCCGGGCCCGTTGCTTCGGGCCGCGAAAGGACGGGCCACCATGGGTCTAGAGTTCGCGATCGATGAGCTGTACGCCACGGGATGGTCCGCGCTCGACAGCACCGACTGTGACTACCTGGCCGACGGCCGCTGTTATCCAAGGCCGGCCCGGGTGCAGCGCGAATTCGCCGAGAATGGCCATCAGCTCACGATCCGCCGCGTGCAACTCTTCGACTGCAGCCGGGCGGAGTGGACCGGCCCGGACGGCGAGCCGGCGGGAGCGGTGGTGGGTCAGCAGGACGCCGAGGCGGCGGTGTATGCCCTGGCGCAGCTGAGGCGGATGCTCGCGGCGGCGCCGGTGGCGGCGGCGACGGCCTGAGAGCATCGATTTCAAGATGAACCGGCGTTCGCCCGCGTGCTGCCTCCGAGGAGGGAGCGTGGTGGTGTTTTTGGGGCGCCTGTGGGTCGCTCGGCGTCGCGTGGAGCGGGCCGGTTGACGGTTGCGGCGAGCCGCCTATCGTCCCTGCTGAGAACTTGGGCTTCGTTGGGATCTCGAGTTGGCCCCATCGTCTAGCCTGGTCCAGGACGCCAGGTTCTCATCCTGGAAACAGGGGTTCGAATCCCCTTGGGGTCACTGGCACACCCCCCGAGCGATCGGGGGGTGTTGCGTTTTTGAAGGTCGGTACGATGCAACAAAAAACCGGGCTCGCGGGAGCCCGGTTGATCGGATGGGTGATCGGATTGGTGGGTGGTGGTGCGCGGCGTGCGGTTACTTCTTCGGCGCCACGAAGTCGATGGTCACGAAGTCGATGTCGCCCTTGTACTCAAAGGGCGGCTCGTACTGAGGATCGACCTGCGCGCCGGTGTCGGCGCCGATGTCGAGGGCGCCGCCGAGGCCGAGCGTGATCGCGTGGGTGTGCTCCATGCGGCCGGTGCCGACCTGCTGGCCGTTGACCGAGAGCGTCATGGTTCCGCCCTTGCCCAGTCCGCCGCCGTCGTAGGCGAACTCGGCCTTGATCGTGACCTTGCCCTTGGGCAGCGCGGACGGCGAGGTCACGCGGGTGAGCTCGCGGCCGAGGAAGTTGCCCACGAACACGGCCTTGCCGCCCTTGATGTACACGCCGTAGCCGCCGTCGAGCCCGCCCATGGCCATGACCACGCCGTCGCCGGAGGTGTCGGTGACGTGGATGTCCGAGGTGATGGAGAAGGACTTGTTGAGCAGGCTCGGCGTGCTGCCGGCGGGCAGGGCGAGCAGCCCCTTGTAGTAGGTGAATGACGTGCGGTGCCCGACGAGCGACGGGCGGCCCTGGAGCTCCCAGCTCAGGCGTTCGATCTTGCGGCCGTCGAGGGGGAGGACATCGTTGCGAGCGGCCTCGGCCCACCAGAGCTCCTGGAGCTGCTTGAGCTTCTCGGGGTTGGACTTGGCGAGGTCGTTGGCCTGCGAGAAGTCCTGGTCGATGTTGTAGAGCTCCCAGGTGGCGGTGTCGGGGTTGATGGGCTTGGCGGGGCTGCCCTCCCAGGGAATGCCGGTGCGCGACGCGGCCCACCAGCCGTCGCTGTAGATGCCGCGGTTGATGAACATCTCGAAGTACTGGCTGCGGCGGCGGCCCGTGGCCTTGGCGTCGTCGAAGGCGTAGACCATGGAGACGCCGTCGAGCGGCTTCTGGGCGACGCCGTTGAGCTCGCCGGGGAAGGTGATGCCCGCGGCCTCGTAGATGGTCGGGGCGATGTCGATGACGTGGTGGAACTGGGAGCGGATGCCGCCCTTGTCCTTGATCTTCGCGGGCCAGGAGACGACGAGGGGGTTGCGCACGCCGCCGAGGTGCGAGGCGATCTGCTTGGCCCACTGGAAGGGCGTGTTCATGGCCCAGGCCCAGCCGGCGGGGAAGTGGTTGAAGTGCTTGGGTCCGCCGATCTCGTCGATGCGCTCGAGGTTGTCCTCGAGCTTCTCGGGGACGCCGTTGAAGAACGAGTTCTCGTTGAGCAGGCCGACCAGCCCGCCCTCGGCCGAGGCGCCGTTGTCGCCGACCTGGTAGAAAACCAGCGTGTTGTCGGCGTCGGGCAGCGACCGGACGACCTCGAGCAGGCGGCCCATCTCGTAATCGGTCTCGGCGGTGAAGCCCGCGAAGACCTCCATCATGCGGGCGAAGAGCTTCTTCTGGCCCGCCGAGAGCGAGTCCCAGGCGGGGAGTTCCGGGGGACGGGGCGTGAGCTTCGCGTCGGCGGGGACGACGCCGAGCTTCTTCTGACGTTCGAAGATCTCTTCACGGTACTTGTCCCACCCCATGTCGAACTTGCCCTTCCACGGTTCGACGAACTGGGGCCGGACGTGGTGGGGGGCGTGGGTGGCGCCGGTGGCCATGTAGAGGAAGTAGGGCTTGTGGGGATCGATCGACCGCGTGGTGTTGAGCCACGAGATGGCCTTGTCGACCAGGTCCTTGGTGAGGATGTAGTCGGGGTCGCCGGAGCGCGGGACGAGCTGGTGGTTCTCGTAGAGCGTGGGCTGCCACTGGTCGACGTCGCCGCCCATGAAGCCGTAGAAGTAATCGAAGCCCAGGCCGCTGGGCCAGCGGTCGAAGGGGCCGACCTGGCTGGTCTCCCAGTCGGGCGTGTTGTGGTTCTTGCCGAACCAAGAGGTGGCGTAGCCGTGCTGGCGGAGCACCTCGGCGATGGTGCCGACGTTGCGGCCGATGATGCCCGTGTAGCCGTCGTAGCCGGTGGCGGCCTCGGTGATGACGCCGGTGCCGGCGACGTGGTGGTTGCGGCCGGTGAGCAGCGCGGCTCGGGTGGGCGAGCAGAGCGCGGTGGTGTGGAAGCGCGTGAAGCGCAGGCCCGCGGCGGCGACGCTGTCGAGCGCGGGCGTGGGGATCTGCCCGCCGTAGGTGCCGAACTGGCCGTAGCCGGCGTCGTCGATCAGGATGAGCACGATGTTGGGCGCGCCCTTGGGCGGGCGGACGGGCTGGGGGAACTCCGGCGGGTCGCTGTCGGCGATCGTGCGCCCGATGCTGCCGGTGTAGCGGAAGTCCTCGTTGGGGAGGACGGTGGGGGGCTGCGGGGTGACCGACTTGACGGGCGGGGCGGCGGGCTGGGCGTGGCAGACGGTCACCGCGACGGCGGCAACCAGGGCTGACAGGCCGGCGGCCCTGCCCCGCGTGAGTCTTCGGTCGTGGGTATCTCTCGATGCTGTCATGATCGTCTCCGTGTTGCGTGCAGTGATGTTCAATCTGCCGCGTCGAGCGGCTGGAATCGCATGTGTTCGAGGCCGATGTTGACGCCGGCCATCAGGCGTTGTCTTGATCCCTGGTCGGCGGCGACGCCCTTGTCGAAGGGCGCGGTCGCGCTCGTGCACGACCTGGCCCGTGTTCTCCTTGCGATTCGAGAGGCCCCGCACGTCTTTCGGGTGCGATTGTTGCACCCCAGGACGCGAACGATACATCAGCATGTCAATATCCGCAACCGGGAGATGATGGTGTGTCCGGGGCGGGAGGTGAGGGGGCCCGGTGGGCGCGCACGCCGCCCGCCTGGCGTGAGCCAATGTGTCAGGCCGCGGCCCGGATTCGTGCTCGGCTGATGTGGCCGTGTGATTTCGGTCCGGGCGTTGCCCGGATCGGTTCAGCAGCCCGTCTCGAAGGCGACGACGAAGGCGTCGAAGTCGTCGGTATCGACAAAGCCCGTGCCGTCGAAGTCGGCGGTGGTTTCGCCGGCCTCGAACGCCACGATGAAGGCGTCGAAGTCGTCGGTGTCGACGAAGCCGGTGCCGTCGAAATCCGCCGGGCACGATGTGACGCGGCGGAGCATGGAGACGGGGATGGCCTGCTTGGCGAGCCCGCCGCTCTCGACGCTGAAGATGAGGCCCGCGGCCGAGAGCCGCTCGAAGTACTCGACGCGGATGGCGTGGAGCCCGGGCTTGAGGCCGATGGTGCCGGAGACTTCCTTCATGGTGTGGACGCCGTCGTTGTTGACGACGGTGGAGCCGCCGATGCGCAGGCGTGACCCTTCGTCGGAATTGAGGAAGAACTTGTACTCGTCGAGGTCGGGCGCGAGGAAGTAGCCCTCGAAGACGGCGCCGACGCCGTCGGCGCGCGTCGAGTTGGCGAACGCGCCGGAGGTGGCGGGGTAGTTGAGGTTGCTCACGAAGGTGGTGAGGTAGGGGGTCAGCGCGTCGAAGTCGGGGAGGGCGGTGTTGAAGATGGTGGTGACGTAGTACCGGGCGTTGAGGCCCGCGGAGGTGCCGCCGACGACGTCGGGCTCGCGGAAGGGACCGGTGAGATCGCGGAACCACATGGAGGCGGGGATGGTCTGCTTGGCGAGGCCGCCGCCGGCGACCGAGACGACGAGCCCGGCGCCGCCGCCGTTCTCGAAGAACTCGATGCGCAGCCGGTGCAGTCCGGCCTTGAGCCCGATGGATCCGCCGATCTCCTGCATGCCGTGGAGGCCGTCGTTGTTCACGATGAGGGTGTCACCGACGTAGAGCCTGGAGCCGTCGTCGGAGCTGGTGTACAGCGTGTAGACGTCGGTCTGCGGGACCAGGACGTAGCCCTCGTAGACCGCGCCGACCTCGTCGGCCCGGCCGGAGCCGCCGAACACGCCGCCGGTCGAGGGAATGTCGATGGTGGCGATGCTCTCCGCGGCGTAGGGCGTGAGGGTGCTGAAGTCGGGCAGCACGGAGGCGCCGGTGACGACGTAATAGGACGCTCGCACGCCGGCGGTGGTGTACTCGGGCAGGTCGGGGTTGCGGAAGGCGCCGGTGTCGAAGACGTTGGCGTAGATGACGTTGGAGGAGGTCGCGCCCTGCGTGTCGCGGATCGTGTAGGTCACGGTGTCCTGGCCGGTGTAGCCGGCGGGGGCGGTGTAGATGAGTTCATCGCGCCCGCCCGGGCCGGTGCCGACCGAGCGCGCGACGGCGCCGCCGTGGGCGCTGGTGGCCTGGAAGGAATCGATGACGAGCGGGAGGCCGCCGGTGTGGTAGTCGTTGGCGAGCGCATCGACGACGGCGGACTGGCCGTCGAAGAGGTTGGCGGCGATCTGGTCCCACACGGCGTAGGGAGCCGAGCCGCTGGTGACGGCGAAGCTGGTGATCCAGTTGGCCCAGCCGAAGCTCTCGAAGTGCTCGCCGACGACCCAGAACGTGCGGTCGTCGGCCGGGTCGACGGCGATGTCGTAGTAGTCGCCGATGCGGCCGCCGCCGTTAACGCCCGAGACGCGGACGGTGGTGACGGCGCCCATGGTGCCGGGGGCGTCCCCGGGCTTGCGGCCGGTGACGCCGAAGGACATGCGGGTCGAGGGGGAGCTGTGGCCGACGACCATGCCGATCTCGCCGAAGCGGTTGGCGTAGATGGCGGGGAAGAAGGTGTGGACGTCGAAGCCCATGTCGACGTTGCCGCCCTGCTCGTACACGGGGAGCTGGCCCGAGAGAGGCCAGCCGTTGGTCTTGAGCTGGTACCAGCGGGCGAGGTTCTTGTTGCCGGTGGGGGTCGGCCCGGAGATGCCGTGCGTGGCGTAGAGGCGGCCGTCGCGCCAGCAGGCGTTGATCATGCGGTTGTCGAGGGTGTCGATGGTGTTGCCGCCGGCGGAGGGGGCGCCGAAGGAGCCGGCCCACACGGGGATGGGGACGTCGACGATCGCGAGCTGCGGGTTGGTCAGGGGATTGGTGATCGCGTGGAGGCGCATGGCGCTCTGCGACGCGAAGGAGACGACAAAGGGCGTCGCGGGCGACCCGAAGCACTGGGCGACCTGCGCCGAGGCCGAGCCGCCGTCGCGCAGGGTCCAGAACTCGACGGGCTGGCCGCTGAGCATCGGGGTCTTGTTGAAGACGCGGAAGCCGACGCCGCCCCATCCGCCCTGGTTGAGGCCGAAGAGGTTGGAGGTCACGTAGTAACCGTTCTGGTCGTAGCCGAAGCCGGGGTAGTCCCACCAGAAGGTCTGGCCGCCGACGTCGATGACGGCGTCGGTGCGGTACTTGTACCACACGCCGTTGGGATCGCTGTCATCGGAGACGGCGATGGTGATCCAGGCTTCGGTGGACCCATAGACCTCGGGCGCGACGACCACGAAGCGCCCGGCGTAGTGGTCGTAGAAGCACTTGGGATCGAAGGTGAAGCCGCCGGCGCCGACCGTCTCGAAGAAGCCGGGGTTGCCCGCGTTGGAAAGGTCGTTGTAGTACTGCAGCGTGCCGGACTTGGTGTACCACGCGATCGACATGTTGACGGTCGCGAGCACGTGGCTGGGGCCGATGGCGATGGTGGGATCGGGCGGCGTCCAGCCGGTCTGGCCGATGCCGGCCCAGAGGGTCCGGGGGTTGGCCCGGGGCTGGTCGAGCAGGCCGCCCACGGGCCGCGAGTTGGGCGTCCCGGCGGGCAGGGGCGAGGGCCTTTCGTGCGGCGGGAGGATCTCCTTCACGCGGCGGGTCGGGCCTTCATGGATCGGCTGGGTGGTGACCACCGGGTGGAGCCGGGTGTCGAAGCGCTCGGCCGCGGCGACTCGGCGCACGGCGGCGCCGGGCGCGGAGAGGTCGATGGGCTGCTGCGTGCTCGGCGCGCCGGGCGACGCGACAATCGAGGAATCCGCGGGCTGCATCGACGCGGGCGCGGGGACCGGGGCGTCGCCGGTTCGCGTCGCGGGCGCGTGGCAGGCGGCCAGGAGCGCGGTCGCGGCGATGAGGCCGGCGGCGAGGGTCGTGATCGGCGAGCAGGTGCGAGCGGAGACACACACGCCTGCGGCGTGACGAGTGGACGAATGGTTCACGTGGACATCCTCGGGATGGGACGGGTTCATGGCGGGGGCTCGAACGACCCCGGTATGACAGACGGATTCCAAGACCGGGAACGGCTCAGCGGCTTGCGTGGCGAGCCGACGGCTCGCGCCCGTGCATGCTACAGGATGCCCGGCAGGATTCAAAGGAGGATCCTGGCCGTTGGTTCGAATGGAGCATCGGCACCGCGGGCCGCCCTTGTGCATGGCGGTTGGTCGAACGCCTGTAAGTGCCTGGTAACTGGGGATCTAGGATTCGAACCTAGACTAACTGATCCAGAGTCAGCTGTGCTACCGTTACACCAATCCCCATTCAGAAGCCAAACGTGGTGGACGTCGTGGTGAGCAACGCCTGCCGGAGTCTATCGTACCCGGCGGTCGGACGCGGGCAAACGGAGTTCCCGGGCGACGTGCGGAGTGCGTGTTAGGTAATATACCTTAGGACGATTTTCGGTCCGGATGGGAACAAGCGACCTTGACGGCCGAATGATTTAAGCGGTAAAGTCTTGTTGCGCAGCGATGCGCGACTGGCAGGCGAGGCGCCCGGAGCACGGGGTAACCCCAAGGGCCGTTGAGGCCGTATCGGGACCAATGCTCTGATCTTGCTCTGATTGGCGGCCGTTGACCGGCCGCTCCGTTGATGCCGACCCGGACCCTGGGACGGCCAACCCTGCCGACAACCTGGTGACGAACAGCATCGTGCCGGCGCGGCTTTTTGATGGCCGCCGCGGTGGCGTGGGACTGATCGTCGGGCTGGCGAGCACCGCCAGCGATCGGCAGAGTTTCCGGCCTTGCTCAGGCCGGGATGCCCGAGCCTTCCTTGAGGCGATGCTTCAGGGGAGGGGGCGAACGGAGCAAGTAGGTCATCACGGGCCCGTGCCGGGCCGCCTGACCCCAGTGCCCGGCAAACCCCCTGCTCGCGCGGCATCACATTCATCTGACGCGAGCGGCGGTGGAGACATGCACATGAAGAAGAAGGGCTTTACGCTGATCGAGCTGCTGGTCGTGATCGCGATCATCGCACTGCTGATCGGTATCCTGCTCCCGGCGCTGGGCAAGGCTCGTGCGACGGCGCGGCAGGTCAAGGACAGCTCCCAGGTCCGCGGCGTCCTCCAGGGCTTCGTGGTCTGGGCTCAGAACAACAACGAGGATTACCCCCGTCCGGACCGCCTGGACAAGGCGAACAACACGATCGCCGATCAGGGCGCGGGCCTTGAGATCAAGAAGGTCCTTCCCCGGCACATTCTGTCGGTGATGGTCTTCAACGGCTTCGTGCCGGTCGACCTCCTGGTCAGCCCCGCCGAGGCCAACGGCAGCCAGTCGCAGTTCGCGAACTACCAGTTCAACCAGCCCAACGGCGCCAACGCCTCTGACAAGTCGCTGGCCCTGTGGGACCCGGACTTCAAGGCCTACTGGACCGACGCGGACAAGGGCGGCAAGGCGACCGACCAGTCCGGCACTGCGACGATCCCCGGCGGCTCGTCGTACGCGTTCAACCCCCCGTTCAACAAGCGCCAGGTCCGCTGGAGCAACACGTTCAGCGCGACGGAAGTCATCCTGGGCAACCGCGGCCCGTGCTACCAGGGCCAGGGTGCCGACAAGGACCTGACCTGGAAGCTGATCTCTGACACCCCCGCGACGGACGGCAAGACCAAGCAGGGCGAAAGCAGCCAGACGCTGCTGATCCACGGCGGCCGCACGACCTGGGAAGGCAACGTGGGCTACAACGACAACCACGTCGACTTCGCCACCAAGCCCGAGCCCGACGGCCTGACCTACACCTTCACGAAGCTCACGGCCGGCTACAAGACCCAGCCCGACAACATTTTCGTCAACGAGAAGGACGACGTCCGCACCGCTGCTGACGACGAGACCTTGAACGGCACCAACGACAACAACAACGCGTACCTCCGCGGCTGGTCGCAGGTCAATGCGACGGCCACGGGCGTGACCGGCATCGAGTGCTTCTTCGACTAAATCCGTCGAACGCACACATCCGTGAACGTTCTTCAGCCGGGGCCCAGCGAAAGCGGGCCCCGGTTCTTTTTGGGGAAGGCATCGAGGCACGAAGGCACAGAGGCACCAAGGCATCAAGGCATCGAGGCATCAAGAGCAGCAAGCAGCGGACAGCAGACAGCAGACAGAAGGCAGCAGACAGCAGACAGGAATCAGCACGAGCATGAACATGAAGCAACTGGCGTTGGTGTTCCTGGGGTCGGGGGTGGGCGGGTCGCTGCGGTGGGCGATCAGCGGCGCGATCCACGGGTGGCTGCGGACGGGAGCCGGCGACGCGGCGAGCACGCCGTGGACGCTCGTGGCGGGAACTTTGGTCGTGAACCTGACGGGGTGCTTCGCGGCGGGCGTGCTGGGGTCGATGCTCGCGGGCGCGGCGGGGATGCGCGAGGATGCGCGGCTTCTGGTGATGGTGGGGTTGCTCGGGGGCTATACGACGTTCTCGGCGTTCGGCCGTGAGACGATCCTGCTGCTGGAGCAGCGCCGGGTGGTCGAGGCCGGTGTGTACGTCGTGGCG
>JAJVHS010000076.1:0-4280 GCA_022072615.1 Phycisphaerales bacterium
GGAGTCGGTACTCCTCCGGCGTCTCGCCTGCCTTGGGCGGGCCGAGGATCTCGTCGCGCAGCTGGCTCACCGCCACCGCCATCTGCTCCCCGGCCTCGCCGAAGAAGCCGGCGGGGTCCGGGATCTGCGAATAGGCGTCCGGCCGGTGCTTGCGGTTGTGGTCCAGCGCCATCTGACCGTAACGGTTCATGGGTCACCTCCTGGGTCGATGCCTCGTCGGCATCCTCGGGAGGGAGCGCTAGGTCGAACAGCGAGAGCTGTTCGGAGGGATTGCTGCGAGCGCTCCGAGCGCGTGCCATCACGCTACCGCCACCATCTCGCGACCACCGAGCACCGACGGTGCCCGCATCACAGTCCCCGGCCCTGCGCTTGGACCGCCTTTGGTGTCGCGTCGATCGACACGACGCGACCCGGTGCCTGCTGAGCGGCCTCGGCGGCGCGGTTTCGCACCCACATCTCTTGCTGGCCATCGACGGCAAGGCGACGGAACCCCTCCCCCGCCAAGACGGCGCGTGTCGTGTCACCGGGCTCGTTGAGCACCATCACGATCTGGTGCTGCCGCGGGTCGAAGACGATCTCGACCTGGCGGCCCGCCCACGTCCCTGCTGGCTCCGCGACCCATCCCACTGGAGCGAGCCGAGCGCGGTCGGTGGCCCGGAGGAACGGCTTCATGTCGTCCGCCCCTCTTCACCGACGGCCGTCGCGGCCCGCTTCGCCAGGTGGCGGTTGCGATAGAAGGGCCGCGTGCGGACGTGCGCGGGCGGCAGCGTGCCGTGCACCAACAGCGCGTCACCGGGGCGCATCTGCCGCAGCACGTGCGCGGGGGCGAGGGGCACGCGGGTGGTGGAGAACTGGTCCGAGCCGCCGCTGATCCGCTCTGCCGCCGAGTGGGAGCGGGTGTCGACCTCGGCTTCGCCGAGCACCCGATCGACGTACTGGATCGACGCCGGGTCCGACAGGCCCGCGTAGAACACCTTCGTCAGGTGGTTGGTGAGGATCGTGTCGGACGCCTTGCCGTAGGCGACTTCGAGTTGAGCGAGCGACTGCCAGATCGTCACCAGCAACACGCCGAGCCCGGCGAGGGTTGAGGCGTACTCGGGCAGCGATCGCAGCGGGGTGTTCCCGGCTTCGTCGATCACGACCAGCAGCGGTGGGTCGAGGGGCTTGCCGGTGGCGGCGACGTGCCGGTACGCCTGGTTGATCAGATCGTTCAGCAGGCCGCCGAACGCTGGGGCCAGGCGGCGTTGGTCCTCGATCGGCGAGCACAGGTACACCGTGTTGGCCCCCGACAGCAGCCACGGCAGGTCGACCCCGACGAATCCGCCTTTCGCGTTCTTGCCCTTCGGCGACCGCGCTGACGCGGCCACGCCGGGATCGGTCCAGGGCCAGATCACGGTCTGAGCCGTGGCGTAGATGGACGAGCGAGTCCGCTCCTCCATCTCCCACACCGACACCAGGCCCTTGGCGACCTCGATCGCACCTCGGGAGACCGCCGCGTTGTTCGAGAGGTTCAACGAGTCGAGCGCGGCGCGGACCTCGCCGGGGCCGAGCTCGCCAGGCCGGTCCTGGGTGAGCACCCACTCGCAGACCGCGTCCATGTCTCGATGTGCGTTGTGCGCGACGAACAGCAGGCCCGACAACAGGATCTCGGCCTGCGCCAACCAGAAGTCCATCCCGCCCTCGACGCCACCCCGAGGCGCGGCATCGCACAGCGCCCTCGCTGCGCGTTGCGCGCCCACGACCGTCCCGGCCTGTTGCAGCGGCGACCACAGCGCCGAGGTGCCTTTCGGTGTTGTCGATGAGGTTGGGTCGTAGACGCGAACGTCGCCGAGGGTTGAGCGCCACCCCTGTGTTGTGGAAAGCAGGTCGGCCTTGACCGACGAGAGCACGGCGGGACCGTCCCACTCGAGGATGCCCGCGACGGCCGCAGTGGTCTTGCCCGACCTGGACGGTCCGACGAGAGCCACGGCACCGCGATCTCCCCGACGGGAGCGACGTGCCGACCTGCCGACTCGGCCCTGAGTTCGAGGCGGCGGTGACTCGGTGGCGACCAGGCGTCGGCCGAAGCGGGCAAGGATCAGCCGACCTGGCGTCAGACCTGACACAAGCAGCGGGTGAAGGTCTCGACGTTTCGCGAACTTCGTCCTTCCATCGACGCCGAGGGGGCGACGCTTGGCGGTCCCCACCTTGGAGCGGGTCAGCCACCGGACGACGAGCGCGACCGCGCCCCCGATGGCGATGGCCGCCCCGGCGGTGCAGAGCCAGTAAAGAGGCGCACCCGGTAGCGCCTCGGCGTATGGTTCGGCCCAGGCTTCTGCAGGCGCGCCCATGTGCGCCGGAAGGCGCGGTGCAGCATCGGCAGCGGCGGCGAACGGCAGGTGCCCGCCGCCCGAGACGGCGAGCGCCAGCCACGCGCCCGCCCACGCCGCGCCGACCAGCGCCAGCGCGATGCCGGCGACGACGATCACGAGCAGCTCGAAGCCGCCTAGCCCTTCGCGTTCCATACCCACGTAGGCCCCTCGGGGAGGCGAAACTTCGCGGGCGAATCACAGGCGAAGAGGTTCCAGCCTCACGAGCGCACTCGGTCTCCTCCGAGCGCGCCACCACTTCCAGGGGTGCTTCGGAGGGCTTCAGTGAGCGGAGCCGAGCGATGACGTGTCAGGAGTCAGTGCGACCGTCGCCGCGCCTCGGCGATTGGACGTCCAATCTCACCGCCCGAGTTGCTCAGGTCAGCGGATGGGGCTCGATCCTCAAGCTCAGTGGGCGTAGGCTCCGTGATGCAGCGCCTGATCCCGTTGGACGTCCCGGGGTCGACGGCCCTGACTGCTGCAGACGTCCCCAAGTCGGACTGGACCGAAGGGGACCTCTGATGCGCGCAACGAACTCGACCGGGACCGAGCCTGAGACAGGCGGCACGGACCCGGCCCAAGCATGGAACGCCGCAAGCGAGTTGGCGGACTGGGTAGGCGGCGGCGGCCACCTACCGAAGATGCCGAGCCCGGTGCTGCTCGACGCTGACGAGGTGCTGCATGCTGACCTTCCTGCTCAGGGTTGGCGGTTCCATGGCGCGGACGTCACGTATGTCGCGCCTCATGTCGTCGCGATCGGCGGTCCGCTCATGTTCGGGCTCACCGCGGCGGGCAGCGCCGTCGCTCGTCGCCGGGCGCGCCGCGAGGCCGAGGCGTTGGCCGCACCGCAGTGGCGGCCGTTGGGCGGGTTGCGGGTCCTGGTGACCGACCGACGTTTGCTCGTGTGGCACAAGGGCGCGTGGGCGTCGGTTTGGTTCAGCGTGATCCGTGAGATCCGACCGGATCTGGCGGTGGGTCGTCTCGACATGATCTTCGAGGACGATCCGCTGTACTGCCTTGCTGGGCTGTGGGTGCCGTACTTGACGGTGATCGTGACCACGGTGCTCGCTGGTGATCGAGGTGTCCGTGCGGTCGAGGATGCTCTCGCTGTCCCGCACGGCACCTGATCATCGGCTGACGCTGAACCCTGCTGCGGTCTGCTTCATGGCGAGGTCGACCGAGCGTTCCATGTCGTGGGTCCAGTTGTCGGAGCGGCGCATGGCATCGTTCAGGTCGCCGCTGCCCAGGTCGAGCACGACGGGCGCGTGTTGGCGAGCTTCGAGGAGCGATGCGAGTCGATGGGAGCCAGCGTGTCCGGCGTCGTCGGCGTCGAACGCGATGACCAAGGGGTGTGGGAGCTTGGCGAGGGCGGTGGCGACGGCTTCGTCGCCATAGGTTGCGCTGAGTACGGCGACTGCTCGATACCCGGCGGCGGCGGCTGAGAGCGCGTCGATGGCTCCTTCGGTGACGACGACTTCTGGATGGCGCGTCTCGGCTGGTCGTGCTCGGGCGAGGCGTGGGTTGGTGGCGAGGTCCGCGGTGGGGTTGAGGTAGCGGGGCCGGTCGGCCTGGGGATGGGGCACCCGGAGTTGTGCGTAGACGGCGTGGCCGTTCTCGATGGCGGGGAGGACGATGCCTGCGGAGCGGGGCATGCCGTCGGGGCGGGGTTGGGCGCGTGGGCCGAGGTCGGCGCCGATGCGGTTCTCGACGAGGACGTCGCGAGGGAGCCCACGGTCGTTGGTGAGCCACCGTCGCATCGCTCGTCCATCCGGCATCCAGAGTCGTGTCGCGCACTCGTCGACGTAGCGGGCGAGTCCTTCGGGGTCACGGCAGCCTGCCGGGGGCATCGTCCGAGGTGGCGCGGCTCGACGTGGGGGGTGCCAGTCGTCTGGTTGCTCACGGTGACCGGAACGATCGGCGAGGTAGGTCCTG
>JAJVHS010000076.1:4290-16290 GCA_022072615.1 Phycisphaerales bacterium
ATGGCGTCGCGTGGGGTACCGCCTCGGACGGCGAGGACGAGGTCGATGGCTGTTCCGCCATCACCGCAGCCGTGGCAGCGCCAGCGCTGCTCGCCGCGGCGGCTGGTGAAGATGCTGACGGGAGGGGTGCGGCCGGTCTGGGCGTGCTGTGCGCTGGGGCAGGGCCACATTGGGGACCTTCCACCGCCAGACGGAGGACCAAGGAGGTCGTCGGCGAGGGCTCGAAGGTCGACGGCGGCCAGGAGTGCGTCGCGGTCGTACATCGCTCACGCCGCCTCGGTCCGATCGGTCGTGCCGTTCATGCGGGCGTCGGTGTCGACGATGGGCTGCTCGCCAGGGCCGAGGACGTGTTGGACGACGGCGGTTCGGCCACCGAGCTTCCACAGCGCGCGACCGCGGGTGAGCTGGCCGACGATGGACGCTTCGGGCCCGGTGAGTCCGAAGTGGGCGACGGCGGCGTCGAGCTGGTCGGGGGCTTGGCGAAGGATGATCTTCGTGGCCGAGTCGGCGAGGAGTCCGGCGGCGATCTTGCTGGTGGCGGTGCCGTCGTCGGCCTGGGCGACGAGGTCCGAGGCGCGGTGGGTGATGCAGAGGTTCGCAACGCCGTAGGTGCGGCCGAGCTTGAAGCAGCTCTGGAGGTAGGCGGCGGTGTGGCGGTTCGCGAGGAGCGCCCAGGCTTCGTCGAGGACCTGTACGCGCTGTGGGCCGGGGCAGGCCATGAGCTGTTGGAACCAGCCTGCGGCGGCGACCATGACCAGCGGGAGCGCGTCGGAGTCGGTCGGCACTGCGGAGAGGTCCATCACGACACCTGGGCCGTCCCAGCGCAGCGGGACGGTGGACCGTCCGTCGAACATGCCGCGCAGCGATCGGGAGAGCAGCTTGTCGAGGGCGTACGCGATCGTGCTCATCTCCGCGGCGAGATCGCGATCGGTGCCGCGAAGCCGTTCGGTCATCGCGTCGGTGGGGTTGGCGACGAGACGGGCGACATCGGCGAGCGTGGGTTCGTCGAGCGGAGCGGCGGTGACCTGTTCGATCGCCGCGAACACTGCTGCGTCCTCGAGTTGGGTGAGGGGCCGTTCGAGCACCGTGCCGACGAGCGCGGTGCACATCTCAGCTCGGCGGAGGATCTGGCGGTCTTCGGGCTCGTGTTCCGCCGCGGGACCCGGGGCAAGGGGGTTGATGGTGGCGGTGCCGCCGGGGCTGAGCTTCACCGTGGTGAAGCCGAGGTGCTCGGCGAGGGTCGCGTACTCCCCCTTGGGATCCGCGATGCCGACCCACCTTCCGTCCGGGCCAGTGCCGTAGATCGCGGCTTGTCGCCACAGGAGGCACTTGACGAGCGCGGACTTGCCGTTGCCGGGCTCGCCGAGAACCCAGCCGTTGGGGTTGGTGACGAGCCCAGCGGCGTAGGCCTCGAAGGGGTCCCAGCAGAACTCGCCGCCTCCGGCGAGGAGGTCGAGACCGACGTAGGTGCCTCGGTGTCCGAAGGAGCCCTGCACGCTGAAGGGGTAGATGCTGGAGACGTGTGCGGTGGTGCCCTGGTGGTAGCGGAGCCGCAGCGATGGCCGGGTCATGACGCCAGGAGGGTCGAGGGGGCGAGACCGAGCGGGAGCGCGGCGGCCCAGCCGAGGTCTTGGCGGGCGTCGAGGACGCGCAGGTCCATGCCGCTCTCGCGGGCGAGCTGCTCGATGATCTCGGAGTGCTCATCGAGGTCGTCGAGGCTGCGGGCCGAGACGGTGACGAGCCCGGCGTAGCCCATCTCGGGGTAGCCGGCGACGAGCTCCTCCTCGCGGTCGAGCAGCGCTTGGGTGGCGCGGCGGTGACGGGCGTCGATGCGCCGTCCCTTCTCCTCCTTCGTGACGGCATCGGATTCGAGCTTCACGAGGTCCCGTTCGATTCGTCGCCGGGACTGGTGGGTGGAGACCGGTTGGAAGTAGACGGTCATCGACCGCGTGACCCCGCCGCCGGACAGGAACGGCTCGAGCCAGCCGGGCGGGACAGCAAGCCGGGGCCAGGTGCCGACCCACCACGTCCGGTGGAACGCGTCGTCGACGCGGAGGTGACGCCAGTCGGTCTCGAGCGCGAGCGGCCCGGCGGTTCCGGCTCGCACGAGCGCGAGGCGTTCGACGAGACGTCCTCGGCGGGGACGCGGCTTCTCGCCAACAGGGTCGATGCGGGAACGGACGAGACGTTGCAGCCCGGCGGGATCGAGCGGGTTGGACGCAGCCAAGTCCGCTGAGCGCAGGCCGCGCAGGAGCGCCTCGACCGAGGTGACGAGCGCTCGGCGGAGATGCTCTTCGACGCCTCCCATTCCGGTCCGGCGGCGCGAGAGACGTTCGCGGGCGACGGTGATCGTGACGACCGCTTCGTGGTTGATGGCGGACGCGGTGCCGACTTCGAGGAGGTCGCGGTAGGACGTCGCGGCCGGTTCGTTGGGGATGCCTCTCGATTCGGAGTTCAGCCAGGCGATGTGGTCGGCCATCCCGGACGGTTGGGCGAGATCTGACCACGACAGGTGGGAGACGACGCCACGTTCGACCGCGTACTGGCCGAGCAGGTCGCCCCATCCGGCGAGGAGGCGCTCTTGCTCGCCGCGTGGCTCGACCACGAACTGCGGCCCCGACGCGGGAACGACCGCGGTGAGGGTGTGGCGGTGCCGGTCCCGGATCGCTCCGAGGGCGACACCGCCGCGCCAGTCGAGGCCGACGATGTCGAGCCCGTCGAGGCACGGGGGCATCGGCGCCGGGCCCTCGGCGGTGGACCACAGCGGGAGCTGGGCGTTCCAGCGTCGACCGCGTCGCAGGCGCGTCCAGGACCAGCCCGCCAGCAGGGGTACCCACTCCCAGGTGGCGTGGCCGCCGATGCGGGTGAAGCTCACCGCGGCACCGACGAACACGGGGACCGCGGCGACCGGTAGCGGGGCTCCTGCGCTGAGGGTGATGACCGCCAGGCCGATGCCACTGCCGAGGAGGAAGCACTGGACCAAGCCGAGACCGAGGAAGATCCCCGAGCTGTCGAGTGGTTCGAGCCGGTAGGACCGGTCGACACGTTCAGGAGACATTTCCAGGCCCCTTGGGTGGTGCCGATTCGGAGCCGCCAGATGGGCGCGAGGAACCGGACGGCCGTTCCGGTGCCGGGGATGGCTCCGGTGTCGGGCGACTGCCCGCGGGGTTGTCCGAGCCAGGTGTGCTTCTGGCCGGTGGTCTCGTGCCCCGGGTGGACTCGGCGGTGTCAGTCGCTTCGCTGGCGGTCTCCGCCGCGACGCGTGCTCCGGTGTCGATGCCCTTCTTGGTCGTTTCGACGACCTTGGCGGCGGCTACCACTGCGGCACCGACTCCCGTTGCGGCGGCGCCGGCACCTGCCGCCCCGGCTCCAGCGCCTCCGGATCCGCCGGCGGCGGGTGCGCCAGTTCCCGGTGGTGGAGCGCCTCCTGATGGTCCGGCCCCTGCGCCTCCTGCTTCGCCGCTTCCGGCGCGTCCGTTGGCGAGCTGGCTGTAGCGGCGGCCCGTGACCATCTGGAGGGTGTTGGCCATCATCAGGCCCTGCTGTCCGGCACGGACCGGGGAGCCGGGGATGCCCTGGGCGACGAGCGCGGCTTCGGTTAGGGGCAGCAGGCGGGCGACGAGCAGCGGTGAGAACGCTGCGACGCCGAAGGCTGCCGCGGCGGTCAGCAGGATGCCGACGGCTTGGGTGACTGACCCGCCGGGGTCATCGGCGAAGACCTCCGGTTCGGGCAGCGAGGTCACCTCGCCTCCCGAACCGGTGCCGACCGCTGCCGCTGCGGCGACCGAGAGCGCGACGGCGATGACGAGCTTTGAGACGATGAGGGCGACGAGCAGGTCGAGCAGCTTTCGGCTGGCTCCCTTGGTGGCTGGCCACAGGCGAGTGGCGAACACGATCGGGGCCAACGCCACAACGATGTAGATCAGCGCGGACCGCACGACGAGCACGGCGACGAGCACGAGCCCAGCGAGCACGGCGACGAGTCCGAGGACGAACACCACGAACGCCGTCGACGTGCCACCGGAGAGGTGGCTGAGTGTGAGGATCACCGCGGTGAAGTCCGAGATGTCGTCTTGGAAGTTGCCGATGATCTCGCCGGACAGCGCGTCGGTGAGCCGGATGAGCACTTGGATGATGGTCACGAGCCCGACCATGCCGAGCACCGACACCGGCAGCTCGAGGGCCATTCGGCGGAGCATCCCGCCAACGTCGCCGCCCAGGGTTCCTTGGACGATCCCGGCGAGGACGAACAGCAGCAGGAGGGTGGCGCCGATGCTGACGGTGGTGGCGTAGGGGCCGGTGCCGGTGATGAACCAGTCGGCTTGGACGTTCGGGTCGGTCGAGTCGATGAAGAAGTTGAAGACGCCACCGACGACCCAGATGACCGCGTCGACGACCCAGGCCACGAGTCCGCCGATGATTACTTCGAAGCCTGCGGTGGCGACGTCGCCGACGAAGCCGGTGACCTTGTCGATCACCCAGCCGACGGGGTTGGGAAAGCTGATGCCGAGGATCACGAGACCGGCTCCCCGTCCATGCGGGTGAACCCGTCGAGCGCGCTGTCGAACGGCTCGGCGTCCCACGGCTGGTCCTTGGGGCCGGTGATCGGCGTGGGCCCTGGCGTGTCGCGCACGCCGTCGACTCGCCAGTCACCGTCGACCCAAGTGAGGTCCAAGGTGACGGTGAGGAACTCAGACTGCGGTGCCGCCACGCTCGCCGCGGACAGGATCGTGACGGTCCACACCGACACCCGGGCCTCGGTGTCGCGGAAGTCGTCGACGCGCCAGGCGAGCGGGCGGACGAGCCACCAGATGCGCCCGGAGGATTGGGCGAGCTGCTCGCGGGCCATCGACACGTCGGCTACGACATCGTCGGCGAGTCGGGGCGCGGCGACTGGTGTTGCGATCTCGGCGATGGCCGCTTCGATCTCCTCGTCGGTGAAGTAGAGCCACCGCTGCGAGGCCGTCGCGTAGGCGACCGCAGCTGCGATTGCTCCGGGTTCGTCGGCCGAGAAGCCGACCGGAACACCAGCGGCGTCGCCAGCCGGTCCGGCCACACCCGCGGCGACGGTCGGTCGGGGTGCCTCCGCGGCCGACGGGGTGTCGTTGCGGTCATCGCTGGGTCGGCTGCCTTGGCCGATGCGGATGAGGAGCACACCCGCGACGAGGGCGACGACGATGACCGTCGCGATGATCGCGGTGCGCCGGGATGGAGGAGTGCTGTCGTGGCGGCTCATCAGCTCGCCGCCTCGAACAGCATGTTGACCGCCGTTGGCGCGACACCGGCGAGGATCGCGCCGACGACACCGCCGAGGGCGAGGGTCTTGCCGCGGCTGGCGCCGCCGTAGCTGCCGCCTTCGCGGGCCAGGCCGTACATGGCGGCGCCGATCAACAGCGCGGCGAGGCTGCCCCACAGGGCGAGCATCTGGGCCCAGTTCAGCAACTGCTGGATCAGGTCGGCGCCGGGCATGCCGTCGGTGCTCGGGTCGACCTCGACTTGGGCGAGGACACCGGGGATGCGGATCATGAGGGGACCTCCTCGGAAGCGGTGAGACGTAGTCGTCACCCCCGTAGGCCCCTCGGCGATCGAAAACTCTCCACGCGTCCGCGAAGAATCCGCGCGTCATGGGGCCTACCTGGGCATGAAGCTCCCAGCAGCGGCCGCGCTCGCCTGTCTCGTGACCATCGGAGGGTTCACCTCCCTGCCGATCCTTGCCATCGGTGTCGGTGGCACGTCACCGCCCGGTTGCGGGGAGGTCGGCGAGGTCGCCGACGATGGCACCCCCAGCATCCTCGGCCCCTCGGCCCTGACGGTGAGCGACTTGCGCGCCTGGTGGAGCAGCACTGGTCGCGGCCAGCCGTCGCGCCTTCGAATCGCCGTCGACGACCTCGTCGCGCTGTACGTCACCGAAGGCGACGCAGAAGGAGTCCGAGGTGACATGGCGCTCGCCCAGGCGGTGCTGGAGACGGGCTACTTCACCAACAGCGACACCGCTATCAACAACTTCGCCGGGATCGCCCACTACGACGGCACTGCGTCGGGCTCGGCGTTCGTCGACCCCATCATCGGGGTGCGAGCGCAGATCCAGCTGCTGAAGAAGTACGCCCTCGGCAACGACGCCCCGCTCGCCAATCCCGACGTCGCGCCGAGGGCTGGGGCATCCGCGACGACGTGGGGTGGGCTCGCCGGGACGTGGGCGTCAGCAACGACCTACTGGACATCGCTCAGCTCGGTGTACGAGTCGATGCTCGCCCACGCAGGCTCGACACCCGACCCTGCCGACCCCTTCGCATCACTCGGTCCACTGACGTGTGGAAGCGGTGACCTCGCCGTCAGCGGCGACTACGCCCTACCGGTCGAACAGCGCTGGTACGACGAGAACCCCCGCTGGTTCACCAAGCCCCACCACGACTACCCGGCCGCCGACATCCCTGTGCCCGTCGGGACACCGCTCTACGCCGTCACCAACGGCGTCGTCGTCGGGACGCCGACGAGCGGGAAGTGCGGGATCGGTGTCATCTTCAACGGCGACGACGGAGCCCAGTACACGTACTGCCACGGCAACCCCGGCACCCAAGCCGTCGCGATCGGTGACCGCGTCGATGTCGGGCAGCACCTCCTCGACAGCGCCTCCACGGGCAACAGCACCGGACCACACCTCCACTTCGGCATCCGCGTCGAAGGCACCCAACGCTGCCCCCAGCCGTTCTTCGTCGCGATCGCCGACGGCGAACCCCTGGCACCACAGGGCCTCCCGACGAGCGGTTGCTCCTACTGACGGATCCGTCAGAGTGCCGTGTGCAGAGGTGCCCTTCACCGCATCGCTGCGCTGCGACGTTTAGGTTCCCAGCTATGCCAACACCGCGATGGCCCTGGTGGCACCAGACCGATGGCCCGGATGACTACCGCATCAGAGAGTTGCTGCGCGCAGTATGGGATCTGCACGCGCTCTACGGCCAGCACACCTGGCTCTGGAGGGGACAGCCGAACTACGCGCACGACCTCACGGCCGGCATGCACACACGAGTAGCTGCAGGCGGCCTCGCGAACGAGCGCGTCGTTGAGTGCACGACTGACCTGATCGGTGCGGCGCGAGATGCTCGACTCGACCTGCACGAAGATGCCCGACTCCCGGACCTCGCACTGTTGGCAATGCTGCAGCACCACGGTGCGGCAACGCCACTCCTAGACGTTTCCCTCGATCCGCTCGTGGCGTTGTACATGGCCGTCGTCAGCCCGAACCCAGCAGATGACGACAACGACGGAGTGCTGTTCGCAATCCGCCGCCCGCAGTCGACGTTGATGGCGTTCGACAGCGGGCCTTTCAACGAGGTCTACGACCAGTTGCCAGACGATGCCGCCGTGCTCTACACCGCGCCTGATGTAAGCGAACGGCTGCGGATTCAGCGCGGCCACTTCTTGTTGGCAAAGGTAGCGGACAAGTTTCGGACCACCCTCCCCCTCACGATCGACAACCCGAGTCAGGGCCTCGCCAACGCGTGGATCTACAAGCTGATGGCGGCGAGGGGAGTTCAGGGACAGCCGGCAGTCACCTCCGACGTCGCCGTGTTCCGGGTGACGGCGAAGTTCAAGTCAGCTCTCCGCGTGTGGCTTGAGGCGCGGTCAGGCCTCACACCTGCCTTCGTACTGCCGACCGCTTGGCATCGTCCACACCTCGATGCCTTCTGCTCAGCTCACGGTCGTGGTGCCACTTGGCCGTAGGAGCCCTTCACATAGAAGCCCTGAGCTCGATCCGCAACTGTTCGATGGCATCGGCCGGATCACCGAGCTTCGCTTGGACGAGAGCGTCGGCGTGTTCCTTGTAGACCTTCTCGGCTCCGACGCGGTCGTCGTGGGCGATGTGCGCCCGCATGAGTGACTCGACCACCCCGCTGTTGAGCGGGATCACGTGGACGATCCGGCGGAGCATGGAGATCGCCTCTGCGGGTTCACCCAGGTCGAGGTGTATGGCGGCGCACGCCTGTGCGACCCCCGCGACCCGTTGCTCCCAGGTGGTCGCGTAGTGCTCGAAGTCGACCCAGCCGTAGGAGTTCCGCGCGGCGTTCGAGTAGGTGAACGGTTTGCCGGTGACCAGGTCGAGCGCGGCGCGGTAGTGGACGATCGCCTCCTCCGGTTTGAGGTTGGCGGCACGGTGGACGTGCCAGTCGAAGACTTCGAGGTCGGTTCGTAGGCGTGGTCCGGCGATGTAGGTGCCCTTGCGGTTGGCTGGAAGGTGTTGGGACCCGATCGCGGCGCGGGCCTCGGTCATCGTGTCGTGGAGTCGCTTGATGTGGGAGGCGCCATCGGAGCCGAACCAGCAAGCCTCTTCGAGGCGTTCGGTGCTGACCGATCGCTTCAGTGCGATGTAGGCCACGACTGCGGTCGCCTTCGGCTTGACGGGTCGGTCGCCATCGATGGCGACGTCGCCGAGCAGTCGAACGAGCACGTCGAAGTCCGGTGGTGAGTCGTCGTGCTCCTCATCGTCGTCGCTGGTGGCTTGGTGCGCAGATGTCGTGGAGCCGTTCGACGACACGAGGCTTTCGTACTCGCCGAGTAGCTCCTCCATCACGAGTTGTTCTTCTGGGCTGTCAGCGGCGACGACGATCCGACTGAGGTCGGCGAGCTCGTCGCCGTCGAGGGCTTGGGGTGTGCAGGCGAGGTCGACGGAGTCGAAGTTGAGCGTGTCGGGCTCGCACCGCAGGTTCGCCACGGCTGCGTCGAAGTCGCCGACGACCACCACGGCGACCGCGGAGGGCAGGCACGCGCGCAGCTCGTCGACCAGTTCCGGGGGAGGTGGTCGATCGGCTACGACGGCGATGGGGACGAGTGCGTCGTGGTCAGGGTCATGTCCGCGGCCGACGAAGGCGTTCGGCCAGTCGGCGTCCGTCAACGCATCATGCGATTCTCTGGCCCAGGCCCGGATGTCCTCGGCGATGCCGTCCCAGGAGTCGACCACGGTGAGGTGTTCGAGGACCTTGGCGTCCTCGTTCACGACTTCGCCGATGCCGATGACCCGCAGGGTCTCAGCGAGGGGGCTGAGCGTCAGCTCCGTGAGGATGGAGCGCGCGAGGTCCTCGGCGGTGGCCTGGTCGCCGGTCAAGGCGGTGAGCCCGTCAGCTTCGAGGTCGAGGTACAGCTGCGCGTCGTCTTCCGGTTGGCCGACGGTCACCAGGAGCGGCGCCGGGCTCAGCGGACCCTCGTAGAGGTCGTCTGGGGCTGGTAGGTCGGTGAGGCTCCAGATGGTGCCGTCATCGGAGCTGCTCCAGCCGAGGGGTGCGTTGGTGTCGGGCTGGTCGAGGAGGACTTCGAGACTGTCGGCGGCGTGGCGGACCATGCGTGGTCGTCGTTCGGAGGAGGCTGCGGCCAGGGCGGAGGCGAGCCGACCGAGCGCGCCTTGCAGGTCGTCGATGCGTTCCTCGTCGGCCTGGGCGACGATCGCCTGGTGCAGCTCGCGTTGGTCGGCCGGTGTGCGGGCGGGGAGTTGGCCTTCGTGGTTCTCGATGTAGTGGCGGCGACGGCGGTCGATGAGTCGTTTGAGCCCGACGGCGAGCGCGATGCTCGTGAGGCCTCCGAGCGCTATAGCGATCGGCCGGGTGTCGGACGAATCTTGATCGTCCGTGTCGTCGGCCGCGGTCGGGGTCGCCGTGGTCGGAGTCGATGTCGGCGCTGCGGTGGTCGGTGTCGGGGTGGTCGTGGATGAGGTGGGCAGTTGTGGTGCCTGCGCTTCGGGTTCCGCGTCTGTGGGCGGTTCGACGGGGACCGGGGTCTCTTCGGCTTCAGGGGGCGGCTCGGCCTCTGCTGGCGGAGCCGGCGGTTCGTGGCCCGTGGGGGGAAGGTCGATGATCTGGCCGGCAAGGATCAGGCTGGGGTTGCCGGGTTGGACGTAGCGGTCTTGGTTGGTGTCGATGACTTCTTGCCAGTAGGGGGCTACTTCTGCGTCGGTCGGGTCTCGGCCGAGGTCGTCTTCGAGCCGGTCCTCGGAGATGTCCCAGAGGTTGTCGCCGCGCTCCACCACGATGCTCGAGCGTTCCGTGGCCGCCGATGTCGGCTGGCCGGGGCCTGTCGCCGGGTCCGGTGACGCGGGTTCGCCGGTCGCGTCGGTGGGCAAGAGGAGGACCCAGCCGGTGTGGAGGGTGTCGTCTCCGGCGGTGATGACGCTGCCGTCGGGAAGGACGCGTCCAGCGTTGAGGTCGAGGATCTCCTGCCATCGGAACCCGTCGCCGAGGGTGCGTTCGGCGATGGCCCAGTAGCTGTCGTGGCGCTGCACGGTGACGGTCGGGTGTCCGGTATCCGGTGTGGGCGCTGGCGTGTCGTCGACGTGTCCGATGAGCTGGATTTGGTGGCCGTCGACGCTGTTCAGGAACGGGTGCTCCGTGGGGACGGCGGCGTCGACCGTCGCTTCGGCGACGACGGGTATCGGTTGGGGTGCAGCGGCGTGGGCGCGGGCTGGCTGCACGGTGGAGGCGATCATCAGCACACCGGCGACGAGTCGGGCAGCGGTGATCTGGAAGCCGGGAATGACTGGTAGGCGGATCGCCTGGCGTCCTCGGGCCACGGCGAGGACCTCGACCACGAACGCGAGGGCGAGCTGTGCCCAGGCGAGCCATGCGATGACGGCGAGGGTGTTGACGACGACCTGGTCGCTCACGCCGGTGCGGGCAGCGCTCTCCAAGGAATCGACGCTCGGGAGGCTGGTGGGGAGCGGCCAGCCCACGAGAGTTGCCAGCAGGAGAGGAACACCGACGAGAAGGAAGAGGGTTGCTGCCAGCGAGGTGATGCCTCGGAGGAGCCGAGCGGATCGTCGGCCGGTCATGGTTGCGCCTCGTCGACGGCGGTGGCGGTCTCGCGAACGACGATGGTCCGGTCTGCGCCGGGGATGATCCGCATGGGTTGGACGCGGGTGACCGTCACGGTGATCGACGCGTCGGTGACGGTTGCGGTTCCGGTGGCGCCGACGCGCTGGAGGTAGGCGACCGCAGCGGCTTCGGCGGCGACGGGATCCAGTCGTGGTTCGTTCGCGGAGCGGAGGTGGTCGAGGTCGATCTGCTGGGCACCAGCTCGCGCAGCTCGCTCGGCGTCGTTGCGAGCGGCGTTGTGTGCAGCGATGACTTGGCCGCCGTCATAGGCCATACCTGCGACCAGCACGAGTGCCGTGGCGACGACCGCGACGAAGGCGGTGATGCTTCCTCGCTCGTCGCGGGGGTTCACGATCCACTCCGGTAGGTGTCGATGACCTCGGTGGCCGTGGCGGTGAAGGTGCGGCGTCCGGGCACGCCGAGCAGCGTGACGTCGGCCATGGAGGCTTCGCAGGCGACGGTGACGGTGACGGTGCCGCCTGGGGCGAAGTCCGTCGTGTCGACGGTGGTGGTGAGGGTGAGGCAGGGCACGCCGGCAGCGGCGAGGTTGGCCGTGGCGGACGCTTGCGCGTCGTCGGTGGCGTCGCCAGGGTGTTGGCGGAGGGATGCGGCGCGGGCGGCGTCGGACGCGGCGCGCTCGACGTTGCCGTCGGCCTCGGAGACCTTGCCCGCGTAGACCACGAGGAGCATCAGGAACACCAACGCGGGCGCGATGACCGCGACCTCGACAGCGATCGATCCTCGTTCATCGCGGAGGCGGCCTGGCAGAGTCATCGTTCTGGCTCAGGGATGAAGCGTTCGACCGGGGCGGTGCTGCGGGCGGTGACCGACCACTCGAAGCCAGGGACGAGCTGGGGTGCGTCGCCGCGGACTTCGACGGTGACCACGGTTGGCTCGCGGGACACGGTGATGGTGACGTTGTCGAGGTTGCCTGACTGCGCGAGGTACGACGACGCGGCGTCCTCGCCGTCGCGGGCGGTGCCCGACGAGACCTGGGCGGCGTCGACCGCCTCCGCGGCGGCGGCGTTGGCGACCTGCTTGGCGTGCCACCACAGCCCGTACTGGACGATGAGCATGATCCAGAACAGGACGACCGGGAACAAGATGGCGACCTGGATGGTCGTCATCCCTCGTTCGTCACGCC
>JAJVHS010000069.1 GCA_022072615.1 Phycisphaerales bacterium
CGGCGAGGTCATCATCGAGATCCCGACCCAGACCGAACCGGGCGACCGGACCCTCGAACTGGCGCTCGACATGTCCGTGGGCGGGTCGCAGTCGGGCGTTCTCAGGACGTTCACCATCGCCAACGGCATGCTCGGTTCCGCCGCGCCCGCATCCGGCTCGGCGTCATCGCCGGTCAGTTCATCGAAGCGCATCCGCGTCGTCGGCCCGGATGACCCGGTAGTCACGCCGATCGACGCCGATTCGGACACGACCCGGAAGCTGGCCGCCGCGCTGGCGCCCAACAGCGTGCTCCTCGGCGGCGACCTGTTCGGCGGCTTTGTGATCACCCGGAACGGGTTCGAGCAGCCCGCAAGCGGCGACGCGTCGGTGCAGTTCGACCTCGCCGGAGTCGACACGCCCGTCGCCTTCGACGTCTACTGCCGTGCCGACGGGCACGAGTGGAAGCTGGGCGAACTGCACAACGGATCGCGGGTCGACGAAACCGGCGGCGGCGCCTTCCAGATGTCGTCCACGATCATCATCAACGGCAAGGTGGTCCAGCAGTCCTCGTCCTCCTCGAAGGACTCGCGGACGGTGTCCGGTTCGTGGGAAGGCGGCGACGCTGAGAAGGTCGACATCATCCTCAAGCCCAGCTCCGACGTCGCGGCTCGCACCATGGACCTGGATCGCTACTACGCCGGCGCCGTCGAGTTCAAGGACGTCCCCGTCATCCGTACCGCGGACAGCATGGCGGATCCGTTCGCCGACATGGAGCGCCGGATGCGGCAGCGATTGACCCCCTTCGGGGACCCTTTCTCGAACGGCCCGCGGCAGCGCCAGCCCGCCAAGCCCGAGCCCCCAAAGCCAAGCCCCACCGACCCGTTGTAGTCCCGGCCCCGATTGGGCATGACCGACCGCCCGGATCCCTAGACTTGGGCATGAAGCGTCACGCAGCGCTGGTCGCGGCCGCCATCGGGTTGTCACTGGTCGGCGGGTGCGCCATGTCCCGCGAGGACAAGCTCCGAGCCAGATCCGACAAGATCGCCGACGCGCTCATCGACGAGCGCGACCGGGTGCTGAACTCAACCGCGCCGGACCTGCAGCGCGATGCCCGGCTCGCCCGGCTCAACACGCTGCGCACGACGCTGTCGGCGATCAACGTCGGCCTCGGATCGGCTCGGTATCTCCCGGAGGATCGCCGGGCGCTTGCCTACGACGTGATCGACGAGGCGTACACGACCATCGAGTGGAACATCCCGCTCGGGCCGAGCGATCAGCTCAAGCCGATGCCCGCCGAGTTCCAGAACGGTCAGCTTCTGTTCCGGTGAGGAGCCCGGGCCCGTGTCACGCGGCCTGGCGCACCAGGACACCCGCCGGGCGCGAGATCGCCAGCACGGTGATGTCGTCGATGCCGTGCAGGGAGCCCGTCTGCTGGTCGAGCTCGCGGTCGAACTCGTAGAGCAGCGACGCGACGGTCTGCCCGCGCTCGACGGATTCGCTGCCGATCCTGGAGATGATCTGGCGGTACGCCTTGGAGGGCTTGCAGGAGCCGGTCCCCAGCGGGAAGGCGGTCTCGACGCCGTCGGTGTAGAGCACGATGGACTGGCCGGGCTCGAGCGTCCAGCTCGTCTCGTCGAACTCGGCATCGGCGAACACGCCCAGGAGCGGCCCGGATGCTTCCACCTCGACCGCGCTGCCGCCGGTCACGACCAGCGGCGGCGGGTGACCGCCGCAGGAGACGGTGACGCGGCCGGTGACAAGGTCCACGGTCCCGTAGATGCCGGTGGCGAACCGCTGCCCGGAAAGCTGGCGGGAGACCAGGTCGTCGTTGAGCCGAGCGAGCACCTCGCACGGCCGCCGCGGCTTCCAGCCGTCGCCGGTGCGGTCCATCGTCTCCAGCCCGCGGCAGAGCGCAACCGTCAGCAGCGCCGCGGGGACGCCGTGGCCGACGACATCCGCGAGGAAGAAGCCGATCGTCCGTTCGTCCAGCCGGAAGATGTCGTACATGTCCCCGCTGACGTAGCCGACGGGCCGGAAGACCACGCCGAACTCAAGCTCGGGGACTTCGGGAAGCTCGCGCGGCAGGAACTCCCGCTGCACGTCGGCCGCGGACGCGAGCTCCTGCTGGAGCCGCTGCATCTCGCAGTTCACGCCGCCCTGGGCGCGCTGCGACACGCGCAGGTCGACCG
The DNA here is from genome assembly GCA_022072615.1 of Phycisphaerales bacterium. Lineage (GTDB taxonomy): Bacteria > Planctomycetota > Phycisphaerae > Phycisphaerales > UBA1924 > JAEUJB01. Next base: position 2,170 of record JAJVHS010000069.1, read on the forward strand.
CGATCCGCTGCACCGTGCGCTGGCGCCGCGAGAGCGCGACCAGCATCGCGGCCAGCACGCCCGGATCGGCGTCGCGCGTCATCACCACGACGCCCTCGGCTTCGAGCTGGTCGGTCGCCGCCGTCTTCTCATGGACCAGCACCACCGCCGGCACGAGCTGCATCTGCAGCGAATCGACCAGCAGCGAGAGCCCGTCGCCCGCGCCATCCTCCACCACGATCAGCAGCGGCGAGCACCACTCCGACTCGCCGCCCCGCGACGCGAGCTCGAGCTTCATGGCGAGCATCTGCGGCGTGTTCACCGACGCCTCGACCGGGCCGGTTGGCCAGGCCGCGCAGATCGGATCGATCCAGCGGGAACGGAGCTGCTCCTCCGAGACCGGGCCGAACCCGACCACGATGAACCTGTCTGGAGTTGCGGCCAAAGACCCTCCCTGAACAACAGGCGACCGGCCGCCCCGACGGGGGAACGGTCACCTCGCGGTAGTCCAGTCGGATTTATCGGTTCAGCTTGCCCGCTTCTTAAGGGCCTCGAGGTCCAGCTCGACCTTGTCCCCGTCCTTGAGCTTGAGCTTCTCGAGCTCGCCGCCGGCGATCTCGATGACGAACTGGGCGGCGTAGCGGCTCGAATACCTCTTCAGCCGGTCCTCGTACGGATCGCGCTGGAGCGGGCTGGCGGGCTTTGGTTCGGAAGGCTTGCGCGGCTCCTCGACCTTCATCGCGTGCATGGCCGTGATCCGCCCGGACCGGTCGAGGAAGATGATGTCGATCGGGATCGAGCAGTCCCGCATCACGAATTCCTGGACCTGCACCTCACGGTCCGGAAACACAAAGAGCATCCCGGTTCCCTCGGGGATCTTGTCGCGCCCCGACATGCCCTTGACGCGGGTGGCCCGGTCCGCCGCGATCTCCAGGACGTACGTCTTGCCGCTCAGCGCCACCGAGACCTTGTTGGGGTCGGCGGGCTTGTCGTCGCACGACGCCGCCAGCAGCGTGAACAGCAGCGCCAGGGCCATCCCCGCCAGGTTGATGACGTTCGATCCGCTCATGGTGATGCCCGCAGCCATCGATCGTCCTCCGCGGTGAAGATCACATCCGTCCAGGGAATTCTAGAAGCGTCCAACCGGGCCGCGAATTCGGCCGCCGACAGGCTCTCGCCGGCCTCGATCCCGCTCCATCTGCCCAGCAGCGCGATGACCCTGTCGGCCCGGACGCCCGCGGCCCGGTATGTCTCGATGCGCGTGTCGCCGTGGCGCTTGGCCAGCCGCTTGCCGTCCTGGCCGCGCACCAGCGGCAGGTGCAGATACGCCGGCTCCGGCCGAAGGCCCAGCGCCCGGTACAGCAGGAGCTGGCGGGCCGCGGACTCGACGAGGTCGTTGCCGCGCACGACGTTCGTGACGCCCTGCCTGTGATCGTCGACGACGACCGCGAGCTGGTACGACGGCTGCCCGCGCTTGGTCCACACCACGAAATCCCCGATGGTGGCGGCGGGATCGAACTCCTGCGCCCCGGCGAACTCGTCGATAAAGCCGACGCGGGTCTGATCGACGACGAATCGCCAGCTCGTCTGCTCGTCATCGAAAGACCGCGGGCCGATTCCCGGCGGCCTCAGGGCGGCCGGGAACACGTTCTCGTGCGAGCCCTCCTGCGGCGCGCTGGCGACGGCCTCGATCTCGCTGCGCGACAACTCGCATGGATAGACCAGTCCGGCTCGTGCGAGCCGCTCCATCGCCTGCCGGTACGGTGACAAGTCGTGCGACTGGATGATCGGCCCGTCGTCCCAGTCCATCCCCAGCCAGCGGAGGGTGTTGATGGTCTGCTCGATGGCACCGGGCTTGATCCTGGGCCCGTCGAGATCCTCGATGCGGAGGATGAGCCTCCAGCCCCGCGAACGGGCCAGCGCCCAGTTCACCAGGAACGTCCGGGCGTTCCCGAGATGCAGGGCGCCCGTCGGCGAGGGGGCGAGCCGGGACGCCGCCGGCCCGGGCGGCGGCGGGGCTGGTCGCCCGATCTGGGGAAAAGAGTGCGCCATGCGGGGAAACGCTACACTGGTGCTCTTCGCGGGGTCTGATCGGGCGAGATTCGGTCGCCATCGTCCGGGGTCGAATCGGATGAACACCATATGGCCAAGTTGACGACCAAGCAGATCGACGCGGGCCTCAAGGACGTGCCCGAGTGGACGAGCACCGGCGACGCCATCCAGCGGACCTTCCAGTTCTCCGACTTTGTCGCGGCGATGGCCTTCGTCAACGCCGTCGCCGCTTCGGCCGAGAAGGCCCAGCACCACCCCGACATCCTCGTTCGTTACAACAAGGTGACGCTGACGCTCAGCACGCACGACGCCGGCGGGTTGACCCGAAAGGACTTCGACCTGGCTCGGCTGGTTGACGGGCAGGCACGCAACGGCGCCGGGGCCGTCATATCGCGTTCCTGAGCTCCCGATCGATCTGCGGGAACCAGCGGCGGGCTCTGGCCGCGTCGAAGCGCTCGGGCAGGGAATCGGTCATGCCGTGGGCGACCAGGCGTTCGACCACCGCCTCCACGACCTGCGAGGGCGGCAGCCGGCCGCCCGACCAGTGCTCGTGATCGACCCACGAGAGCCGGACGCGGTGCTCGGTGCAGCTCCCGGAGTCGTGCTCGACGCGGACGGTGTAGTCCCAGCACTTGGACGGGGCGTTCTCGACCTCGGTCTGGACGTGGATCCTGGTCATCGTGCTCCGGGTGGGGCAAAGGCCCTCACGCTACACTTCGTCCCGTCAGGGTACCTTCTTGAGATTCATCCCGCGATGGGTGGGCGCCGCGGGCTGAAAGCCTGGTGAAAGCCGCTCGGAACATGGAATTTTTCCTCGAAATCATCCGGCTGGGGCTCTCGAACCTGCGCCTGCACAAGGTGCGGGCGTTCCTGACCACGCTGGGCATCATCCTGGGCGTGGCGGCGGTCATCACCATGGTGAGCCTGGGCGAGGGCGCCAAGCAGGACGCCCTGATGAAGATCGAGCGCCTGGGCGCCAAGAACATCATCATCCGGTCGCAGAAGCCGGCCGAGCAGCAGGCGCAATCCAGCGGCCAGCAGCGCCAGAGCTGGATCAGCCGCTTCGGCATCACGCGGGATGATTTCGACGTCATCCTGGCGAACTTCCCCGACGCCGAGCACATCGTCCCCCTCAAGGAGATCGGCAGCCAGGTGCTCCGCGACGACAAGCGCAAGGTCAGCCAGGCCTACGGGACCACGCCCGATCTGCTCAACGTCGCCAACCTGAGGATCGGCCGCGGCCGGTACCTGTCGCAGGCAGACATCGACGAATCCGCGACCGTCTGCGTGATCGGGGCCGAGGTCGCCAAGGACTTCTTCCCGCTCGAGGACCCGATCGGCAACACCCTCCGGGTCGACAGCAAGCCGTTCACGGTCGTGGGCGTGCTCGCGCCGATCGGGCTCTCCGGCGGCGCCGGCGCGGCGCTGGTGGGCCGCGACATGAACCTCGACGTGCACGTGCCGATCTCCGCGGCGCGATCGGTGTTCTCCGACCTGGTGCGGCGGTTCAGCTCGGGGTCGTTCCAGGCCAGCGAGGTGCACATCTCCGAGATCTACCTGACGGTGCCGTCACGCGAGCGCGTCATGATCGACGCCGAGCGCCTGCGGCGGATCATGACCGTCCGCCATCCCGGCCTGACCGACATCGGGATGATCGTGCCCTACGAGCTGCTCGAGAGCGCCCGCAAGACCGCGCTGACCTTCAACCTGGTCTCGGGCGCGATCGCGGGCGTGGCCCTGCTGGTCGGCGGCATCGGCATCATGAACATCATGCTCGCGACCGTGACCGAGCGGACGCGCGAGATCGGCATCCGCCGCGCCGTCGGCGCGACGCGCAGCCACATCCTGCTGCAGTTCCTCGTCGAGACCGGCGTGCTCAGCTCGATGGGCGGCGCGATCGGCGTCGCGCTTGGGATCGGGGCGAGCGTGTTCATCGGCTGGGTCGTGCCGCGCCTGCCATCGCTGCCGATGGTCGGCCGACTGTTCCCCTCCGATGTCTCGCTGCCCACGGCCGTGACGATGTGGTCGATCATCCTGTCGTTCGGCGTGGCGGTCGCGACGGGGCTGATCTTCGGGATCTACCCGGCGCGCAAGGCGGCGGCCCAGGATCCCATCGTCGCGCTCAGGCACGATTGAAGACAGGTGTCAAGGTGCCGAGGTGCCAAGGGGAGGAGAAGGCACGAAGGCACAGAGGCACAAAGAAAGGGGGGCCTTTGCTCCGGGCCTGAGAAGGCTGCGGGCGGGGCGTGTCACGCCAGGATCCATAGGTCCACCCGCTGCCTTCGAACGCGTCCTGACGCATCGTGACGCATGTGCACCATCGTGCGCGCGCCGAAGGTGGTTACACGCGTGATTTCCCAGGGTCCGCACGAGGGCGTGAGACGGTGAGACGGTGAGACGGTGAGGCAACGATACGTTGCCTTTGTGCCTGGTGCCTTCGTGCCTCGCTGCCTACTCCTCATCGAACTTTCGGGGCACCACCGAGGCCACCAGCCGCAGCTTGTTGGATTCAAGATCGGTCGCGATCTTGCCGCCCTGGTCGTCATCGGGCTCGACGATCATGTCGATCGTGGCCCGTGCCAGCCGCGGACCGGGCTCGAACTCCAGGCGGAAGTTGACGCTCTGGAGGTTGGTGATCAGCGGCGATTCGCTGGTCTGCTGGAGGATGTCGTTCTCGAAATCCTGCTGGACGTACCACAGCTCGAACGGGCCGCGGTCGGTCGAGAGCGCGTCCCGCCGCTCGACGCGGACCACCCGGCGCACGCCCGTCTCCTCGTCCTCGAGCGCCGTGAACTCGATGAAGGTCGAGTCGAGCGGGTTCTGGCCGGGATCGAGCACGTCGAGCGGGAACGGCCCGAACTCGGCGCCGGTGCGGATCATCGCCGTCAGCCGCCCCATCACGATGCGCGAGACCACGTGGGTCGACACGGCGTCGGTGGTGTGCTTGTACGCCTTGAAGGAGGCGTCCAGCGCCGCCAGGGACGCCGTCAGCAGCGTCGCCGTGATGGTCAGGGCGACGAGCATCTCGATCAGGCTGAAGCCGTGGCGGGCCCGGCTTGCCGCGCGGAAAGACTTCACAGGCGGCCCTCCTTGTAGGTCAGCGACAGCGGCTGGATCTGCAGCGGCAGCAGCACGCCGTCGGGCAGCACCATGTCGGGGTCGAAACGGATGTTGATCCGTCCGTAGCCGTGGAACGGGACGGGCGTCGAGCCGGGCGGCTGCGGCTTGTCGCCGTTGACGTCGGCCAGGCCGTCGCCGTTGGTGTCCCACCCCGCGATGCGGACGCCGCCGACGACCGGCAGGTCCGCCGGATCCAGGGACTCCTCGTCGCCCTCGTCGGGCCCGAAGTACCCCAGCGAGGTGTTGAAGCCGGCGGGGTTGCCGACGGGGTTGCCCAGGGCGTCGACCAGCGGGAGCTGACCGGCGGTCGGCGCGAACGTCAGCAGCAGCGCCCCGTCGATCGAGGTGTTGCCTCGCACGTCCATCACGCCGGCGATCACGGCGCCGTGCAGCGCGACGTTCTGCTCGGGCGGGCTGTTGAACGTCCCGATGTCCACGGAGTAGTTCGGGAGCATCATCGAGCTCTTGGCGATCTCCTCGGCGTCGTCGGACTCGGGGTTGAGCTCGGGGTCGTCGGGGTAATCGGGGTGCTTGCTGGTGAAGCGCGTCTTGCCCGTAAACTGCAGCTTGTTGCGGGACTGCATGTAGGTCGAGGGCGTGTCGCTGACGATCGACCCGACGAAGAGGCAGTCGTGGAAGCGGAGGTTGTTGGAGAACGGCTTGGTATCGGTGACGCGCTTGCCGTTGATGACCAGCGGTTCGGGAAGATCGTCGTAGCCGTTGACCGAGCCCTTCTGGTTGTCGGGGATGTCGGCCTTGTCCAGCGGCGTCGAGAGCGCCATCAGGATGTTCTGGTGCGGCGGGATCGCCGTGCTGGGCAGCATCGTCGGGTAGCTGGTCTCACCGATGTCGTTGCCGTAGATGATGCGCGAGACCCGCGGCTTGGGCTTGCCGGTCGCGGCGTCCATGTCCATCCGGCCGTACTCGGACCACAGCAGCACGTTGTTGCTGGTGGTCGTGCGCACGTAGGTCACGCCCACGAACGTGCAGTTGCGGAACAGCGCGTTGGTCCCGACGGGGATCTGAACGTCGCGGAAGGTCATGTTCTCGTAGACGGGCCGGTAGTAGTAGTCCGAGAAGTTCGGGCTGTTGTAGGGCATCTTCTCGAAGTACGCCGTCGACCAGTTGTCCGGGCGGCCGTCGAGGTCGGCGTCGGGATCGAGCCTCAGGAACCTGGGTTCGTCGGAGCCGGACGGTTTGTTCTCCACGTACGTCGCCAGCGAGGCCTCCGATACGCCCAGCTGCTGGGCGACCTGCGAGCTGAACGTCCCGCCGTCGGCCGCGGACTTGAGCGCGGACTCCGACTCGCTGAAGCTCGCCGCCGTGACCGACGGGAGCACGTCGTCCGACGCCGCGTAGGTGCGGGGCGGCTGGCCGGGCTTGGGCTTGATCGAACCTTGCAGGCGGGCGTCGTAGTTCGCCTGGGCCGACTCCCACGCCGAGTCGCTCACCTTGAACACCATCCGCCCGCGGACCTTCGCGTACTGGTCGCGGCGATCGAGCACGCCGTCGCGGTACCCCAGCACCTGGTCGCGGGCCGTCCCCGTATCGGGGTCGAGGTCGACGAACGCCTCGCCCTCGTTCCACACGCCGTCGCCGTTCTCGTCGACGAAACCCGAGGCGCCGTTGCGGTTGCGGTCGGGGTTGGCGGTGTCCAGAAGGTACGCCAGGTCGTCGTCCACGCCCGCGCCGCCCGCGCCGACGAACTCCGGCGCCATCGCGGCGGCGGCGGTGCCGGCGGTCAGGGCCGAGGAGAGCACGACCACGCCGTCGTTGTTGGCGTCGTAGTGGCCCAGGAAGATGTCGTACTCGTCGAGGTAGCCGTCGCTGGTGGTGTCGGCGAACGCACCGTCCATGTCGCCGTCGCTGTCGTAGTCCTTGTCGGCGGGAATGCCCGAGCCCTCCACCGAGTGGCCGATGCGGAGGCGGTTGTCCCGGTCGACGTCGCCGGCCGCCAGGGCGTTGAAGAAGTCGGTGAGCTTGCGGTCGAGGTTGGCGTCGAGGCCGAAGAAATCCGAGCGCATGACCACCGGGTCGCCGTTGGTCTCCTCGACGTCGGTGTACCGGGCCGCCAGGTCGCCGGAGATGAGCACGTTCTTGCCGACCATGATCCGGGTCGGCGAGTTGACCGCGCTGTTGACGCGCTTGACGATCCGGAAATCCTGCATCACCGTCCGCGTGATGGGACGGCTGCCGTGGTAGTCGAAGTCGTAGCCGGTCGAGATGACGCGCACGTCGGTCCCGTTGGCCAGGGGCGCGTACGTCACCGAGAACGCCAGCGGCCGGTTGATCCCCTCGCCGGTGTCGGTGCCCAGCCACACGATCGGCGTGTACACCCAGCCCGAGGACGCGTAGACGTCCTGGTCGGCGCCGGCGACCGCGGTGCCGATGGTCGGCACGCTCACGCCCATGTCGGCGCGGATGTTCTGGTCCGCGGCGTGCAGGTTGGCGACGGCCTCGGCGATCCCCGTGGGCGTCGAGGCTTCCTCGTTGCCGCTGGGCGAATCGAGGACCGGGGGATCGTCCGCGTCGTTCCAGTCGCCGTTCCAGATGGCCGACCCGAAGTCCGAGTCGATGCGGCTGTGGGAGACGATGAAGCGTCCGGCCGCCTCGCCCAGGCGGGCCTGGCCGACGCGCAGGCCCGTCTCCGCGGCGCCCAGCGCCCGCATGACGTGCATGTGCGTCGCCGAGTTGCGGATGTTGCCGCGGCTGGCGATCGCCATCGCGGTCGCCAGCGACCCGAAGAGAATGAGGAACATCATCGCGAGGATCGACGCGACCCCGCGGCGGCGCCGCCGGTCACGCCGCGTGCGGCCGGCCGAGAGCGTGCTTGATTGACGCGTGCCCACCATCGTGCTCCTTCATCCGCCGAATCCCCGGTCCCCCCGGGCCTTCCCGGCCGCCTGGCTCGCTCAGGGCGCGATCCACGACACCGACGCGACTTCACGGGCCTCGCTGTCGTACCGCCCGCGGTAGGACACCGAGACCGTGACCCGGAGCGGGTATCGGTCGACCGCGCGGCCGGGGAACGACCCCTGCGGGTCCTCCTTGAAATCGTCCTCGCGCACGGTGGCGTAGTTGAAGGGATCGACCTTCACCACCGTGACGGCCTGCGACCATCCGACCAGTCCGATGGGGTTGCCCTCGTCGTCGTTCACCACCTCGCCGGCGGCGGTGGTCTCGATGATGAGCTGGCCCTGGGAGTCGATGGGACCGGCGAACTCTCCATGGTCGCCGAAGGTCGCGCCGTCGAGATCATCGATGTCGTCGATGTCGTCGGGGTCGGTCTCGCCCGACTCGGGGCCCCAGCCGCGGAGGACCGAGTCGCCGTCGACGGTCTCGAAGTACAGGCCGGTGACGGGGTCGTGCCTGGGCAGGCGGCGGCACAGCTCGCGGACCTCGTTGGCGAGGTACATCGCCCGGGCGGTGTGGCTCGACCACTCGTTGTTGGCCATGAACGAGCGCTGCGCCTCGACGAAGGCGAGCACGCCGACCCCGATGATGATCAGGGCCATGCAGGTTTCCAGCAGCGTGAAGCCCGGCCTGGCGGCCGCGCGGCGCAGTTTGGCTGTGGGTGCAACCATCGATCCCGGCCTCCGTGGCCCCGTGCCGTTTCTCGGACGGCGCCGCCGCCGGGGCTCGATCTCGAAGATCGGTTACTTGACGATCTGACTCATCTTGAATATCGGAAGGATGATCGCCATGGCGATGAAGCCGACGACTGTGCCCATCGCGAGAATCATGATGGGCTCGATCATTCCGGTAACCGCCTTGATCTTGTCCTTGAGCTCCCGGGCGTAGAAGGCCGAGATCTCGTCGAGCACCTCGCCGAGCTTACCGGACTCCTCGCCGGCGGAGATCATCTGCGTGACCGCCCGGGGCAGCGTGTTGTCCTTCGCCAGCGCCTGGGTGATCTTCTTGCCCTGCTTGACGTTGGTGTACACGCGCTTCCACAGCCCGCGGAAGATGGCGTTGCCGGAGATGTCGCCGGTGATCGCGAGGGTATCGAGCATGGGCACGCCGGCGTTGATGAGCTGGCCCATGGTCTGGAGCGACCGGCTGATGTACAGGCAGCGGAACATGGCCTTGACCACCGGCACCGAGAGCTTGACGCGGTCCACCCAGAACGAGCCCACCTCGGTGCGCGTGAACGCGTAGAGCGCGCCGAACACCAGCGCCACCGCGCCGACGATGTAGTACCAGTAGTTCACCATGGATTCCGAGAGGCTCATCAGGAAGGTCGTCGCCCAGGGGAGCACGTCCTCCTTGCCCTCGAACACCGCCTTGAACTTGGGCAGCACGAACGTCAGCAGGAACACCGTGACGCCCACGGCCAGCGTGCCGATGATGCCCGGGTAGATCGCCGCGCCGATCACCATCTTGCGGGTCTCGATGCTCTGGCCGATGTAGCCGGCGATGCGGTCGAGCATCTTGGAGAACGCGCCCGAGACCTCCGACGCACGGACCATGTTGATGTACAGCGGGTTGAAGAGCTTGGGGTACTTGGCGATGGCCTCGGAGAACTGCCGGCCGGACTCGACGTCGTTCTTGATCGTCGTGATGATGCGCTTGAAGCCGCGGTGCTCGGTCTGATCGGCGATGCCCTCGAGCGCCGCCCGGAGGTTGATGCCGGCCCGGATCATGACCGCCAGCTGCGTGGTGAAATCGAGGACGTGCTTCTCGCTGGGCTTCCCGGCGTTCATGTCCCGGAAGCGTTCGAGCAGGCTGGCCGACCCGCCCGCCCCCGCCAGGGGGGAGAGGGACAGCACGTGCAGGCCCTGGTTGCGCAGCAGCGCCGCCGCGGTCGCCGCGTTGTCGGCGGCGAGCGTGCCGGTCTGGGTCTGGCCCTGCGAGTTGCGAGCTTGGAAGCGGTAATTGGCCATGGTCAGGCAGCGTGCAGCGGGCACCAGGCATCAGGAAGGACGCACGAGTTGGGTACAGGTCGGGCCCCTGATGCCGGCTGCCCGATCTGACGCGCGGCCCCGCTACGCCGCGAGCTGACGCTCGAGCTTGTCGGGGTACGCCGACGAGGCGATGGCGTCCTCGCGGGAGATCATGCCGTTGAAGTACAGCTCGGCGATCGACGAGTCGAGCGTCGACATCCCGATCGCGCGGTTGGTCTCGATGACGTTGGGGATCTCGAACGTGCGGCTCTCGCGGATCAGGTTGCGAACCGCGGGCGTGCACAGCAGCACCTCCACCGCGGGCACCATCCCCGGCCGGTCGATGCGGCTGAAGAGCGTCTGGCTGATGACCGCCTGCAGGGTGTTGGAGAGCATCGACCGGATCTGGTTCTGCTGGCCGGCCGGGTACATGTCGATGATCCGCTCGACCGTCTGCGAGGCGTTGACCGTGTGCAGGGTCGAGAGCACCAGGTGGCCGGTCTCGGCGGCGGAGATCGCCAGCGACGTGGTCTCCAGGTCGCGCATCTCGCCGACCAGGATGATGTCGGGGTCCTGGCGCAGGGCGTGCTTGAGGCCCGACGCGAAGGTGGGCATGTCGGCGCCCAGCTCGCGCTGCTCGATGACGCACTGGTCGCTCTTGAAGATGTACTCGACGGGGTCCTCGAGCGTGATGATGTGCTTGCGGTAGCGCTCGTTCATCGCCTGGATCATCGCCGCCAGCGTGGTCGACTTGCCCGACCCCGTGTCGCCGGTCACCAGCACCAGGCCGCGCGGCAGGTACGTCAGCCGGGCGATGACCTCCGGCAGGCTCAGCTTGGCCAGGGGCGGCACCTTGGTCTTGATCATTCGCATCGCCATGCCGATCATGCCGCGCTGCATGTGCGCGTTGACGCGGTAGCGGGCGACGCCCTCGAACTGGTAGGAGAAGTCCGAGTCCTTCTGGCGGTCGAAGGTCGCGACCGCCTCCGGGGACGCCATCGACTCGAGGAACTTGCGGGCCTGCTCCTTGGTGATGACCGGGAAGTCCATGTAGGTCATCACCTGGTGCACCCGCATCACCGGCGCTTCGCCGCCGATCAGGTGCACGTCCGACGCGTCGGCTTCGATCGCGGCCTTGAGGATCTCGTGGAGGTTCACGCGGTAAGTCTCCGGGCAGTGAAATGGACACTCGACTATCGGCACGCGGACGGCCGTCCTGAGGCCGGCCCGCAAACCGCTCGCGCACACGGCGGGTTTCTTGCGCGGCCGCGTCCGAGAACTGCCGCGGGGCCGCGCCCGGACGCCGATCCCGCTGGCAAACGGCGGAGAACACTCAAGTCGCGGCGCGGTGTGACGATGCAGTGGTTCGAGGGAGGCCCCGAGGGAAGCCCGGTATGCCATGGGATCTGACCATCGCCGCGATTCTGGTCATCGGGGCCACCGTGATCGCGCTGCTCGCGCTGGGCAGCCGCGTCGCGCTGGTCCGCGCGGTGGGCAACGCGCACCAGCGGGCCGCCCGCAGCGCCGAGGAACTCGCCAAGCTCCGCAAGATCAGCGACGAACGCCAGGCTCACGACGCCGAGACCATCGCCCGCCTGCAGAACCGCATCATCCAGCAGGGACAGATGCTGCGGGCGCTCCAGGACGACCTGGACAAGTTCATCAACCAGAACCGCACGATGCGCGACGTCCAGGTCCGCAGCGAGGGCCGCGGCCCGTCCGAGCAGGAGACCAAGGCGGTCGAGCTTCGCGAGCAGGCGATCCGCCACCGGCTGCGGTCGATGCTGCACGAGTTCAAGTCGGTGACCGAGTCCCTCAAGGACTCCGATCCGGCCCAGGCGGCGTGAGCGTCAGCGGCCTTCGCGCCGCGCGTCTTCCTTCTCGGCCTTGATCTGCTGCTCGATGCGGATCTTCTCCCGCTGGAGCATCGTCCGCCACTGCGCGTCCCGCTCGATCAGCACGCCCCGGCGCACCACGTCGAGGATCTCCTCGTTGGCCCGGTTGAGTCGGTACGAGCACATCGCCACGCCGCGGATCGAGGGCAGGTGGTTGGGGTCCCGGCGCAGGCTCTCCATGTAGTTGGTGAGGGCCTCGTCGTCGTACCCGGCCCGGAAGTACGTCAGCCCCAGGTTCTCGAGCGGCCTTGGGTCCCGCGCGTCAAGGTCCGCGGCGGACCGCAGCGCGCTGGCCGCGCCCATGTAGTCCTTCTTCTCCATCAGCAGCGTGCCGAGGTTGTGCCAGCCGGCGGCGCTCGACCCGTCGAGCCCCAGCGACCTGCGGTACAGGTCGATCGCCTCGTCCTTCTTGCCGGCCTTCCTCGCCTGGTCGGCCTGCACGAGCAGGTCGCGGGCCTCGCGCACCCGCTGGTCCTGCTCGGCCGCCTGCGCCGCCGCGGGAGCCGTGGTCTTGCAGCCCCCGGCGGTCGCCGCGAACAGCGCCGCCAGCACCGCCGCGGCCCGAAGCCCGCCACCCGACCGCGCCTTCCCGCACCCAAACGCCATGCACCACCTCATCTGTTGCCGCGCTCCCAGCGCGAGAAGGTCACGTCGATCTGCCACTGTCCCTGCGCGGTCTGCGGCTGCACGCGCAGCGAGTACACCTGGAGGCCCGGGACATCCTCGCAGGCGAACTCCAGCCACCGCACCAGGGCCCCGATGTCGGCATCCTGCACGCGCTGGTAGCGGATCTTCTTCTGGACCGCTCCGGTGCGCACGTCGCGCGTGTCGGACTGGGCCTGCATCGAGGGGATCCGCTCCTTGACACCGGCCCTTGTGGCCGCGGCCTCGATGCGGCTGTAGAACGCCGTCAGCGGCTCGTTGAGCCTCGATTCGCCCGCGTCTGGCTTCTCGCTCTTGAGCGCCTTCCATTCTGCGACGAGCTGCTCGACACGTGCGGCCTCGGCCCGGACCGCGTCCAGGTCGCGCTTGGCGCCGTTGCGCGAGCTCAGCGACCACAGCAGCATGAGGCACGAGGAGACGAGCAGCACCATCGCGAGCACCAGGAGGTGCCGGGGGCGGTTCCGGCGGACGGCCGCCGCCGCCGACGCCGCGAGCTGCTCGCGCCGCTCCTCCAGGCTCGAGAACACGGGGGACATCGTGCTCATGACGATCCTCCCGCCGCGGAGGAGGTTGCCGACGGGGGGAACGACCCGGTGTAGGTGCACGGGACCTTGTCGCTGCCGGCGGCGCGGCTTCCGGGCACGAACGTCCACGACACGATCTCGCTGCCCGCGATCCGGCCGAGCGCTTCGCTCAGCGCCTCGGCGCTGGCGAGGTTCGGGGCGTTCACCTGGATGAGCACCGATCCAACGCGCGAGTCCAGCGAGATGCTCGTCAGCTCGAAGTCCGGCAGCGCGAGCACGTTGCTCAGCGTCTCGAATTCCCTGACGATCGGCCGGGCCTGCTCGAGCCCCGTCAGCGGCGCCGACTCGCGCTTGGCGCGTTCGACCTCGGTCTGGAGGTCCATCACCTCCATGCCGGGCATCGGCGTGCGGGCGAGCTTGACCTGCTTGAAGGTCTCCTTCCACGAGGCCTCGACCTGGTGCGCGAGCACGTTGAGCCGCGACGCCTGCACCCGCAGCCCCCACGCCACCGTCCCCACCACCACCGCCGCCGCCGTCACCGCCAGCGACGACCACACGTACAGCTTGCGGTGCGACCCGCCCTGCCGCGTCGTCAGCGACACCAGCGACCTGGACGGGTCCATCGCCTCCTGGGGCTTCACCACACCTTCGCGCTCGTCCAGC
>JAJVHS010000100.1 GCA_022072615.1 Phycisphaerales bacterium
GTCATCGCCGCCAGCCCGCGATCCGTCGAACTCATCCAGTCGCTCACGCGCCTCATCGAGGCCCGAGCCAGGATCGCCGTCGCGCAGTCGCTCATCGGCTCGATCGCCGCGCTCGAAAAGGTCATGACCGAGCCGATCCAGCACCCGCGCCACGCCGAGACCATCCGCAAGGCCGCGAGCACCGTCATCCGCCTCCGCGAGTCGCTCAACAGATCCGTGCCGCTGCCCAAACCCATCTCGGACCATGCCGGCGACCTCGCCTCGCCGCCCGACACGCCGCTCGATGCGAGCAGCCAGCCCGTCATCACGGATCGAGCCGCCGAGTGGCTCACATCCCAGGCACATGCTCCCGCACCCTGACACCCGGTTGTTTCGCACCCTCGCTCCGTGAAACCTTCCGCGCCGCTTCCTGTATGATCTGGTCGTGGGCGCTCTCTCGCGACACGACCTCGCCGAATCAGCCGCACGCCGAGCGATCGGCCTTTCCATGCTCGCGATCTCGCTCGTGCTGGTGTTCGCCTTCGCCGGTCTCACATCCGGCGCCGTCGCGACGCTCCTGGTCGCGGGCGTCTTCGTCACGCTCAAGGGCCATCGGTGGGACCCATCACATGGGCGACTCCGCTGCCCGCGGTGCTGGTACGACCTGTCGGCCACGCCCGGTGCCCGAGCGTGCAGCGAATGCGGGCGTCCGGTCGGCTCGGCCGGGGAGCTGGGTCGAACGCGGCGCAACCGGCTGCTTCAACTGGCCGGCGTCATCGTGGCCATGTCAGCGATTGCGTGGCCGGTGTACGAGCACGGCCGGGACCACGTCTGGCGGTATCTCCCCGATGCGGTGGTTGTACGGTTCGCCGACACGAGTGATTCGGCGTGGAATGAGTTATGCCGGAGGGGCGAGACCCCGGCGTACTCGTTCAGTCCATCAACCACGGCGCTGGCGGGGCGGGCCGCGCTCGCCCGAGCGGCCGATGCAAAGCGAATCAAGTCGGTGTCGCCGATCGCGGACATGTCTCATCGCTTCTTCCGCAACCTTCCGGTGGAGTATCGCCTGCAGGTATGGAGCCTGAAAATGCGGTCGCGTTTCAGCACCTTCGACGTGAATCTATGGCGACCGATGCTCGAAGACGTGATGGCCGATCAGAAGCAAGAAGCCGAAGCGCTGCTGCGCTCATGGAAGGGCGACCGCGATCCCGCGAAGGAGTTCGTCGCGTCATGGTTCGAACGCTATGTCGCCCGCGGCTCATAGAATGCCGCCCGCTCACTGCTCACTGCTCACTGCTCACTGCTCACTGCTCACTGCTCACTGCTCACTGCTCACTGCTCACTGCTCACCGCTCACCCATGTCCACCCACCCGCTCCCAGCCGCCGCCTTCGACGACCCGCAGGATTACCCACGCTTCCGCGACGCCCTCGCCGCCGCGGACTATTCCGTCAGCGGCGTCGTCAACGCGCTGCGGCTCAAGAACTTCGACGGAGTGCGCACCGCGGGCCGCCCGGTCATGCTCGAGCGGTCGTCCGCGGGCCGGCCCATCGACGTCTTCATCCGCCTCTTCCTGCTCCGCGTGCCCGTCGCCCGGGCACAGGTGGCGGCGGTGCTGGGCGACCTTCCCGTCGAGCGGCTGATCGGCTCGCGCCTGGTGGTGCAGGTGGCCGACGGCGACGAGCTCATCAGCGGCTTTGACCTCCTGCCCTACGACGGCTTCCTCTTTGCCTTCGACCGGCCGCCCAGGGAAGGCCACGAGCCGTACACCGATTACGTCATGGGCATCGGCGGGAGCACCGCTTCGCTGGGGATGCAGATGATCCGCCGCCGCTCGCGGGCCACCCTCGACATGGGGTGCGGCTGCGGCACGCTCGGCATCCTCGCGTCGCGGTTCAGCGACAAGGTCGTGCTCGCCGACAGCAACCCCCGCGCGCTCGCCCTGGCGAGGTTCAACGTGGCGCTGAACGGTCTGCAGCACGCCGAGATCCTCCAGACGGATTTCTTCTCCGCGCTGCAAGGCCGGCTCTTCGATCTGATCATCAGCAACCCGCCCTTTGTCATCTCCCCGACGAGAACGTTCATCTACCGCGACGGCGGCATGCCCGGCGACGCCGTCACCGAAAAGGTCGTGCGCGGCTGCGCCGAGCATCTCGCCGAGGGCGGTTTCGCCCACGTGCTGTGCAACTGGGCGCACCACGCGGGCGCGCCGTGGGAGGAACGCCTGGCGACGTGGGCGTCCGCCGCGCAGGCGGACATGCTCGTGCTCCGCACCCACACCCGCGATCCGGTCGAGTACGCCCAGCAGTGGCTGAGCGAGACCGAGCGGCACCTGACCACCGAGCAGATGTGGAAGCGGCTGGACGAGTGGGTCGCCGCCTACCGCAACCTTGGGATCACCGCGATGTCGGGCGGGCTCATCTCCCTGCGCAAGACCTCGGGCCGGCCGGGCTACTTCGACGCCGACACCTCGCCCGAGCAGGGGTCAGGGCTGACCGGCGACCACCTGGCGCAGATGTTCGCCGGGCGGGAGTTCCTGGCCGCGATCGGCGGCGAACAGGGGCTGGTCCACCAGCGGCTGCGATGCTCGCCGCGGCTGCGCGTCACCCAGCACGTGTCGCTCACGGACGAGGGCTGGCGGCTGGTCGAGGCGGAGGCGCGGGTGGAGCCGGGCTACCCCTTCGGCGGCATCCTCGACCCCTTGGTGATGCAGTTCCTGCTGCGGATGGAGGGCCGGGAGACGGTGGCGGAGGTGGTGTCGGCGGTGGCGGCCGAGCACGGCCGCGATCCGGGTGAGATCGGCCCCCGGGCCCTGCCGATCGTCGCCCACCTGATCAAGCGCGGCATGCTGCTGCCGGTGGCCTGACCGCGGCGCCGCTGCAAGCGCGGCGACGGTTCTCCCAGTACAATGCCGCGGGAACCGAATTCCCGAACCAGGGGAGTACCACGCTTGTCAACTCTTCCGCCTCCCGCGCCGTCGATCGAGCCCGATGACCTGCCCGCCGAGCAGCCCTCGTGGCCCAAGGTGGTCGGCATCATCAGCATCTGCGTCGGCGCGCTGTTCATGTGCTGCGGCGGCTTCGGGCTCGCGAGCCCGCTGCTGATGAACATGATGCCCCCCGAACAGCGGTCGCAGTTCCCGCCCTCCATGATGAGCGGGCTGCAGACGGCGCTGATCGCCGCGGGAATGCTCTCCGACGTGCTGCTGATCGTGGCGGGCGCCCTCACCATCTCGCGCAAGCCGGCGGGGCGCGTGCTGCACCTGGCGTTCGCGGTGATCGCCATCCTCATCACGATCGGGGCGACCTTCGCGGGGTTCCAGCAGCAGGCGGTGATCGACCAGTGGGTGCGCGAGAATCCCTCCTCCCAGTTCGCGCAGCAGCAGAAGATGGCGGGCGGGATGGGTCAGTGGTTCGGCCTGGGCATCGGCCTTGTGCTCGGCCTGGCCTACCCGATCTTCCTTTTCATCTGGTTCGGGCTGGTGAAGCGCACGGCCGCGTCCATGGGGACGAGCGAGCGGGCCGACTACATCTAAGACCGAGCCATATGGATCGCGATACGTTGACCGCGCTGCCAGGACAGAGCTACGTGCCCGGCGTTGCGACGCCATCGAGCACCGCTCGGACCTTGGATGCGAGCACCACCGGCGTGTAGGGCTTCTGGAGGAACTGCACGCTGTTGTCGAGGATGCCGTGGTGCACGACGACGTTGTCCGTGTACCCGGAGGTGTAAAGCACGCGCGTGGCCGGCCGGACGGCGGCCATCCGCTCGGCGATCTGCTTGCCGCTCATGTTGGGCATGATGACGTCGGTGAGCAGGAGGTGGATCTCGCCGGGGAACGACCGGATGTGGTCGACGGCCTCCTCGGCGGTGCCGGCCTCCAGCACGGTGTACCCGCGGTGGCGGAGCGCGGCGACGGCGAGCTCGCGGACGAGCGACTCGTCCTCGACCACGAGCACCGTCTCGGTGCCCGACCCGGGCGCGGCGTCGGTCGTCGGCGGCGTCTGGCTCCCGTCGCGGGACGCGGCGTCGCGCGGGATGTAGATCTTGAACGTGGTGCCCTTGCCGACCTCGCTGTAGACCCAGATGTGCCCGTGGTGCTGCTTGACCAGGCCGAGCACGGTCGCCAGCCCCAGCCCCGTGCCCGCCCCGCGCGGCTTGGTGGTGTAGAAGGGATCGAAGATGCGGGTGAGCTGGCTCGGCGGGATGCCGGTGCCGGTGTCCGAAACCGCGAGCAGCACGTGCTGGCCGGGCGTGACCTCCGGGTGCGTCCGCCCGTACTCGTCGTCGAGCTCGACGTTGGACGTTTCGATGGTGAGCACGCCGCCTTCGGGCATGGCGTCGCGGGCGTTGACGGCGAGGTTGACGACCACTTGCTCGAACTGGCCGGGGTCGACGCGCACCGTCCACAGCGCGGGGTCGGGGACGATGCGGACCTTGATGTCCTCGCCCAGGAGCGGCCGCAGCAGGCTGGAGGCATCGCGCACGACGTCGTTGAGCGAGCACGGCCGGGGCTCGATGACGCGGCGGCGCGCGTAGGCCAGGAGCTGGCCGGTCATCTTGGCGGCGCTGTTGCCCGCCAGTTCGATCCGGTCGAGGTAGCCCAGGAGGTGCGAGACTTCGCGATCGATCCGAGCCAGACCGGCGAAGCCCAGGATCGCGGTGAGCCAGTTGTTGAGGTCGTGCGCGACGCCGCCGGCGAGGCGGCCGATGGACTCGAGCTTCTGCGCCTGCAGCAGTTCCTCCTCCAGACGCTTGCGGTCGGACATGTCGAGGATGAGGCCGACGACCGCGGGTTCGCCGCTCTCGGAGAACGAAAGGACCGACCTGTCCATCACGTGCAGGGCGCGGCCGTCGGCGTGGCGGACCCGGTACTCGGCGGTCCCGCCGTTCGCGGCGTCGTGACGGGCCAGCGATTCCTCGAACCCGGGTAGGTCCTCGGGGAGGATGCGGGCCTTCCATGCGTCCAGATCGGCGAGGGCGTCGGGCGCGACGCCGAGGGTCTCGAAGACGGCGCCCTCCCAGCGGACGGCGTTGGTCGCGGGGTCCCGCTCGTAGACCATCAGGCCCGCCGCCTTGACGGCGGTCTCGAAGCGCAGGCGCCAGGCCCGGGCCTGGGCTTCGGCGTTGCGGCGGTCGGTGATGTCCTGGACGGTGCCGAACGTTCGCACGAGCCGGCCGCGAGCGTCGGATTCGGTCGTGATGTGGGCGACGAGGTGGCGGACCTCGCCGTTGTCCAGGCGGATGCGGTATTCCGTGGAGCAGTCGCGCGGATCCTCGGCGAGGCGCTGGTGGAGCTGGGTGATCTGGCCGATGTCGGCGGGGTGGATCCGGCTGAAGATGGTCGAGACGGGGACGGATTCGCTCGGCGGAAGGCCCATGATGCGGAAGTACTCGGCCGATCCGCTGACGGTGTCGGCGGAACGGTCGTTGAGCCAGTAGCCGATGTGGGCGATCTCCTCGGCTCGTTCGAGCTTGCGCTCGCTGGCCCGGCGGAGCGATTCCAGCCGGTCGCGGCGGCGGATCTCGCGCCGGACGAGCAGGCCTCCGGTCGTCAGGCCCGCCACGGCGATGACGAGCACGGCGAGCATGGCGATCTGGATGACGACGGCGCCCTCCTGGGCCTCCTTGAGGACGTCGGCGAAGCGGGCGAGCTGGACCTTCCGGACCTCCTCGATCGCCCCGGTCGCGTGGTCGAAATGGTCCTGGGTCGTGGTCGCCCAGGAGCGCGGCGAGTTGCCGCTCTCGAACGCGTCGTGGTTGCGGATCGTGCGGTTGAGGCGGTCGAGGCTGCGCTCAAGATCGGCGACCGGCGCCGCGAGCTGGTCGTCGTTCCTGGCGTCGGACCTGAGGCGGTCGAGCTCGGCGGAGACCTCGGCGACCAGGTCCGCGGGCGGGTCGTCGGTGGTCAGCACGGTGACGACCGACCGCGAGTAGATCATGGAAGTCTTCTCGCGCAGGTTGCGGATGTTGGAGAGCGATTCGAAGAGGCCGGTGCGCTCGCGGGCGAGCCCGATCTGGCGGACCCACGACACACCGACGCCCAGGGTCGCGGCCAGCAGGAGCGCCAGCAGCGACCAGTAGACCATCGACGCGCGCGACCATGATCGTGGAGCTTGCTCGACCATGCGGGATCAGCGAATGACGGTCCACTCCGTTTCCCCGGGTCCGCTTCTCCGCGGCGAGCTGGGGACAGCCGAACGTACCATACAGAGGATCGGTGCGAACAGCGAATCGGCCGCGAAATTGCGGCGATTAAGCAGGACTTACGTGTCTGCTATTGGGGGTGTTACGAGGGTTGGTTTACTTGAAGTTCCACTCGTCGAGCATCGCTGGCCGGCGAGCGGACATGATCGCTCGGACGCGGTTGATGATGTCGGGGTGCGAATCGGCGATGTTGTTTGCTTCCGCGGGGTCGAGATCGAGGTCGTAGAGCTCGACGGGCGCATCGGGGTTTGCCTTGGTGTTGCGCCGGACGGCCTTGTAGTTGGCCAGTCGGACAGCCTGCCATCCGCCGCCGGAGGGGTATTCCCAGTAGAGATGTTCACGGGATGGCGGATCGCCGTCGGCTCGGATGATGCCCGAGAGGTCGATGCCGTCGGTGTCGGCGGGCGGGCCGGCGTCGCAGAGTCTGGCAATGGTGGGGAAGAGGTCCCAGGAGGCGACGGGCTCGGCGGATTCTCCCCGGACCTGCGCGCGGACCCACGCGGTGATGAGGGGGACGCGGATGCCGCCCTCGTAGAGGTCCATCTTGCGTCCGCGGAGGCCGGCGGTGCTGTCGAAGTAGGTGCTGTCGGCGCCGCCGACGTCGATGGTGGGGCCGTTGTCGCTGGTGAAGATGATGAGGGTGTCACGCTCGGGCGGGAGCTGGTTGAGGGCGCTCACGAGCGCGCCGACGTCGGCGTCGAGCCGCGAGACCATCGCGGCGTAGGCGGCCCGGGCGTTTGGGTGGGGGATGTAGCCGCGCCCGCCGGTATAGGGGCGCTCCTCGACAACGCCCTTGTATTGGGCGAGCGAATCCTCGGGAACTTGGAGCGCCAGGTGCGGGACGGTCGTGGCGAAGTAGAGGAAGAAGGGCCGGTCGCGGTGCTGCTCGATGAACGCGAGCGCGGAGGCTCGGAACCGGTCGGGGGCGTAGACCGCGCCGGTGACGGCGCCCGAGTCGTACTTGGCGGCGTTGCCGTCGAGTTCGACGCGCTGGCCATCGTGGAAGAGGTGGGTGGGGTAGTGGTTGTGGGCGTGCCGCTGGCAGTAGTAGCCGAAGAAGTGGTCAAAGCCGTGAACGGCGGGATCGCCGGAACTGCCGGGGATGCCCAGGCCCCACTTGCCGATGGCGGCGGTGGCGTAGCCGGCGTTCTTGAGGGTGGAGGCGATGGTGACCGAGTCCGCGGGGAGCGGCTGCTGGCCGTCGGCGAGTTCCTTGTTGTCGCGGATGGCCGAGTGACCGGTGTGCCTGCCGGTGAGGATCGAGCAGCGGGAGGGGGCGCAGACGGGGCTGCCCGAGTACGCGTGTGTGAAGCGGACGCCGGAGGCGGCGAGCGCGTCGAGGTTGGGGGTCTTGATGATCTGCTGCCCGTAGCAGCCCAGGTCGCCGTAGCCCAGGTCGTCGGCGAGGATGAGGACGATGTTGGGGCGTGGAGGGATGGCGGGCGGTCGCGCGGGCTCGAGTGTGAGCACGCAGAGGATGGTTGCGAAGAGGGTGAGCATGCGAAAAGTTCAAAGTTCAAAGTGTAAAGGTCAAATTGAGATGCGGCGTGAGACATGCGCGGCGAGTGATGGTCGAAACGCGCGATGTCGTCGCCGAGGTCGATGGGACGGAAGCGAGTTCGAGGGCGAGGGTCACGGTTCGGCGAGGCCTTCGCGGATGGCGAAACGCATCAGATCGGATCGGCTCTTGACCTCGAGCTTCTTCATGATGCGTTCCTGGTGGCCGTCGACGGTCTTGGCGCTGCGGGAGAGTTCGGCGGCGATCTGGTTGCGTGAGAGGCCGCGGCCGATGAGCCGGAGGATCTCGATCTCGCGGGCGGTGAGTTGCTCGAGGTGGGTGGCGGGGGGCGGCGAGTCGTTGACGGCCGCGGGGCGCGGTTCGTGGTCGTGGTCGTGGTCGTGGTCGTGGTGATGGTGGTGCGCGGTCGGGTGGGTGCAGCGCTGGCGGACCTTGGGGCCCATGAGGAAGATGCCCGCGGGGCTGGCGGCGATCTGGCGGATGCCGGCGACGATGTCGTCGAGCTCGTCGCCCTTGGCGAAGTAGCCCCACGCGCCGCACTTGTACGCGGCGGCGAGGTAGCCGTCACGGATGTGGGCGCTGAGGAAGATGAAGCGGATCGCGGGGAACTGGTCGCGCATGCGCTCGGCGGTTTCGAAGACGTCCGGCCCGGGCATCTCGATGTCGAGCATGACCATGTCGGGCCTCAGACGGTCGACTTCCTCGATGAGCTTTTCGGCGGAGGGGAGGCGGCCGACGACGTGGATGCGGCCGTCGATCGCGAACTGGGCCTTGAGGCCTTCGACCAGCACGGCATGGTCATCGACACAGAGCACGCGCACGCCGCCGTCGAGCGGGTCGGCGCGGTCACGGGCGTCGCCGTGCCCGTCGCGGGGGTCTTCGCTGGATCGCTGAGCGGATCTCGGCACTGCGTCAGCCCCTGCGGAGCTCCCCGACCACGGACGCGAGCGCCGAACGGATGGCGGGGAAGTCTTCTCGCGACGTGATCATAACCGGGCTGAGGCGTTTCCAGAGGGCCGGATCGGGCGGTGCGCCGAAGAGGACAAGGCGGCCGTGGCGGCTGGATCGGCGCCAGGCTCGGGCGTCGGCGGGCGACGCACGGGCGGCATCGAGGATCAGGATGTCAGCTTTGGTCGCGGCGGACGCGGCCGCGATCGTCACGCTCATGGACTCGAGCAGGTGCGTGATGAGAGAGGCGGCTCGTCCATCGTGCAGCGCGAGCGAGGCGGTGATGACGGGACGATCCGTGGGCGCGTGGCGGGCGACCACCGGCAGCCAGAGCGTGACCGTGGTGCCCTTGCCGAGCTGCGAGTCGATGGTGACGCGGCCCTTGGCTCGCTCGGCGACCTTGCGGACCAGCGCCAGCCCGAGTCCGGTGCCCAGTCCGCGGGGCTTGGTAGTGTAGAACATCTCGAAGGCCCGGCGGCGGACTTCGTCGGTCATGCCCGAGCCGTTATCGGTGACAGCGAGACGGATGAATTGCCCGGGCCCGGCGTCGGAGCTGGTGACGAGGTCCGCCCAGATGCGGACCAGACCGTGCCGGGTCGAATCGTCGGCGTCCCTGGGGATCGCTTCTCCGGCGTTGACCACGAGGTTGAGCACCGCCTGCGTGAGGCCGTGGGCGGCGGCCTGGACATGGGGCAGGTGCGCCGGGATGGTGGACTGGACCTGGACGTGCCTTGGGACGGCGCTGGAGAGGAGTGCGCCGGTCTGCGACCACCAGTGGTGGAGGTCGGTGGTGGAGCCGCCGCCGCGGTCGTCCGCTTCGGCGTCGGTGTCCATCGAGAGGAAGTGGAGCCCGTCGGCGAGCTGCTGGAGGTAGGCGACGCTGCGGCGGACTTCCTCGACGTGTGTGCGCGTGGAGGCGGGGAGGGCGCCCTTCTGGATCGCCGAGCGGAGCGCGTTCATGTGGGCTCGGACGGGGAGGAGGACGTTGTTCATGTCGTGGCCGAGCCCGGCGGCGAGGGTGCCGATGGAGGCGAGGCGGTCGGACTCGCGGACGCGGGCTTCGGCGAGCTTGCGGTCGGAGATGTCGCGGATGATGCCGGTGAAGAGTCTGCCGGGCTCGACTTCGCTGACGGCAAGGTCGACCGAGAAGATGGTGCCGTCCTTCCTGCGGGCCTGGACCTCGCGGCCGACGCCGATGATGCGGTGCTCGCCGGTGACGGCGTAGCGGCGGAGGTATTCGTCGTGCTCGTCTCGGTAGGGACTGGGCATGAGGAGCTTGATGTTCCGGCCGAGGAGCTCGGCTTCGGCGTAGCCGAAGAGGCGGAGCGTGGCGGGGTTGACGGACTGGATGTCGCCGTGCTGGTCGATGGTGATGATGGCGTCGACGGCGGTCTCGAGGATGGCTCGGAGGCGGCGCTGGCTGTCGCGGAGGTCCCGCTCGGCGTCCTTGCGCGAGGTGATGTCCTCGCGGAAGACGAGGATTCCGCCGATGCGGTTGTGAGGGCCGCGCCACGGGCGGACTTCCCAGCGGAGCCACTGGTGGGCGCCGCCGGGCCGGGTGAGGAGTTCCTCGTCGGAGCGGATGATCTCGCCGGCGAGGGCTCGCTTGTGAATCTGCTTCCAGCGGTCGGGGATATTGGGGAAGACGTCGTAGAGGGAGCGGCCGACGAGGGGGGCGTCACCGAGCTGGTAGTCGGCGACCCAGCGCCGGCTGTGGGCGATGAAGTGCAGCTTCCGGTCGAACATGGCGAGCGCGACGGGCGCGTCGTCGATGAGGGCTCGGAGGACGCCGTCGTCGATGGCGGCTCCGGACGGGCCGGCGGCGGGCTTCGCGGGAGCGGCGGCCGGCTTCGCGGACCTGCGAGCGGCGTCGCGGCGACCGTCGGCGGACGGCTTGCGCGCGGAGGAGGGTCTGCGTGCCGGCATGCCGGTCATGATAACGCACGGGCAAAGACCCTACGCGAGGGCCCGGAGCGGCCGGCGTTTGAGGGAAGTTTCCCCGTTGATGGATGCAACGGTGCGGTCCCATCATCCTGGCGAGTTGGCAGAGCACGCATTCCGGGAGCCAGTCCGATGAAGATCACCATCCGCCCGTCCGCTGACCCGTGCCGCGAGGTCGACCTGACCCAGCGGCTGATCGAGGCGATCGCCCAGGAGCTGCGGAACCAGTTCGGGGGCGACGACGCGTTGAACTTGAGCGAGGCGGAACGGCACCTTGAACGCATTGTCGGGGTGCGTGCGGCGGTGAACCTGATCGAGCTGCGGGTCGAGCAGCCGCGGACGGGTGCTCGGGCGGTGCGTGCCGACGGTGAGCCGGCGGCGTGCCCGGGGTGCCCGCGGCGGAAGGCGATGGCGAAGCAGAGCCGGCTGGCGATGGCGGCGGCCTGACGGTGACCGCATCGATTCCGGGCGGCCGGTGTGGAGACGTTTGGGATCGATGATGAGGACCGAACTGCTGATCTTCGGGATGCGCAGCAACACCTGCCGCGAGCAGGTGACGGACGTGCTGTGTGCCATCCATGGTGTTGACGAGGTCGTGGTGAGCCTGGTGCGATCGACCGCGGTGGTTGTGCACGACGCCGCATGCGCGGGATCGGACCTGGTAGGAGCGGTGACCGGCGCGGGGTTCGGGGCCGTGATCGGCGCCGGGGGAGGGGGGCACGGGAGCTAGCAGACGTCGTGCCGGTGCATCGGTGACGGAGACCGGAGCCATGACGAGCGAGAAGACGGAAGTTCTGGCGAAAGACGTGATGACGGCCGACCCGCTCTGCGTGCCGCCCTCGATGACGCTCCGGGAGCTGGTGCGCACGTTCGAGGAGAACGAGATCTCGGGGGTGCCGGTGACCGACTCGCAGGGCCGGGTGGTGGGGATCGTCACCAAGAGCGACGTGCTGCGGCGTTTCTCGAAGGGGACCGACGAGCTGCCGCCGGCGTACCTGTTCGAGATCCTGTCGGAAGTCGCCGACGAAGAGGTGAGCGACGACCTCCACGAGCCGCGGTTCTGCGTGGACGACGTGATGACCGAGGACCCGATCATGGTGCCCCCGACCATGCCGGTGGGGCAGGTTGCTCGCGAGATGTTCGAGAGCCGCGTGCACCGCGTGGTGGTGGCGAACGCGGAGAAATATCCGCTGGGGATCATCACGAGCATGGACATGCTCGGTGTGTTTCCCAAGTGAGCTGAGGGCGGCGGCGGGCGAGGGCGGGCGTTCGAGTGGACGAACGAAGGAGTCTCACCCATGGGCAACTCGACTGGTCATGGACGGACCGCGTCCCGCAACGGCGGGTCGTCGCGGATCAACGCGGGCGCCGCGTCCCCGGCGCCGGTGAAGCCGGGGTCGGTGACGGTGGACGCCGATCCGCGTGAACGGATCCGGCGACGGGCGTATGAGATCTATCTCGCACGCGGCAACCGGCCGGGCGACGCGATGTCCGACTGGCTCCAGGCCGAGCGCGAGAACAGCGTGCAGGTCGAGCCGAAGAAGTCGCCGAGCGGGGAGCTTGCGCGGCGCTGACCTGGCTCAAGAGCCCGGTCCGGCGCGGTGTGGTGTGCGGTGTGCTCGACGACCGGGCGAACGAGCCATCGAGTGCGCGGGCCGGATCGTGATGGGATCGAGCAAGGGGGTGTGTCATGTGTCGAGCGTGGAAGCTGGCGGCCGCGGTTGTGGCGCTCGTGGGCCTCTCCGGCTGCGGGGTGCCGATGATCTAC
The DNA here is from genome assembly GCA_022072615.1 of Phycisphaerales bacterium. Lineage (GTDB taxonomy): Bacteria > Planctomycetota > Phycisphaerae > Phycisphaerales > UBA1924 > JAEUJB01. Next base: position 12,362 of record JAJVHS010000100.1, read on the forward strand.
AGCGGTTCGACGCCGGAGACGGTGGCGAGCGATGACGGGCTGCTCGGGGAGTGGCGGGCGACCGAGCCGGTCGAGATACGGGCGACGGTGTTCCCGGGCTCTGACTCGTCGGAGTCGCCGGCGGGGTCGTATGCCGTGTCGCTCACGGTGTACGACCGGCACGAGTTCAAGACGGCCCTGGGCCTCGAGCTGCTGGTGACGGAGATCGAGGGCGTGCGGTTCGCGGACCTGTTCCTGGGGAAAACGGAACGGGACCGGCTCGTGGGCACGCACGGGTACTTGGCGGTCCCGGTGCACCAGGTGATGCGGATGACCAGGCAAGGGGATGTGCTCACGGTGTGGCCGCTGGTGGGCAAGTTCCCGGATGATCACACGCCCGGGCGGCCGGTGGCGCACGAGGCGGCGGTGGTGGGCGGTTCGCGGGTGCCGCTGGTGACGGGATCGAGCGAGAGCATCCGGGCGATGCTCGGGGACATCGCGAAGGACGATTCGGCGTTCGACCGGCCGATCGTGCTGCGGCGCGTGCGGACGGGCCCGTAGGGTCGTCGGCACGCGTGGCGCTGGCGGCGCGGCGTGCCGGATACGGTTGCATGATGCTGATGCGAGCGGCTGTGCTCGGTGAACCTCGCCCCGTCGGTGCTGATCCGCTCACGATCGGACCCGCGCCGGTGCCGGAACCCGGCCGGGGCGAGGTGCTGATTCGCGTGCGGGCGTGTGGGGTATGCCGGACGGACCTGCACGTGGTCGAGGGGGAGCTTGCGGTTCGCAAATCGCCGCTGATCCCGGGGCACCAGGCGGTGGGGGTGGTCGAGCGGGTCGGTGAGGGCGTGCTCGGTGTGGGGGTCGGTGAGCGCGTCGGCGCGGCGTGGCTGCGGCGGACGTGCGGCGTGTGCAAGTTCTGCACGAGCGGGCGCGAGAACCTGTGCGAATTGGCGGAGTTCAACGGGTGGACGGCGGACGGGGGCTTTGCGGAGTACATGACGGCGCCGGCGGAATTTGTGTACCGGCTCGGTGAGCGGATGACGGACGTGCAGGCGGCGCCGCTGCTGTGCGCGGGGATCATCGGGTATCGGTCGCTGCGGCTGACGGGGCTGGATGCTCGGGGTGGGGTGGCCAGAGAGCGAGGCTCGGCCGCCATGGATCGAGGCGCGGCGGGGCCGGGCGCCGGCGACGGTGATGCTTCGGGCGCGTTGAGGCAAGAGATGCGGCGCGGGAGCTGGGCGGGTGCTCGGCTGGGGATTTACGGGTTTGGAGCGGCGGGGCACGTGGCGATCCAGATCGCGCGGTGGCGCGGGGCGGAGGTGTACGTGTGCTCGAGGGATCGCGAGCGGCACCAGCGGCTCGCGGCGGAGCTGGGCGCGGCGTGGGTGGGCGGGGCGATGGAATCACCGCCGGTGAAGCTGGACGCGGCGATCATTTTCGCGCCGGCGGGGGAGCTTGTGCCCGCGGCGCTCGGGGCGGTTGAAAGGGGCGGCGTGGTTGTGCTCGGCGGGATTCACATGTCAGATGTGCCCGTGATGGAGTATCGGCTGCTGTACGGCGAGCGGGCAGTGCGGAGCGTGATGAACAACACGCGTGAGGATGGGCGGGAGTTTCTGGCGGAGGCGGCGGAGGCGGGGGTGAGGACGAGCGTCGAGGTGTTTCCGCTCGGCCGGGCGAACGAGGCGCTGCGGGCGCTGAAGGAGGATGCGGTGCGTGGGGCGGCGGTGCTGGATGTGGCGGGCGGGTGAGGAGCGGGGCGCGGCGAGGGCTGGTGAGCCGTGGAGGATGTGCGTTGAGAGGTGGTGGGGTGCGGTGCGGCGGTACTCGATGTGTCTGGTGGAGAGCGGCGGTAGTCGCGAGCAGCTGCACGGAGAGTGAACCATCGCTTGCGGGGAGCGGTTGGATTCTCGTGCGGCGGTACTCGCGCGGCGCCCAGGCGGGTCGTGTGGGGGTCCTAGAGGCAAAAACGCCTTATTTGGCCGGTCCGGGGGCTGATTGAGCGCGGGCGGATTGACTCGGAGAGGGGCGGACCCTATCAATGGGACAAGACTGCGGGGTAGAGCAGCCTGGTAGCTCGTCGGGCTCATAACCCGGAGGTCGCAGGTTCAAATCCTGCCCCCGCTATTGCCGGGCCGGTTGCGAAAGCAGCCGGCCCTTTGGTTTTCAGGGAACGCCGCCGAGAGACCTCGGCGGCGTTTTCGCGTTTTGGCCCGCGTTCCGAAGGGATCGCGAGAGCCACCCCTCGTGGGCCAGGTCTCTGCCGCTCGGCATGTCCATAACCGGCTCCTGCCCACTCGGGCCTCACGGGCGCGACTTTGGCCCAAAGTCTCTCCGCGTCTCTCGTCGCCCGGTGCCCGGGTTAAGAGGGGTTCGTGCTCGCGAGAGCGCGACAGATGAAGTCACATCTGTACCGCGACGCGCTCGGGTCGGTCCATCGACATCGACCCGCCGGTTCACAAGCGGGCAGATAGCGCGACGGCTGCATAGGGGACCACTACCGGAGCGCGTGCTGCACCGGCTGAATGGAGCCCCCGATGCGAACCCAGAACCCAGAGACCATGACGCCCGCGGAGCGCGACGCCGAAGTCGCGAGCATCCTCGCGCTCGGCCTCGCACGGGCCATCCATGCGGAACGTTCGCGTTCCACCCGGAAGCCAAGCGACCTGGCGAAATCTGACGCCAATCGACTTGAACTTCCGCAGCATGCAGACCTCAGTGTCTCCGCACGGCCCCGGGGTTAGGGCTCCGGACCGATGCGAAGAGGAATTCCCATGTCTGATGCGATCGAACGACAACTCGGCGAGCTTCAGCGGATGACCACCAGCGACTTGGTGGACCGCTACGAGGAACTCCATGGCCACGCCTGCCGCACGCGCCACCGCGCCTACCTGATCCGCAAGATCGCGTGGCGTATCCAGGCCAACGCGGAGGGCGACCTGAGCGAGCGGGCCAAGCGGCGCGCGGCCGAACTGGCCGATGACGCCGAGATCCGCACGATGGCACCTCGCTCGTACACCTCCCCTCCGCAGCCCGGTGAAATCCGCACCAGGGTGCGATCGCTCGATACGCGCGACCGCCGCGATCCTCGGTTGCCCCCGCCCGGCTCCGCGATCGTCCGCCAGTACAAAGGGCGGACGATCCGGGTCATCGTGCTTGGGGACGGTGAAGGCTTCGAGTTCGACGGCGAGCGGTACGGAACGCTGTCGGTAATCGCCAA
>JAJVHS010000049.1:0-1721 GCA_022072615.1 Phycisphaerales bacterium
CCGACAAGGTCGCCGACCAGATCTCCGACGCGGTGCTGGACGCGATGCTCGCCGACGACCCCTACAGCCGCGTCGCCTGCGAAACGCTGTGCGCCACAGGCCTGGTGGTCGTCGCCGGCGAGGTCACCACCCGCACGTACGTGGACATCCCCGAACTGGTCCGCCGGACGGTCCGCGAGATCGGCTACACCTCCGGCGACATGCGCTTCGACGCCGACAGCTGCGCGGTGCTCGTCGCGCTCAACAAGCAGAGCCCCGACATCGCCATGGGCGTCGACCGCGAGGGCGCCGGCGACCAGGGCATGATGTTCGGCTACGCCTGCCGCGATACCCCCGAGCTCATGCCGCTGCCCATCCAGCTCGCCCACCAGCTCGTCGAGCAGCAGGCCCACGTCCGCCGCGAGGGCAAGGTCCCCGGCCTCAGGCCCGACGCCAAGAGCCAGGTCACCGTCGAGTACCAGGACGGCCGCCCCGTCCGCGTCGACACGCTCGTCCTCTCCACCCAGCACGAGCCCCAGTGGAACGAGCGCCAGGAAGACCTCAAGAAGCAGATCGTCGAGCACGTTCTCAAGCCCGTCCTCAAGGAGTGGTGGAACCCCGGCATCACCGTCCACGTGAACCCCACCGGCCGCTTCGAGATCGGCGGGCCGCACGGCGACACCGGCCTCACCGGCCGCAAGATCATCGTCGACACCTACGGCGGCATGGGCCGCCACGGCGGCGGCGCCTTCAGCGGCAAGGACCCCACCAAGGTCGACCGCTCGGCCGCCTACATGGCGCGCTACATCGCCAAGAACATCGTCGCCGCCGGACTGGCCGACCGCTGCGAGATCCAGCTCTCCTACGCCATCGGCGTCGCCGAGCCCACCAGCGTCTACGTCGACTGCTTCGGCACCCACAAGGTCGACGAGGAGAAGATCTCCAAGGCCGTCCGCGCCAACTTCGGCCTCACGCCCCGCAAGATCATTGAAACCCTCGATCTCCGCAAACCCATCTTCTCGCCCACCGCTCGCCACGGTCACTTCGGCCGCGCGCCTGGGCCGGTGACCTACAACGGCAAGAAGTTCGAGGCGTTCACCTGGGAACGCACCGACAAGGCCGAGGCGCTCAAGAAGAGCGTCTGACCAACTGCCATCCCGCCCCCGTTCGCCGGCGCTCTCCGCGCCGGCTTTTTTTCGTCCCCGCCGGACTCGCCCGCCCGGGCGAATGTGCCGGACCAGTCGTGACAAGCCGGGCGAATCCTGTATCATCGCGTGCTCTGATTGGAGACAGTCCACGTGATGCCACCGAGCCAACTGATCTTCTCGGCCCGATTCGTCTCTTCCCGGTCGCTCCGCACCGCCGCCCTGCTCGTTGCGTGCGCGACCGCCGCGCTCGGGCCGGTCTCGTGCAAGAAATCGGAAAGCCCCTCCGCATCGCAGAAGACCGGCGCCGGCGGTGCCGCCACCCCCGCGCCGTCCGACGCCGCCGCGAAAGCGCCATCGACTCCCGCTTCCGCGCCGAGCGCCTCGACGACCACCGCTCCCGCCACGACCGCCGCACCCGGCGCCGCGCAACCGGCGCCGGCCGCCACCCCGCTCCCCGCGGGCTGGTACGCCGTCTACAGCGGCCCGGGCCTGTCGGGGAACTCCGAGGTCCGAACCTGGGCGCCCTACGCCGCGTTCTCGATCCCCGCCGGCCAGGCGATCGACCCCACCATCCGCGAATCCGGCTGGACCGCC
>JAJVHS010000049.1:1784-14917 GCA_022072615.1 Phycisphaerales bacterium
AAGTACCGCTTCTTCGTCGGGACCGAGGGCGGCAAGGCGACGCTCAGCGTCTCGGACGCCAACGCCGCCGAACTCGGCAGGGGCAAGTCGAACAGGCCCGGGCAGCTCGAGACCGACTGGCTCACGCTCCCCGCCGCCAAGGTCCAGCTCACCGTCCGCTTCACGCGGGATCCCTCCGCGGCAAAGGGCGCGCTGCTCCGCACGCGCTGGGAGATGGACCGGTCGAGCATGGGCACCGGCTTCTACCCCGAGCCCATCCCCACCAGCCTGGTCACCGCCCCCAAGTTCGGCGCGAGCTTCGCCGCCGCCGGCTACACCGCCCAGAAGGGACGCGTCCGGCTCGGCAAGCTCGGCTGCATCAACTGCCACGACGGCTCCGACGCGGTCGACCAGGCCGTCACCACCCGCACCGGGCCGCTGCTCGGTGAGATCGGCCGCCGTGCCGATCCGCACTGGCTTGAACGCTGGATCCTCGACCCGCACGCGATCCGCCCCGAAACCCTCATGCCCGATGTCATGGGCGACAGCGAGAAGGACAAGGCCGACGCGGAAGCGATTGTGCACTTCCTCGTCGCGCCCCACTACGACGCGGCAAGCTGGACCCAGTCGGTCGCCACCGAGCCCGACGTCCTCGATCGCGGCCGCGAGCTCTACCACACCGTCGGCTGCATCCAGTGCCACGGCGCCCTGGAATCGCCGCTGGCGGTCTTCCACGAGGAAGGCCAGAGCTCGACCGTGCCGTCGCCGAAGGTCCCCCTGCCCCACGGCAAGGTCGCGGGCAAGTGGCACCCGGCCGAACTCGCTCGCTTCCTGAAGGATCCGCAGAAGATCCGCCCGTCGGGCGCCATGCCCTCGCTGCTGCTCAGCGACGAAGAGGCCGACCTCATCGCCACCTACCTCATCAGCTCGTGGAAGGAAGACGGCAAGGTTCCCGAGCACCAGCCCTTCCAGGTCGATCCCGCAAAGGTCGACATCGGCCGAGCGGCGTTCGCGGCTCGCGGCTGCGGAAGCTGCCACTCGATGGGCGAAAACCTCCCCGATGTCCCCTCGACCCTCAAGGTCCCGGCCCTGGCCGCGCTGGGCGGCGCGGCGCTCACGCGCGGCTGCCTCGACCCCGCCGACACCAGCACGCCCCGCTACAAGCTCTCCGATGCGCACCTCGCGCAGCTCCGAGCCGCCATCGAACCGACGCTCAAGGCCACCGGCCTCAAGGCCCCCGTCGATCACCTGATCCGGACCGTCGACGCCATGGATTGCCGCGTCTGCCACACCGTCGAGGGTCAGGGCGGCGTGCAGAGCTCGCTGAGGCCCTACCTGCGCACGCTCATCGAGATCGACCTCGGCGACGAGGGAAGGCTCCCGCCGCACCTCAACCTCGCGGGCTGGAAGCTGACCACCCCGTGGCTCCGCGAAGTCTTCACCCAGGGCGGACGGGCCCGCCGCTACATGACCACCAGGATGCCCCAGTTCGGCGAGGTCAACATCGGCCGCCTGCCCGAGGAGTTCGCGCACGTCGCGGGCGTCTGGCCCGACGAGGCGAAAGTCGAACCCAAGACCTCCGACGAGATCCTGCTCGCCGGCCGCCAGCTCGTCGGCGACGGCGGGCTCAACTGCATCACCTGCCACGCCGTGGGCGATTACCCGCCCGCCGGAGCACCGGGACCGAACGTCGCCGAGTTCGCCGGCCGGCTGCGCTACGAATGGTGGCACACCTACGCGCTCGGCCCGGCGCGCCAGAAGCCGGGCACTCGCATGCCCGCGTTCTTCGCCACCGGCAAGAGCACCAAGACCGACATCTACGGCGGCGATCCCCAGAAGCAGATCGACGCCCTGTGGGCGTACTTCAACCTCGGCGGCATGGCCCCGCCGCCGTCGGGCGTGCAGACGGGCAAGGGCCTCGCCCTGTCGGTCGGCGATCGCCCGCGCGTGTTCAGAACATTCATGAAAGACGCGGGCAGCCGCGGCATCGCCGTCGGCTTCCCCGTCGGCACTCACTTCGGCTTCGATGCGACCGCCGTGCGCCTCGTCGACGCCTGGAAGGGCGACTTCATCGACGCCTCCGGCGCCTGGGCCAACCGCGGCGGCAACCCCGCCTCCGGCCAGGGCCAGGTCTTCTGGACAGCGCCGCCCGGGCCGGCCCTCATCATCGCCGCCCAGGCCCCCGACGCCTGGCCGAAGGAAAGCTCGCTCGACACCACGCCCCGCTTCCGCGGGTACCGTCTCTCGCACGACGGCGTGCCCACGTTCCAATACTCGCTCGGTGAAGCCTCCATCGAGGAGACCTTCACGCCGGTGAACGGCGGCCTGCGCCGCGCGTTCGTCGTCGCCGGCGTACCCGCGGGGATGAAGGTCTTCTTCAACGCGGGCCCGGGCGTCGCCGAAGTCACCGGCCAGGCCCCCGCCGGCGACCCCAAGTCCCCCGTGCTCGAGTTCCCAGCCCCCGCGACCGGTGAGAAACTCTCCTTCAGCGTGCTGATCCAGCCCTGAACGCCGACGCACGCGACCAGAAACGTCACGCACGATCGAACTTCGCGACCGGGGCGCCGCAGGCCCGGGCGAATGAAAGGACCGCAATGAGATTCTTCTCAAACACGCACGCGCCCCGCGCCGCCACGGTTGCCGTGCTCGCCTGCCTCGCCGCCGGCGCCGCCGCCCAGCACGGCGCCCCCGCCGGACCGCAGTCGTTCGTCCGCGACGGAAAAGTCCACATCCTGGGCGTGCCCTACGAGAAGCTCGAAACCAGGCGCGAGACCGAGGACCGCATCCTCCGAGCCGTCTTCCCCACCAAGATCACATGGGGCGACTGGTACGTCGTCACCCCCTTCCAGTTCGACAAGCCCGGGCAGCTTGCGCTCAAGGGCCCGCCCGAAGAATCGCTCGCCAAGATGGCCGTCAACGGCCCCGGGCCCGACCTCGCCGCGCCCATGAAATCCAAGGACGGCACGGACGTCACCTGGAAGAAGATCGGCTCGATCACCGACTCCAAGCTCGACCTCAACCAGTACCAGCAGGGCGGCTTCGCGCAGTGGATGGCCTCCTACCTCTACACCCAGGTCGTCGCCGAGGACGACTTCACCGCCCACGTCACCATGGGCTCCGACGACGGCCTGCGCTTCTGGGTCAACGGCAAGCTGCTCGTCGACGCCGACGAGCAGCGCGGGCTCGACCCCGAGAACCACAAGGTCCGCATCGATTTCAAGAAGGGCGTCAACCACGTGCTCGCAAAGGTGAGCCAGGGGCCCGCCAACTTCGATTTCCAGATCAACACGCGCCGCCCGCTCGACCCCTATTCGCAGGCCCTGCTCGATTACGCGCTCGAACTCGACTTCCCCTCCACCGCCGAGGCCGAGTACTACAAGGTCTCGACCATCCTGCTGCCCAACGACGTCGTCATGGAGGTCGGCGGCCTGGACGTGCTGCCCGACGGCCGACCCATCGTCTCGACCCGCCGCGGCGACATCTACATCGTCGACGGCGCGTACGACATGCCCGCCTTCTCGTGCCGCTTCACGAAGTTCGCCCAGGGCCTGCACGAACCCCTGGGCCTGACCGTCCGGACCGAGAAGGACGCCGCCGGCAAGGACATCGCCGCCGTGTACTGCGTCCAGCGCGGCGAGCTCACGCGGCTCGTCGACGTTGACGGAGACTGGATCGCCGACGAGTACCGCACCTTCTCCGACGGCTGGGGCGTCAGCGGCAACTACCACGAGTTCGCCTTCGGGCCCAAGCTCGACATGGACGGCAACTTCTGGGTGACCCTCAACATCGGGTTCTGCGGGTCGCTCGGAAAGAGCCGCGTGCCCTGGCGCGGCTGGGCGCTCAAGATCGATCCCGCCGGCCAGGTGACGCCCGTCTGCTCGGGCCTGCGCTCTCCCAACGGCATCGGATGCTTCACCGACGGCCAGATGTTCTACCTCGACAACCAGGGCGACTACGTCGGCACCAACCGCCTCCAGCCGCTGGTGATGGGCGGGTTCATGGGGCACCCCTCCAGCCTGCACTGGCGCGAGGGCCACAAGGAAACCGACCCGGCGCCCCCCGTCCAGCCCGCCGCCGTCTGGTTCCCCTATCCCGAAACAGGCCAGTCCGTCGCCGATTTCCTCCTCTATGCCGCCAACATGCCCGCCGGGCACCCCGACGGGACCTCGTTCGGGCCGTTCGCCGGCCAGGTCTTCGTGGGCGACCAGACGCTCTGCTACGTGAACCGCGTGTGCCTCGAGAAGGTCACGAACGCCAAGCCCGGCGAGGTGATCTACCAGGGCGCCGTGTTCCCCTTCCGCCAGGGCCTCCAGTGCGGCGTGAACCGGCTCGCGTGGGGCAAGGACGGATCCATGTTCGTCGGCCAGACCGACCGCGGGTGGGGGTCGATCGGCCGCCAGCGCTACGGCCTCGAACGCATCGTGTGGACCGGCAAGGTGCCCTTCGAAATCCACACCATGACCGCGACGCCCGAAGGCTTCGAGCTCACCTTCACCGCCGATGTGGATCCCGACTCGGCCGCCAGCACCGCGTCCTACGAGATGGAGAGCTACACCTACGAGTACCACGCCGACTACGGCTCGAAGGAAATGGAGACGCGCCGCCTCACCATCGCCAAGGCCGAGCTCAAGGGCCCAAGGACTGTCCGCCTGCGCGTCGACGGCCTCCGCGACGGCGGAATGGGCTACGTCCACGAGCTCACCGCCGCGGGCGTCAAGTCAAAGGACGACGGCCGCACGCTCCTCCACACCAGGGCGTACTACACGCTCCAGCGCATCCCCACCCAGCTTTCGAGCCGCTGATTCTCGGACTTATCCGCCGCGCGCCGGCCCCTCGTCACCGGCCGCGACGCCGCCGCGCCCGTTCCGATCACGCCGTGGCCGCTTTTATGCGGACGCTGAGCCTCATGAACGGACTTTCAGCCCGTGCGTTTGTTTTTGTGAAATCATCACGATTGGGCTTATCACCCCTGAGTGGTGCGTCGATGTTCATGGTGCACGGAGCATGTCCCACGGAGGGAATGACCGCTGCAGAGAACGCACGCACGAGCGGGGCACTAAGAGAGGACATTGTCATGCCGGAAAACCGACACCGCACCCCGGTGAGTCTTGCACTGCGCCGCCAGAATGAGCGCGCCGCCGCCCGGGCTCTCCTCCGATCCGACCTCACCGAATCGCGCGCCGCGCTCGCGACCGCCGCGGGCCGGCTGTGGCGCCACGCGGAGCGATCGCTCGCGGATGATCCGTCGCCGCGTTACATCTTCTTCACCCAGGACCTCTCGGCCGACCACGAGGAGCGAACGCACCTCGAGGAAACCGTCGGAGTCTGACGGCCGCGGGGAACACCCCGGCCCGGTCGTGCCAACCGGCTCCTACAGTGCCGCGTGATCGATCACACGCGATCTGCACACGACCATCCGGATCGCGGCGATGGCCCGCGCCCGGCCACCTCCGACCGGTACCGCATCCGCGTCGGGGCCGGCCTCAGCGCCGAGCAGTCGTCCGCCGCGGCGGCCCGAGCCGTCGTGGCGTCGTGCTCGGAAGGCCTCGACGGGGCCCACGCCGACCTGGTGTTCGTGTTCCTTTCTCCGCACCACGTTGAGCACGCGTCGCTCATCGCCGACGCCCTGCGCACCGAGCTCCAGGCCGGCGTGCTCCTGGGCGTCAGCGCCACCGGCGTCCTCGGCGGGGCGATCGAGCTCGAACAGGCTCCCGGGCTCTCCGCGCTGGCCCTGCGCCTGCCGGGCGTGCACGTGACGCCGTTCCTCTCCGAGCAGTTCATGCCCGTCGATGATTCCGACGACGGCCTCGACCGCCTCGGCGCCACCATGGGCGTGCCCGACGGCGCCGGGCCGCTGCGCGGCGTCTTCCTCTTCGCCGACCCCTTCACCACGCCCATGATCAAGCTCCTGCCCGCCATGAACCGGGCACTCGCTCGCGGCCAGGGGTTCTCCACCGCCTTCCCCCGCACGCCGATCCTCGGCGGAGTCGCCTCCGCCGGCCGCGCCGCCGGCGGCAACGTCCTTATCCTCGACGGACGCATCGTGCGCTCCGGCGCCGCCGGAGTCTCGCTCCGCGGGCCGGTCCGCATCGACACCGTCGTCTCCCAGGGCTGCCGCCCCTTCGGACCGACCATGGTCGTGACCAAGGCCCGCGGGAACATCATCTTCCAACTCGGCGGCAAGCCCGCGCTCCAGGCCGTCCAGGAAGCGGTCGAGATGCTCGACGACGACCAGAAGCCGCTGCTCGAGCAGGGTCTCTACGTCGGCCGAGCCGTGAGCGAGTACAAGGAACGCTTCGGCCGCGACGACTTCCTCATCCGCAACTTCATGGGGGCCGACCCCAACTCAAACGCCATCGCCGTCGGCGACATGATCCGCGTCGGACAGACCGTCCAGTTCCACGTCCGCGACGCGACCACCGCCCACGAGGACCTTGCGCTGCTCCTTGATGCGCAGAAGCTCCACGACCGGCCCCACGGCGCCTTGCTGGTCACGTGCAACGGACGGGGGACCAAGCTGTTCGCACGGCCCCACCACGACGCCTCCGCGCTCGTCCGGGCATTCCAGCCGCCCGAGGCCGGCGAATCCCTCGCCAAGGCCGGCGTGCAGATCGATCCGCGGACCCCGCCAGTCCCGACCGCGGGCTTCTTCGCCGCGGGCGAAGTCGGGCCGCTGGGCATGCAGAGCTACCTGCACGGACAGACCGCCTGCGCCGCCCTCTTCAGATCGCCCGCCATCTAGGCCCGGGCATCCCCCCTCTGTGCCTCCGTACCTCTGTGCCTTCGTGCCTTCGTGCCTTCGTGCCTTCGTGCCTTCGTGCCTTCCCCTACGACCTCGTCTCGATCCCCTCCTCCATCGCCTGCTCGACAAGGTCGGAGTACCCGCACGAGATCGGTTCGCCGAGCACCGGCGCGAAGATCTCCCGCAGGTCGCGGATGCAGCGGTGGCACGCCGCGATCGGGTGGTTCGTCCCCACCAGCGCCTCGAACTCCAGGAACGTCCCCAGCTTGTCCACCGTGTCGATGTGAATCCGCACGTTGCCGAGCAGGTAGATCTCGCGCACCTTCTTGACCGTCAGCCACACCGGCAGCGGCGCCGAACCGAAACGCGCCTGCGCCTGGGCCTCCGTGTAGATCGTGAAGTGGCTCAGCTTCGGCTTGGAACGGTCCGCGCGGTCATAGAAGATGTACTCCACCGGCTCGCCCGTCGTCTCGCGCTTCTTCAGCCGCCCCGTCGGAACCCGGTAGTACGTATCGAGCTGGTCCACCGCGTCGATGAACGCCGCCCCGTGCGCACGGGCCAGCGTCCGAGCAAGCTGGACATCCCGCAGTTCCGACTTGAATTCGACGTTGTGCATGCCCGCCCTCCCGTCCGAGAAGCCGACCCGGGGTCGCCCCCGAGATGACCCCCACCGGGCACCATCGGCCCGGTCGCCCGCTCACTTCAGCGCTTCGAGCTCGGCTCGAATCCTCGCCTCGTCCCAGACCTCAACCCCGAGTTCCCGGGCCTTGTCGAGCTTCGAACCCGGGCTCGCGCCCGCCACCACCACGCTGGTTTTCTTCGACACCGAACCGCTCACCTTCGCACCAAGCGCCTCCAGCTTCTCGGTCAGCTCCTCGCGCCCGAACGCGTCGAGCGTCCCGGTGATCACGAACGTCCTGCCCGAGAACGGCAGCCCGCCCGAGGCCGCCGCCGAACCCGCCGGCCGGTAATCGCGCGACCGCAGGTCGACACCCGCCTCGCGGAACTCGTCGAACGTCCGCCGCCCCGCCGCCGAGTGCAGGTACGCGTACACGGCCGGCGCGGTCGTCTTGCCCAGCCCCGTCTCCGCTCGGCCCGCGGGGTCGGGGTCCACCCCGTACCGCTGCGCTTCCTCGCGCGACATCGACTTGGGACGCAGCTGCGGCTCCTCCGCGGCCAGCAGGTCGTCGAGGTCCTTGAACTGCCTCGCGAGCATCTTCGCCGTCACGTCGCCCAAGTGCAGGATCCCCATGCTCGCGAGCACGCGCCCCAGGCCCCGGCCCTTGGCCTCCTCGATCCCGGCGAGAATCGCCGCCACCTTCTTCTCGCCCATCCCCTCCAGCATCAGGAGCTGCTCCCGGTGCGCCGCCAGGCGGAAGATGTCCGCAAAGCCGCCGAGCGGGATCACCGGCACCTCCGGCCCGACCCCGGCCTCGATTCGACGTGGGTCATCGGCGGGAAGGTGCGTCGCGCGGATGAGATCGATCGTCCGCTCGCCCAGACCCTCGATGTCCATCTGCTTGCGCCCGACGAACCACACCAGTTTCTCTCGCACCTGCGCCGGGCACTCGGGGTTGAGGCAGCGCCGCTCGGTCTCGAGCTCCGGGTCCTCCGCCGCCTCCGGCGGTTCCACCTCGACCGGGCCCGCGCACTCCGGGCACTGCGCCGGCGCCGCGATCTTCTTCGCGCCCCTGGGCCGCTTATCGACCAGCACGCGCACCACGTACGGGATCACCTCCCCGGCCTTCTCGATCTCGACCGCGTCGCCCTCGCACAGGTGCGTCGTCGGGTTGCGCGGATCATCAAGGTCCGGCTCGGTGCGAACCTTGCGCAGCCACCCGTAGTTGTGCAGCGTCGCGTTCTGCACCAGCGAGCCCGCGAGCATCACCGGCTCCATCACCGCCTTGGGCGTGATCTTTCCCGTCTTGCCCACCTGGTGCTCGACCCGGATGAGCCGCGTCGTCTTGCGCTCGGCGGGGTACTTGTACGCGATGACCCAGCGCGGGCTCTTGGCGGTGGTCCCCAGCTCCTGCTGGGCCTCGAACGAATCCACCCGCACCACCATCCCGTCCGTCGCGTAATCGAGCTTCGCCCGCGCCTGCGCGAAAGACCGGATCGCCGCATGGATCTCCTGCAGCGACGAGCAGCGCGTCTGGTGCGGGCTCGACGGTATCCCCAGGGCCCGGATCGACTCGATGAACCGCGAATACGTCTCGCTGAACTCCCGTCCGCCGCCGCGGACCTCGCCGCGCCCGTGGGCGTAGAAGCCCAGCCGCCGCCGCCCGATCGCCGTGGGGTCGAGCTGCTTAATCGTCCCCGCCGCGGCGTTGCGCGGGTTGCGGAAGAGCTCCTCCCCCGCCTTCTCCCGCTCGGCGTTGATCCGCTCGAACTCCGAGAGCGGGAAGAACACCTCGCCCCGCACCTCCAGGACCTCGGGAATCTCCAGCCGCCGGTCCCCCGTGCGCGGCGAAAGCTCCAGCGGGATCGCCCGGATCACCCGCGCCGCGTGCGTCACGTCATCTCCACGCACCCCGTCGCCGCGCGTCGCCGCGTGCACCAGCCGCCCGCGCTCGTACCGCAGGGATACCGCGAGCCCGTCAATCTTCGGATCGCACACCGTCTGGAGCGCCGGTTCGCTCTCGCCCGGCGCCTCGAACAACCCCGCGGACCTGGCGCCCGCGCGCGACCCGCCAAGCCCGAGCCCCTTCAGGCACCGCCGGTACCACTCCCCCACCGCCTCTTCGTCGTAGCTGTTGTCGATGCTCAGCATCGGCGCCGAGTGCTCGATCGTCCGGAAGCCCTCGATCGGCTCCCCGCCCACGCGGTGCGTCGGGCTCGCCGGGTCGTCAAGCTCCGGATGCTCGGCTTCCAGCCGCCCCAGCTCCGCGAGCAGCGCATCGAACTCCGTGTCGGGCATGATCGGCCGAGCATCGACGTAGTACGCGCGGTTGGCTCGGTCCAGAAGACCGCGAAGCTCGTGGACGCGCTTGGCCGCGGCCGAAGTTGTCTCCCGGGCGCTCACGGCCGAGATGGTACCTGCGGCTGCGGGCAGACGCCCGCCGGCCCGATACCATCGTTCGATGCCCGCCCAGATCATCGACGGAAACGCCCTCGCCTCGAAGTACCGCTCCCTCATCTCCCAGCGAGCCGCCGACGTCCGCGCCAAGGGCGGGTCCGTGCGCCTCGACGCCGTGCTCGTCGATTCCGGCGACAGCGCCGCCAAGGTCTACGCCGACAACCAGGGCAAGACCTGCCGCGAAGTCGGCATCGACTACCACCTCCACCTGCTCCCCGCCGGGTCCGTCTACGACGACATCGCCGGCCGCGTGCTCCTGCTCAACACCGAGGACAAGGTCAGCGCCATCATGCTCCACATGCCGCTGCCCGAGGGCGTCGACGCCTATCGCGTCCAGCGCCTCATCGCGCCCGAGAAGGATGTCGAGGGCGTCAACCCCGCCAACATCGGCAACGTCGTCTACGGCAGGTCGTCGCTCGCCCCCTGCACCGCGCTGGCCGTCATCAAGATGGTCGAGCACACCCAGCTCCCCATGCGCGGCAAGACCGCCGTCGTCGTCGGCGCCAGCGACGTCGTCGGCAAGCCCATCGCCGTCCTGCTCATGCGCCAGGATTGCACCGTCATCTCGTGCAACAAGTGGACGGAGAACCTGCCCGAGCTCACCAGCCGCGGCGATGTCGTCGTCGCCGCCGCGGGCGTCCCCGGCCTCCTCAAGCCCGAGATGGTCAAGCAGGGCGCCGTCGTCATCGATGTCGGCGTCAACCGCGTCACCGGGCCCGACGGAAAGAAAAAAACAGTCGGCGACGTCGCCTACGACCAGGTCGCCCCCAGGTGCAGCTGGATCAGCCCGGTCCCCGGCGGCGTCGGACCCATGACCGTCGCCATGCTCCTGCTCAACGTCGTCCAGGCGGCCGAGCGGAGGGTCGGCGGCTGATCACCATCAATCGCCCGACCGCGCCCGGCCCCGCCCGCGCCCCCAAACCCCACCCCGAACCGAGATCAAACTCCTCATTGACTCACCCTCCCGGCGTTGCTTGAATTGATCGCCCGCAGGATGTGCGGCCTGATGACGGGGATGTCCAGCGACCGGGCGGAACGGAGTTGCATGAACACGCTTGCCTTTCTCCAGAATCTGAGCATGTGGGAGCTGCTCATCATCCTCATGGTGGCACTGCTGCTCTTTGGCAAGCGCCTCCCCGAGGTCGGTAAGTCGCTCGGCAAGGGCATCATCGAGTTCAAGAAGGGCCTCAAGGGCATCGAGGAGGACGTCGAGACCAACTCTTCCCGCCGCGATCAGGCCGAGCCGCCCGCCTACCGCCCGCCCCTCAACCCCGGCGGACAGGACCAGCGCGTCAGCCGCTCCGAGAGCGTCGAGCAGCCCACCGCCGCGCCCTGGCCGGCCGCGACCCCGCGCCCCAACGACCAGTAATCGGGGTCCCTACTTTTCGACCCCATGCACTCCGCGGCGGCCTATCTGGTCACGATCCTGCTGGTCGCTTCGTCGGCCCTGCTCCTGGGGTTCTGGGGTGCCGTTCACTACCAGGTCACCCGGACCGCTCGGCGCGTCCCCACGGCCAAGGCAGGCATCGCCCTCGCCCGTTCGATCCTCGCCGGCGATGATCCATCATCGCTGCCGTCGGTCTGCGTGGTCGTCCCCGCGCACAACGAGGCCACTGTCATCGGCGCGCTGGTCGAAACCCTCCTCAAGCAGGATTACTCCCGCCTCAGCTTCGTCTTCGCCCTCGATCGCTGCACCGATCAGACCCGCTCCACCATCGAGTCCATCGCCGCCGGCGACCCGCGCGTCCACATCATCGAGGTCACCACCTGCCCCCCCGACTGGGCCGGAAAGGTCCACGCCCTGTGGACCGGCGTCACCCAGTGCCCGGCCGCCGCACGAGCCGACATCCTGCTCTTCGCCGACGCCGACACCACCTTCTCCCCGCAGTGCGTCTCGGCGACACTCGCGCTCCTGAAGCACCGCCGCCTCGGCCTTCTCAGCCTGCTGAGCACCCTCTCGCACCGCGCCTGGTACGAGCTCGTCGTCCAGCCGGCGGCGTCGTTCGAACTCATCCACCAGTACCCCCTCGTCCAGGCGAACAGGCCGACGCCGCGCCGCCCCTTCGCCAACGGCCAGTTCCTGATGATGACCACCGAGGCCTACCGGTCGATCGGCGGGCACCAGGCCGTCAAGGATGAACTGCTCGAGGACCTCGCGATCGCCCGGCTCGCGGCTCGACACAACGTCGCGACCGGCGTCTTCCTCGCCGACGGCGTGATGCACTGCCGCATGTACCCGGACTGGTCCGCCTTCCGCCGCGGCTGGAAGCGCATTTTCACCGAGGGCTTCCAGCGCCGCGTCGCGCGGCTGCGCAAGGCCGCGAGGCTCGTCCGCATCACCGGCACCATCGCCCCCGTCGCCACCATCGGCCTGTTCGTCGGCTGGGCGATCACGTCGCTGCCGCTCCCGCGGCCCGTCGATATCTGGCCCGCCTGGGTCGCGTCCATCGCGCTGCTGGTGTGGGTCACGGCGCTGGCCCGCGTCTATCGAACCGGCCATTCGCCCCTGTGGTCGATCGTGTGCAACCCTGTCGGCTCCTGGGTCGTGGCCGACATCCTCAACGAGGCCGCCAGGGACCTCGAATCCGGCACGCCCACGGTGTGGGGCGGGCGGGCCTACGCCCGGCCGGTCCGCTAGGTTTTCGTCCGGTTTCGGCTCCCCACGCGCCCTGTAGAAGCCAACAATCCAGCGTGAACCGCGACGCGGTCCTCGATCATCCGCCATCGACTTCCATCGGCACGGGCCTGCTCTCGAGCATCATCCTGCACGTCGCCGGAGTGGTCGCGCTCGCGCTGCTCGGCAATCAGGCCGGCGGCGCCGCCATTAATCGCTCCGCGACCGGCGTCCAGATCTCCCTCGACGCCATCCCGCCCGTTCCGCCGCCGAAGCCGCCCGAAGAATCCACGCCGCCCGACCAGGAGCCAAGGTCAGAACTCAAGCTTGGCATCGCCGACGGCGTCGCGCAGACCGAAACCTGGCTCGGGTACAAGGACCCCACCCCGCACGTGGCCACGCCCGCGACCATCGAGCAGGCCGCGATGTCGATCGCGTCCGGGCCGATGAGCGAGATCGGCAAGGTGGGCGGCGAATCACCCGTGCCGCAGGACGCGCTCGATGCGCCCTCCGACCAGGACCTCGCCCCGGCGCCGCCGGAGATGACGCCCGCGCCCGTCATTGCTCAAACCGATCCGTCGCCGCCCTCCCCTCCCGCGCCCACATCGACGCTCATCGATCCGCCCGTCGAAGCGCCGCCGCCGGCGCCCGATCCCGCGCCGCCCGCCGAGACGGCCAGGCCCGCGCTCACGCAGCCGCCGCCCCCGCCGATCGAGGACGCG
>JAJVHS010000037.1 GCA_022072615.1 Phycisphaerales bacterium
CCGCTCACGCGGTGGTCGCAGATCCGGATGCAGCGCTTCGGCAAGCAGCTGTCGCTGATGCAGCCCAAGCAGAAGAAGCTGCAGGAGCGGTTCAAGGACGATCCCAAGCGCATGCAGCAGGAGATGGCCGCGCTGTGGCGCGAAGAGGGCGTCAGCCCGCTGGGCATGCTCGGGTGCCTGCCGATGCTGCTGGTCACGCCGATCTGGCTTTCCCTGTACGCGCTGCTGTTCTACGCGGTGGAGCTGCGCAACACGCCGGCGTTCTACGGGGTGATCCAGGCGGCGACCGGGAACGCCTGGCCCTTCCTCGCCGACCTCTCGCACCCCGACGCGTTCATCCCCTTCGGCCGGTCGTTCCGCGTGCCGGTGCTCTCGAGCATGATGGGGCCGATCTCGTCGTTCAACATCCTGCCGATCCTGCTGGGCGTCGTGTTCTTCTTCCACCAGAAGTACCTCTCGCCGCCGACGACCAACCAGCTCACGCCCGAGCAGGAGATGCAGCAGAAGATGGTGAAGATCATGTCGGTGGTGCTGTTCCCGGTGTTCATGTACAACGCCCCGTCGGGCCTGGCCCTGTACTTCACCACCAACTCGACGCTCGCGATCGTCGAGAACGCGTGGATCCGCAAGCACATCAACAAGCACGGGCTTCTGGACGAGGAGAACCTCAAGCGGTCGCCGCGCAAGGCCGGCGCCCAGAAGGGGTTCCTGCAGCGGCTGATGGAGTCCGCCGAGGAGAAGCGCAAGCTTTCCGAGGCCCGGGCGCGGCGCGACCAGCTCGACCGTGGCCGCGGACGGAAGTAAGAAAGGGCCCGCGGCGGGGGCCTGTGGGTTGCTTGAAGTCGAGCGTTCACTGACGCAGCGGCGCCTGGAGGTTCATCATGCGTGCCATCGTGCTCGGGGCGGGGATGGTGGGTTCGGTGATGGCCGCGGACCTGTGCCGCGAGTTTGAAGTGACCGTCGCGGACGTGCGCGAGGACAACCTCAAGGCGGCGCAGGAGCGGGCCGCTCGTGCCGGCGGGACCATCAGCACGCTGCGGGTGGATCTCTCCGACCCCAACCAGGTTCATCGGAGCGTTGCTCCCTTTGACATCGTGCTGGGCGCGCTGGCGAGCCGCATCGGCTTCCAGTCGCTGAGGGCGGTGATCGAGGCGGGCAGGAACTACTGCGACATTTCGTTCATGTCCGAGGACGCGTGGTCGCTGGACGCGCTGGCCAAGTCGCGCGGCGTCACGGCGGTGGTGGACATGGGAGTCGCTCCCGGGATGTCCAACCTGCTGGCAGGATTTGAGGCCAGTCGCATGGACTCGTGCTCGGATATCGAGATCTACGTCGGCGGCCTGCCGCGCGAGCGCAGCTGGCCGTTCCAGTACAAGGCGGGTTTCTCGCCGCACGACGTGCTGGAGGAGTACACGCGGCCCACGCGGCTGGTCGAGCACGGGCGGATCGTCGTGCGCCCCGCGCTGACCGAGCCGGAGAACATGGAGTTTCCCGGCCTCGGGACGCTGGAGGCGGTGAACACCGACGGGCTGCGGAGCCTGGCCTCCACCATGCGCGTCCCGTTCATGAAAGAGAAGACACTGCGCTATCCCGGGCACTACGAGCTGATGCGGGTGCTGCGGGCGACCGGCCTGTTCAGCAAGGAGCCCATCGACGTCAACGGCCAGGCGGTGGTGCCGCTCGACGTCATTGCAAGGCTCATGTTCCCGATGTGGACCTACAAGCCGGGAGAAGAGGACCTGACGGTGATGCGCATCATCAACCGCGGGGTCCGCGCCGGGCGGGGCGTTCGCGTGCACTGGGACCTGCTCGACTACTACGACCGTGCTTCGCACGCGACGAGCATGTCGCGGACGACGGCGATGCCGTGCACGATCATGGCTCGGCTGGTGGCGTCGGGCCGCTACCGCAACCCGGGTGTGATCACGCCGGAACTGATCGGGACCGATGCGGCGGTGGTTGAAACGGTGCTGGGCGAACTCAAGAGCCGCAACATTGTGTACACGCGGACCGAGATGCCCGACGTGCCGCGGATGCCGGGCGCGTGAGCGAGCCGGCTCGTCTAAAGACGCTGATCGGCGGGCACGTCGCCGGATGATGCTCGAATGACCGATCGGATTCCCCCGCGGCCTTTCCAGTCCGTGCGCACGACGAGCCACGCGGGCTTCATGAGCGCCGCCAGGTCATCGCGGATGCGGTTGGTCACCGCCTCGTAGAAGATGCCCTCGTTGCGGAACGACTGCAGGTAGATCTTGAGGCTCTTGAGCTCGACGCACACGCCGCCGTCCTTGCCCGGGCGGGGCTGGAAGCGGACCGTGATCGTTCCGAAGTCCGGGTGGCCGGTCACCGGGCACTGCGACGTGAACTCGTCGGCGATGTGCTCGATGACGAACGGGGTGTCCGAGGGAGTCGGGAATACTTCGAGAACGGCCGGGGTAGGCATGCGGGATCGTAGGAAGTCGCCGCGGCGTACCGATCGCGATCGGGGCTACTGGTAGCGGGTGAGCAGGTCCACGATCTTTGGCTGACGCCGTTCGATCTGGAGGCTCTTGCGGAGGAGCTGCAGCGCCTCGTTCCGAGCCGCCTCGTCCGTCCGGTTGCTCCAGACGTACTGATTCAGGCGGCAGACGGCGATGCCGTTGATGGCCGGGTAGAACGTGGGGTCCAGCTCGGCGGACTTGCGGAACGCGATCAGCGCGTCGTCGTAATAGCGCAGGCGGAACAGCCCCGACCCGAGCCGCTCGTAGGCGGTGGCGCTGGGCTCGATCTCGATCGCCTGCCGGAGCGTGTTGACCATTTCCTCGAGGCGGTTGATCTTGCCCAGGCTCTCGGCGAGGTTGAGCAGCAGCGGCGGCGTGAGCTCGGTGAGCTCGGCGGCCTGCTGGTACTCGACCACGGCCTCGCTGTGGCGTCCGAGCGACGCGTAGATGGCGCCGAGATTCGTGCGGGCGGCGGCGTTGCGCGGGTCGATGCGAGCGGCTTTCTCGGCGTAGGCAAGCCCCTGGCCCGGCTCGTTGAGCTGAAGGTACGTGGTGCCGAGGTTGAGGTTGGCCTGGAGGTCATCAGGGCGGATGGTGAGCGCCCGGAGATAGGCTCGGACCGCTTCGTTGAGGCGGTTGAGCATCTGGAGCACCAGGCCGTGGCCGTACTGCGCGTCGAAGTTGCCGGGCTCGAGGTCCGCGGCCTTGGCGTAGTTCCGCTCGGCCGACCGGAAATCACCTTTCTCGCGGTCGATGTCGGCGGCGCCGAGGTACGCGATGGTGAGCGTCGGGTTCTCCGCGATCGCCCGTTCGAACTCGGCACGGGCCGCGTCGAGGTCGCCCTTCTGCTGGGCAAGCCGGGCACGCTGGATGGACTCGGCGCCCGAATCGGGCGAGATCGCGGGGGCGGACTGGTCCGCGCCGGAACGCGTCCCTTCCGCCGAATCGGTTGCGCCCTGGCCGTTCCCCCAGCAGCCGGGGAGCGCACACGCGGAGCCGGCGAGCAGGGCCCAGAGCCACAGCCGCGAGGGCGAGAGAGGCGGGCGGTTGGCAGAGGCCATCATGATCGCTCCAAATCCGTGTCGAGACCGAACCCAAAGGGCGGCCCGGTGCTGCTGGTCCCCGAACCCGTCAACATCGACGTTTTGCGGGCGATGCCTTTCGATTGCCCCATGATACGTCGCGGTGTGTGGACTTCGTACGGGGCTCTGGGCGCCACCGGAACCGGGGCGCTGCTCTGGCCATACGGCCGCCGCCATCGGTTCGTTCATGAGAAGGTCAGCGACTCTTGCGGCGGGGCGCCGCCTTCTTGTCTTTCGTCGGCCGAGTGACCCCTCGTCGAGCCGCGGCCTTCGCGGGGGTCGCTGTGCTGAGCGCGGGACTCGTCGCGAGGCGTCTGGGTTGGACGTCCGGTGGAGCGGAATCCAGCACGCTGCGCAGGCGTGCGACATTGATCACGTCCATGTCGATCCCCTGGGCGTTTTTTTCCTTCGGCGTCTCGAGGATCTTGGGGATCGACGCGAGTATCGGGTGGTTGACCAGGGCGGCAAAGCCGCTTCTGAGCAGCGCGTCGGGGGAGAACGTTCCCTTGCCGGTGTGCGAGCTCGCGCCGCCCCCGACCCAGCCCTCGCCGATGTGCTCGTGACGGTCGAGCCGGCTCGCGAGCTTTCCCTTGGAGTCGTTGAGGTGCAGGACCTTGAGATACCCGAGCCCGCAGGTGGCGTCGAACCGATCGAGCACGGCCGCCGCCGCGGCGCGGGAGGCCATGTCGTAGCCGGCCGCGTGGAGGTGGCAACTGTCCAGGCAGTAGCCCACGCGCCGCTCCTGGCCCGTGCGGTCGATGATCATGGCTCGGAGCTCGGCGAGCTCTTCGAACGTCCCGCCGAGCGTGGAGCCGGCGCCCACGGTGCCCTCGAGGCACGAGATGGTCCGGTATCCGGCGGTCTCCCGGAAGAGCCGTGCGTACGCGGCCGCGATCCGCTCGAGGCCTTTCTCCCGGGTTGTCCTGACGCTCGATCCGGGATGGTGCACCAGGAAAGGGATACCCAGCGCCTCGCAGCGCTCGATCTCCTCGCGCATGAGCGAGACCGACTTTTCCCACAGGTGGTCATCCGCGGACGCGAGGTTGATGAGGTACGAGGCGTGGGAGACGGTGCGTCCTCCCCAGCCAAGGCGGTCCACTTCCTTCTTCCAGCTCTCGATGGATGCCCGGTCCAGCGGCGCCGTCTTCCACTGCCGCTGGTTCTTGGTGAAGACCTGGACGGTGTCCAGGCCCAGGCGCTCCGCCTCGGTGAGGGCGTTGACCATGCCGCCGGCGATGGACAGGTGCGATCCGAACACGGCGGTGAGCGTAGAGGGCTTCAGCGGGAGTCGCCGGGTGCTTCCGATGGGTTCAGGCTCGCGAGGCGACGGCGCAGCGTGGCGAGCCTGGCGGCCTGGTCTTCCGTCAGGTCCGCGGCGAAGCGGCGCGTGATGACGTCGTCCAGGTCACGCGCAAAGGGCTTGTCGATGGACCGGTTGAGCGCGGCGAGCCACGGATCCACGTCGGTCGGGATAACCGACGCATCGTCGATGCGGCCCAGGCACAGCAGCGCC
The DNA here is from genome assembly GCA_022072615.1 of Phycisphaerales bacterium. Classification (GTDB taxonomy): domain Bacteria; phylum Planctomycetota; class Phycisphaerae; order Phycisphaerales; family UBA1924; genus JAEUJB01. The sequence continues at coordinate 5,076 of JAJVHS010000037.1, forward strand.
TCGGCTCGCAGCGAGTTCACCACGGCCTCGCCCTCGAGGACGGCCAGCTCCGGCAAGGAATCGAGGGCGGCGAGGGCGGCATCGGGCTTGCCCAGGTCGATGCGAAGTCGGGCGAGCTGCACCAGGCCGCGACCCAGCGCCTCGAACGTGGCGGTGCTGTACCGCTCGGACAGGATGCGGTTGGGCGAGGTGAGGTTTGCCAGCAGCGGTTCGCGGAGATTCGGCTCGACCGACTGGATGATTTCCACAAGGTCCGGCGCGGGCAGCATCTCGGCGATCTTGAGCAGGCCCCGCCGCCAGGCTTCCTGCGACGGCGCCCGAAGCTGCGAGATGCCTCGGAATCCCTGAGCGGTCGGCCAGTACATGGAGACCGCCCGGACGGCGATGTCGAACAGCTCGGGGTCGTTCTGCGCCGCGAGCAGGATGTCGTCCACGTGGTCGGGAACGACCAGCAGCGCCTGCGCCGCGGCGAAGCGAGCGGCCTGGTTGGTCGAACTCAGCTGCCTTGCCACCGTTCGCCGGTCGTCCTCGTCTCCAAGGTGCACGAGCACATCGCAGGCGCTGGGCGGGAACTTCTCGAAGGGGATCGCCGTGATGGCGTCCAGCACGGTCCGCCGCTCGGCGGGGTCCTGGATGTCGCCGGCACGCACCAATGAGCGGATGTAGTCAACCGACGACGCGAGCGCGGGCCCGTGCCGGGAGAGCCACTGGAGGGCAACGCCCAGAAGCGATTCGTCCGGCCAGCGCGACGCGGCGTGGAGCAACGCCGCGGCGGCCGCCGCGTCCGTCTCCCGTTCAAGCGCCGACTTGACCGCCTCGCGCGCTCCCGCCGGGCTGAGCTGGGCGACCAGGAGCCCGGCTCGTTCACGGACCGACGCGATCGGTGACCTGAGCAGTGAGATCGCCGCGGCCTCGACGTTTCCGCCCAGGCGCACGTTCTCCGACAGCTCGCGGGAGATGAGCTCGAACCCCAGCGACCGGACCTCGTCCGTCTCGTCGCGGAGCAGCCCGGCGAGGAAATCGCCTCGCTGGTCGGCGGGCAGAGAGAAGTGAATGCGGCGGTAGGCGTCAACAAGCCGGGCAACGGTCGCCTGCCGGGCGGTCTCGAGCACATCGGCTCGGCGAGCCTGGCCGCGCACGAGGCGCGCCTGCCACTCTTCCGCCGACAGTCCGCGCATCTCGTCGAGCCACGTGTTCCACGCCGCCGGGTCTTCGCCCAGGTCGGCCCGGCCCGTGAGTCGAACCAGCGCCTGATATCCGGCCCGTCGGACGGCGTCCGAGGTCGCACCCGCGGCTTTCTCGATCACATACCCGGCGGACTCGCGCGAACGGACGGCCGCCAGGACGCCCAGCGCCCGGGCCTGCGTGCGGTCGTCGGCACCCGGCACAAGGGATTTCACCGATACGAACACCCAATCTGGCAAGGTTGGCTGTCGCGACAGCCCACCCAGCACGTACCACGAAGGTGACTGCTCGGTCGCGGGTCCGCGGAGCAGTTCTTCCACCAATGCCCGGTCCGTCTCGGACGACAGCGCCCGCTGCACGAGGAGCGCGGCCGCCTCGGCTCGGACCGATGCGGTCGCCTGCGGATCCTGGATCGCCTTGACGAGCAGGTCCGAGGTTTGCTGCTCAATCCCGCCGCCGGGTTGGCGTGGGAGCGTGGCGGTGTTGGCCCGCGGCTCGGGAATTCCTGCTCCAGTTGCGGCCACGAGGGCGGTGCCGGCAACCAGCAATGCGGCGATGCGGGCGGAGATTATCCGCCCGGCAGGTGACGTCGCGGCTGGCACCCGGTTAGTAGTCACTATCGAATCCTATTCCCTGCGGTCGCCCCCGGTCGATCTGATCTCTAGAGTTAGAGTCTGAGGGATTCCGCCATCCGGTGGTCCCTCGGGGCAGTGCGAGGGCCAAAGGAACGTGCTCGGATGAAGGACTGGTTCGACGCCGAACATCATGTCGAGCGGGCGCACCGGTACTACGAGGCCGGTCGCTGGGAGGAGGCCGAGGCCGAGCTCCGCGACGCCATCGAACTGGACCCGTACCAGCCTGAGTGGCACTTCAACCTGGGTCTGACCCTCCAGGCGTCAGGCCGCTTTCGGGATGCGATCGGTTCGTTCAAGGAAGCGTCGTCGCTCTCGCCGACGGACGCCAACTCGGCGCTCATGATCGGCGTGAACCTGCTGAGGCTCGACGATGCCAAGGCGGCGCTCGAATGGCTGGAGAAGGCCACGAGCATCGACCAGTCGCTGATCGACTCGTACATCCACCGCATCGAGGCGCACACCCGGCTGGGGCAGCACGACCAGGCCGAGGTCGCGTTCTACATGGCCCAGCAGGTCGACGCCAGGAACGCCGACGTGTTCGCCTGCATGGCCGACTCGCTGATCGCGCGGGGCCAGCACGACCGCGCCGTCTGGTGCCTGCGCGAGGCCGCACGGCTGGAACCGGAACTGCCGGGCGTGCAGGCCAAGCTCGCCGACGCCTTCGCGGCGACGGGACGCCACGAGCGCGCTCGGCAGCTCTACCTCCTGGAGCTCCGCCGCGACCCCGGCGACATCCCGACGCTGCTTGCGCTCTCGCGCGTGCTCCGCGAGATGAACCGGCTGGCCGAGGCCGAGGAGAAGCTCCGCCGCATCCTGGAAATCGAGCCCGATCACGCCGAGGCGCACTACGCGATGGCGACGCTCGCGCTTGATTCGGGCCAGCCGCTGGTCGCGCTGCGGCACTTCGACGTCGTGCACCGGCTCGACGCGTCGTACCCGGGCGTGCGGCGGCGGATCGCGGAGCTGATGCTCGAACGCCGGCCGTGGCGCGATGTCGACAGAGCGCGTGAGATCCTGACGAGCGAGCTTCGGGCGTTCGAGGCCGACCCTTCGATCTTCGACGTGCCCGGCCGGCACGAGCTGGGCGAACTGCTGCTCGAGGCCGGGCTGACCAGCGACGCCGCGACGGTGTTCCGCGGGCTCATCCGCGAGGACACCGGCGACGCCAGGGCGCACCACCTGCTCAGTGTGGCGTGCCTGGAGATGGGGCTCCTCGATGAGGGGATGGACTCGGCCCGGACCGCCCTGAAGCTCGACCGTTCGCTGGTCGCCGCCATGCACAACCTCGCGATCGCCTATGTCAAGCAGTCGCAGTGGTGGAGAGCGAGGTACTGGGTGCGCCAGGGCCTGCGGGCCGCGCCGGATGATGCGCCGCTGCGCCGACTGCGAGTGCTCATCCGCTGGCGGCGGCTGTTCGACGTCGCCGGCCTGGTGACGAGGCTCACCAGGACCTCGCGCTGACGGTCGCTGTTGTCAAGGCGAGCGGGAAATCGGCGGTGGGATCGAGTACCCAGCAGCTTGAGTCGGAGTTGCTCACCACCGACCGCATCGTGCTGCGTCTCAACGAGCAGCAGGATGAGACCGGCCCGCTCGCGCGGGCGAAAGTCATGATGGAGGCCCGTTCAGACGCCCGCCGCGCCGGGGCGCTGCGGATCGCGCATCGAGAGCAGCCTCGCGGCCTCCTCGACGTCCTTGTCGCCGCGCCCCGAGCAGCAGATCACCACGTGCTGCTTGTCGTTCATGGTCGAGGCCACCCGGACGCCCTCGAAGACCGCGTGCGCGGTTTCCAGCGCGGGGATGATCCCCTCGCCCCGCGCCAGCAGCAGGAACGCGTCGAGCGCCTGGTCGTCGGTGACCGCGGTGTAGCGCACGCGCTTCTGTTCGTGCCAGTAGGCGTGCTCGGGCCCGACGCCGGGGTAGTCCAGGCCGGCCGAGCACGAGTGAACGTCCGACGTCTGACCCGAATCATCCTGGAGCACGTAGCTCATCGACCCGTGCAGCACGCCGGGCTTGCCCATGGAGATCGACGCCGCGTGCTGGCCGGGAGCGGGCGATCTTCCACCGGCCTCGACGCCGACGAGCATCACGTCTTTGTCGTCGACGAACGGGAAGAACATGCCCGCGGCGTTGGAGCCGCCGCCGACACACGCGATGACCGCGTCGGGGAGCCTTGTCATGAGCCGAAGCGCCTGGGCCTTGGTCTCGCGGCCGATCACGCTCTGGAAATCGCGGACGATCATCGGGAAGGGATGCGGGCCCACCACGCTGCCGATGATGTAATGAGTGTGCTCGACCGAACCCATCCAGTCGCGCATCGCCTCGTTGGTGGCGTCCTTGAGCGTCCGCGAGCCCGAGTCCACCTCGATGACGTTGGCGCCGAGCATCTTCATGCGGATGACGTTGAGCCTCTGGCGGCGGACGTCCTCCGCCCCCATGTACACGTCGCAGGCCAGGCCCAGGTGCGCCGCCGCGGTGGCGCTGGCGACGCCGTGCTGGCCCGCCCCGGTCTCCGCGATGATCCGCTTCTTGCCCATCCGCCGCGTGAGCAGCCCCTGGCCGAGCGTGTTGTTGATCTTGTGAGCCCCGGTGTGGGCCAAGTCCTCGCGCTTGAGCCAGATCGTCGCGGCCTGGCCGTTGGCGGACATCTCCCGGGCCGCTCGGGTCAACCCCGATGCCTTGTACAGCGACGTCGGGCGCCCGACGAAGCTCTTGAGCAGTTCATCCAGTTCGTCCCAGAACGACTCGTCGTCGAAAGCCTGGGCGTAGACCTCGGTGAGCTGGTGGAGCGCCGCCATTAGCGTCTCGGGGACGTACTGGCCTCCGAACGACCCGAACCTGCCCTCGCGGGTGGGCACGTCCGAGATTCGCGGGGGGATCGGGGGCCGCTGCGTCGGGGTCGCTGTCATGGGAGGAGCTTAAGCGCGATGGCCGAGCTGATGAGAGACTCGCGAACCGGGCGAAGTCTTCCACGTCCCGGGAACCAAAGCACGGGGAACAGGTACCATCGCCGGGAAGCTCCTGATCAATGCCGGTCGAAATCCTCCAGACCATCCTCACGGTGGCCGCGCTCCTGTCGCCGATCCTGATGATCGGCGGGCTCTTGCTGGTGATGGCGGGAAGACGGGGACGGCGCATCGACGACCATCCGCTGTGCCGCAGATGCGGCTTTGACCTGATCGGGGTGAAGGGCGTGGGCGAGGGACCCGGGCAGGTCACGCCGGCGTGCCCGGAGTGCGGGCGCGATGTCTCGGCGCGGCGGGCGCTTCGGTTCGGCAACCGCCTCCCGGGTCGGCGGCTGATCGCGTCGGGAGCCGCGGCGTCGCTCGTCGGAGTGGTCGCGCTGGCCGGCGTGGCGTATTCGCTCACGCGCGGTACGGCGTGGTACGACATCATGCCGACTTGGGCGCTGGTCGTCATCATCGATTCAAGCTCGCCCGCGCAGCAGCGGCCGGCCCTGGCTGAACTGGCGCAGCGGGTGTCGGACCAGGAAGCGTCCGGGTGGCCCGTCCGACGAGCGGTCGCGCGGGCGCTGGCGGTGCAGGCCGATCCCGCCGCGCCGTGGCTGGCGGAGTGGGGCGATCTGGTGGAAGCCGCGTGGCACGGTGCGATCGTGGCGCCGGCGGAATACAGGCGGTTCCTGGCCACGGGCGTGCGCGTCAAGGTCGGCCCGAACCCGTTCGCGGATGTCTTCGCCCCGTTCGACAGTTCGACGATCGATATCGGCCCGTCGGTGCAACTTCAGATCGACCGTGTGGGCACCGCGACGATGATCCAGTTGAAGGCCCGCGTGATCGAGCTTCGATACGGCGATCAGCCGATTCACCGCGGTGAAGACGAGATCCCGCTGGAGGCCGAGTCGATCACCCTGGGTGCGGGAACGCCGACGATCGCGCTTGGCCCGGTCGAGATCGCGCCGCGTGAAGGCGTGCGCGTCGCCAGCGCCCGCCTCGCGCTGGAGCTGCGGGGCACGGAAGTCGGCGGGAACGCGACCGACCAGGCCGCGATCATCTGCGACCGAGCGTTTTCGTACGAGCTCACACCCGCCGAAGACGGCAGGGCGGTCACGCCATTCGAACCCATCGAATCAGCGTCCTGAAGTTCGGCGGCTTGCCGTACATCAGCGCCCCGACGCGGAAAATCTTGGCCGCGGCCCACGCCGCGAAGACCACCGAGGCGATGCCCACGGCGATCGCGACGGGGATCTGCCATGTCGGGACGGGCTCGCTGCCGCACAGGCGGATCACCATGATGAACGGGTTCATCCCGGGGACGAAGCTCAGCGCGACGGCGAGCGGCGAGTTGGGCGCCCGCTGGATGACGAACCAGATCATCCACGGCATCATGATGAGCAGCATCACCGGCCCCATGAGCGTCTGGGCCTCGCGCATGTCGTTCACGGCGCTGCCGATGGCGGCGAAGATCGACGCGATCAGGAAGTAGGCGATGAGGAAGAAGATGAAGAGGTAGACCAGCGATTCGGTGCTGATCAGGTCCATGCGCTTGAGGAAGAAGATCACCGACCCGACGCCCAGGCCGGAGTACATCGCCAGGATCAGCAGGCCGACGCCCATCTGACCCAGGATCTTCCCGGACATGAGCTGCATCGGCGAGACCGCCGAGAGCAGGACCTCCATCACGCGGCTGCTCTTCTCCTCGACGGTCGTCGTCAGCAGGCTGCTCCCGCTGGTCATCACCGAGATCATCATGAGGATCATGAACCCCATGGGGATGAGCATCGTCAGCTCACCCAGGGCCTTCTTCTCGCCTTCCTTGGTGAGCGTCTTGGCCTCCGAGCGCGGGCGGGCGACGATCTCGCGGATCTCCTGGGGCTTGAGGCCGGATTGCGTGATCCTGGGATCGGATTCGAGCCGGGCGTCGACCACCGCTTCCTGGACCCGCCGCTCGATGCGGGACTGGATCTCTCCGTCGAGCCGCTGTGCGAAGTAGCCCTCGATGGTGCCGAAGGAGTCGTCCGCGGAGGGCCGGACCACCGCGTCGGACGGGATGATCATGAGCGCCAGGCGGGGATTGGCGGCGGCGCCGGTGGCTTCACCCTTGGCCCTGATCTCCGCCGCCTTCACCGGCTCTTTTTCCTTTTCGGCGTCGGCGTCCGAAGGCAGGATCTCGATCGTGAGCTTGGGCCCGCCCGCCGCGGCCTGCTCGACGGCCATCTGCACGCTCTGCTTGGCGGTCTCGCCGCCCAGTTCGGAGGCGGCCTTGCCGAGCTCGGAGTTCTGGAGCGTTTCCGAGACCGCCTTGGCGGTTTCCTCGGCCTCCTTCTTGGCCGAGTCGTCGCTGAAGCGGTCCTTGAGGCGCTCGGACACCAGCCCGGACCGGTCGATCACGGCGACGGTGCCCTGGATCCGCGGGCCCTTGAAGTCCTTCATCCAGGCGACGGCGCCGGCGACGATGAGGATCATCAGCGGCGTCATGATGACGCCGATCAGGAAGCCCTTGGTGAACACCGTCGTGGCGAACTCGCGCCAGGCGACCCAGAAAATCTTGTTCACGCGGAGGTCTCCTGAAGCGCCGAGGCGGCGTCGTCCCCGTGCAGATCGGCGAGCTCGGCTCGGAGCGCTTCCGAGGACCCGCCGACCAGGTCAATGAAGATGTCTTCCAGGTTTGGACGCTTGAGCTCCACGCGGCGCACGGGCAGGCGCGAGGCCAGCGCCGCCATCACCGGGCCGGGGTCGGCGTCGTGGTGCAGCGCCACATCGAGGCCGCGCTGGATCGCCGCCACCTCGCGCACGCCCGGCAGCGTGGAGGCCAGCTCAACCATCGAGTGGTCGGCCGGATCCATGGTCTCCACGTAGATGCGCCGCGGGTCGTACTTGTTCCAGATCTGCTGGAGCGGACCGTCGAGCACCTTCTGGCCGCGGTGGATCATGAAGATGCGCTGGCAGAGCTGCTCGGCCTCGAACATGGCGTGCGTCGAGAAGATGAGCGTCCGCCCGGCCTTGTGCTGCTCCTCGATGAGCTCCCGCAGCAGCTTGCGGTTGACCGGGTCCAGGCCGCTGAAGGGCTCGTCGAGGATGATGAGCTCGGGCTCGTGCAGCACCGCGGAGATGAACTGCACCTTCTGCTGCATGCCCTTGGAAAGCTCCTCGCACTTTTTCTTGTAGCAGTCGCCCAGGCCGACGCGAGCGAGCCAATCCTTGACCTTCTTCTCGAGGCCCGTCGCGTCCAGGCCCTTGAGCCGGCCCAGGTACGTCAGGAACGGCCCGACCTTCATCTTGCGGTAGACGCCGCGCTCCTCGGGCAGGTACCCGATGCGGTCCTTGCTCTCCACCGCCGAGGCCTTGCCGAGCACCGACAGCTCCCCGCGATCGGGGAAGATGATCGACATGATCATGCGGATCGTCGTCGTCTTGCCCGCCCCGTTGGGGCCGATGAACCCGCACAGGCTGCCGGTCGGGATTACCAGGTCAAGGTCCTTGACGGCGACCTTGCTCCCGAACGTCTTGTGAACACGGCGCAGCTCGATGGCGTGATCCAAGATGGGTCTCCCACAGTGTCCTAGGCGAGGCCCGGCGACCCGGGCGGGTGGTGCGATGTTCCTTCGGACTTCCCCTCGGGGTGGGGTGATGGTAGGTGTTTCACCGCCCATCGTCCGTCCCGCGCGCCGCCCCGTGCCCGGCCGGGCGCGCACTTGCCGCGATCCTTCTTTCTGAATTCCGCGCCGCGGTTTCATTCGCATCGCGCGGGCGGTCCCGCCGCACCCCCCGAGCCGGGCGGGCAACGGGCAATCGGCGAATGATCCTCCATGCACACGCTTCTTGCCGGCATCATCGCGTGCTCGCTCCAGCCGACCGCGGCCCAGCCCGTCGCGCCCGCGGCGTTCCAGCGTCCAGGCCAGCCGCTCGCCCGGCAGGTCATGTCGGCAATCTCGCCTGACGAGTGCCGCCGGATTGTCGACACGCTCGCGGGCTTCGGCACGCGGCACACGCTGTCGGACACGGCGTCCGAGACCCGCGGTATCGGCGCCGCCCGGCGGTGGATCAAGGCCGAGATGGAAAAGTCGGCAAAGGCATCGGGCGGCAGGATGCGCGTGGAGTTCGAAGAGTTCGATCTCCCTCCCGGCGGGCGGATCCCGCAGGGCGCCCGTGTCGTCAACGTCATCGCCGTGCTGCCCGGTTCCATGCCCGAAGCCGCGGGCCGGGCCTGCTATGTCGTCGGCCATTACGACAGTCGCAACGGTGACGGCGCCGACGCCGTCGGCGATGCGCCAGGCGCCAACGACGACGCGAGCGGCACCGCCGTCGTCATGGAGTGCGCCCGCGTCCTCGCGGCCACGAAGCTCGACGCGACCGTCGTGTTTCTCGCCACCGCCGGCGAGGAGCAGGGCTTGCTGGGCGCCAAGGCGCACGCGGAGAAGATCGCCGGCGCCAAAACGTGGACGATCGGCGGGGTGCTCAACAACGACATCGTCGGAGATCCGCACGGCTGGCGGTGGGGGAAGACAGACGACCCGGCGGACCGGCTGACGGTGCGGGTCTTTTCGGAGGGCCTGCCTCGGAACGCCTCGGCCGAGACGCTCGCTCAGATCCGGTCGCTCGGCGGCGAGGTCGATTCCATCAACCGCCAGCTTGCGCGGTACGTCGCCGAGGTCGCGCAGGTCGAGCAGACCGCGGTCCGGCCGCGCGTGACGTACCGCCTCGACCGCTTCCTTCGCGGCGGCGACCACCTGAGCTTCAGCGAGAGCGGGTTCGCCGCCGTGCGCTGACGGAGGACGAAGGCGACGCCCGTCACGAGCGCGACCGCGAGCAGCCCGAGCGCCGTCGCCGTCTCGCCGGGCACGGGCAGGAAGTTGATCGCCACGACGA
>JAJVHS010000064.1 GCA_022072615.1 Phycisphaerales bacterium
TTTCAAGCGCGCCACGGCCCTCTTCGCCGACCCGGCCTTCGACGGCGACCCGGTGCAGATCTATGAGCCCGGCATCAACGACCCGCCGCTGCCGGCCGAGCCGATGGACGGCGACCGCCCGGCGGGTCCGAGAGCCGCCGTTCGATGGACCGGAGGTTCTTATGGCTCGATCCATGCCCGCCGCTTCCACCTCGCGGTTACCGGTGCTCGAGGCCGAAACCCCGGCCCAGCCGCCATCAACCCCCACTCCGCCCGCCGAGCCGGCAACCGCGGTGGCCCAGCGCCCCGCGCCGACACGCCAGCCCCCGAAGCAGCTCCCGCAGTACCGCGTGCTCCTGCACAACGACGATGTCAACGACTTTGATTACGTCATCGCCTCGGTCGTCGAGCTGACGCCGCTGGGCCTCCAGCGGGCCGTCATCGCCACCATGGAAGCCCATAACACCGGGGTCGCGCTGCTCATGGTCACCCACAAGGAACGGGCCGAGCTCGTCCAGGAGCAGTTCACCTCCAAGCAGCTCACCGTGACCATCGAGCCGGCCGAGTAGCCGCGTCCCACGGGGATACGAACCCGCGAACGGCAACCGCGCCGCCGGGGATTGATGGCCGCGGGCGCATATCGGACGGTGACTTTTCTCGCACACCCCTCGTCTGGCGTGACCCACACGCACCGCGTGCCGGCGGGCAAAAACGCCGTGCGGCGACCGGCATCGATCCACCCGCGGGACCCGTTCCCCGATGCAGCAGTGTCGACGTGTCGTCCGTGCTCCGCGGAGCTCTTCCGCGGCCCGGACCAGGAACGCGTCGCGGGGAGGCTTCGATGCCCGGCGGAAGCAAGTCACGGTCGTCACGTTCACGCTCGTCCTCGCGGGCAAAGCCCTCGACCGACCCGATCGCGATGGAAGCGTCCGGGCAGCCGATGCGGATCGGCGATCTGCTGGTGCGCATGGGTGTGCTGACGCCCGACCAGCGCGACCAGGTGCTCGAAGCCCAGCGCAGCGGTTCGCGGCCCTTCGGCGTGCTCGCGGAGGAAATGTTCGGCGTGAGCCCCGGCGCGGTGGAACGCGCCTGGGCCTCGCAGTTCGCCCAGCTCGCGCCGCGGATCGACGCGGCGACCGTGCAGGCCGAGAAAGCCGCGCTCGAGTCGGTCTCGCGCCGCCAGGCGTGGCAGTTCCGCGTGCTGCCGGTCCGGTTCGCGGGGTCGGAGCTCATCGTCGCGACCACGCAGGAGTGCCTGCCCCGGGCCATGCGCTTCATGGCGTGGCGAGCCAGTCACGAAGTCTCGTTCGTGCTCTCGGACGAGCAGTCGCTGGGGATCGGGCTGTGCCGGCTCTTCCCGATGGCCGGCATGTCGCCCGATGACGTGCCGCTGTCGCGGTCGGGCTGCTCGACGTGACGGTCAGTTCCAGCTGCAGCCCTTGGGCCACAGCTCGGGGTGCTGGTGCCTGGCCCGGTCGATGAGCGTGCGCAGCGAGAGCAGCTCCCCGAAGATGAGGGTCGCCCGCGTCGAAGGGTCGCCCTCTTCGAGCAGCTTGTAACGGAGCTCGCGGTCGTTGAGCAGCGTGAACGACACGAGCTCCATGACGACCGAGGTCGGCACCTCTTCGTTGCGGACGAACTGGAGCACCGGCCTGGCCGCGCGGAGCTGGCTCAGCGACGTGCCCGTCAGCAGCTCCTCCAGGCGCTCGCGCACCGGCTGGAGCTGCTCCTGGTCGATCTCATCCCCACCGATGGGTTCGATCATCGCCTGGCGGTAGAGCGTGTCGACGGAGGGCGGCAGCTCGTAGATGATCCGGGCTCGGCACACGCCCTGGAGCAGGACGTGGTACGTCCCGTCGGCGAGCTTCTGGTGCTCGATCACGTGGCCGACACACACGGCGGGCCGGATCGCGGGCCTGCCGTGGTAGTTCTGTTTCCAGCCCGATCCGCTGAAGACCGCCATCGCGAACTGGCCGGACCCGTCGAGCACGTGCTCGAGCATCTGGCGGTAGCGCGGCTCGAAGATGTGCAGCTTGAGCGCCTGCTGCGGGAGCAGCGTCACCGTGTCCAGCGCAAACAGCGGCATGGCGCGTCCGAAATGCACCTGGATGGAGGATTCGGCGCCCACGCGCAATTGTAGCGTGACGCGCTCGACCCGGGTCGCGCGCGGGCCCCGCGGCCGGCCGTCAGCACCCCTTCTCGAACGCCTTCACGAACTGATCGAAATCGTCAAACTCGACGTGGCCGTTGCCGTCGAAATCAGCCGACAGGTGGCCGTCGATGAACGCCTCGACGAAACCGTCGAAGTCTTCCGTGTCGAGAAAAGCCGAGCGGTCGAAATCGGCTCGGCACGCCTCGTTCACGGCCCCCGTGGCCACCACCGCGAACGACTGCGTCGGCCCGACGTTCACTTCCCGCGCGCGCACCTCGATGGTCCAGAGACCGGTTTCGGGCTCGGGCACCAGCACCTGCTCGGCGTTGTTCAGCGGGTCGTTGTCCGTCCCGGCGATGGAGAATCCGTTGGCGAAGAGGTTCCCGGCGTACTTCTCGCCACTGGGCGACGTGACCACCAGGTCAAGGTCGTTCACCGGCGCATACGACGCCTGCAGCGCCGCCGGAGCGTCGTGGAACACCAGCGTCACGCGGAAGGGCTCGTCCGCCGAGTCCACCTCGAGGTTCACGAAGAACGACTGGCCTGTTGCGAGCGACCAGGGGTTCCCGGGCCGGATGTCGCGCACGATCGTGCGCCGGGCGTCGCCCTCGAAGTACAGCGAGTCGTCGGCCTGGAGACGGCCCCATCCTTCGTAGTCGTTCGGATACCCCGGCTCGCCGGCGAGGTCCACGCCCGCGTTGAGGATCATCGCCTTGAGCAGCGACCCCGACGGCGTGAAGCCCAGGTCCGAGTGCGGACGGCCGTGGGGATAGAAACCTTCCTGGAAATACTGCCGCATGAGCGTGGCGATCCCCGCGACCGCCGGCGCCGCCATCGACGTCCCGTCCTGCCATCGCACCGAGCAGGTCTGGCCCGAAGTCGACCACACCGAGCATCCCGGCGCCGCGATCTCGGGCTTGCGGCGGCCGTCGGTCGTCGGCCCGCGGCCGGGCTTGTCGCTGGGGTCGCCGGTAAGGTTGCACATCGAATCCTGGCCGCCCTCGCTGCCGGTGCTGGTGACGGCCACGCAGTTCTTGGCGTTCTCCGGGTTGAGAATGATCTCACCGTTGCTCACGGCGTAGATCACCAGGTTGTCGGGGTTGAGCCAGCTGAAGTTGTCGACGGCCCGGGCCGCGAAGTCGTACTCGGTCGAGTCCGGGCTTCCCCAGCTGTTGCTGTGGACGGCGGCACCCTGGGAGTAGTGCAGCATGAACCTGCTGTAGATGCTGTCCTCGGTGAAGCCGGGCCACGTGTTGAACACCATCCGCGACAGGTACGCCACGCCGCGCGTCTCCGCCGTGTCGTCGCCCGCATCGCCCAGCGCGATCCCCGCGACCAGCGTCCCGTGCAGGTTGTACGCGAGCGTCTCGGCGTTGTACGCGTAGATCTTCCGATGATCGGGGTAGACCCCGGGCTCGGTGATGGGGATGTTCGGATCGCTGAACGCGCAGTGCAGGACCGAGACCCATCCGTCGATGATGCCCAGGATCTGGCCTTCGCCGCGCAGGCCCGCGTCGTAGAGCGGGAAATCGTCTTTTTCGTTGCGCTGGAGGATCCACCTCGAGGCGTACGCCCGCGGGATGAACGACGGCTTCTCTTCGATCCACCCGACCTCGGGCACCGCCGCCAGCGCTGCGAGCTGCCCCACCGGCGCCAGCGCGCTGATCAGCACATCCGTGCCCGCGTGCTCGATGCCCAGCAGCGTGACGCCGGGCACGGCCGCGATCGCGGTCTCGGCTCGGTCGGCGTCGGTGTTGTGGAAGAGCACCAGATTGAGCGCCACCAGTCCCTGGTCCCGAAGCGCCTGCCGCTGGGGGTCTTCGTACCTGCGAGACCCGATGCCCCGAGCAAGCTTCCAGGCGTCATCGAACGCGCCCACCCAGCGGACGATGGCAAGCTGGCGCAGGGCCGCCGGCGAGGCGCGCGAAACATCCGCGATGCAGGCGTGCGTCGGGAGATACTCGCCAACGACCACCCCCGCCTTGGCGAGCAGGGAACGCCGCCGTTGATCGAGCGGACCATCGAGGACCACGAGATGACGAGCGTGCGCCGAGAACGCGGGTTCGTTGAGCTGCGAGGCTCGTCCCGCGACCGCCACGTCCCCGCTTTTCAGATTGATGACACCTTCCTGGGCGCGAACCTGGACCGCCACGGGCGGACCGCTACCGGCCGCCATCGGGACGACGCTCCCGGCGCACGCAAGCAGCGCACACGCCCAGCACTCGGCTGTTCGCACCATTCTCATCGGCCTCGCCTCGAAACCGGCGACCTTGACGAGCGCGGACCCATATCCAGCTCTTGGAGCACGGCGGTTCTATCGACAGGTACGCCCAAAGACCCAACGGCGGTTGCAGCGTGGGCCGCAGGGCGGTGTCAATCCGCGCAAAGTGTGAGGTTTGGGAAGTCTCCGCCGCGGGATATCGTCGGGGCGTTGACGCCCCATTCCGTACGGACCCCGATCCGAGGCCGGAATCCCGTCATCCCGGCTTCTCGTGCAGTGCCAGGATCGCCCGTACCTGCTGGTCGTCCATCCCGTGGATTTCAACGGTTTTCTCGGGATTCCCATGGCCGGTCCGGATCGTGACCTGCCGGTGCTTGAGACCCAGCGAGTCGGCGATCAGTCGGCACACGGCCGCGTTGGCCTTGCCATCTTCGGGCGGAGCCGAGACCCTGATCTTCAGGCGGTCGCCGAGCATCCCGGCGATCTCGTCGCGCCGGGCACCCGGGACCACCTTGACCTGGAGCGAGGCGCGAAGGTCGCTTTCGGGCGGGGTTGGCGGCGTCGGAGTCAAGGGGTCAGTGGGAGGCGGTCTGGAGAAGGTCGCCGATCAGCAGCCGGCGTCATAGGCCGCGTTGAACGCGTCGCGGTCGTCGTTGTCGACAAACCCGCTCGAATCGATGTCCGCGAGCGCGTCGCCGGCCTCGAACAGGACCAGGAACAGCGTGAGGTCGTCGTGATCGACAAAGCCGCTCGAGTCAAGGTCGGCCGGGCACCGCACCGTGGAGCGCATCATGCTGTCCATGAGCGTCGCGAGGTGGACCGACCCCGCGAGGTTGGGATGGATGCCGTCGGTCGTGTACTTGTCGTTGTCGAACGATTGCCCGCCCGCGAGCTCGTACAGGTTGAGGAACGAGACCCGCGGGTTCTCGAGCGACAGCTCGTACATGGTCTGGGCCATGAGCTCGTGCACCGGCGGGTCGTACCCGGTCTTGAACTGCGAGACCAGCAGCCACCGCGGCGGCGTCTGGCCGAGCGACGCGATCACGGCCTCGTGGCGGTTCATGACGGCTCGGAGGTTGTTCTTGTACGACGTGTTGTTCCCGGCGACCAGGTCGTTGGCCTCCTGGTTGGTCTGGTTCTGACCCAGCCACAGCATCAGGTGCGTCGGCGCACCGATCGCCGAGTAGTACTCGCGCAGCGACTTGTCGGAGAACCTGTACGGCGAGATGTGGTCCGTCGTCCGCCAGCCCCCGTGCGAGATGAACGACATCTGGACGCCGCTGGGCGCCGATGACCGGTACAGCACGCCGAGCACGTCGACACGCCAGAAATCCCACATGCGCGTGGGGGCGATCCCCGCCGGAGCGTAAATCTGGATGCGGGGCGATCCCGACATGAATCCCAGGTCCAGGTCGTGGCCGACGATGCGGTCGGTCTGCCCGGTGGCATGGAACACGGTCCGTTCCACCGCCGTGATCGACCCGCGCAAGCCGCGGACGTTGACCGACGGCAGGGTGTTGGTGCCCTGGTAGAACAGCACTCTCGCCGTGACGTGGGAATGCGTGAACAGGTCGCCCGCCGGGAAGCGAGAGGTTGACGACGACAGGAGCATGCCGTCGTTCAGGAGCATCCCCGGCACCGGAGGCCGGGCGTAGTTGCTCTCGCGCATGCGCACCGGATTGATGTGGATCTGACCGCCGCCGGTGACCTCGCCGGGGTCCCACACAACCGCATAGCCCGAGCCGAGGTTCTGCGAGTTGAGGTACCCCATGTCGGCGGCGCCGCTGTCGGCATGCACCACCCAGCCGTTCCACGGGACGTGCCACGCGTCGCGGTACCCCGCCGACATGCGGTTGGGGGTGTTGGTGGCGTTGATGGAATCACCGATCACCGTGAGCCGCTTGGACCCGACGGGGAAGTAGATCTGCTGAGCGAACTCGGCGAGCCGGTGTTCGAGCTGGCCGCGGTACGACTGCGCGGCCGCGGGAGCGGCGGAGATGGTGGTCGCCGCGGCGGCGAACCAAACAAAGACCGACGACAAGCCGCATCCTCGCACGTGGGGCTCCACTTGGCAGGCGGCCACCGGCGGGCGCTTTGCTGCCCGATTGAAGATGTACACGCGCCCGCAACAAATGCCAGTCGCCGCGACCTGAATTTGCTCGAACCCGCCACAGCTCGTGTGTAACGACGCGCTCCGTGCGCACATCGGTGCACATGCGCTGCAAAATCACGTTTCCTGGACCAGAAGTCGTTGCGTCTTGCTTCCGATCTGTGTGATCATGCCCGGCTGTTGAGGGGCAACACAAAACTGTGCACTTTCCGGGCGTTTTCCCACACAATTGAGACAGGGGGCAGGACGTATGCACGACCAATCCGGGGACTGCTCGCACGTGGAAACTTGCTCGCGTCACCAGGCACCGACCTCGCCCGAGCCGGCGCGAGCAACCAGGCTGCCGATCGCGTCCAGCGTCGAGCCAAAGCCGGCGGACAACCCCGCCGACCTGCGGCGACGAAAGGTCCGGGCATTCAGCGAACTGCTCGTCCAACGAGCCGTGTGGCTGCCGCCTTCCGACCGCGTGCTGGTGGAGGCGGTCTACCGCGACGACCAGCCGGTGGCGGAGCTGGCTCGCCTGCTCGAGGTCGATGCGCGGTCGCTGCGCCGGCGCCTGCGGCGACTGGTCCATCGGCTGCTCTCGCAGCAGTTCGTGCGGGTGGCATCCGAGCTTTCCCGTCCCGCGGCGAGGAGGAGTATCGGACCAGCGGAAAGCACGCCCGCGGTCAACCAGCCCGCGACCGAAACTCGCCACGCATCGTCGTGGTCCGACCACCGCCGCAAGGTGGCTGAGGAGTGCATCCTCAACGGCCGGTCGATCCGCGAAGCATCCCGAGCGCTGCACCTCTCCGTTCACATGGTGCGCCGTCACCGCGAGGCGCTGCAGATCGTGCTCGCGACCGACGCGGTGGGGGGTCGGCCTTGAGCTCATCACGTCGCGGTTCGGACGCCCGGTTTCCGCTCAAGGTTGTCAACGTCTCCGGTCGGCCCAGTGAGGCACTCCTCCGGGCGTGCGCCGGATTCGGCATCGTGCTCCGGCGCCGCCGGGAAGGGTTCGTGCCGGCGACGGTGTTCGGACGGTCACTGATGAGCAGGCTGCGCTCGTGCCGCGTCGTGCTGGTCACCGGCCCGAGCGGGTCGGGCAAGTCGACGTTGCTGGGCTCGTTGATCCGAGCGATCGGACCGGGTGTCGTTCGAGTACGCAGCGCGATCCCCGAGAGCCGGCGGCGCCGGCCGATCCTCGATTGCCTCCGGGGATCCATCGGGGCGCGGCTCGGGATCCTGGCCCGAGCGGGGCTCGCGGAGGCGACGCTGCTCGCCCGTTCCGTAGATGAACTCTCTCAAGGCCAGCAGTCGCGGTTCTTCCTGGCGATGGGGATGAGTCGCGTCGCACGAACGGGGGGCCGATGGCTGATCGCCGACGAGTTTACGTCCACGCTCGATCGCGTGACCGCGCACGCTGTCGCGGCGACGGTGGGCCGGTGGGCGAGATCACACCGGCCGGCGTGCACCGTGGTGTTGGCTACCGCGCACGAGGATGTGCTCGGGGCGCTGCGGCCCGATCTTGTCGTCCGCGTCAATCTCGACGGTTCGTGCGTGATCGCGCCGCCCGACAAGGCAAGCCCGGCTGCGGCGACGTCTGAGAAGGAGCATCTCGATGGGGGGAGAAAGAACCGCGTGCCTTCGCCGTGCCGTCCGTGTCGACGGCGAGAGCCGCTCGACCGTGATCATCGAGCTCGGCACAAGCGATGACTACCGCTGTCTCGCGGCATTCCACTACCGATCCGGGCCGCCGGCGACGGTCGCAAGGGTGCTCCGAGCCGTCGACGTCGGCGCCGACGGGCAGCTCGCGGGCGTGCTGGTGGTGTCGTACCCGGCGCTGTGGGGAACGTGGCGACGAGCGGTCTGGCCCGGCCGATTTGAGACCGGCGATCCTTCAACGGACGCTCGCCTCATCAATCGCGATATCCGAGCCATCTCCCGCGTTGTGGTGGACCCTCGGTACCGCGGCCTGGGGATCGCCGCCGGACTGGTCCGGACGTACCTCGCGAACCCGTGCACCCCGCTCATCGAGGCCGTGACCTCGATGGGGCGATGGTGCCCGTTCTTCCAGGCGGCCGGCATGACGCCGCACGAGCTCGCGATCCCGCGGCGGGACCGAGACCTGATGGCCGTGCTCAGCCGCGCCAGGATCAGGCCTTGGCAGCTGCTCGATGCCGCCACGGCTCGCCGGGCGGCGCGCATGCCGTCGCTCCGGCGAGCATTCGAGCACTGGCACCGCCGCGGCCGCGAGATCACGCGTCGCGGTGCAGACCGCCGCCCGTGGGAGATTGCGATGCTGGCGGGCGCCGCGCTGTCGGCCCGGCCGATCGCGTACAGCCACGGGCACTGACACGCGGGGGAGCAGTTCGAATCGTTGTCACAACCAAGGTGGAGGAGGAACCGATGCGCCATGACCGCGACGATGTGACCGCGCCCGAGGGAGGCGATGCTTCGCACGGGCAGGACTTGTCTCACGCCGGCGTCGACGAGATCCCGCCCCGTCCGCAGACTCGGGGCGAGCTCCGTACCGTCGTCGAGCGCCTGCTGGATCTCGAGGTCGATCCCGACCCGATCATCCCCGGCCATCACAATGTGCTGGACTACCTCGAGCACACGTTCTTCGAGGGTGAGCCGCCCAGGCCGCTGCTGCCACCGGCCATTTCCAGCGACGGCCAGGATCCGGACCCGACCGTGCAGCCCGGGCCGCTCGCGGTCGTGGATTGCGTCGTGTGGGCCAATCGCGGCGGCGGAAAGACGATGGCGGGCGCCATCGCCACGCTGCTCGACCTGCTGTTCAAGGACGGAATCCAGGTGCGCATCCTGGGCGGGTCGCTCGATCAGTCGCGGCGGATGCACGATCATCTCCGCGGCTTCCTGGAGCGCCCGGCGCTGCGGCGATGGGTCAAGGGACGCATCACCGACCGCCGCATCACGCTCGTCAACAAGAGCACGGTCGAGCTGCTGTCGCAGTCGCAGACGAGCGTGCGCGGGACGCGAGTGCAGAAGCTCCGCTGCGACGAGGTCGAGCTCTTCGACCCGATGGTGTGGGAAGCGGCCCAGCTCGCCACGCGCAGCCGGCGCTGCGCCGGGCATTGGGTGCGAGGCGCGGTCGAGTGCCTGAGCACGATGCACCTTGCCCGCGGCATCATGCACCGCCTGGTTGAACAGGCTGCGGCGGGCACGCGCCGGCTCTTCAAGTGGGGGCTCGTCGATTGCCTGGAGAACTGCGAGCCCGCGCGTCCGTGCGAGAGCTGCTCGCTCTCCCCCGAATGCTCGGGACGGGCCAAGCGTTCGCCGCGGTCCGTGCCCGGGCACATCACGATCGACGACGCGATCACGATGAAATCCCGCGTGACCCTCGAGACCTGGGAGGCCGAGATGCTGTGCCTGCGTCCGTCGCGCACGGCGACGGTACTTCCGGAGTTCGACCGTTCGGTCCATGTCGTCGACAGCATCCCCGTCCCGGCCGCCGATGGCGAAGGGAAGCAGAGCTGGGTGGGGGGGATGGATTTCGGCATGCGGTCGCCGACCGTCGTCCTTTGGGGGATGCTCGACGAGAAGGGGGTTCTGTGGATCGGGCACGAGCGCAGCGTCTCCGGCGCCGTGCTCGACGACCACATCGACGCCATGCTCGCGCCGCAACGGCCTCGGCTGCGCTGGGTGGCGGTCGATCCTTCCGGTTGCTCGGTGAACGCGCACAGCGGCGTGAGCACGACCGACGCCATGGCGCGGCGCGGCATCGACGTGCGCTGGCAGCCGGGCCGCCGCGTGCTGGACGGCATCCTGCTCATCCGCGCCAGGCTGCGCCCCGCGTCGGGTGAGCCGCCGCGACTGTTCGTGCACCGGTCCTGCGAGACGCTGATCGAGTCGCTCGAGCGGTTCAGCTACATGCCCGACGAGTTCTCCGACAAGCCCGATAAGACCGAGGGGTTCGACCACGCGGTTGATGCCCTGCGGTATCTCGTGCAGTACCTGGACACACCGCGGCGGTCGTGCTCAGGCAGCTACACCGTTCACGGATGGTGACGGTGGTTCAATCGTGCGACGACCGGCTGGTGGCACGCCGGAAGGTGCGGTAGGCTCGGGGGATGCTTCATGCTCAATCCGGCGGGTCGTTGGTTCGGGCGGCGGCGGCCGGCGGGCTGTTCGTGGTGGCGGTGTCGTGCGCGCCCGCCGCCCAGCTCGAGATGTTTCATCGCGGGCACATCAACCTGGCGTCCACCACGACCGACCAGCACGGCCAGACCTTCACGGTCACCGGCGTCAGCGGCATCTCGATGGTGCCCGACGCCCGCCCCGATGACCCGAGCCGCTTCCTTGCCGTCATGGACAACTCCAACAAGGTGCTGCGGATTGCCGCGAGTTTCGCCGCCGATGGTTCGTTCGCCACCGCGCAGATCACCGGCGCTGTAACGCTCGCCGAGACCTGGGACTTTGAGGGCATCGTCGCCACCGACTCGACGCGCGGCACCGTGCTGCTGGCCGAGGAGTCGACGCCGTCGATCCGCGAGTACCGGCTTTCCGATGGCGCCCTGGTGCGGGTCCTGCCAGCGCCCGCGGTGTACGCCGCGCGGCGGCCCAACTACGGGTTCGAGTCGCTGGGCGGCCAGTTGGTCGCGTCGGGCCCGGCCACGCTGGGAGCAACGCTGTGGACGTGCAACGAGGAGGCGCTCACCGTGGATGGTCCGCTGTCGACCTCGTCGACCGGGACGGTCGTCCGCCTGCTGCGGTGGACGATCAGCGGCGGGACGGCCGTCGCCGGACCGCAGGTGGCGTACGTCACCGAGCCTGTTCACGGGGGGTTCATCAGCGGCTCACGCTCGGGCGTGAGTGACCTCGTCATGCTTCCCGATGGCCGGGTGCTCGCGCTCGAGAGGTCGTTTGCCTTCTCCGCGCAGGGGTTCTTCAGGACCCGCGTCTTCGAACTCGCGTTCGACGGCGCGACGGATGTCTCTTCGATGCCCGGGTTGATCAACCAGGCGTACACGCCGATCTCGACCGCCAACGGCACCAAGCGCCAGCTCTGGGCGGGCGATCTCCAGAACCTCGAGGGCCTGACGATGGGGCCGATGCTGCCGGATCGATCCTGGTCGCTTGTGGGTGTGGTCGACGACGGCGACCCGATCAGCGTGAACCGGCTGGTCGCTTTCCGAGTAACAGGAGTGAAGGACGTCCCGATTCGGTCGTGGCCTGGTCGATGGCCGTAGGCGGGTGCCGGCGGTCCGCCGCGGGCCCGGAAGCGGGTATTTGGGTTGTGTGAAGGGCAGGGAAGATCACAGTGCTTTCGCCAATCTGCCGATGCTTGTATGCTGGAGAGATGCTCGCGGACCCGACCGGTGATGGATCGCCGGCCGCGAAGCAGACGACCCAGTGCCTCCCCGCAGCATCGGGCAGGGGTTCCTGGGAGCCGAGCTGGAGTGCTCGACGATGACGATGTTCAGGACGACCGGCGCCCGCCCGGACCGGGACAACGGCCACGCGGCGACGGATGATCGGGAGTACGCCGAGTTGACAGGACTACCAGAGAACGCCGGGCCCGGCACCGTCCAGGCGGCCGCCGAACCCGGTCTGCAGCCCCAGTCCGACCGGTCTGGCGGGCCGAGGATCCAGACCAAGATCTTCGTCCTCGACACGAACGTTCTTCTTCACAACCCAAACGCGCTGTTCGTGTTCAAGGAGCACGACGTCGTCATCCCCTACACGGTCATCGAAGAGCTCGACAAGATGAAGCGCAAGGATGACGACCTGGGCCGCAACGCCCGGGAGTGCATCCGCCATCTCGACCGGCTGCGCAACATCGGTCGGCTCATCGACGGCGTGGACTGGGGCAAGGCGTCGCCGACGGTGGGCGCCGCGGCCGGCCTGGGCCCTGACGGCCGGACCGGGTCGATCCGCATCGACATCAACGATTACGAGCGTCCGCCGGCGATCAAGGCCGAGACGCCCGACAACCACATCATCTCCGTCGCGTGGGACCTGCACAAGAAGGGCAAGCCCGCGGTCTTCGTCTCCAAGGACCTCTCGGCACGCATCAAGAGCGATTCGCTCGGCATCAAGACCGAGGATTTCGAGAACCAGAAGGTCGACGCCGACCAGCTCTACACCGGCTACGTGACCGCGTCGGTCGAGGGCCAGCTCATCGACGACCTGTACCACGACCGCCTGCTGGCGCTGAGCAAGCTCGAGCCCGCGCTCACCGCGACCATCGACGGCGACTCGTATACCAGGAACGTCCACCCCAACCAGTACGTCGTGCTCAAGGACGAGCAGGACGACAACCACACCGGCCTAGGGCGCCGCCTTTCCGACACCGACCACATCATCCCTGTTTCCGGCCCGCGCAAGCCGGTGTTCGGCATCATGGCTCGGAATGTCCAGCAGACGATGGCGATGGACCTGCTGCTCGACGACGACGTGAAGCTGATCACGCTGCTGGGGTCGGCGGGCACCGGCAAGACGCTGCTGGCGATCGCCGCGGGCATGGCCAAGGTCTTCAACGAAGAACGCTACGAGAAGCTGCTGGTCGCCAGGCCCATCATGCCCATGGGCCGCGACATCGGCTACCTGCCCGGCAGCAAGGACGAGAAGCTCGAAGCCTGGATGCAGCCCATCTTCGACAACCTCAGCTACCTGCTGAGCACGCGCGGCGGGCACACCGAGCGCAGCGAACGCGCCGCGGCAGCCGAGAGCCACACCTCCGAGCAGCGCATCGCCAAGCTCATGGCCGACGGCAAGCTGGTGCTCGAACCGCTCACCTACATCCGCGGCCGGTCGATCCCGCACCAGTTCATGATCGTCGACGAGGCCCAGAACCTCACGCCCCACGAGGTCAAGACCATCGCCAGCCGCGTGGGCGAGGGCACCAAGCTCATCCTCACCGGCGACATCGGCCAGATCGACAACCCGTACCTCGACCAGTCCTCCAACGGACTGTCGTACGCGATCGAGAAGATGAAGGGCGTGCGGCTCTTCGGCCACGTGACGCTCGCCAAGAGCGAGCGGAGCGAACTGGCGAGCCTGGCGGCGACGAGGCTGTAGTCTTCAGCCGAGGCGCACTCCAACGGGCCGACGATTCCGCCGCAATCAACGCCGGGCGTCGCCTGCGAGCTGCGCGACCGGGCCGAACTCGGGCTTGTTTTTGCCCGGCTTGGGGCTACGGCATCGCTTGCACGGTTTCGCTGGTTTGCTCGAGCTTCACCGGCCGGTACCCGCCGGTGCTCTTGAAGTAGAGCGTGATCGCGCCGAAGACGAAGATGAGGACCACCGGCAGGATCGCGACGTACTGCAGCGCGGGGCCCGCGCCTTTCTCGTCGAAGAACTTGCCGATCAGGGGCAGTGCGAAGGCGATCGCGAGCATGCCCGCACCGCCCATCAGGTTCATCAGCAGGGAACCGCCGCGGGGGAACTGCTCGCTGGTGATGCCGAGCATCGTCGGCCAGAAGAACGTCTTGCCCACGCCGAAAACCGTTGCCGCCGCGAACGCCATCAACGCCGAAGTGCCCGGCTGGAGGCTGCCGAGCCAGTACAGGCCCAGGGCGCTGAGCACCGAGCATCCGACGAGCATCGCGGGCGGCGAGATCTTGTGGGCGATCGGCCCGGCGAAGAAGCGCAGGACGAACATCAGGCCCGCCGTGTAGACCAGGAAGATGATGCCCTCCATGCCCGTCAGCGACTTCATGACGCTAGGGAACCACTGGTCGGGGCCGAGCTCGGTCGACGCCGTGAGCCACATGCACAGGAACAGGATGCTTTAATCCATGAACATGAACTCGTTGCTCATCAGCAGCACCTGCGCGAGCTGGCTCATGGGCTGCTGGGGCTGCGGGCGGCCAAAGGGCCAGCGGTTCACGTT
>JAJVHS010000089.1 GCA_022072615.1 Phycisphaerales bacterium
GCATCCAGAGACAGTCGCCAGCCGTAGGGCGAGGCGGTCTGACCCAGTTCCGTCTGGATGATCTGTGATTCCCGTTCGGCGATCTTCTCGACCAGGATCGTCCCGACCACGGTGTTCCCGACGAGCTCGCAGGTCACATAAGTAGATTGGATCAGTGCCATGAAGTCCCTTCCGTGGGCGGTGCCGCCCTTGTCCTGCAGAATAACAGATCAAGCCGTGATCGTCAGCATCCGGTGTCGCCCGGATCGCGCGAACGCGACCACCGGATCGAACCGGTCCGGGCGGCCGGGTGCCGGGCGCTGCCCGGTCATGGTCGGGCCATCGCGTCTCTGATGAGGATCGGTTGGCCGTGGTCGTTGACGGCGACCATGACGAGCGTGGCGGTCGTTACCTGGACGTGGGCGCCATCGATGTAACGCTCGGCTTCCACCTCGATCCGGATGGTGACGCTCTTGCTCCCGACCCGCGTGGTCTGGGAGAAGAAGTTCACGATATCACCCAGATTCACGGGGGCCTTGAAGTCCACGCGGTCGATCGCCGCCGTGACCCACCGGCACGGGGCGTGCCGCCGGGCCTCTACGAATCCCGCCTGGTCGATGTAACTGAGGATCACACCGCCGAAAATCGTCCCGTAGTGATTCGTGTCCCGGGGCATGGTCACCACCCGCAGCGCCAGCGTGCGGGGGAAGGGGGTTACTCCGGGGGAAGGATCGAGCGGCTCGGGCATGGGTCCAACCATAGGATTGACCTCTGCAGCGTCCATCGATCGGGCCGGCGGGGCCGCCGCCCCGAGCCCACAAGGAGCCTTCGCGTTGGAACATCCACACACCACGGCCGCGGGGGCCGCCCGTCCGGCATCATCTGAGTGCTGCCAGGGCCAGGGGCAAAGTTGCTGCGGAGGCGAGAAGAAGCAGGCGCCGGGGGAGTGCTGCGGAGGGCACGAGCACCACGAGGATCGTGCGACGGTCGTGTCCGCCTTTGACGTTCCCAGGGTCCAGCTCGCCGACGTCAGGTCGCTCGACACTCTCGGCCTGATCGCCCGCTACCGCCGCGGCATCGAGAGCTTCGACCGGCGGATCTTCTTCCTCGATGACCAGCAGCTCGATATCGCGTTCCTTTCCGATTCGGGGGTGGGCCGCTGGCCGATCCGGGTGCTGGTCGGGCACCTCGCCGACGCCGAGATCGCGACCGTGCACCGCGTTCGCCGAGCGGTGGCCGAAGACCAGCCCGTGATCGCGCCGTGGGACGAGAACGCGTTCATCGATGCGGGCGTCTACGGCCACGCGTCGGCGGCGGTGGGGGAAGGCCAGACGGGCCGCGTCGGCCCCAGCAACGCCTTCCCGCTCGCGGGTTTTGTCGCCGTCATCCACACGCTCCGCCGCTGGATGAGCGAGTGGCTGATGACGCTCTCTGCGGACCAGTGGAAGCGGGTCGCCATGCACCCGCAGCGCGGCGAGCTTTCCGTGCGCACGCTGGTCGAGTACGACACCTGGCACCTTGAGCACCATGCGTGGTACCTGAATGCCAAGGTCGAGAAGATGCTCGGCGTCGACATGGCCGCGGCGCTGGACGAGCCCGCGGGCGGCTGCGGGAGCGGTTGCGGCTGCCACAAGTGACGATGCCTTCCGGGCGGAGAGAGAACCGAACGCTCCGTCGTTCGTAACGCGGTATGGACCCGATCTTCGACCAACGCCGATACCTGATCCCCTTCCGATCGACGCTGCTGCCCCAGATCTTCACGGGAACGCTGGTCATCGGTGGCGGCGTGGCCGGGCTGCGGGCGGCGCTCGCGGCGGCTGCGCACGGCGAGGTCATCGTGCTGGTCAAGGGCGACCTGTACCTCTCGAACACCGCCTGGGCTCAAGGGGGCATCGCGGCGGCGATCGCCGACGGCGATACCGTGGACGCTCACGTGCGGGACACGCTCGTCGCCGGCGCCGGGCTGTGCGACGAAGCCGCGGTGCGGCTGGTTGTCGACCAGGGCCGCGACCGCGTGCGCGAGCTGCTGGCCTGGGGGATGCGGGCGGACCGGACCGCCGAGGGCGAAACCGCCTTCGGGCGCGAGGGCGGCCACGGACGGGCCCGGATCCTGCACTCCGACGGCGACGCGACCGGCAAGGAGATCCAGCGGGTGCTGGTCGAGCGCGTCCGCGAGGTCCCAAACATCCGCGTGTTTGAGAACTGTTTCGGCCTCGACCTCATCACGCCCACCGCCGAGGTCGGTTCCCCGGTGATGGGCGCGATCACGCACCACCCCCGGTACGGGCTCCAGATGATCTGGGCGCGAGCGACCATCCTCGCCAGCGGCGGCGCGGGCATGCTCTACCGCGAGACGACGAATCCCAAGGTCGCGACGGCCGACGGCCTGGCGATGGCGTACCGCGCCGGCGCCTCGGTCGGCGACATGGGCTTCGTGCAGTTCCACCCGACGACCCTGTACCTTCCCGGCGCGACACGGTCGCTCATTTCCGAGGCGGTTCGCGGCGAGGGCGCGTACCTCGTGGACGACTCCGGTCACCGGTTCATGCTCGACGAGCACCCGCTCGCGGAGCTCGCCCCGCGCGACATCGTCAGCCAGGCGATCGTGCGGCAGATTGCGCGGCAGGGCGGCCGGCACGTGTGGCTGGATTGCCGGCACATCAAGGGCTTCAAGACCAGGTTCCCGTCGATCACGGCGGAGCTTGCGCGGTTCGAGCTCGATCCCGCGGAGAAACTCATCCCGGTGCATCCCGCGGCGCACTACATGATCGGTGGCGTGCGGACGGACCTGTGCGGGCGCACGAATGTCCCGGGGCTGTACGCCGCCGGCGAAGCGGCGTGCAGCGGGCTGCACGGCGCGAACCGCCTGGCGAGCAACTCGCTCCTGGAAGGCCTGGTGCTCGGCGAGATCGCGGGCCGGACGGCGAGCGAGATGACCCAGGCCAACGGCAACGGCGGTGCGAGCAACGCGTGGGGTGTCGCGCCCCGGCCGAGCCCCGTGGCCGTGATCTCGGACATCCGCCCCAGCGACCACGGCGAGCTTGACCTGGTGGACGTGCAGTCGAGCCTGCGCAGCGCCATGTGGCGGAATGTCGGGATCGAGCGCACGAGCGCGAAGCTGCACGACGCCTGCGACATGTTTGATTTCTGGGCTCGGTACACCCTCGACAAGATCTTCGACGAGCCCCACGGATGGGAGATCCAGAACATGCTGCTGGTGGGCGCGCTGATCGGACGATCGGCGCTGTGGCGGGAGGAATCTCGCGGCGCTCACCTCCGAGCGGAGTTCCCCGGACCGCGCGAAGAATTCGCGGTCCACGACCTGTGGCGCCGAGGTCGGTCGACCGTGGAACGCGTCGGCCTGGCCTGATCCGACAACCGGACGCGGCGGCCCGCGATGAGCTGCGGCCGCAAAGCCGGACCGCCGAACGAGCACACCGTGATACAGACCCCGCGCATCTCCGAGGAGAATCGGCCGGCCAGGCGCGGCGCGGCGTTGGCGCTCGGCGAGTCAGCCGGGCGTGCGCTGATGCTGGCCGCACTCGTGGCCCTTTGCTCGTGTCAGACCGAGCCGGTGCTCGTCTACAACCGGCCATTTCTGGGCGGTTTGCCGGGCGCGGAGAGCCAGACGCCTATCTCGCGGTATCCCAAGGGGTACGTCGACCCGACCTTCATCCCGGACGACCAGCTTGTCGTCAAGGACCCGGAAGGGAAGCCGACCGAGCTTCGAGCAAAGACGGCTCGGCATCTCATGATGCACATCTACAACACGCTGATGAACAGCCAGGGGGAGCTGTTTGTCGAGCAGGTGCTCAGCGAGCAGACGCGCGGAGAGTTCTACGCCAGGGGCGTGCCTCCGATCGAAGCCTTCAAGCTCCTCCAGGATCGCGCCGGGGATGTACTGGCGCTGTTCGAACGCATGCCGATGGGCGAATCGACACCGGGCCTGTTCCTCGAGCCGGTTCAGAAGGGCGTGCAGCGCCTCCGCGTGCAGGGAATGGCGGCTCGGGACCTTTACTGGGTCGGCTTTGACATGGTCATGGAAAAGGGCAACTGGCGGCTCGTCTGGTTCGTTCCGGGCAAGCCGTGAGGGCGGGGTGCGTCGCGGTGGTGCCCGGCCGATTGCGTCCGCCCCTACCGTCCGCAATGACAAATGCCCCCGGAGAATCCGACGCCGTCGTCGCGATTGGTGCGGCCGTCGCCGAACACGATCTTGAGCGCGCGGCGGCAATCTGGCGCTCCAACGACCTCGGACCGGATGCGACGCGGGAGCTCTTCGGTCAGCTCGGCGCCGCCGATGCCGCCGGGCTGGTCGCCGCTCTGGCCGATGATGTCCGGGCGCGCGAGGTGCTCCTCTGGATGCCCGGGGATGTCGCCGCGTCGATCGTCTCCGCGCTCGATACGGCGCTCGCGGCTCGTCTTGTCGGGGGGCTGCCCAGCGATGAACGAGCGGACTTGCTCGCCGCGCTTCCCGACCGGTCCCGAGCCGACATCCAGCACCTGCTTCCGCCCGCCACACAGGCCGAGACTTCGAGCCTCCTCAAGTACCTGCCCGGCACGGCCGGCGGATTGATGGAGACGGAGTTCCTCGCGTTCCCGAGCAGTTCGACGGTGAGCGAGGCGATCCGCGACATCCGCAGCAACCAGCAGAAGTACGCCGAGATCGGCGTCCAGTACCTCTACCTCGTCGACGATGCGCGCCGCCTGGTCGGCGTCGCCCCCATCAGGGACCTCATGCTCGCGAGCGAGGATGCGCCGCTCTCCAGCCTGATCAAGTCCGCTCCAGCGATGGTCCGCGACGACGCGGATACGCACGCGCTGGCCTCGGCCTTTGAGGACCAGCCGTTCATGGCCCTGCCCGTTGTTGACGCCGCCGGGACCCTGCTCGGCGTGGTCAACCGGGCCGACGCAACCGAACGCGAGCATGAGGAAGCGGAGGACGACTACCGCGTCAGCCAGGGCATCGTCGGCGGCGAGGAGCTGCGGTCGATGCCGGTGGCGACGCGCTGGCGCCGGCGCGGAGCGTGGCTCGCGATCAACCTCCTGATGTGCCTGGGCGGCGCCGGGGTGATCGCGTGGCACCAGGACACCATCGCCAAGGTGATCGTGGTGGCCGCCGTGCTGCCCGTGATCTCCGCCACCAGCGGGAACGCGGCCATGCAGGCCGCCGCGGTCTCCATCCGCGAGCTGACACTCGGCGTCATCGGGGACGACGCGCGGACCGCGTGGCGCCGCGTGCTCATGCACGAGCTCCTGCTGGCCGTGCTGCTCGCCGCACCGCTGGGCGCCGCGGTCGCCGTCCTCTCCCGAGCCTGGGGCGCACCGTGGACCATCGGCGCGGCGGTCGGCCTCGCGATGTCGCTGAACGCCGTGATCTCCATCTCGATCGGGGGGCTCGCGCCGCTGGTGCTCCGCCGCGTCAGGGTCGATCCCGCGCTGGCGAGCGGGCCCATCTCGACCACGGTCGCGGACATCACGGGCTTTGCGCTCACGCTCACGTTTGTCGGCCTTGCCGCGTAGCGGCGGAGTCGACGCGCTCGCGCGAGGATCCGGCAATTCCCGGGCGCACGCGGGTCGTCACGCCGCGTCCAGCAGCCGGTTCACCACCGCGTTCACGAACGAGAATCGTGATCCGCCGAAGGTGTTGGACGTTTCCCTCTTCGACTTGGCGCGGGCATCGCTGAGCTGCTGTGCCGCCCCGCTGATCTTTCCCGGTGCCTCGTCCTGCCAGCGTTCGAGCAGCGTCTGGATCTTCTCAAGCTCGCTGTTCTCGAGCCACATCCCGCCGCATTCGCCGCAGCGATCGACGATCACGCCGCTGTCGGTGGCGTAGTTGATGGGGTTCATGGGCACGCGGCACTGCGGGCAGCAGAACCTCGTCGTCGCGTCGGCGTCCTTGATCCCGAACAGCGGCCCGCGGCCCGCCGCCCACGCGGAATGGTCGCCGCCGAACCGCTCGTCTCGCGCGCGGACGATGTGACCCATCTCCGATCCCGAGACGAACTCGCCTCCGCAGCCGTCGCACGTCTCGATGCTGACGCCCTCGTAACGGATCGTCCGAAGCTGGTGCGCGCAGGCCGGGCAGTTCATAAGCGTGCTCTCCGTGTAAGAAGGTCTCCGGCAACACCGCGCCGGTACGGAAGCTATCGGTTCCCGAACCTGCCGGGCGCAGCCCTTCCGGCTAGCATGAATCCTCCATGGCTGGAACAGTCCGCATCACCGACGTATCCCCCCGCGACGGCCTTCAGAATGAAGAAGGTGCGATCGCCACGTCCGAGAAGGTCCGCCTCGTGAAGCTGCTGTGCGCGGCCGACGTGGATGAGGTCGAGGTCTCGAGCTTCGTCTCCAGCCGCTGGGTCCCGCAACTGGGCGACGCGGCCGAGGTCTTTGCCGCCCTCGCGGACGACGCTTCCTTGCGGGAGCGACGGCCGGTCTTCTCCGCGCTTGTCCCCAACGAAAAAGGCATGAACGCCGCGCTCGAGGTCAACCAGCGGGCCGCGCGGCGGCTGCTCGACAAGGTCTCGGTCTTCACCGCCGCCTCCGAGACGTTCTCCCGCCGCAACACCAACGCGTCCATCGACGAAACCGTCGAGCGTTTCAGACCCGTGGTCGCCGCCGGCCGGCGGCACGGCCTCGCGGTCCGGGCGTACATCTCCTGCGCGATCGCGTGCCCGTTCGAAGGTCCTGTCCAGCCCGCCGCGGTCGCCCGCGTAGTGGAGAAGCTCGCCACGCTGCGCGATCAGGGCGACATCGCGGAGATCGACCTGGGCGACACGATCGGCGCCGGCACGCCCGAGTCGATCCGGGCCATGCTCGATGCGGTGCTCACGACGGCGGCCGCCCATCTTCCGTCGGCGGCCATCACGCTCCACCTGCACGATACGTTCGGCCGTGCCGCGTCCTGCGTCGTCGAGGCGCTGACCATGGGCATCCGATCGTTCGACGGCGCTGCGGGCGGGCTGGGCGGTTGTCCCTACGCCTCCACCTCAACCGCCAAGGCGCCCGGCAACATCGCGACCGAGCTGCTCGTGTCGACGATCCGCGACGCGGGGTTCACGACCACCGTGAGCGGCGAGCGGCTGGCGGAAGCCGGGTCGTTCGCGCGGTCTCTCAAGACCAGCTAGAGCGCCGCTCGCAGCGCTCTGCCGGACGCGATGCGGGCGGCGAGCACCGCCACGCCCGCCAGGATCAGGAGGATGATCGCCCCCGACCCGGCGTACCAGCGCTCAAAGTCGAAAGTGAGCGGGACGCGGATCAGGATGAACGTAGTCATCAGCGTGGCCGCGCCCGCGAGCAGGCCCAGGCGCATGAAGATTGAGGTCAGCGCCGCCGCCCACACCGGCCCGATCAGCCAGGCGCCGGGCATGTCGCGCTGCACCGTGACCATCGACGTCACTGACAGCACCAGGAACACGCCGATCCACACGGCCCACTCGCGCTTGACCAGCGCCCTCAGTGCGACAAGGCCCACGAAGATCAGCAGGACGGTCGCGGTCCCGTCCGAGAGCGCGCGGACCGCGGTTCCCGTCGTGAAGCGCGCGCCGGACAGCGCCAGGACGCTCGGACCGGTGGGCACGGGAGGGGGCTCCGACGCGAGCCGTGCGTACAGGTTCGACGCGGGCTCGGTCAGCAGGCTGACGACGATGCCGCCGAGCACTCCGAAGAGCACGTCGCGACCGACGAGCGGGTCCTTCCACCGGCCTTCGATCAGGCGTGACCATGCGATGATCGCGTGCGGCCGCAGGCGGCGCATTGCCGGCTCGATCGCCAGGTAGAACACCCACCACAGCACGCCGAGGTACACCGCTCGCACCAGCGGCTGACCGAACGGCGTCCCGAGCGTGTTGACGCTCCAGTCGGTCACGAGCAGGCCGGAGGCGTACGTGAGCAGGAAGCCGGTCAGGGCCAGCGCCCACCCGCCGCGGCGGTCCGCGCGGCCGGCTCTGATGTTGGCCCGGGCCATGAAGATGCCGGAAATCAGGATGGCGATCTGGAGAAACGCGCCGCCGAGATCGCTGATCTCATCGGCCGCGGTCCATCGGCTCGGGTTCTGCAACTCGCTCCACGGGTAGACCGTGTCGATGGCGACGATCGATCCCCGGGCCTCCCCGACTTCGATGCGCACCGGCACCGGATCGCCGCCGGGCAGCAGCGCGTGGTAGGCGCGCCGATGGTCGGTGGGCACGTCGTGCAGGCGAGCGGGCTCGACCTCCTCGAGGGTGGCGGCGTCGATGCCCATGACCGCCGCGAGCGTCTCTTTCGTCGATCTCGGCGCGCCGCGGGCGGGCGCTGCCGGCGTGGAACTGCCGATCTCCTGCAACTCGTCCGGTGGGGCGATGGTGGGCAGGACGCGCGAGAACGCCCGCACGCGCCCGGAGAGGTCGGTCACCAGCGTGGTATCGCCGGGCACCGAGTCGGGCGGGTCGTTGGAGGTCGTCTCCATGCGGAAGTGCGACGTGCTCTTGAGCGACCGGTCGCTGCACCGGTACCAGAACGTGAGCGGCGCGAGCGCCGGGTCCTTGAGCTTCTCCCACCGGGCCGGCGACTGGTCTACCTGGTCGATGCTGCTGAGCAGCAGCGTCCTGACGCTGAATCCCGCGACGACCGATCCGCGCGGCTCGGGGAAGCCGAGCTCACGCAGCGCTTCGCGAGCCTTGGCCGCGAGGACTTCCGCCGAGTTCTCCTTGGGCACGTAGTGCAGCACCGAGACCCGGTCCCGCGCGACCACCGCCACGCACAAGAGGATGACCGCGGCAACCATCAGCGCGATCGCGATGGAGGGCCGCAGCACGCCCGCCTCGCCCGACGCCGCCACCA
Source organism: Phycisphaerales bacterium (assembly GCA_022072615.1). Taxonomy (GTDB): domain Bacteria; phylum Planctomycetota; class Phycisphaerae; order Phycisphaerales; family UBA1924; genus JAEUJB01. The sequence goes on from JAJVHS010000089.1 coordinate 8,797, forward strand.
GTTCCGGCGACGGAGTCTCGCCGGCGGCGATGGCGGCCGCGAGCGGGTCTCCGCCCGGCAGCGCCGCGACCACGGCCATGACCGACGCGGGCCGCTGACCGGGGTCGCGCTCGAGACACCGCAGGATCACGCGCTCGACCGCGGGGTCGAGATCGGCGACGAGGGTTGACGGTTCGGCGGGGCGCGTGTCGGAGACGTGCAGCGCCCGCAGCTCGGCGAGCGACTGGGCTCGGAACGCGGGCCGGCCGGTGAACACCTCGTACAGCACCAGCCCCAGCGCGTAGATGTCCGAGCGCCGCGAGACTTCGCGGCCTTCGAGCTGCTCGGGCGCCATGTACGCGGGCGTGCCCGACGCGATCGCGCCCGAGGCGTTCAGCTCGGCGGCGATCCCCGCGACGCCGAAGTCCATCACGCGGGCGTTGCCGCGCCCGTCGAGCATGATGTTGGCGGGCTTGAGGTCGCGGTGCACCACCCCCTGCTCGTGCGCCGCCGCGAGCCCGAAGCAGATCTGCCGCGCGATCTGCACCGCCTTCTCGTGCGGCAGGCGGCCGATGCGGCGGATGACCGACGAGAGGTCCTCACCGTCGACGAACTCCATCGACAGGAACACCTGCCCCTGGCTCTCACCGATGTCGTAGACCCGGCAGACGTTGGGGTGACTGATCTGGCGGGTGAGCCGGACTTCCGACCGGAAGCGGTCGAGCCACCCGGGCCGGGCGACTGCGTCGGCAGGAAGGAACTTGAGGGCGACCGACTGGCCGAGCGTCAGGTCGTCGGCGCGGTACACCTCGCCCATCCCGCCGCCGCCGAGCCGCGCGACGATGCGGTAGCGACCGGCCAGCAGGCTTCCGGCGTGAAGCGCGGCGCCGGGCACCTCGGTGCCGGACTCGCTTGCTCGCCCGCCGGTCGGATCCAGGAACGGCCCCGCGCCCCCGCCCCCCGTCGTGATTGTCAGGTCGTCGTCGCCCGTCACGGGCACGATTGTAACTCGGACTGCCTCGCGCGGACTGTGCAGCGTTCTAGACCGACGTGGCCGCGACTATGCATGACTTGCGGGTCATCCCCAGAGTGTCGTCGGTCGGTATTTCAGCTCCACCGCGGGGAAGCGATGAAACGGCAGGTAAGCCGCTCGGCACTACGGCTCTTCCCGATGCCACCGCGCCTGCGCGTGCCCGCATTCGGGGCATGGCCCGGCGCACTCCCGCCGTCCTAGGTCGTATCCGCACTCGATACACTTCTCTTTGAGCACCGCCAAGGCCTCTCGCGACGCGGCCCGGAGACGCAGGCCGACGCCAATCGCCATCAGAAGTACACCCAGTCCAAGCAGGCTCTGGCACCCGGACATGACCCATTCGCGGGGAGTTCGCGGCGGCGTTGTGGTCACCATCCCAACCAGCAGAGTGAGCAGTGCATAGAACGAGACGCCAAAGCAGAAAACGGCGCCCCGTCTAGCCGCCAGGCAAACTGCGGCCACCGGGTCGGTCCGAGGTATTCGCATGCCAGGAGTCTACCAGTGCCCCGCAGCGATCCGTCACGGTTCTGACCCTCCCGACCGCCGCTCAACCCCCTAGGATTCGCTCCACGCCGCTGGGATTTCCCGTGCGCCGGCGAGCAATTGGAGCCCAACCCGCATGTCCGTTCCGCATATCGAGATCAAGGCCGGCGCCGCCGGTCCCGGCCGGATCGTGATCCTCGGCGCCGGTCCCACGGGCCTGGGCGCCGCGTACCGCCTCAAGGAACTGGGTTACTCCGACTTCCGGATGTACGACCGCAACCCCTACCTGGGCGGGCTGGCGCACTCGTTCGTCGATGACGCCGGCTTCACGTGGGACATCGGCGGCCACGTCATGTTCTCGCATTACAAGTACTACGACGAGGTCTTCGACCGGCTGATGGGCGACGAGTACACGCTCAACGACCGCGAGTCGTGGGTGCGGATGATGGACCGCTGGGTCCCGTACCCCTTCCAGAACAACATCCGGCATCTGCCCCCGCAGGTGACCTACGAGTGCCTGTCGGGCCTGATCAAGGCGCAGAACGGCAAGGGAAAGGTCCCGTCGCCGGCCGCGGCGACGAACTTCGGCGAGTTCATCGACGCGGTGTTCGGGGACGGCATCGCTCGGCATTTCATGCGTCCGTACAACTTCAAGGTCTGGGCGCACCCGCCGGAGATGATGAACAAGCAGTGGATCGGCGAGCGCGTGGCGGTGATCGACGTCGACCGGGCCGTCAAGAACGTGGTGCTCGGGACCGACGACTTCGGCTGGGGGCCCAACAACCGCTTCAAGTTCCCGCTCCGCGGCGGGACGGGCGAGTTCTACCACCGCTTCGACCGCGTGCTGAAAGGGTCCTACGACCTCAACACCCGCGTCCTGGCGATCGACGTGGACGAGAAGACCGTGACGTTCGAGGGCGGCCGCACCGAGCGGTACGGGACGCTGGTTTCGACGATGCCGGTCGACGTGCTGCTGCGGAACGTGCTCGTTTCGAAGCGCGGGACCATCCCGGCGTCGATTCGGAACACCGCGCAGCGGCTGCGGCATTCGTCGGGCTTCATGGTCGGCATCGGCATCAGGCGGCCGTGCCCGTCGACCAAGAGCTGGATGTACTTCCCCGACGACAACTGCCCGTTCTACCGCGTGACGTACCTCAGCAACTACTCGCCCTTCATGACGCCCGAGCCGTACCGCGAGGTCGAGCCGGGCAAGGACGGGTTCCCCGACGATGGGCCGCGCCGCAACGGCCGCTTCTACTCGCTGCTCTGCGAGACCTCCGCCAGCGAGTTCAAGCCCGTCAACGAGGCGACGATCGTCGAGGACACCATCCAGGGCCTCATCAACGCCGGGCTGATGACTGAAGACGAACGGGCCGACATCGTGAGCACGTGGCTGTACAAGGCCGAGTACTCCTATCCCACTCCCTCGGTGGACCGCGACGAGATTCTCTCCGAGGTCATCCCGTGGCTCGAATCGCACGGGGTCTACTCGCGCGGCCGGTTCGGCATGTGGAAGTACGAGGTTGCGAACACCGACCACTCCCTCATGCAGGGCGTGGAACTGGTCAACCGCCTGCTGCTGGGCGAGAAGGAAACGACCATCGGGGTCGTGTACAAGGTCACCGAGGACGGGCGCAACGCCGCGGACCATGAACGCTCCGTCGTCGCGGGCAGCGGCGAGAAGCGCCTCGCGGCGAACGCGTGATCCGACCGAAATCTTCCCGCGCCGCGGCGCACACGTCGCGACGATCGTCAGACCGTCTCCCTCATCGGACTCAGGCTGGACATGAAACCGGTACGGCAGGGTGCCGCAGAGACAGCCGTTGATGACGCCGAAGCGTCACCTGACAGGGTGTTCGACCGGTGCTGAGCGGTGCAGCAGGTCGAGGAGGCGATTCGCTGGTGCCACGCGGAGATTCTCCCTGCTCGGCCGCTTGTTGTTTTGGGCGTCATCGACCCGCAGCCGTGCAACTCAGATCGCTCTCTGGGATTCCCGCCCGACTTACCCGGTCACCGCACTCCCCGATCGGGTCGCCGTCGTGACCGTCACTGCCGGGCGGACCGTGGGGAGAACCAATGTGAACGAGGTCCCTTCTCCGAGCTTGGTTGCAACCAGAAGCTTGCCGCCGTGCCGTTCCATCAGTGTTCGGACCAGGAAGAGACCAAGACCTGTGCCATGCTCCTTGGGCTTGGTGGTGAAGAACGCCTCGGTGCACCGAGACGCGGTGGTTTCGTCCATGCCCGGGCCGTCATCGCGGACGGTCAGCGATACCGCGCGTTCGTTCGATCCCAGCGCAGACGCCTCCGCCGGTGAGGAGAGCCGCGCCGAGATCCAGATATTCCCGGTCGGTTCGGTCTCCGGGGCCGCCGCATTCCGCATCGCAAGCGCCTGTGCCGCGTTCTGGACGAGGTTGAACACCGCCTGCATCAACGCGTGTGCCGGAAGCCTTACGGGCGGCAAGTCCGTCGATCCCGGTCCGAATCCTTCAGCGTGCAGACGCACGCCCTTGGGAACAGCCCAAGTGAAAGGGGAAACCGCCGTGGCCCACCACCCCCGCAACTCGGTGGTTTCGAAAGACTCCGTGTTGTCGGGGTCCAACGAGAGAGCCCGCAAGCCCCGGGTAAGGCCGCTCAGGTGGTCAACTGCTCGTTGCAGCGCATCAACGACCGGGCCGGTGGTGGGTGTAAGCCCTTCTTCGATGATTGTGCGGAGGCAGGTGCGCATCGGCGTGAGCACGTTGGCCATGTCATGGCCAAGACCCGCCGCGAGCGTTCCGAGCGCTTCCATCCGGTGCCGGGCCTTTGTCACGACCATCTGATCGAGGGCGCGCGAATAGGTCTTGATCGAGTCGGTCAGGGCTTCATCGACCGCCTCGTTGAATCGAATCTGCTGTTCGTAGAGATCTGACTGCGGCGTTTCATCCGTACGTGTGGTCAGAA
>JAJVHS010000046.1 GCA_022072615.1 Phycisphaerales bacterium
GGGCTGGGATGGCGGCGTGGGCGTGGGACGAGAGCAGGAGCGTCACGGCCAGGACGAAGAGGAACTGGAGGGTGGTGAGCGGGCGCATCCGTGCGATTGTTGGTTCGGAAAACCGGGCACGGGGTTGCCGGGCTTACGTCGCGCGGCCGCGGCGGCGGGCGGGCCGGGCCGTCGTCGCGGGCGGGCGTTTGGCGGCGGTCCTGGTGCGTGCGCGGCCGCTCCTGGCGGGCGAGGGGGCGGCGCCGGGGTTGGTGAGGAGGGACGAGAACTCCCGCAGCAGGTCGCCGTCGACGCGGAGGATGTGGAACTGGCCGTCGCGGCGGACGGTGATCAGCCCGGCTTCCTCGAGCGTCTTGACGTGGTGGGAGATGGTCGGCTGCGAGACGGGCGCGAGCTCGCAGGCCCGGGAGCAGGTCATCTCGCCCGCGGCCTGGATTTCGCGGAGGATGAGCAGCCGCGTGGGGTCGGCGAGCGCCTTTGCGATCTTGACGATCTGATCATCCTTCATCGCGCTACGCACCGATGGTGTTGACCCCGCAGTCGACGTAGATGGTTTCGCCGGTGACGCCGGCGGAGAGGTCGCTGGCGAGGTAGACGGCGGTGTTGCCGACGTCGGCGCCCTCGACGTTGCGGCGGAGGGGGGCTCGTTCGGCGACGCGTTCGGACATGGTGTCGGTGCCGCCGACGGCGGAGCTGGCGAGGGTGCGGAGGTAGCCGCCGGAGATGAGGTTGACGCGGATCTTGTGCTCGCCGAGTTCGGCGGCGAGGTAGCGTCCGGTGCACTCGAGGGCGGCCTTGGCGACGCCCATGACGTTGTAGCCGGGGACGACCTTCTCGGCGCCGTAGTAGCTCATGGCCATGATTGACCCGCCGCCGGAGCGGGCCATCTGGTCCTTGGCTCGGCGGGCCATGGCGAGCAGGGTGTAGGCGGAGATGTCGATGGCGCCGAGGTACGCCTGGCGCGGGGTCTGGACGAACTTGCCGAACTGAAGCCACTCGCGATCGGCGAAGGCGATCGAGTGGACGAGGAAGTGCATGTGATCGAACTTCTGCTGGTAGGCGGAGAAGGCGGCGTCGATGTCCTCGTCCTTGCCGGCGTCGAGGGGGAAGAGCCAGGGGTCCTTGACGCCCAGGTCCTCGACGGCGCGGCGCGTGCGGCGTTCGTTCTTTTCGCCGGGCAGGTGGGTGAAGGCGCAGCGGCCGCCGTGGTCGATGATGGCCTTGGCGATGTGCCAGGCGTAGGAGCGGTCGTTGGCGATGCCGACGATCAGACCCGTTTTGCCGTCCAAGAGACCCATGCCGAGCGTCCTTTCTATCTGCGTGGCTGGTGTGCCGGGCGGCCGCCGCGGTGTTGACCGCGATCGCCGGGGGATGGCGACACGCCGGGAGTGTAGAAAGGCAGGGTCGGTCGTGGCTTGGACGGGGGCGTTCAACCAGGTGTCTGCCTGCCGCGGCCGGCTGCGCCCACTACCCTGCGCTCATGCCGGCGTCTTCATTCGTCTCTCAGCGTCTGGCTCCCTTCGGGACCACGATCTTCACCGAGATGACCCGTCTTGCGACCGAGCACGGCGCGGTGAACCTGGCGCAGGGGTTCCCCGACTTTGACGGCCCGGAGCTGGCGAAGGAGGCGGCGATCGCGGCGATCCGGGCGGGGCGGAACCAGTATGCCCGGATGCTCGGTGACCCGGCGCTGAACCAGGCGATCGCGGCGCGGTGGCAGCGGACCACGGGCCAGGTGATCGATCCGGACGCGCAGGTGACGGTGACGAGCGGGTGCACGGAGGCGATCCCGGCGGCGATGCTCGGGCTGATCAACCCGGGCGAGCGCGTGGTGCTCTTTGAACCGTATTACGACTCGTACCGGGCGTGCGTGTCTCTGGCGGGGGCGGTGCCGGTGTTCGTCACGCTGCGTCCGCGCGGGGACGGGTCGGGGTTCGAGTTCGACCCCGATGAGCTGCGGCGCGTCATGCAGACGCGGCCGCGGGCGATCGTGGTCAACACGCCGCACAACCCGACGGGCAAGGTGTACTCGCGCGAGGAGCTCTCGCTGATCGCGTCGCTGTGCATCGAGCACGGGGTGCTGGCGATCACCGACGAGGTGTACAGCGAACTGGTGTACGAGCCGGACCAGCCGCACATCAGCCTCGCGACGCTGCCGGGCATGGCGGAGCGGACGATCACGCTCAACAGCCTGGGGAAGTCGTTCAGCCTCACGGGGTGGAAGATCGGCTGGGCGATCGCGCCGGCGGAGCTGACGCGGTGCGTGCGGGCGGCGCACCAGTTTCTGACGTTCGCCACCTGCACGCCGATGCAGCTCGGCGCGGCGGCGATCCTCACGGAGGGGGATGGGTACGTGCGCTCGCTGGTGGCGGATTATCGACGGCGCCGTGATTTTCTGTCGGCGGCGCTGAGCGGGCTGGGGATGCGGGTGTACCAGCCGGCGGGGTCGTACTTCATCATGGCGGACCATTCGGCGCTGGGCTTTGCGGACGACGTGGCGTTCTGCCGCCACCTGACCGAGCACATCAAGGTCGCGGCGATCCCGCCGAGCGTGTTCTACGACAACCCCGAACACGGGCGGCGGTTTGCCCGGTTTGCGTTCTGCAAGAAGGACCAGACGCTGGAGGAGGCGGTGCGCCGGCTCGGGGCGCTGCGGCGGTAGCGGGACATCGTTACAGTGTGGCCGCGATGAAGGCCGCGAACGTGCCGAATCCACCGCCGACGGGCGGACGCCTGGTGCTCGTGCTCGCGGGCGCGTTCTGCAGCTTTGCGCCGCTCGGGGTGCTGATGCAGATGGTGCGCGTCCCGCCGGGGACGTGGAGCGCGGGGGTGGTGGGGGTGATCGTCTCGGGGCTGATCGCGATCGGGTGGGCGTCGGTGTTCATCTTCCGGCGGTTCTGGCTGCTGGTGCCGCTCATTCTCGCGCAGGCGTCGCTGCCGCCGGTGATCTTCTGGTCGATGTCGCGGCTGGGCGTGACGTCGATCGGATCGGGCATGCCGGATCAGCAGCGTCTGCTGTTTCACGCGGTGGCGGCGGTGATCTTCATCGTCGCGGGGTACTTCCTGATCATCCGGTACACGGAGCTGCAGGAGCGCGAGGCGACGCGGAGCCGGACGGAGCTCGAGCTGGCGTCGCAGATCCACCGGACGCTCGTCCCGGCCATCGATTTCTCGTCGCCGCGGCTGCGCGTGGTGGGCCGGAGCATGCCCAGCAGCCAGATGGGCGGCGACCTGATCGACCTGGTGATCGACGGGCAGCGGGCGGACGTGTTCCTCGCCGACGTCTCCGGGCACGGCGTGAAGGCCGGGGTGGTGATGGCGATGGTCAAGGCCGCGATCCGCATGCGGCTGCGGAGCGGGCACGATCTTTCGGGGCTGCTGACGGACCTTGACGCGGTGCTCCAGCAGACGATCGACCCGGGCATGTTCGCGACCTTCGCGTGCATGCGGTTTGAGCCGGCGGCGTCGCCGGGCGAGCTCAAGACCGCGTTTGCGCTGGCGGGTCATCTGCCGATCCTGCACTTTTCGGCCGTGGACGGGCGGGTGCGCGACATGCCCAACGAGGCGCTACCGCTGGGCGTGGGCGAGAGCGAGCTGTTCCACGAGCAGAACATGACGTCCTCGGCGGGCGACACGTTCCTGCTGCTCACCGACGGGCTGACGGAGATCGCCGACGCGTCGGGCAAGCAGCTGGGGCTCGGGGCGATCCGCGAGCTGTTCCGGGCGGCGGGGCGGGAACCGCCGGAGGTGATCGTCGATCGTCTGCTGACGGCGGCCCGTTCTCACGGCGCGCAGAACGACGATCAGACGATCGTCGTCGTGCGCGTGCTGTGACGGTTGCCGACGGGCCGCCGTCTCGCGGCGGGCGTTTCAGCGCTGGATCATCGGGTCTGCACCCTGGACTTTGAGCTGGTCACCAGCGACGCGACCACGCCGGCGACGAGGAGGCCGGTGACGACGGCGAGGGAGACGCCCGCGCTGATCTTGATGGGTGCCTGCTCGGGCCAGTCCTGTGAGAACCAGCCGCCGAACGTGTCGAGGTAGGGGGGCACGCTGAGCAGCAGGAGCTTGACGCCGACGAAGGCGAGGATGGCGATGAGGGCGGGCTTGAGGTAGCGGAACTTTCCGATCATCGAGGCGAGGCAGAAGTAGAGCGAGCGCAGGCCGAGGATCGCGAGGATGTTGCTCGTGAGCACGATGAAGGGATCGGGCGTGATCGCGAAGATCGCGGGGATGGAGTCCACCGCGAAGATCAGGTCGGTGAACTCGACCATGATCAGGGCGAGCATGAGGGGCGTCATGGCCCAGCGCACGCCGAGGGTGCCCGGGGGCGGCGGGTCCTGCACCATGCGTCCGGTGGCGGGGTCGGTCGAGTAGGTCGGGGCGACGGTGCGGCGGGTGAGCAGCTTCTGACCGTCGAAGAAGGGGACGACGGGGAGCACGCGGCGGGCGAGGCGGATGATGAAGCTCTGGGATGGGTCGCCGGACTCCTTGAGGATGGCCATCTTGACGGCGGTGAGCAGCAGGAAGGCGCCGAAGATGATGAGGATCCACTGGAACTTCATGATCATGCCGGCGCCCAGGAAGATCATGCCGCCGCGCATCACCAGCGCGCCCAGGATTCCCCAGAAGAGCACGCGGTGCTGGTAGCGGCCGGGAATCGCGAGCGACCCGAAGACCAGCGCGATCACGAAGATGTTGTCGAGCGCGAGCGACTTCTCGACGATGTACCCGACGAGGTACTGCTCGGCCGCTTCGAGGCCGGGGACTTCGCGCGAGACGATGAGGGGCTCGCCGGCCTCGACGGCCTCGGGCGTGTTGTAGACGCGGGTGTCGGGGCCGCCGAGGCCGAGCCAGCGGTTCTCGTAGGCGCCGTAGACAAGGCCGGCGAAGCTGAGGCCGACCGCGATCCAGATCGCGGACCAGGTGATTGCCTCGCGCATGGAGACCTCGTGCGCGTGCTTGTGGAAGACGCCAAGGTCCAGCGCGAGGAACACGAGCACCAGTCCGATGAACACCGCGTAGGCGATGACGCGGAGGTCGAGACCGCCGAACGTTCCGCCGGTGACGGCGGGTCCGGTCTGTTCGGCGAGCACGGCCATATCGAGCAGCAAGCCCATCGACAACTCCCGCTCGCGCGGCGCGGGCCGGCGAGCCGATGTGGACGCGACCGCCCAAGGAGGCGCGGCGACGCCCGCGTATCGTGATGGTCTTGCGCTGCAGCGTATCAGCCGGCGGCGAAAGCCGGCGCTGCGCTGACGGGCGGGTCTTGAGCACGCTTGCTCGCGACCGTGCTGACGCCCGTCGGCCCCGTGATGAACGGGTGGCTACTCCCCAGCACCTGTGGTGAGGGGGATGATATCCCGCGACCCGCGTGGGGGCGGAGCGGGAGGCGGGTATTTGCTCGCGCGGGGCGCCGAGTGCCATAATCCCTTTATGACCACGTACCTCATTACCGGCGCAAACCGCGGGATCGGCCTGGAGTTCGCGAGGCAGCTCTCAACCCGAAAAGACTCCGTCATCCTGGCGACGGCTCGGGAACCCGAGAAGGCGCAGGACCTTGCGCGGCTGGTGCACCGGGTGATCCCGCTCGACGTGGCGGACGAGGCGTCGATCGCGGGGCTCGGGGCGCAGGTGAAGGAACCAGTCGACATCCTGATCAACAACGCAGGAGTTGGGTCGGACCAGAAGTCGATCAACGAGCTGACGATGGACGAACTGCGGCGCGTCTTCGCGGTGAACAGCTTCGGGCCGCTGCTGGTGGCCAAGGCGCTGCTGGCGAACCTGCGAGCGGGCGGGCGCAAGACGATCTTCAACATCACCAGCCAGCTCGGTTCGATCGCCAACAACAAAGGCGGGTCGAGCTACCCGTACCGGGGGAGCAAGTCGGCGCTGAACCAGATGGCGGTGTGCCTGGCGAACGAGCTTCGGCCCGAGGGGTTCTGCTGCGTGGTGGCGCACCCTGGGTGGGTGAAGACGGACATGGGCGGGCAGGCGGCGCCGCTGTCGCCGGAGGAGAGCGTGAAGGGGCTGCTGGAGATCATCGACCGGCTGAAGCCGGAGGACAGCGGGACGTTCTTCAACTATGACGGGAAGACGCTGCCGTGGTGAGCGCGGGCAGCGCGTGGCAACGGCACCGATTGCAGCGCGTGGCACGCGACGTAGAACAGGAAGGGTTGGAAGAGGAGAAGATCCGCTACCGCGGCACCGTGGGTTTACGCCGCCATGGCGGTGCGAACGCCGGCGGCGCCTTCTTCGCGGCACTTCTGGATGGCTCGGGCCGCGGCGATGATGAGCTCGGAGGGCGAGCCGACGCCGGTGGGTTCCTGCGGGTCGCGGCTGGCGACGCCGACGCTCACGGCCATGCCGTCGGCGGCGACGCCGGTCTGGGTGCGCCAGCCGGGCCAGCCGCGTTCGAGGTCGATGCGGAACTCGTCGGTGGCTCGGATGATCGCCGGGCGGGCGACGCCCTGCAGCACGACGCTGAAGAGTCCGCCGTTGAGGCGGCACACGACACCGCCGAGCGGGATGAAGTGCTTGTGCAGCAGCGTGGCGACGCCGACGAGGACCTGGTCGCCCAGTTCGTTGCCGCCGCGGGCGGTGGCCTGCTCGAGGCAGTCGACGCTGACCTGGACGAGTCCCACGCCGCCGCCCTGGGTCTTGCAGACGCCGAAGGCCCACTTGATGGCGGTGTCGAAGGCGGACCGGGCCATGGCGCCGGTGAGGGGGTCGACGTTGCCGTCGGAGGCGAGGAGCTTGGCGAGCCCGTCCTCGGAGGCGGGGTTGGTCGACATGGGCGGGCGGATCTGCGAGAGCTGCGCGTGGGCCCGGGAGAGGACCTGCTCGACATCTTGCGCGGCGCCGGTGTCGAGCTTGAAGAGGGCGGACATCTCCTTGGCGGCCTGTCCGACGACCTTGAGGGTGTCGTCCATGGTGCTCGGGGTGATCTTGAACCACTGCTCGGCCTTGGCGTAGAGGCGCTTGAGGGCCTGGCTGGGGTCGGGTTCGGTGAGCACGTCGTGGGCGATGTTGCCGAGTGCGACGCAGCGGACGATGTCGGCGCACTCCACGGGGGCGGCGGTGGGCCGCTCGTGGAAGCGCACGGGCATGACGAGTTCCTTGGGCAGGCGCCAGCGTTCGGCGAGCATGGCGCCGACCTCGGGGTGCTGCATGTCGAGGGATTCGAGTTCGAGGCGGACGAGCTTGCCGTGGTCGCCGCCGGTGGCCTGGAGCACTTCCTTGTAGCGAGAGCCCAGCGCCTGGAACATGGCCATCATGCCGATGTCCTGGAGGAGGCCGGCGAGGAAGGCTTCGTCGGCGAAGGATTTCTGCGCGGCCTCGGCGATGGACTTGGAGGCGACGGCCGTGTACAGGCCGCGGCGCCAGTAGGCGACGAGGTCAAAGCCGCTCCGGGGATCGATCTGCTGCGACGCGACCAGCGAGAAGCCCAGCGCCAGCGCCTTCACCGGGCCCAGGCCCAGGAGCACGAGCGCCTTGTTGATGGTGGCGCAGCGGGTCCGCAGGCCGTAGTAGCTCGAGTTCACGGTGCGCAGGACCTTGGCGCTGAGGCCCTGGTCGTTCTGGATGGTGTCGGCCAGCTCCTTGAGGGAGACGTTCCGGTCGCCGGTGAGTTCGATCACCCGCACCGCCACCGCCGGGAGCGAGGGCAGTGACGGGCAAGCGAGGACTTCTTCGAGAAGCGCGGCTTCCATTCTTCGCTCCCACCCCGACCTCTCACGAGCGGACCAGGTCGGGGAGAACCCACCGAATCGAGGGCGGCCATGCCCGGTGGATGAAGCGGAAGTACGACGCCAGCAGACCAGTGGCCCGTACAACTGCCTCCTCCGGGAGACTCGTATCGGCCACAATTCCGGTCCAATCAAGGGTTTCATCCCGCGACCCGACCCGCCGGAGCACCTCGACGGTGTCGGGCCGGACCTTCCAGGTCTCGCCTCCCGCAGAATGTGCGCGGTGCGCGGATGATTCCGGACCTTCAAATTTTGATCGGACGGGCGATTCCGGAGCGGCGGCGGTCGGGGGCGGCGGGGCCAAAAGGCCTCCGAACTTCGGGCTGAACTCGTAGACGCGCGCGTTGGGGATGGGGGTACCGGACCTAGGGTCGGACCAGACGTCCGGGCGGTAGCCGGTGTCCGAGAGCAGCTTCCAGAGGAACATGAGGACGACCCGGAGGGGGGCCGAGCCGTTGGCGAGCAGGGCGAGGGCGGTGTCGAGCGCGCTGAAGACGGCCGGGTGCGGGTCGTGGTCTTCGAGGCCGTGCTGGACGAGATCGGCGAGGAAGATGCCGGCGTTCAGACCGCCGAGCGACGAGCGGAGGCGTGAGTAGGGCTCCTGGAGGTCCCACGCGGTGATGGGGGTGAGCCCGGTGCCCGGGCCGCCGGATTTCGAGAGGAAGAGCACCTCGCCGCGCGTGAGCAGCTCGATGCCTCCGGAGAAGACGGAGCGTTCGCGGCGCGAGCCCTTGGCGAGGCCGCGGATGACCCCGTGGTTGGCGGTGAACAGCGACACCGTCTGGCTCGTCTCCGACCAGTCCCAGTGACGGATGCAGATCGCGGTGTCCTTGACGGCCGGCACGCAGCCGAGCGTAGGGTCGGCGTCCGCGGCGCGGGCCGCGCGAGAGGTCCGGGGGCGGGCACGCGACCGCGCCGCGTGCGGCGGCTATTGTGGTGCCCATGTATTTTGCCTTGATCGATCGAGTGCTGGAGTGCTCGCCCGAGCGGGTGGTGGCGATCAAGAACGTCTCCGCCGCGGAGGAGTATCTCCAGGATCACTTTCCGACGTTCCCGGTGCTGCCGGGCGTGCTGATGGTCGAGGCGATCGTGCAGGCCGGGCGTCACATGCTTGAGACGCATCACCCCCAGACGCTGAAGACGCGGATGGTGCTGGGGAGCGTTCGTGCCGTGAAGTACGGCCGGTTCGTGAAGCCTGGCGAGACGCTGCGGGTGGAGGTGGTGCTCACCAAGCGGCTCGACGACGGGTCGTTTGAGTTCAAGGGCCAGGGCACGGTGGCGTCATCGGGGAACGGCCACGGGACGGGCAACGGGGCCTCGGGCGGGGAGAACGGCGAGTCTTCCAGCTCGGCGATCTCGGGCCGGTTCGTGCTGCGTCCGCTGGGGAGCCCGTGCTGAGCGAGCGTTTCGTCGATCTGCCCGCATGTTGGACCTAGTATGACACGTTCGGGGCATCCCGATCAATTCCCTTCCATGCCCGGAGGCCAGGACTTGATGACTCGTGACGAGATCTACGCAAAGGTGAGGGAGATCCTGGCGGACACGCTGAGCGTGGACGAGGAGGACATCCAGCCCACGTCGACGCTGAAGGGCGATCTGGGGGCTGAATCGATCGATTACCTCGACATCAGCTTCCAGCTCGAGAAGGGGTTCGGGTTCAAGATCGGCCAGAACGAGCTGTTCCCGCAGGGGGTGGCGCAGGACCCCAAGTACGTGAAGGACGGGCGGGTGACGTCCGAGGGCATCGCCGCGCTGGTCGAGCGGCTGCCGCACTTCAACTTCGATCGCTTCAAGCAGGACCCGCAGCTCTCCAAGATCCACGAGATCTTCACGGTCGACTCCATCGTCAACTTTGTGCAGGCCAAGGTCGCGGCCAAGGGATGACGACGCGGGCGGCTCGGGTTTCTCCGTGCCGCCGCCTGGAGACCTCACCGTGCGCTGGATGTGGATCGACCGCATCATCGAATTCGAGCCGCGGCGCCGCATGGTTTCGATCAAGACCGTGTCGCTCGCCGAGGGTCATCTGCACGAGCATTTCGCGGCCGACGCGGTGACGGACCCTTCGCGTGGCGATCGGCCGGCGGTGCCGGTGATGCCCGGGTCGCTGATCCTCGAGGGGATGGCGCAGACCGCGGGGATCCTGGTCGGCCACGCCGAGCATTTCCGCCAGAAGGTGGTGCTCGCCAAGATCAACCGTGCGGAGCTGGGCGTGGACGTGTTCCCGGGGACGACGCTGCGGTACACGGCGGTGGTGGACCGGCTGGACGCGATGGGGGCGTCGACGCACGGGACTGTTCACGCGTTCAAGCTGGGGTCGGGCAGTGCCGACGCGGTGGCGATCGGCGAGATCGACCTGATGTTCAGCTTCATCGATCAAAACATGTCGGGGATGGGGTTCCCGCAGCACAACTTCGTCTTCAGCGAGAGCTTCAAGACGCTCCTGCGGATGAGCGGGATCGACGCGGATTTTTGAAACGGCGAGAGCTGGACGGAGCCCGACCGCGGCTGGCGGGAGCTGCCTATCATCTCGACCCTGCTCGCGGGTGCGAGCGGGCCCACAACCAGTTGGGGTTCGACCCGTTTCCTGGTGCCGCCGTCCGGCGGTGAGGGAGATGCGGCGGGCTCCTAACTCTCTTGCCCGGCCCTTCTGGCGGCTCGGGCGGAAAGGACAGCGTCGAATGCCCCGCAACGTCAAACTGCTGCTCACTGAGAACGTCGAAGCCCTGGGGATCGTCGGGGACGTGGTCAACGTCCGCACCGGCTATGCCCGGAATTACCTGCTGCCGCGCGAGCTTGCGACCGAGCCGAGCGAGGAGCGGATCAAGGCGCTGGCGGCCAAGCGTGCGGAGGCGGAGCGTCAGCTCGCGGAGCTGCGCAAGCATCGCGAGGAGCTGAGCGAGAAGCTCGTGGGCGTCGAGGTGCACCTGACGCGTTCGTGCAACGACCAGGGCATCCTGTACGGTGCGGTGACGCAGCACGACATCGCCGATGCGCTGGTGGCGATGGGTCATGCCGTGAAGGCTCGCGACGTGCGCCTGAACCAGGTGATCAAGCGCGTCGACACGTACGACGTGCACATCAAGCTCGACAGCGACCTGGACGCCACGGTGAAGCTGTGGGTGGTCGCGGACCGCAAGCTCGACCTGAGCCGCGGTGGTGACGCGGCCCACGAGGAGCACGCCGCGCCGGCCGAGGGCGCCGCGGGCGAGGCACCCGCCAAGGGCGACGATCATCGCGGCGAGGCCAAGGCCGGCAAGTCCAAGGGCGAGGCCAAGGCCGCCGAGAAGCCCGCCGAGGCCAAGGCCGCCGAGGGCAAGAAGAAGGACAAGGCCGAGAAGAAGGAAAAGAAGGCCGGCGAGGGCAAGGGCGAGGATGGCAAGCCCGCCGACAAGGGCGGCAGCAAGTGGGCCCGCCCGGCCGAGCAGTCGGCGTTTGATTTCGGCCTGCGTCCGCCGCGTGAGAAGCGCGAGCGCCGCTGATCGGCGAGCCCTGAACGTTGAATTCAGATCCCACACGCCCCGCCGGTCACCGGCGGGGTTTTTCTTTCGCCGCGTCGGCGGCGG
This sequence comes from Phycisphaerales bacterium, assembly GCA_022072615.1. GTDB lineage: Bacteria > Planctomycetota > Phycisphaerae > Phycisphaerales > UBA1924 > JAEUJB01. Next base: position 11,312 of record JAJVHS010000046.1, read on the forward strand.
GCGCGGTGGCGGCGCCGGCGGCGGGCTGAGAGATGGCCTGTGCGGCTCGGTTGAGCAGGGACTCGACGCGCTTCGAGCGGTACGACTCGTCGCTGAAGACCGAAGGACGATCGGGCGCGGTGCGGCGGGGCGCGGCGGCGCCGGGGATCTCGACCGCGCCTGGCGTGACGATGGGCCGCTGCGAGCGCTGCGACGGGCTGTCCGAGGCGGGCGCCGGGGGCGTGCCGCGGGGCGCGGCGGACCGAGCGGTGGCGTCGGACTGGCGGGCGCTGGTCACCGGGGCGGCGACGTCGGCCCGGGCGGGCCGGGCCGATCGATCGATGTAGGTTTCGGGGAGCTGTCGGACGCGGGCCTTTTCCGGGCGGGTGAGCGACTCGGGAAGACCGCCGATGTAGAAGGTGGTGCCCGGCGGGATTTCCGCCAGCAGCGAGCCCGAGGCGGACACCGAGTACTGCGATCGCGGGAACACCGCGGTGATGCCGCCGCTGCGGCGGGCGTACAGATCGCCCTGCGAATTCCGAGCCGTGTTCTCCAGCCGGTACACCTGGTCGAAGCCGATGGGGAGGCGAAGGTCCGTGGGCGCGACCCGGATGCTGCGGGCGAGCGGGCCGGCGTCCTCGCGGCCCTGTTCGACGCGCTTGAGCGTGGGCTGGGCCTGCTGCGCCCGCGCGCTTGGCGCGGCGAGCACGCAGGCGGCCGCGAGCAGCGCGGCGAGCGTGACGGGAAACGGCCTTGGGTGCGTGCGATCGGGCATCATGCCACCATCAGATTGACCTGAGCGTGATCCTCATCGTGATCGTGATGCCCGAGTCCTTGCCGGCGGGGATCTCCTTGAGTTCCTCGCCCTCGGCTCGCCATTCATGGATCGCGTCCAGCAGCGGTCCATCGACATCGGGCGACCCGGCGCTGTAGCCCTTGACGAAGTTTGCGGCGATGACCTTGCCGTCGCGTCCGAACTTGATCCACACGATCGGGTTGCGGGCGCTGCGGATGAGCATGGTGGTGACGCCCCATTGCGGGGGCGTGGTCTTGATCTTGAGGCCCTTGGCGGCGGCGGGCCGCCCGGGCACGACGTCGACGACATCGCGCAGCAGCGACGTGGGGTCTGCGTACTGATCGGTGAGATCGCCGGGCCTGCCGGAGGTTCCGGGGCGCGTGCCCTTGATGGCGGGGGCGCGCGAGGTGGGAGCGGTGGGGCTCGGCGGCGTGGGCCGGGGCTCGGCGGTGGTCGGGGGCTGGTCCTGCGGCGGGCTCTTCCTGGGGTCCCGCGCATCGGGCGTGTCGGAACGCTCTTCCGCCGGAGGGAGCGCGGACTGCGGGAACTCGGTGACTTCCGCGTCGGTTGTGGCGTCGGGTTTGGCGTCCGCGGGCGCGGCGGTCGGGTCCTGGGTCTGATCAGCGGTCTTGGCGTCGGCCGGCGGTTCGGCGGGGTTGTGCTCGTCCACGGGCTGATCGGCGGGCGCCGGCTCGGGGTCGAGCGGCGGAGTGGCGGGGGTGATGGTCGGCTCTTTGGCGACGGGCGCGGTGAGGTCCGGCGCGGGCGG
>JAJVHS010000059.1 GCA_022072615.1 Phycisphaerales bacterium
CCAAGCCGTACGAGTTCGGCGACCCGGTGTCATCGATGGACGTGGCGCAGAGCTTCGTGAACTCGGCGATCCGTGGCGCGCGGGAAGCGGCACGCGGGACCGATGACAGTGCCGACCGCCTGGTGCTGACGCCCGAGGACATCGAGATTCACAGGACGCGGAACAACCCGCGGTGCGCGACGTGCGTGCTGCTGGACATGTCGGGGTCGATGCGGTACGGCGGGCAGTACATCAACGCCAAGCGGATGGCGCTGGCGCTCGACGGGCTGATCCGCCGCGAGTACCCCGGCGATTTCCTGTCGTTCATCGAGATGTACAGCTTCGCTCGGCTGAGGCCGGTGTCGGAGATCGCGAGCCTGATGCCGCGGCCGGTGACGATCCACCAGCCGGTGGTGCGTCTGAAGGCGGACATGAGCGACCCGGAGATGACCGAGTCGGTGGTGCCGCCGCACTTCACGAACATCCAGCGGGCGCTGCAGATCGCCCGGCAGACGCTGGCGGCGCAGGACACGCCCAACCGGCAGGTGATCCTGATCACGGACGGGCTGCCCACGGCGCACTTCGAAGGATCGATGCTGTACCTCTTGTACCCGCCCGAGCCGAGAACCGAGGAGGCGACGATGCGCGAGGCGGCGCTGTGCTCGCGCGAGGGCATCACGATCAACCTGTTCCTGCTGCCGAGCTGGTCGCAGTCCGAGGAGGACGTGCAGTTCGCGCACCGGCTCGCGGAGAAGACGGGCGGGCGGGTGTTCTTCTCGGCGGGCCGCGACTTGAGCCGGTTCGTCGTGTGGGATTACGTGAAGGGGCGGAGGAAGATCGTTGGGGGGTAAGGACAGGTGTCGGCGGAAGGCACGAAGCACAGAGGCACAAAGGCACTCAGGCACGAAGGCATCGAGGCATCGAGGCATCGAGGCATCGAGGCATCGAGGCATCGAGGCATCGAGGCATCGAGGCATCGAGGCATCGAGGCATCGAGCCGTAAGGATTGACGTTTCAATCCGTCGCGCCGATCCGCCCGTTCAGTGTTTCTTTGTGCCTCTGTGCCTTTGTGCCTTCCCCTTGACACCTCGACACCTTCTTCAGTACATATCCGGCACCCACGGCGTTGAGCCGGTGAAGATGTCGGCCCGGGCGAGGTCATCGGCCGAGCCTTCGGCCCAGCCGAGCGTCGCGAGCTGGGTGAACGTGAGGTAGCCGCAGAGGGCGGGCGCAAATGCTCGGATCGAGAGGCGGATCGCCCCGTGCCCGCCGCGGGCGGCGGCGGCTCGACCGTCGGCAACGTCCACGGTCCAGCGACCGTGGTTGATCTCGACCAGGTCGTCGTGGATCTCGAACTCGAGCCTTGCCTTCAGCCCGGGGTGGTAGCCGCGGGCCTCGACCGCCCGCTTGAAATCGAGCACGCGGTTGAGGTGCGTGTCCCTGGAGGTGAGCCGGTAGCGCTGGAGGGGCATGAGGAGCAGCGCGGGGTGGAGCGGTCCGGCGAAGAACGCGACGTCGTCGGCCATCATGCCGAAGTCGTTGAGGAGGCCGAGGATGCGACGGCCGGCGTCGGCGGTGTTGAAGACCAGGTCGGAGAGCTCGAGGTTCTGGCGGCCGCTCTCGGGCTTTCGCTGCTGGTTGAGGAAGAAGTAGCCGCTGAGCCCGCCGGAGGGGTCCTTGACGCCGAAGGGCGTGTAGTCGGTGCCGCGCATGCTGTGGATCCGCTGCCAGATGTAGTCGCCGCGGTCGAGCAGCCCGTCCCATTTCTGCGCGAATCGCGCGTAGCACTCCCTGATGGCGGGCCAGTCGGAGTCGGCGAGCGGCGTGACGGATCCGCCCCGTTCCTGCACGCCGATGGTCGGAACGGGGATCTCGATGCGAAATCGGTAGGCGGTCTGCTCGAATCCGACCTGGCGGTAGAGCGACTGCGTGGAGGCGTAGAGGCCGGAGAGTTCGAAGCCTTCGGCGGCGCCCTCCTGCATGGCCATCTGCATCATGCGTCGGGCGTGCCCGTGGCCGCGGTGCTCGGGCGGGACGGCGACGCCGGCGATACCCAGGAGGCCGAGCCGGCGTCCGCCGAAATACTGGCCCATGGGGATGCGCAGCAGCGAGGCGACGGGGCGACCGTCTTCGCGCAGGACGCGGAGGTTGCCGTGGCCCGCTCGTTCCATCCACTGGGCGGCCTGGTCCGGCGGCGACGCGAAGGCGTGGAAGATGAACCGGGCGACGGTGGACACCTCGTCGGGGGTGATGGCGGTGAGCGTGTAGGCGGGCATGGGCGATTATTGGGCGGTGCCGGCGCGGCCCGGGCGATGGGATTCCGGCGCACGTCGGCGTGCCAACGATCGTGGTTCATGCCTTCGTCCACGCCAATGACATTGTCGCCCCACGAGCCCGGTGGCCGCGGAGCGCGCCGCCGGCGATGGGCTCGTGCGCGGCGCTGGGCGGTCGGCATCGCGCTGGTGCTGATCGCGGCCGTGGCGGTGGTTGTCGGGGTGATCTGGTGGCTGGTTCGATCCGAGCCGACATGGTGGCGGTCGGCGCCGGCGCCGAGTCCGCGGGCGCAGGAAGTCGGCCGCGAGGTCGAGAACGCGGTCGTCAATCACCTGCATGCGCAGCGGACCGGGGAGGAGCCGTGGTCGGTTTCGATCAGCGCCGCCGACGCGAACGACTGGCTCGCGGCCCGGCTGGTGAAGTGGCTGAGCAGCCGGGACCCACGGACGGACTGGCAGGCGTTCGTCGGTCAGACCGTGGTTGATTTCCGCGATGGGCGGGTGTTCATCGGGTCGAGCGTGAAGTCGGATCCGGGCGCGACCGGGCAGATCGTCTCGGCGGTGTTCGTGCCGGTCATCGACGACCAGGGGCGGCTGTGGCTGTCGGCGGAGGAACTCACCCTCGGCCGGCTCGGCGTGCCCGGGTCGCTGGTCAGCGGCGATCCCAAGGGTTTCCTGATGCGCTGGGTGGCGGACGAGCTGGGCGAGAGCGAGGCCGCGGGCACGGTGATGCGAGCGATCTCCGGAGAAGCGCCGCTCGCCACGGACCCGGTGGTGACGCTCGCGGACAAGCGGCGCGTGAGACTCGTCGGCGTCGCGGCACGTGACGGGAGGCTGGAACTCACGTGCCGGACGCTTGCCGCCGGGACTCGGTAGAGCAGCGCCTGACGGGGCGTCAGATCCCGACCACGCCCGCGAGCGATGTGAGGCCGAGCGGTTCCTTCGTGAAGAAGGGTTCCGCGGTCTGTGTTCCGATGCGCGAGCCGAAGTACTCGTCCCATGCCCGGATGCGCTGGGGGAGGCCGCGGTTTGCCGGGTTGAGCTCGAACTGCGACCTGTAGGCTTCGAGCGCCGCGGTCTTGCGGTCGGCGTAACCGGTCGTGTCGATGCAGAAGGTCGGGTCGGCCACCCGGCGCAGGTGCGAGCAGTAGTAATAGAAGAGCCAGCGCGGGTAGATGGGATCGCCGATCGTGCCGAACCCGGGCGGGACGGGCATGTCCACCCTGGTGAGCTTGGCGTCGAAACGAGCGTCCTCGGCCAGCCGGGTGACGGCGATGTGATCGGGGTGGGCGTCCTCGGGGTGGGGAACGAAGAGGACGGAGGCCTGGTGTGCTCGGATGAGGCCGGCGAGCCGGTGACGGCCTTCGAGCGAGTGCTCGACCTGGCGGTTCTTGAAGTCCATGATCACGCGGCGGATGGGCTTGGCGCCGCGGGCGAGCTCTTCGTGAGCGGGCGAAAGGAGGGAGGCGGCGGTGGCGGCCTCGGCGAGCCGGGTGGGTCGATCACCGACGGGCGTCGGGCAGCCATCGGTCATGTCGCAGAGCAGGACATCGTGTCCCTGGGCGGCGAGCCGGGCGATCGTGCCCCCCATGCCGATCTCCTGATCGTCGGGGTGCGGGCCGATGACGAGGATGTTTGGCATGGTCAGTGAGCAGTGAGCAGTGAGCAGTGAGCAGTGATGCAGTGATGCAGTGATGCAGTGATGCAGTGATGCAGTGATGCAGTGATGCAGTCTGGATGGTAGATCTCAGCGATTACGAGGAGGCCAAGACCCTGAATCGCAACTACTGACCGCCGGCGTCGGCCGCGAGGCGCTTGGCGGTCTTGGACCGCAGGCGCAGATTGAGCATCTCGACCACCAGCGAGAACACCATCGCGGAGTAGATGTAGCCCTTGGGAATGTGGTGGCCGAGGCCGTCGGCGACGAGCATCACGCCGATGAGGAGAAGGAAGGAGAGGGCGAGCACCTTGATGCTCGGGTGGCGATCAATGAAGCGGACGATGTGCCCGCTGAAGGCGAGCATGATGCCGATAGAGAGGATGACCGCGATGACCATGACCGGGATGCTCCGGGCCATGCCGACGGCGGTGATGACCGAGTCGAGGGAGAAGACCAGGTCCATGATGAGGATCTGGAAGATCACGTTCTTGAAGGACGCCTTGCCGCGCGCTGCGTGCTCCTCCCCGTCGCCCTCGACCTTGTGGTGAATCTCCTTGGTCGCCTTGAAGATCAGGAAGCCGCCGCCGAGGATGAGCACCAGGTCCTTGCCGGTCACCGAGTGGTCGAGCACGTTGAACAGTTCCTTGTTCAGGCTCATGACCCACGAGATGCACAGGAGGAGGAGCACGCGTGCGACGACGGCGAGCGACAGGCCGACGATGCGGGCACGGTTGCGCTGCTCGAGCGGGAGACGGGAGGCGAGGATCGCGATGAACACGACATTGTCGATGCCGAGCACGGTTTCCATCGCGGTGAGCGTCCCCAGCGCGGCGAGGTTCTCGCCGGTGAAGAGACCGTCGATGGAGAACACGGGCGCGGCGGACGCTGGTGCGGCTTCGGCGAGCATGAGAACCTCGTGGAATTGAGGGACCTGCAAGTGGAGAAGGTATGCTCGGTTGGCGACACGAGCGCCGGGCAACCCGCCCGCTGCGGGGCGAGCTTTCGGGTAGTCTAACTCCGGATTTCCCCCTTGCCCGGAAGGATTGATCATGGTGCGAGTGCTGTTTCGTGCGTTGACGGTGGTGACGGCATCGGGCCTCGCGGCCGCCGCGCCGCAGCCTGTGTCGAAGGCGACCGCGGGCGGACCCGCGGGCGCCGGAAGAATTGAGCCGCCGATCGGCCGGACGCCTCCCTCCGCGCTGCCCGGGCTCGAGTATGACGTTGAGTTCTTCCCGGGCGAGAGTCATGATGCGGGTGTGCCGACGCCGGATTCGGTGCTCGGTTTCAGACTGGGCGACAAGCCGGTGACGCACGCGGAAGTCGAGACGGTGATCAGAGCGATCTCGTCGGCGAGCCCGCGGTGCCGCCTATTCGAGTATGGAAAGACGCACGAGGGCCGGACGCTGTATTACGTCGCGGTCGGCACGGAGCAGAACATCAAGAACCTGGACCGGATCAAGGCGGATTCGGCCAAGCTCGCGGACCCACGGTCGGTGTCGGCGGCGGACGCGGACGAATTGATCCGGTCGATGCCGGCGGTCGCGTGGATGTGCTACGTCATCCACGGGGACGAGATGTCGGGCACGGATGCGTCGCTGGCACTGCTGTGGCACCTGGCATCGGGGACCGGCGAATCGGTGACGAACCTCCTCAAGGACGTGGTGGTGATCATCGATCCGCTGATGAACCCAGACGGGCGCGACCGTCGGGTGACGAACATCCGGCAGAACCGGACCGTGGCGCCATCGGTGGACGACCAGGCGTTGCTGCACACGGGCGTGTGGCCCAGCGGCCGCATGAACCACTACCTCTTCGACATGAACCGGGACTGGATCTACGGCACCCAGCCCGAGACGCGCGGGCGGATCGCCGCGGTGCGCGAGTGGAACCCCCACTACTTCATGGAAAGCCACGAGATGGGGTCGCAGGACACGTTCCTGTTCATGCCGCCGCGCGAGCCCGTCAACCCGAACATCTCGCCGCGCGTGCGCGAGTGGAAGGTGCGGTTCGCGCAGGATCAGGCGGCGGCGTTCGACGGCCACGGCTGGCGGTACTACACCGGTGAGTGGAACGAAGGCTGGTATCCAGGCTACTCGGGCGCGTGGGCGTCGATGCGCGGGATCGTCGACAACCTGTACGAGCAGGCCAACATCCAGACCGACGGCGTGCGCCGAGCGGAAGGGACGATCGAGACGTACCGCGAGTCGGTGCACAAGCAGCTCGTCAGCTCGATCGCGAACCTGCGGACGCTCGCCGCCAACAAGGTGAAGCTCCTGACCGATTATGTCGCCGACCGCCGGGAAAACGTGGCGGAGGCGGCCGCCGGGCCGGGCGTGTACTTCGGGATTCCCGTCGACCGCGCCAATGCCGGCCGGGTTGAGCTCGTGCTGCGCAACCTCGATCTTCAGGGCATCGAATGGAGCCTCGTTCGGCGCGAGGTCACGGTGTCGGGACGCGACTGGCTCGGCCGGGAATTCAAGGACCGAACGCTGGCCGCGAACGCGGGCGAGGGCCTGGTCGTGGTTTCTCCGCGGCAGCCGCTCGGGAAGCTGGCGGCCGCGATGCTCGGCCTGGACCCGCGGCCTTCCGACGCGTTCATGACCGAGGAGCGGCGGGAGCTGCTGCGCTTCGGGCGGAGCCGGCTGTACGACATCACCGGGTGGAACCCCGCGCTGCTCGCGGGGGTTGAGGTGTTCGAAGCGACGGGCCCGGCGCCTGTGGCGACGGAGACGGGCCGGCAGGCTGAGGGGTATGCGTGGCTGCGCTCGATCTCGGCCCAGCCCGCTGGGAACGCCGGCGATCAGCCGCCGGTCGCGTTCGCGGTCGACGGGTCGGATGATCGGTCCGTGGTCTTCGCGAGCCGCCTGATGGACCGCGACGTGCGGGTGCGCATCACCAACAAGCCGACGGAGCTTGATGGGGCGGAACTGGTCCGCGGGTCGGTGATCGTCACCACCAAGGACAATCAGAACTTCATTGGCGATCTTGCGGGCGTCGTTCGCGAGACTGCCGAGCAATCGGGCGTCCCGGTGCGGGCGCTGGCGACGGGGCTCGGCCCGGGCGACAGCCCGGACATGGGCGGCGAGCACTTCGTGCTGCTGTCGACCCCGTCGATCGCGGTGGTCGTGGGCGATCCGTTCAACCCGTACAGCGCGGGCGAGATCTGGCATCAGCTCGACCACGAGATGGGGATGCGGGCGTCGTACATCACCAGCGAGGTCGCGACATCGATCGATCTGCGGCGGTACAACGTCATCGTGCTGCCCGACGGCGGGGCGCCGATCGCCGAGAAGATGATGGAAAGCCTGAGGAGCTGGACGCAGACGGGCGGGACGCTAGTTGCGGTCGGATCGACGTGCTCGGCGTTTGCGAAGGAGAAGGACGGGCTGGGGTCGACGCGGCTGCTGCAGGACGTCCTGACCAAGCGCGACGACTACCGGCTGGCGATCATCCGCGACTGGCTGGGAAGGAGCGCCGAGGCGGACACGTCGGCGGCGTGGTCGTTCACGGCGCCGGCGAAGATCGAGTATCCGTGGACGATCGAGCCCGAGAGCGTGTCGGAGGACGAGGCCAAGCGGCGTGACGCGTGGAGGAGCATCTTCATGCCGCAGGGAGCGATCATGGCCGCGCGCGTGGATGACCGGAGCTGGCTGACGGCCGGAAGCGGGGACGTGCTCCCGGTGCTCGTGGGCGACGGCCCGGTGCTGATCCCCGCGAGCGGCATGAACGCGCCGGTGCTCATGGGGGCGATTGTGCCGGGCAGCGCGCCCTCCGGCGCGGGCGGGGAGCGCGGGGAGAAAGGCGGGCAACAGACGGATGGGGGCGGCAGCGAGCACACGCCCGCGAACGGAAAGGAAGCCGAGGGCGATGGAGACAAGAAGGACGACAAGAAGAAGGAAGAGCCCAAGCCGGGATGGTCGGTGGCTCCGCCCGGCCACGAGCTGCGGCTACGAATGAGCGGGATGCTGTGGCCCGAGGCGGCGGACCGGATCGCGCACTCGGCGTACGTGACGCGCGAGGGGATCGGGGCGGGGCAGTTGATCCTCTTCTCGAACTCGCCGACGTTCCGGGCGGCGACGCCGGCGACCAAGCGGCTGCTCGCCAACGCGGTGGTGTACGGCCCGGGCATGGGCGCGAGCCAGCCGATCAGGCCGTGAGGAACGCCGCGAGTACACCGCGGTGATCTCGCCGCCGAAACCGCGAGCCTGACCGAGCCGACAGAAGCTCGTGGCGATCGCCGGGCTGTCTGCAACGTCATGAATATCAGAACGTTGCGCGACTGTCTGTGCGCGGCGGGCACCCGATCGGCCGGGCTTTAGCCTATCATGTGCCCCCTGTTTTTTCGGTCTCAACCATCGATCTTCAGCGAGGTTCTCATCATGCGTCGGGCGAAAATCAGCATCATCGGAGCGGGCAACATCGGCGGCACCTGTGCTCACTGGGCCGCGTCCAAGGAACTCGGCGACATCGTCCTGCTCGACATCCCGATCAAGGACAAGCCCGAGCTGCACATGCCCCGCGGCAAGGCGCTTGACCTTGCGTGCTGCGGCCCGATCGAAAATTTCGACTGCCGCGTGACGGGCACCTTCGACTACGCGGACATCGAAGGGTCTGACGTGGTCGTCATCACCGCGGGCCTGCCGCGCAAGCCGGGCATGTCGCGCGACGACCTGGTGCAGGTGAACGCGGGCATCGTCAAGAGCGTGTCCGAGCAGGTCAAGAAGTACGCTCCGAACTCGATCGTGATCGTCGTCTCCAACCCGCTGGACGCGATGGTGTACGTGGCGCAGAAGGTGACGGGCTTCCCGCCCCACCGCGTCATGGGCCAGGCCGGCGCTCTGGACGTGGCGCGGTACAAGACGTTCCTGGCGATGGAACTGGGCGTGAGCGTGGAGGACATCCAGGGCCTGCTGCTGGGCGGCCACGGCGACGACATGGTGCCGCTGCCGCGCCTGACGAGCGTGAACGGCATCCCGATCTCGGACCTTCTGCCCGCGGAGAAGATCCAGGCGTGCGTGGATCGCGCGAAGGTCGGGGGCGGCGAGATCGTCAAGCTGATGGGGACCAGCGCGTTCTACGCGCCTGCGTCGGGCACCATCGAGATGGTCGAGTCGATCGTCCGCGACAAGAAGCGGGTCATCCCTTGCGCGGCGTGGTGCGAGAACGAGTTCGGCGTGAAAGCGGCCAACGGCGGCAAGGGCCTGTTCGTGGGCGTGCCGTGCGTCCTGGGTGCCAAGGGCGTGGAAAAAGTGATCACGTTCAACATGAACGCCGAGGAGAAGAAGTTCATGGATGAGTCGATCAGCCACGTGAAGGATCTGATCGGCGCGACCGTCAAGCTCTTCCCCGAGCTGGCCTGAGCCGGCCGGACAACCAACGAGGAATCATGATGCAGAAACTCACGCACGCTGTTGCTGCCTGGACGCTGCTGGCGGCCGTTCACGGGGCCGGCGCCCAGCCCACGCTCACCGGCAACGAACCGCCTCCCGCGGCGGCGCCCGCGCCGGCGGTGTACACCCCGCCCACGTGGCCCACGCCGGAGATTGAGAAACTCGCGGGGCTGCTGACAGGGTCGTGGAAGACCTCGGCGCCCGTCGCCGAGCAGGGCTCGACCGCGACGATCGACGTGTGGATGCACGTCAAGCCGATCGCGGTCAAGGGGCTGACGGGGACGCTGTACGTCGAGCAGGCCCGGGCCGATGCGCCCGAGCGCCCGTACCGCCAGGCGTTCTTCCAGCTGTACCCGTACAAGGACAAGGTCCGCCTGCGCACGCTCGAGTTCCGGTCGCCATCGACTACGGGCATGATGACGGGCTTGTGGCAGGTTCCGCAGTATTTCCCCGCCGTCGAGGCGGGCGAACTCATCGCGACCATCGACATCGAGCTCACCCGGTCGCCAAGCGGTTACAGCGGCAAGACTCCCTACCCGTACCCCACGAACCTGTACGGCGCCGTCGAGATGACCAGCGAGATCTCGATCTCCCCCGATACCCTCGTGGTGCAGGACCGGGGCTACGACGCGACCGGCAAGGTGGTGTGGGGTTCTGGCGCGGGCGATTCCTACACCTTCAAGAAGACCGCCGCGCCCTACAAGGCGGACGTGCGCGACAACGGCCTCATCGTGATCCCGTTCAGGACTGGCACGGGTGACCTGAAGGTCGCCGAGGGCAACCGGGTGGGCGTTCACTACACCGGCTGGCTTACCAGCGGTCGCCAGTTCGAGAGCTCGCGGCCGAACAACCGGCCGCTGCTGTACAACCACCCGCGGGGCGTCGTCGCCGGCTGGAGCCAGAGCCTGGAAGGGGCGACCAAGGGCGAGGTCCGCAAGGTGATCATCCCGTACGAGCTGGGTTACGGCGTCAACGGAACTCCCAAGATTCCGCCGTACGCCACCATCATTTTCGAGACCGAGATCGTGAGCATCGACGTGCTGCCCAAGGCACCGTCGGCCCCGGCCGCGCCGCAGGGCGACCAGCCCCAGCCCAAGTAACCAGTCTTCCTCGAGCCGGAAGCATCCACCCAAGCCCGCGGCACGCCCGCGGGCTTTTTCGTTGAACCGCCCGGCTGGGTGGCGACGTGGTACACTCGCGCGGCCTTGGCGAGGAGCGTTTCATGCGGAAGCTGGCGATTGCCGGGATGGTGGGGCTGATGTTCGCGGCGGGGTGCTCGACCCCGCCGGTGCCCGTCGAGGGCGCGAACGACGTTGCGGATATCAACGCGCTGGTGGACGACTGGCACGACGCGGCGAGCAAGGCCGATTTTAACCGCTACTTCGGGCACCTGTCGACCGCGGCCGTGTTCATCGGCACCGACGACACCGAGTACTGGAAGGGCCGGCAGTTCCGCGACTTTGCCAACCCGTACTTCAGCCAGGGCAAGGGGTGGACATATGTGCCCGTCGAGCGGCACGTGTACGTCGCCGACAACCGCGAGACGGCGTGGTTCGATGAGAAGCTGGACAACGAGAAGTACGGACGCTGCCGCGGCACCGGGGTGTGCGTGCTGACGCCCGGCGGCTGGCGGATCGTGCACTACACCCTCTCGTTCCCGGTGCCCAACGACGTGGCCGAGCCGGTGGTGAAGATCATCGCCGAGCACGCCCGGGCGGCACCAGCGCCCGCCCCGCCGGCGGCGCCAGCGTCAACGCCCGAGGTCGATCAGGCCGGCGCCCGCTGATACAGGTGGACCGCCATCGTTCCGTACTCGTGCGTCTCCGGGCCGATCGCGCCGGGGATCGAGAGGTCGGGCCAGACGCGTTCGACCTTGGCTTTCTCCGCCGCGAGCCGGGCCTCTTCCGACTCCCTGGCATCGAGGGCGTCGATCTCTTCCTCGGTCAGCTCGCTGAGCGGCCGGTGGTCGTCGATCGACCAGACCTCGAGGTCACCGTCGGCGTCCTGCCGGTCGCGGCGTGAGTGGCGCTTTCTGCCCTTGCGGCCCTTACGGGGGTGGTCGGTCGCCGCGTCTTCGTTCCCGGGGGCGGCGGGCTGGACCGGGGCGAGCTGAAAGAACGGCCAGGGTGTGCGGATAATCGCGTAGCCATCGGGCGCCAGGCACTGGACCAGCCGCTCGAGCTGGACGCTGGTCCGTTTCCACCCGACGACGTCGCGCACGAGGGGGTACGGCGGGTCGAGGAAAATGATGGTGGCGGGACGTGGGCAGCGCGCCAGGGCACCGGGACCGAGCACGTCGCCGACGACCAGGTCGCAGCGGTCCTGCACGCCCAGCATTTCGATGTTGCGGCGGAGCAGATTCGCCGCCGACCTGTCTTTCTCCACGAACACGCAGCGTGCGGCGCCGCGGCTGATGGCCTCGAGGCCGAACGCGCCCGATCCCGCAAAGCCGTCGAAGACCGAGGCGTCCTCCATGTGCCCGCGGAGCAGGCTGAACACCGATTCCTTGACGCGGTCGGGGATCGGCCGCGTGGTTTCCGCGTCGGGCGGGGAGAGGAGCTTTCTCGACCGGAACTCACCGGAGATGATGCGCATCGCCTGAGCGTATGCGGGAGGCAAGTACCTTACCCGGCGGGCAATCGCGGGGGCGGTGCCGGCAGTTGCTAAGGAAATTGCCTCTCTTTACAGCGTCCAGGAAGGGGGTACTTGCCGCAAGTTTTGCCGTGAAAGAAACAACCCGGCGTGCGTTCCGTCATGTAGAGGAGAAGGACGTTCGACGACGCGAGCAATTGTTGTGGAGTGGCCAAAACCAAGAACCGTGTTTTCACGAAGTACGTATTGAAAGGTGCAAGGAACATGGAAAGGCGCGGAGACAGGCACCACGGGGACGATCACGAAGGCGAAGGCAGCGAGACCCTCGACAGCCTTCGGTTGATGGAAGCGGTCGACGCCGCACTCGCCGCCTCCGAAGAGATCGCCCAGTACACCGGACAAGCAAGGCCGTACCCGGCGGACCTGATGGGCAGCGCCCTTCAGCCGCAGTGCCTCACGCCGTTCACCCTGTTCGAGATCGAACAGGCGAGCCAGTTCCTGCGGCGCCTCGACATGGTCGGACCTTCCGTCCGTGTCAACAGGCCCGCCGCCTGAAGCCATCCCGCTCCGCCGAGCATGACGCTCCGCGGACGCGATTGAAACGAGCCACTCTCTCTCCCTTCGGGGGCCCGGGCGCGACGTGTGTGCGCCCGGCCCTCGAACCCGAACTCCCCCGCGCGAGCCCCCCGCCGTCCAAGACTGGTGGGGGGTTCTTTTTTTGGTTCATCCGGTATTTGCGGGGTGTGATCCTTTGAAGGCGTCTCGGATCTTGAGGAAGAAGTAGTCGTCATCCCGGTAGCCGTAGGCCATGCGTTTGATGACCTTGATCCTGTTGTTGATGCCTTC
>JAJVHS010000061.1 GCA_022072615.1 Phycisphaerales bacterium
TGCGTGTCCTCTCGCCTCGCTCGACTCGCCGCCAATCTGGCCGCCCTTGCTACGGCCTCCGCCGTGCAGGCCCAAACCAAGGTCATCTACGTGGATGACGATGCTCCCGCGGGGGGTGATGGGAGTTCGTGGGCGCAGGCGCTGAACGATCTCTCCGAGGCGCTGTCGCTCGCGACGACGGTGAACAACTACCAGGTCGAGGTGCAGGTGGCCGAGGGGATCTACACGCCCGACTCGGCGAGCGGCGACCAGTCCCTGTCATTCGAGATCCGCTCCAAGGCGCCCACGAGCGCGATCGTCATGACAGTACCGGGCGGATTCTCGCTGCTCGGGGGCTTCCGAGGGCTGTCCGGCGGGGGCAGCCCCGACGATCGCGACGCGAGCCGGTACGTGACGGTGCTTTCCGGCGATCTTGCCGGAGACGACGGCCCGGGGTTCATTAACCGCGGGGACAACAGCGACCGGGTGCTCGATGTCACGTCGCTGGATTCCGTGACGGTGGACGGGTTCACGATCCGGGGTGCGCACGCGGCTCAAGGAGTCGCGGCGGTGACGGTCGGATCGGTGCCTATCGAGGGCCAGGTGCCGACGCCGTTGATCACGTTCTCGCGGTGCCTGTTCGTGGACAATCTCGGCGGCGAGGCGGTGCTCTTTTCGACCAAGGACTGGGCGGGCATCCAGACACGGCTGCTCATCGCGGATTGCGGCTTTGCCGCGAACAAGTTCTACGACCGAGGGTTCAACAGCGATCTGGGGACGGTCGTCATCGGCACCTTGACGACCGCGGACATCGTGCGCACGCGCTTCGTGGCGAACCAGTCGCTCTATGGTGTGGGCGGGGTCGTCGGCCTGACGTCCTGGCCGATGAACATCCAGGACTGCGTGTTCGCCGGCAACTCCACGGTCGCGGGCTACGCCAGCGCGTTGTGGCTGCCCGGGGACCGCAACCACGTCACCCGGTGCACCATCGTGGCCAACCGGGCCGAGAGTCCAATGACGCCCGCGGTCGCGACGCGGGAGAACTTCTTTACCGACTGCATCTTCCAGCCGTATCCGGGCGCCTCGGTGCGCACGCAGGTGCAGTTCCACACCTGCTGCGGAAAGTTCACGCTTGAGCACTGCGCGATCGCGGGAGGGATGGACGCGTTCGCGAACAACCCCAGTTCGGTGCGGTACCTCTCGGGCAATATCTCCTCCAATCCGCAGTTCATCGATCTTGACGGGCAGGACAACGACATCAACACGTGGGGTGACAACGACGTGCGGCTCGCTCAAACCTCGCCGTGCATCGATGCCGGTCGAGCGATCGCGAGTCCCGCGGGAGTCACGGACTTGTGGGGCGCGCCGCGGCTCGTCGACGGCAACGGCGACAGCCTCGTGCGCCTGGACATGGGGGCACACGAGTACGGGATCGCGCCGTGCCCGTCGGACTTCGACCACTCGGGCTTTGTCGATACCGACGACTTCGACGCATTCATTCAGGCCTTCGAAGCGGGGTGCTAGGGGAAGGCATCGAGGCATCGAGGCTCCAAGGCAGGGGCCATACCGGCAGAATCGCCACTGTTCACTGTTCACTGTTCACTGTTCACTGTTCACTGTTCACTGTTCACTGTTCACGGCCTGCTGCCCGCTTGACACCCTTCCCAGTCCCTGTTGCAATGCACGGCAGGAGACTCCCATGCCCAAGGCTGTTCAATTCTCGATCGGGCTCGACAACACGGCGGGAACGCTCGCCGACCTGTGCAGGCTGCTGAAGAAGAACAAGATCAACATCGAGGCCATCTCGGTGTCGGACAACACCGACTGCGGATGGGTGCGCGTGGTCGCGACGCCCTCCGCCAAGGCACGGGCGGTGCTCGCCAAGGCCAAGTACCTGGTCGCGGCCCAGCTGGTGATGACGGTGCAGGCGGACAACCGCCCGGGCGAGCTGGAGCGCATCGCTGCCCGGCTCGCCAAGGTCGGCGTCAATATCAACTACATCTACGGCAGCACATCGGGGGACAGGCCCTCGACCATGGTGCTCGGCGTGAGCGACGTGGAAAAGGCCCTCGAGGCGCTGGAGTAGCAGACACCCCGCCACCCGTCCGGGACCATAAAGCACGAAAGCCCGGTCGCCGGGCTTTCGTGTCATGCTCGCGTGAAGCCGATGCGCTCTGCGCCTTACCGCACCATGCGGATGCACATGGGGTACCGGAAGTAGTGACCCTTGCTGCCCGCGATCGTGCCCTTGATGATGCCGACCACGCCGAGGACCATCACGCCGATCGCGAGCGGGATCCCGATGAGGATCGCGGCGAGCAGGGCGCTGAGCATCGAGTACAGGAAGAGCGAGATCTGGAAGTTGATGACTTCCTTGCCGGTGTCGTCCAGGAAGGGCGATTCCTTGCGCTTGATGAGCCACAGCACCAGCGCCGGGACCACCGGGAACACCATCATCGACACGATGGTCGAGAGGTGCATGAACAGGCCCCACGTGCGATGGGCCTCGGACAGGTTCGGCGCGGCCGCCTCGGAGGCGGCGGCGGGCTCGGCGAAGCTGTCCTGAGCGACGGCATCGATCGGCATGGCGTAGTCCATGGGCGGCCTCCGATATGGTAGTTAGGATCGCGGGCGGGCGGGTTTTGGCGGTTTGTTTAAAAAACAGGGGCCGCCCGTCCGGACGGCCCCTAAGTCGATATTCGAGCAGCCTTTAGCGGCGACGGCGACCGGCGGAGACCAGGCCCGCGATCGCGGCCAAACCGGCCAGGCCCGGGGCGGGCACCTGGCCCAGGTGCAGGTCGTCGAGCCCCCAGCCGTTCTGGTTGCGGAACTCGATCTCGATCCGGGCGATCGGGGCGTTGGTCGTGAGGCCGAAGAAGTCCTTGTTCCCGGAGTCCGTGTCGGCATCAACGAAACCGAGCTCGTTGTTGTCCGCGTCGAACGCCGTCAGGCGCTCGTAGTCACCGCCCGAGAACAGCGCGTTGAACACGCCGACCGCGGTGATGTTGGGAGCAGTGATCGTGGCGACAAACAGCGGGGTGGGGAAGTTGGTGTCGTCGATCCAGATGTTCGGGGTCGACACGGGGCCAACGCCGGACGCAACAAACCCGCCCGGAGCGAACTCGACGCCCATCGACGAATAGATCGAACCCAGGAACGTCCCGCTCGAGATGGCGTTGCCCGCCGGGTCCGTGTCAAAGTTGATGACGGTGTTGTTGACCGTGGCGGCCATGTACGCGCCGTGGTCGTTGTACGTCGCAGCGCCGGCGCCGACCGAGCTCAGAATGACAGCGGCGGCTCCCACAAACACATTCGTTCGCATGTCGTCTCTCCCTTGTCCGCGGCGAACGCCGCGCGATGCAAACCACGAGCGAGCGGAATTGCTCTCTCAACAGCCCTTACGCGGGCGAAACCATACGGTTGCGTTGGATTTTGGCTCGGTCCCCGAAGGCGGCACCCAGTCACGGTCAGTCGGCCGCCGGGTCCGCGTTCTCGGACCTTCTGCCCCGCCGGCCGCGCCCCGGGAAGATCGCGGTGCTCATCCCGCGCGCGGTCCCCAGCTCCCGAGCCGGCCCGTCCTTGATCCGGGCGACCGCGCTCCGCGCATTCTCCGGGCTGAACTCGACCCCGATGAACCGGCGCTTGAGATGGTGGGCGACCACCCCCGTCGTGCCCGACCCCAAGAACGGATCAAGCACCAGGTCACCCTCGCGGCTCGAGCAGCGGATCACCCGTTCCAGGTACACCTCGGGGAGCTGGTTGTCGTGGTAGCCGCGGCGTTCGGAGTTGTTGCCTTGGATGCGGCCCCAGTACCGCCCGTACCAGACGTCGAGCGGGACGCGCATGCCCGCGGGCATGCCGTCGCGCTTCGACTGCGTGCGCGGGTCGGCGTAGATGGAGGCTCGGTCGGACATCTCGAGGATGTCGGTGGGGTTCCACGTGTGATCGTGGCCCTCCTTGACGAACCACAGGGCGTGCACCTTGGAGTTGATGAACCGTTCGGTGGCGTTCTGCCCGAATCGGTAATGCCAGATGCACCAGTTCTGGTGCAGCATCACCGCGCCGTTGACCGGCTTGCGGTCAAGGCGGCGCTTCATGTAGCAGACGATCTCGGCCGCCCACGTGTCCGGGATGTTGATCCAGAACGATCCGCCCGGCCGCAGGGCCCGGATGCACAGGTCGATCCAGTCGAACGTGAACTCGAGGTAGTCCCGCTCGGGCATGTCGTCGTCCCAGCGGTCGTACGCCCGTTTCCAGTTGAACGGCGGGTCCGCGAAGACCAGATCCACCTTGCCCTCGTGTTCGGCGAGCAGTTCGGGGAGAATGACCCGGCAATCGCCGACGCGGATGAGGCCCCACGGGTCGGAAAGCTTGTACGAATCGCTGGGCTTGACGCGGGCGGCGGAAGCCCGTGACCGCTTCTTCTGCTCGGCGATCACGCGGTTGACAAGGGACGGACCTTGCTGCCGTGACCGGGTCACCCGATCCTCCTGAGCAGCGCCATCCCGTAGTTGAGCGGCGAGAGGTACAGCTCCACGCACTCGTACAGCCCCGCTCCGACGGTGGCGAGGTTGTCGATGATGTGACGCGGGCCGTCGTGATCGCCGCACTGCTCGGGGAACGTGTCGTGCAGCAGCACGTAGCCGCCGGTGTTCAGCACCGGCTCGACCGCCCAGAAATCCTGGAGCGCCCCGGGGATCGTGTGGTCACCGTCGATGAACGCGAACTGCACGCCCCCGGCCCGGGCAAGGTCATCCCGAGCCGCGACAAGCTGCGTCGGGCTGTCGCCCGGGTGGAAGATGACGCGGTCGAGGAGGCCCGCCCGTGCGAGGCGATCCTGGATCCACTCCATGCGGCCGCTGAGCATCTCGGCGTCGCGCCACGGGCCCTTGTGGATCGGCCCGAAGTCATCAAACGAGTGGATCACGCCGTTGGAGCCCATCTCCTGCAGCGCCGCCGCCATCCAGTGCGTGCTGATCGAGCAGAACGTGCCGACTTCGACGATCACCCGCGGGCGGAGGTTGCGGATCAGCGAGTGGAGCATCAGCCCGGCCTCGGGCGAGAGCGACGCCGGGAACACGATCGGCATCGCGTACATCTCTTTGAGGGCCTGCAGCCAGCGGCAGTTCGGGTTGTCCAGGTAAGACGGGAACTCCCACCGGACGGGATGTTCCGTGTCATCGATGCGGGGGAAGTGCTCGAGCGCCTGGCGCGGGAGCGCGGTCTTGGTCTCGGGCACGGTGGGTTGAGGCACTCGCCAGCCGGTATACATCGTTTGGGTGGTCGTCGTGAGCGGTTGCCGATCGCGTTTGCCGAGCGGCTGCGAGTGTAGCCGCCGTGGGTAGTCTTGCGCCAGTGCCTTCCGCCGGTTCGGGAACGATTCGCGCCGGGTCGTGCCTCCGGCGCTCCCGACCGACGGTACGCGGCCGGTGGCTGCCGGGAGGTCGGAGCGGCGGGGGGCCGGCACACCCGGATTTGGCGCCGTCTGCATCCGCTCGGGGAGCCAGGACGCCGGTTCGCGGGCTGGCAGGCTTGGGTACACGGCCGCGACCAGCGGCCTTGTGTTTTTAACGCCCCGCCCGTGGATCGACCCTCGACCGCGGGTCACCGTGGCTGACGACCAGGTGCTCGAGCGTTTGCCACCACGACCGGGCGTCGATCGACGTGAGGGCCCGCATGCACAGCGAGCGCCGAGGCGGGGCGCCCAGGCCCAGCGGCTCGATGTAAAGCGACGCCAGCATCCGCCGCATCATGGAGAAGTCGAAGCGCCGGCACGGGCGGATGGCGACGCAATCAATGATGGCGACGCGGGGGGAGGCGGTCCCGACCCCGGTGACGATGAGGTTCGAGGGCTTGTGGTCGCGGTTGAAGCGGCCCAGCGCGACCATCTCGGAAACCTGCGAGGCGAGTGCCCGGGCAAGCCCGTGCTGGTCCTTTGGCGCCAGCGTTCCGTCGATGATGCAGTCCAGGACCGTCGGCCCGTCGAGGTATTCCATGACGAGCCATTGCCTGGGCCCGGCGGGGCCGCGATCGGTCGCGAGCACGAGGGGCCGAGCGGTGTGGAAGCCGCTGTCGAGCAGCCACCGGGCGCCCCGCCAGTGCCGATCTCCCCGCGCCATGCGGCAGGCGAGCTTGAGCCGGTCCGCGAACGACCTCATTGCCCACGTCTTGATGACGACCGAGCGGCCGGCAAGGTCGGCCCGCCATACCGCGGCGCTGTCGTCGACTTTGAGCTGAGCGGCACGACCGGGGTGGAACGCGGCGAGTGCCCGGGCCCAGGCACGGGCGTCTTCACCGGGCGCCACGCGCGTGATTCGCGGGGAGGCGGGGCCAGTTTCGAGCTCGGTGGACACGGGTTGTGTCAAAGCGTCCCCGGCAGGATTCGAACCTACGACCCTCGCGTTCGAAGCACGATGCTCTATCCAGGCTGAGCTACGGGGACTTGATCGAGTTTTACCGAGCGAATTTGACTTTCGCCACCTCCGCCCTTGGATGGTCCTGACACCCGCTCTGACACCCGTTGGAACGCACGTCAGGCGTCCGGGGGTGTCGGCGACGGAGGCAAGGACATGTCCTTGGACAACGCGAAGCGTAGTCGCCCGCTCGACCAACCGCCGCCCGCGTCATCGCGCAAGGCGACGCGCACCAAGCCCGCCAAGCCGTACCCGGACTTCCCGCTGTTCCCGCACGCGACGGGCCGCTGGGCCAAGAAAATCAGGGGCAAGTTCGTGTTCTTCGGTCCGTGGGAAGACCCCTTCCGCGCGCTGGATCTCTACGTGAGCCAGCGCGACGCGCTGCACGCCGGTCTGGTCGCGCGGCCCGCGGGCGGGGGCCCGTCGCGCGTGCAGGCGCAGGCCGGCGGCGCGGAGCAACCGCTTAGAGCATCTCGTCAAAACCTCAATGGTCGAGGTCCCCGGCAAGTTCCACTCGCCGCGGGACCCGAGGCGACGACGCTGCGGGACCTGGTCAACCGGTTCCTGACGGCCAAGCAGCGCCTGGTCGACGCGGGCGAGCTGTCGCCCCGCAGCTTCCGGGGGTACCACGAGACCGCGGCGTTCATGCTCACCTGCCTCCGCAAGGACCGCCGCGTCGACGACGTCACGACCTCGGACCTGGGCGTGCTGCGGGCGTTCCTGGCGAGGGGGCGCGGGCCGGTGTCCCTGGGCACCCACATCCAGCGGGTGCGCACGATGTTCAAGTACGCCTACGACGAGGGCCTCCTGGACCGGCCGGTGCGGTTCGGGATGGAGTTCTGCAAGCCCAGCCGCAAGTCGCTCCGGCACGCCCGCAACGAGCGCCCGGCCAGGATGTTCGAGCCGGGGGAGATCAAGGCGCTGCTGGCGTCGGCGGGGGTGCAGATGCGGGCGATGATCCTGCTGGGGCTGAACGCCGCGATGGGCAACACCGACGTGGCGACGCTGCCGCGCTCGGCGGTGAACCTGATGGCCGGCGTGATCGAGTTCCCCCGGCCCAAGACGGGGATTCCGAGGCGGGCGATCCTGTGGCCCGAGACGGTGGGGGCCTTGATGGCGGCGCTGGCGGTGCGGCCCAAGCCCAAGGAGGACTCGGCGGCGGACCTGGTGTTCGTGACCAAGTACGGGAAGCAGTGGGTCCGGTGCCGGCCTGCGGGGCCGCGCAGCAAGCTGAAGGTCCCCGAGGTCACGGTCGACTCGGTGGGCCTTGAGTTCGGCAAGCTGATGCGGGCGGTCGGCGTGGCCAAGCCCGGGCGGTCGTTCTATGCCCTGCGCCACACGTTCCGGACGGTCGCCGACGAGGTGAACGACCGGCCGGCGATCGACCGGCTGATGGGCCACGAGAACGGCGCGGACATCGCGGTCGCGTACGTCGAGCGGATCAGCGACGAGCGGCTGCGGAAGGTCACGGACCATGTGCGCGGCTGGCTGGGGCCTTTCTAGACATCGATCCGCACGAGTTGTCAGTTCGACGCATTCCGTAGCACTACTTGTCTTGCCTTCGCACCCGGGTAGGATCGCGCGAAAGGCACAACCTCCATGAACAATGCTGGTCCCGGCAGTACGCAGTTCGTCGACAGGTTGTATGAGTTCCCGCTCTGCGTGAGAAACACCGTGCAAAACCTGCCGTGGCGTTTGGCGCCGGGCCCGGTACCCCAGAGCGTTCTTTCGAGCCTGCAGGTCCTGTGCGACGAGGTATCACGGGCCGCCGACCGCTTCGACCCGCTCCATGTGGCGTACGTTCAAGCAGATGATCCCGAAGTGCCGTGGACGACCTACACGCCGTTGAACACTGAGTCGCGCACGTTTCGGTGGCGTCGGCGGGAGTGGAGAGTGGTGAGCCAAATGTATGCCTGCGACTCCCCTGTCTGGTTGCTTTTCTTCTCGGTCGGCCAGGCGCACGACGCGTTGTCTTTCTACGAAGAGTTTTGCACGCAAGCGATGCGGTGGGAGCATCAGGTGTCCCCTCCGGTCGCTGGCCATGGCCAGTACTCCCCGATTCTGAAGTGGACGCTGGGTTTGTTCGATCTTGCGTGGAGCCATCCCTCACTGCGGGCTCGACCGATGTACTCCAGCTCCATCGCGACATGGCCTGCGACCGAGGTCGAGCACACGTTTCGGTACAAGCTGCCGAACCTGCTACAGGCGTTCTTCGTCGATGTTCCCGTGCCGTTGCCGGGCTTCTTTCGGGTTTTGGAGCCCGACTGCTTTCGGAGTTCCGCTTGGCGGATTCGTCGCGTGCTGGAGTGCTGCGCGGCACCTTCGAATCAACCTCGCGTTGCGATCGGAACACCGGCAAGAGATCTAATTACCCAGACGAGGGCAGCCAAAATTGCGGAGTGTGACGAATCGACCATTATGCGGTGGCTCGAGGTGGAGAACGGCCTGACTGCGCACGGCCCCAAGGGTCGCAGAAAGGTTAGCGAGGCAGAGCTGCTAGAAAAACTCCCGTACCTGCGGCAGCGCGGAGGTTCAAATCGCACCGCGGGTGCCTAGCGCAATGCCCGCATAGAGCTGGCGTGGCTGGTTTAGCGCCTGCATTTGGGTACAAGGGTGTTTACCGACAGCTGGCTTGTGGTCATCCTTTCTCGCATGAGCGAGCCAGCATCTTCAAGCGTACTCACGAACTCACAGTTGGTTTCGGCTTGCGAAGAGGAGTTGCGGCCTCTCGCCTTGGCGGTTGAGTGGCTCCCCACCCGCCGGCGCGGCAAGCCCGCGCACGCCGCGACGCTCTTCCGGTGGGCGTCCAAGGGCCTGAACGGAGTCAAACTCGAGGTTGTGCAGGTCGGCGGTACCAAGTGCACGAGCAGGGAAGCGCTGCGGCGATTCTTCTCCAAGTTGACGGAGGTCTCCAACGGCCGGGAGGCCACGTGTGGCTGAGTGGCTCACGCCATCTCAGATCGCGTCCAGCCGCCACATCCGTTTGGCGAAGATCTTCTCGTGGATTCGCTCCGGGCAGCTCAGAGCGGTGAACCTCGCGGAGGCTCCCAACGGCCGTCCTCGCTGGCGAATCTCCGAGGCAGACCTGGCTGCCTTCGAGGAGTCTCGGTCGAACCGGTTGCCAAGTTCCGGAGGGAGATCTCGCCGGGTTCGCGATGATCTCGCCGAGGTCCGCCAGTACTTCTAGCTGGAGGCTCGATGACTACAGCAAGTCCAACGCCAAGGTCTTCATCGTCCGCCCTTCCGCTCCGAGATCGCCTGGCGATGTGCTCACTCGCGGCCCGCGGGCTATGGAGCGAACTCCGGCCAAGACTCCGCAGAGCAGGGGACGCCGGATTGCAACTGCCGACCGCGGATCTTGCTCGACTGGTTCGCGTCGACGTGTCAGAACTGCTCGCGGTCGTGCAAGAGCTTGTGGCCCACGATCTGATGACGGGGAGCGTCGATGATCGCAATGCGCAAATCGTTGGCCGGTTCGACCGTCCGTACCGCGAGCGTGCCGCCACATCGTCGGTCGTGGAACTCCCCGGCCCAAGCCATGCCGGCGCGAATCCAGCCCGCGCAGACGGCCCGAGCGCGGACATCTGCCCGGCTCGGATGACCTCAAGTCTGCCCCCCGACGCCACGCCTCCGGTGATTCACGTGCGCCGCTCGCCGATGCCGCCAGCAGAAGTCAACGAAGAAGCATCAAGAAGAACAAGAAGGAGTTCTTCTTCTTCTTCTTCTTCTTCTTCTTCTTCTCCTCCTTCTTCAGGACGTGCTTCTGGATCTGTCGAGACCAGCGGCGAGGTGATCGACTCCGTCCAGGAAGCCCAATTGACATGGACGCCTGAGACGGGCTTTGGACCCGTGCCACTCCGACTTCGCGAGGCTTGGCGAATCTCCTACCCAAACTGTGATGTCGACAGCACCTTGCGCGAGGTGCACGCCTGGATGCTCTCGAATATCGACAAGGTCAAGCCAGGGTGCAAGGCCCCGCTGGTGAACACATGGCTTACGAGAAAGGAGAAGGAACTCCGTGACAACGCTGACCACACTTCCAAGCTGGAACCAGCAAAAAGCCGACATTCTCGCAAAACTCGCGGCGCGTTCGCAGACTCACTCGCAGCCGGGGAACCGCCCGGATGGGATCAGCCACTCATCAGAAGAGTGGGGGACGAGGTCGCAGGCAGGACCGGTCCGGGTCACTGCGCCGAAAAATGACAACAGGCGGTTGCAGGTCCCGGCGAGATTCGCGTCGGACCCGCCTGCCAGCGATCACCCCTGGTGGCCCACGATGCACGATGTCGCCACCAAGCTTCGTAACGGCATGGACATCTGCCTTGCCGGCGCATGCGGGGTCGGCAAAACGCACATGGCTTGTTCGATCCTCCGCTCTGCCTGCCGGCATTCGTCTGGCCGCTACTGCAGCGCGTTGGAGCTGAGCAGTCGGGTGCGGGCAACGTATCACGAATCCCCTCGCCGCACCGAATACGACGTCCTCGCCCCTCTCAAAGCCTGCAAGTTCCTGGTCATCGATGACTGGCAGTACTTAGGTGAGCTCGAAGGACGGCACCGCATCTTCTTTGACCTCTTCGACTCCCGCTACCGAGAGGGGCTTCCCACGCTCGTCATCCTGAATTCAGACGAGCGCCGCGTCGCCACGCTCCTCGGACCGCAAGTCACCAGCAGGATTTCAGGTTCCGGCGAGTTCGTCTACATCACGTGGCCGAGCTTCCGAGCAAATGCGCATAAGGAGGGGTAGCCGGTGAGGTTCCTCTGGAGGTTTGAGCCGGGACCGAGCGCGGGGCCGCGCAGGAAAACTCACGGGTTTTGGGGGAGACCCCAAGGCCGCGTTCGGGAGGGTGGATTCCGGGCAAGGGAGCGTGCCGTGCGTGCAGTGATTCACGAGCCAATCCATCACCGCCGGCGTGACCCGCGGCCCCGCCTGGCGGCTGGCGGGACCGATCCAAAGCCGCTCGTAAACCTGTCGTTTGGCGTCGTAACTCGACGGTTGATTCCCGGGGTGCCCGCTGGCGGTGCTGCCGCCGCCGGCTTGAACCGCTCCAGCGCTTGCGCCCGCCGCCGCGGCGAACCCGCGGCAGGCCGATGGATCCCGCGAGGTGAACCGATGGGAAGACGCGGACCAAAGCCAAAGACGCCCTGGGAGCTGCGGGCCAGCGGGAGCTGGCGAGCGGGGATCGTCGAGCACGCGGTGAAGGGCCAGCCCGGCATCCCGCCGTGCCCGCGCTGGCTCGATGCCGACGCCAAGAAGGCCTGGCGGTGGCTGGCGCGGCAGCTGAGCATCATGCGGATCGTCAGCCACGCCGACCGGGCGTCCATGATGCGCTACGCCCAGACCTTCAGCCGGTGGAAGAAGGC
Organism: Phycisphaerales bacterium; assembly: GCA_022072615.1. GTDB lineage: Bacteria > Planctomycetota > Phycisphaerae > Phycisphaerales > UBA1924 > JAEUJB01. The sequence continues at coordinate 11,754 of JAJVHS010000061.1, forward strand.
CGAGCAGTTCCTCCAGCGCTTCGGGCACAGCTACCCGCTGAAGGACGCGGCCGGGAAGGTCCGGTGCTTCATGGCCTTCCCCGAGGTCACCATCGCGGCGACGCTGTCCCAGCAGCTCGGGCGGCTCGAGCAGGAGTTCGGGCTCACGCCCGCCGCGCGGACGCGCCTGTGGCCGGAGTCAGCTCCTCCCGTGGACGACGAGACCGCGAGGCTGCGGGAGAAGTTCTTCGGGATCCCTTGCCCGGCGCCGGCTCGCGCACTGCCGCCGGCGCGGGCGGCGGTAAAGGGGAGCGCGGGCGGCGGGAAGCCGCCCGGCCCGGATCGCGGCCCGGATCGCGGCCCGGACACGACGGGAGGCGACGCATGATGCTCGCTCGAACCTTACCTGGGGGCCGGAGCCAGGAACGCGGCGTGGTGCGCGAACTGCTCCTTCGAGCCGTCGACCGTCCGCTCCTCCCAGCGCTCGGTCGTGGTCGTCAGGTCGACGTCACGGGACGTGCCGCCCGGGCCCTTGACCGTGCCGGTGGTGCGCGAGGTGTCGGTCACGGGCACGCGGTAGGTCGACTGGTAGGAGA
>JAJVHS010000067.1 GCA_022072615.1 Phycisphaerales bacterium
TGGCGGATGCGCAGGGCGAGGAAGTCGACGCCCTTGGCGACGACGCGGGGTGCTCGCATCGTGTCGGGGTCGTAGCGGATGGCGACCGAGAAGTGCGTGGGGTTGGTGACGACGACGGTGGCGTGGGGGACCTGGGTGCCGGCTCGCTGGAGGGCGATCTGGCGGGCCATGCGGAGCCGGCGGCCCTTGATCTGCGGGTCGCCTTCCATGGACTTGCGCTCGTCCTGGACCTGCTGGCGGGTCATGCGAAGGTCCTGGGTGTGCTGCCAGCGCTGGTAGAGGTAGTCGATGACGCCGATGACCAGCAGGATGGCCAGGAGCCAGGACGCGAGCTCGACGAGCAACTCGAACATGGCTCGGACCACGCCGAGGAAGGGGAGCGCGGGGAGGAGTGCGATGTCGTCGAGCCGGCGGCGGAGCACGAGGTACGAGACGGCGGCGACCACGACGAGCTTGACGGAATTGGTGAGCGTCTTGACGAGGTTTCGGCGGGCAAAGAGGCGGCCGACGCCCTTGATGGGATCGAGCCGCTCGAGCTTTGGCTGGAGGGGGTAGGTGGTGAGGAGCAGGCCGGTCTGGCTGACCTGGGTGAGCCAGGCGATGAGGACCATGGCGCCGAGAAAGGGGAGGGCGGCCTGGGCGGCTCGGATGGTGACGGAGCCGAGGAAATCGGGGATGGAAAGGAGGTCCGGGCCGCCCGGTCGCCAGCCGTGCTCGAAGACCTGGCGCATGATGCCGCCGAGGGTTTCGACGAGGAGTGCTCCGAAGACGGCGAGGAGGATGGTGGCGCCGATGAGTTCAAGGGCGGCGGAGAGGTCGGTGCTCTTGGCGACCTGGCCGCGTCCGCGCGTCTCTTCGAGACGTTTGGACGTGGGCTGCTCGGTACGTTCGCCTAGGTCGTCGGCCATGAGGAAGGGATCAAGGCATCAAGGCATCAAGGCATCGAGGCATCAAGAAAAGGCGTCAGGCATCGGGCATCAGGGAAAGCAGACAGCAGAGAGCAGACAGCGGACAGCACGAGACGGAAAAGAGACAAGAGAAAACAGAAGACAGAAGACGGAGGACAGAAGGCAGAAAACAGCATGCAGAATGCAGAAAGCAGAAGGCGGGGGCGGACGGACAAGGCGGGAACGAGACACGAAACGGAACGCGGCGGTCAGGGCGTGCTCAGGGCCCGGCGGCCCAGTGCATGACTGATCGCAGCGAGACGGCGACGTAGTCCCAGACGGCGCCCTGGGCGGCGTAGACCGACGCGGCGAGCATGGCGAGCCCGGCGAGGATCTTCATGGTGAAGCCGACGGTCATGATGTTGATCTGCGGCATGGTCTTGCCGATCACGCCCAGCGCGACCACCATCAGCAGGATGGTGGCGGTGACGGGGGCCGCGACGCGCCAGGCGAGCTCGAACCCCGAGGCGACGAGCCCGACGAGCGGCTCGAGCGGCGTGCGCGCCGCATCGAACCCGCCGAGGGGCACGCGGTGGAAGGTCTCGACGACGCAGCCGAACATCGTCTCGATGCCGCCGAGGGCGAGGAACGCGCCCGCCGCGATGTAGAACAGGAGCTGGCCGATGAGGTCGGTGTCGAAGTCGACTTCGGGGTTGAAGACCTTGGCGAGGCCGAAGCCCATCTGCTGGCCGATGAGCACCCCCGACATCTCGAGGGCGAGCAGGGGGATCGCGGCGAGGATGCCGATGACCAGGCCGATCCCGACTTCGATCACCATGGCGGGGGCGAGGATGGAGAGGTCGATGGACTCGGGGGCGGCGGGGGCAACGGGGTAGATCGCCGCCGACATGGCGAGGATGAGGATCGCCTTGAGGCGCATCGGGATGACGATGCTGCTGACCAGGGGACCGAAGATGAACAGGCCCGAGAGGCGCGCGACCACGAGCGCAAAAGCGAGGATGTGCGGGAGGAGATGGTCGATTCCGGCGGGCATCGACGGGCGTTCTCAGCGGAGCGGCGGGATCGGCCCGCCGAGGTTGAAGAGCGTGGCGGCGTACTCGATGAGGCGCTGGGCGATCCACGCCGCGAGCACCACGGCGACGACGACCATGACGACGATCTTGGGGACGGTGGCGAGCGTCTGGTCCTGGATCGAGGTGACCGACTGCAGGATGCTGATCACCAGGCCGACGATGATGCCCGCGGCGAGCATGGGCGCGGCGATCTTGAGCGTGATGATCAGCGCCTGGCGGACGAGTTCGACGGTGGCCTGGTCGTAGGGCATAAGGAAAGGCACCGGGCATCAGGCATCAGGCATCGGGAAAGGCAGAGGCACAAAGGCACGGAGGCACGGGGCACAAAGGGGGCGGGCTAGGTGGAGATGGGCAGGCCGAGGAACGAGGCGGCGGTGTGGAGTGCGGTCTGGGCTGCCGGGCTGGCGGCCAGGTGCGACGCGGGCTGAACGAAGCTTGTCATGAGGCTGCCGACCACGAGCTGCCAGCCGTCGACGAGCACGAAGAGCAGGATCTTGAAAGGGAGGCTGACGAGCACCGGCGGCAGCATCATCATGCTCATCGAGATCAGCAGGCTGCTGATGACCATGTCGATGACCAGGAAGGGCAGGTAGATGCGGAAGCCCATCAGGAAGGCGGTCTTGAGCTCGCTGAGCATGTAGGCGGGGATGAGCGAGACCATGTCGACGTCGGCCCGGGTGAGCCGCTCGGGCCGGCTGGTGTCGACGCCGCGGTAGTTGAGGACCATGTAGAGGCTCGACCAGTTGCCGGTGGCCTCGATCTGGTCGAACATGAAGTCGCGGACGGGCTGGCGGGCCTTTTCCCAGAGCTGGTCGTAGGTGGTGATCTCACCGGCTCGATAGGGCGCGAGCGCCTCGGTGTTGATGCGGTCGATGGTGGGCGACATGACCAGGAAGGTCATGAAGAGCGCCAGGGCGACGGTGACCTGGGGCGGGGGGATGGACTGGGTGCCCATCGCCTGCTTGAGCATGCCCAGCACGATCATGATGCGCATGAAGCACGTGGTCATGAGCATCAGCGAGGGCGCGAGCGAGACCACGGTCAGAACGATCAGGATGTTGAGCGCGGCGGAAAGCCCGCCGGTCCGCCCGGATGATGGAGCGCCGGAGGACGCCGGGAGCTGGGGCTCGCCGGTCCCGGGCAGGACAGACGCGGCGGAGTCGAGGATCGCGAGCGGGTTGATGTTGCCCGCGATGAGTTCCGGGGAGGCCGGCAGCGGGAGCACCGGCTGGCGCACGGCGGGAGCGTCGATCGCGGGCGGGACGCCGGTGACGGGAGGGCCGTACGACGTTTGCGCGCCCGCACCGCGGGCGAACCCGATGACGGCGAGCGTCGCGGCGAGCAACGCCAGGGCCGGGCGGCCGAGCATCAGGACGCCTCCCCGGGCATGCCCGAACGCAGCCGAGCGAGCCGCTTGCGGAGCTGCTCGGCGCCGTCGAGGTCGGCGTCGTGGGCCTGCGGATGGACGCGGTTGGTGTCGCCGGCGGGCTGCGAGACGGTGTAGCCGCGGGGCGTTCTTGTTCTGGCGGACCTTGCTCGGGCCTGGGCCGCGGCCGAGAGTTCGACGCGGTCTTCCGCGGGGCCCGCGGCGGCCTGGGCGGCGTTGGCGTGCGAGAACAGATCGGTCTGGCTGGCAGGTGGTCGCGCCGGTTCGGCGGGCGGGAGCGCGGCGTGCACGCCGGCCTTGTCGAGGACGCTGCGGAAGCGGGAGACGGCGGTGTGATCACCGGATTCGGTCAGGCGGACGAGCGAGGCGACTTCATCGGGGTCGCTGAATTCGGCGAGGGTGTTCATGACCGGCGCGCCCAGTCGGCCCGGGCGTGACTGGCAGACGAGCAGGACGCGCGGTCCGACCTTGAGGAGCACCAGAAGCTGGCCGCGCTGCAGGGGGTACCGCGCGAGCACGTGCACAACGCCCGACGGCGCCCTGCCCGCCGGGCCCAGGCCCAGCGCGACGCCGCCCTTTCGACGGGCCGCGGCTCGGACGGCGGCGGCGAGGACGATCGCGAGGGTGACGACGCCCGCGAGCGCGGCGGCGGTCCGCCCGATGCCGAGGCTGTCCAGCGCCGAGGCTGAGCTGTCGCGCGAGGCGGGGGATTCGGCGGGAGAGGCCGGCGTGCTCGCTGCCGGGGCACCAAGAGGTCGAGCTTCGCTCGGGTGCGCGGGAGAGGGCTGCGACGTCAGAGCCGGTTGGGGTTTCGGCGCGGGGGTCGTCGTCGGCTGCGGCTCGCGCTGTTCCGGTTCGACGGCCTGTTGGTTCGAGGGATCGGGCAGTTCAGCTGCGGGTGATGCGGCGGGAGCTGCCGGGAGCTCGAACGAGGGCCCGAATGTGCGGGGCGTGGCCGAGGCGTCCGCGAGGGTGGACGTGGCGGTCGTGACCAGGAGGGCGAGGGCGGGGGCGATCGAGAATGAGAGCGACACCTTCATGCAGCCATCCTGGCGTGTTGGCCGCCGGGCTCCGCCGGCGGGGACGCGGTGCTCGCGTCCGTTGCGAACTCATTCCGCGGGCGTCTGCCCCTCGGGCTGCTGCGCGAGAATCTCGTTGATGCGGACGCAGAAGTTCTCGTTGAGGACCAGCACCTCTCCGCGGGCGATGGGCCGGTCGTTGACGTAGATGTCGACCGGGTCGCCGGCGAGCTTGTCGAGTTCGACAACCGAGCCCTCGGCGAGCCTGAGGACGTCACTCACGAGCATGCGGGTGCGGCCGAGCTCGATCTTGACGTTGAGGTTGACGTCCGCGAGCAGGTCGATCGCCTTGGTCGCGGCGGGGGCGGCGGCGGCGTCGAACGAGGGCAGCTCGAAGTTCGTGGGCTCGCCGGAGACGGGACGATCCCCGCCGGAGATGATGGTCGGCTTGGCGGAGGGTGGCGGCGGCACGGAGGCGGTGGCGCTCACGGCGTCGGCGAGGTCGGCGAGCGACTTTGCGGCGTCCTGGAGAGCGTCGGCCTCGGACTGGCTGATGGGGTCGGTGGACCCGCCCCCGGCGCTTGAGGCCGGTGGGTCGGCCGAGGGAAAGATCGGCGGTCTGGTGGTCATCCTGACTTCCTTGCGACCCTGGAGTCGCGCACGACCTGCGCGTTGCCTGTCGCGGTCAACAGCGGCCTCCTGCCGCGTGTGGTCTCCGATCGGACAAGGCCGTGAGCAATCCGTACTTTTCCGCGCCCGGCCGCGATTGTCGCGCGGAACCTGCGCGACGCGTGGGCCGGGCGGGTGTCAGTCGGCCTCGAACCCGACGAACTTGGGGAAGAGCACGCGGTCGACACGGGGCTGCTCGTCCTCACCGGGGCCGACGAGCTTGTTCATGAACGCCGTGATCTGCCGGTTGATGGTCTGTCGACCGGGCTCCTTGAGCTGGCTGAGCTGGGCGCGGCTGAAGATCATCGAGATGCCCTCGAGGATCTCGGCGGACTTGGCGTGGACGGCGGCGGTGACGGCGGTTTCGTCCTTCTTCTTCACGCGGAGGACGATCTCGGCGTTCCAGATCCAGGTCTTGCCGGTCTGCATGTTCTGGAAGCGGTCGTTGACGAGCGGGAGCTCGACGAACTCGTTGGAGTCGTCGTGGCCGTCGTGCTCGATCCCGTGCGCAGCGGCTTGCTTGGCCCCGCCGCCGGTCATGGAGACGACCGCGAAGATGGCGACGGCTTCGAGCACCATGACGGCGGCGACGATGGCGACCATCATCACCGGCGATTTCCTGGCGGGGGCGGCGGGCGCGGCTGAATCGTCGGCGGCGTCCTTGTGATCCTTATCGGCCACGGTGACCTCCGGTTCGAAGCGGGCAGGGTCGACCCAGTGCGGATCGACCCCTCTAGATTCGGTTGGTCGGAGTGCGGGCTTGCGCCCGGCGGATTCCGGGCCGGTTATCGCGCCCTGCGGCGCCCGCGTATCCGTCAAGGATGTGTCAGAACCCCGGCACCCGGGGATGGGATCATGCCGCGTCGCGGAGGTGCTGGTCGGCGGAGACCCTGGATTCCAACTGCGCGTGCTCGAATCGGTCCACCCGGTCCAGGACGGAGGTGAGCAGCCGGTCGGCGAGGAAGGCCAGGAGGATGACGCCGAAGACGGCGCCGGCGGCCCAGCCGCTGAGCGCGGCGGGCTGGTTGAAGACGCTGAGCATGATGGCGGCGGCGCACAGGAGCCCCGCGATGCCCAGGAGTCGCCCGGCGGTGCACGCGCGGCGCAGCAGGTTCAGGTGTTGAGTGGCCATCTGCGGTCTCCCTGGTTCCATCCCCGTTATCGGGAAGACCGCCCGCGGACTTGACGACTCGGCGCTGTTCGCGGCGCGCCGGCGGCGCGACCGGTTACCTGCCCAGGACCAGGAGCTGCTGCATGAGCTCGTCGACCGTGCGGATGACCCGGGACGACGCGGAGTAGCCGGTCGAGGCGAGGATCATGTTGACGAATTCCTGGCTGAGGTCCACGTTGGAGAGTTCCAGGGCTCCGCTGACGATTCGACCGGTCCCCAGGGCCTGGGGCTCAGCGATGAGCGGGGTGCCGCTGTTGGGGCCCACCCGGAACATGTTGGCGCCGGCGTCGACCAGGCCTTCGGCGTTGGGGAACTTGGCGAGCACGAGCTGTCCGATGGTCCGCGTGAGGCCGTTGGTGAAGGACCCGACGATGAGCCCGTCCTGGCCGACGGCGTAGCTGGTGAGCGTCCCGATCGGCGATCCGTCGGCGAAGGTCGCGGCGATCGCCGAGGTGTCGTCCGTCAGCGAGGTCACGGTGTCGTCGCCCCCGGTGAAGCTCAGGTCGATCGCCAGCGGCGTGTCGGCGCCGGTGCCGGCTCGGTCGATGGTGATCGCGACGGGATCGGTCGTGGTGAGCTGGCCGAGGGTGTTGAAGTCCAGGACGCCGCTGGCGACGGCTCGGGTGGGGTCGGTGTCGTCGGGGGATTCGACAAAGTACCGCCAGGTCGTCCCGGTGTTCGAGCGTCCGTCGATGACCATGGTGAGATCGATCGAGACCGGCGTGCCGAGCGAGTCGAAGGCGATGAACGTGGTCCTGACGGATTCTCCATCGGCGGCGGCGTTCTTGTCGGTGACGAACGGGGAGCGGACGAAGGCGCCGGCGGCGTCGAGGAGCTGGATGTCGGACGAATCGATGGTCAGGTCGTTCATGGTGCCGACGTTGCCGGTGACCGCGAGGATGCCCGTCGCGGGATCAAGGGACATGCCGGGGACTTCGCCATCGGGATTGGGCCCGGCGGCGGGATCGATGCCGAGGATGTCGGTGAGGAAGTCGGCGAAGTCCTGCATGGTGGTCGCGGCATCGATCGCGAGCAGTGACGGGGGGAGCGTCTTGCCGCCCTTTTCGATCGAGGCGAAGGAGAGCGTCTGGCCGGCGGCAAAGAGCGGGGTGCCGCTGCCGGGGAGCGCGGGGTCCTCGACGTCGACCAGGCGGGTGTTGAACTCGATCAGGTTCCCCGCGCCGGGGGGCGGATTGGCGCCGGCAATCGCGGTCAGGCCGGCGGTGGCGGTCCCGAGCAGGTTGATCGACGCGCCGCGGGTGGGCAGGTCGCCGGAGGCGTTGAGATTTCCGGAGAAGCGGACGTTCTGGGTGGCCTCGGCGATGGTGAGCGTGCCGAGGGGGATGTTGAGGTCGACGAGGTTGCCCTCGATCACCTGTCCGCGGTCGTCGACTTCCCAGCCCTGCAGACGTTCACCGCTGATGGTGACAAGGTCGTTCTGCGCATTGGTGCGGAAGGCGCCGGCGCGGGTGTAGAGCTGCTCGCCGGCCTGGTTGACGATGAAGAAGCCGTCGCCCTCGATGGCCAGGTCGCGCGAGTCGCCGCTGGCGGAGATGGTGCCGCCGGTGAAGTTGCGCTGGGTGCCCGCGATCTGCACGCCCATGCCGATCTGGCCGGGGTTGGTGCCACCGGAGTTCTCACTGGGCGCGGTGCCGAGGCTGAGGGTGCGGCTGAACTGCGTGGAGAAGAGGATGCGGTTTGACTTGAAGGCGGTGGTGTTGACGTTGGCGATGTTGTTGCCGACGACGTCAAGGCTGCGGGCGCTGGCGTTCATGCCCGTCAGCGCGGTGAACATGGCGGTAGTCGATGCCATCGTGAAGTCCTGCGTACGGGATCGGCCCCGATGCGGGGCCCGGGAATGAGGCGATCAGCTGTCGTCGCGGGCCAGGGCTCGGGCGACCGCGGGGGGCACGGCGGCGAGGGGTCCCTGGCGGAGGGCTGATGTCGGCGCGGTGAGAGCTTCGACCGTGGGCACGCCGGGGGCCGCGGGCACCTGGATCATGGAATCGATGCCGGTCACGACCTCGCCGGGGACGAGCTTGACGGACCCGGTGATCGATCGCGCGCCGACATCCATGAGCAGGTTCATGCCGTCGATCTGCACCAGCGCGTGGGTCGAACCCGCGGCCTGCGCCATGTCGGCCGCCACGGATAAGCGCTGGAGCTGGTCGGGCGAGAGCTCGACGCCGGCCGTGGGAAGCACCGTGATCGGGACGTTTGACGCGATGTCCCCGCTGCGCGCCGCCGCGAGCAGTTCGGCGAAGGTGCCCGACCGGGCGAGCTGGTCGGCCGACGGGGCGGGCGGCGCGGTGTCGGGGCGGACCTTGGTCGCGCCCCCGCTTCCGCCGAGCGTGCGGAGAAGATCAACCGCGGACCCGGTCATGATTCGCCTCCCTGCGGCGCCTCGATCACGCCGTCAACGCTGCCCATGGGAACCCGGGATCCGTCATCGAGCACCAGCACGGCGCCCTTGTCGGTGCGGGTCGCGGCCGCGACCAGGCCTTCGACGCGGGTCGAGGTCTCGTCGAGTCCGGTGACGTAGCGGCCGATCATGCTCGACGCCGATGCGAACTCGTTGCGCGAGATCAGGGTTTCCATGCTCGTGGACAGGTCCATCGAGGACTGGATGTTGTAGACGGTGGAGAGCTGGTCGAGCAGCGCCTGGGTGTCGTTGGGCTGGAGCGGGTCCTGCTTGGTGAGCTCGGTGAGGATGAGGTTGAAGAAGTCGTCGCTCGAAAGCGAGGCGAACGCGGACGTTGCCGCGTTTCCCTGCCGCGCACCGAGACCGTCCACCGCGCTGGGCATGGCGTGCTCCGGGACCGCCGCGCGTGGCGCGGGCGATCTAGGCCGTCAGGTCGACGCCGAGCCTCCGGCTCGTCGCGGACGTTGCATCGTGGGTTCCACCCGCGGGCGCCTCCGCGCCCGGTTCCTGGTCCGCGGCCCTCCCGGCCGCGTCCCGCCGACCCTCCCGGTCGGCGGACTCTCTCTCGCCCTGCGACCCGCTCCGCGAATCTCCTGCCAAACCGTTCCGACCATCGTGATCCTGGTTCGCGGCGTTGTGCTCTCCGCCGGCGTCGCGAGGGGCGCGGATCACGCGGACCTCGTCCACGATGAGGCCGCGTGATTCGAGCGCTTCGCGCAGTTCCGGCACGGAATCGGCGAGCGAGGCGTGCGCTTCGTCGGTCGTGACGGAGAAGGTTGCGGCGATCCTCCCGTTCTCCATGGAGAGGTTGATCCTCATCTGGCCCAGGGCGTCGGGCGCGAGCGTGAGCAACGCCGTCGAAGTTCCCGATGGAGTGCCGCGGAGCATGGCAAAGACGCCGCGCATCGCCTGCCCGCGGACGCCCGAACTTGATTCGGGGCTCTGGGGCAGCGGGCGAGCGGCGGGGTTCTGTGAACCGGGAGCCACTCGGGGGGCCGGCGCGTCGGGGCGGGATGAGCCGGTGACGCCGCCGTGGGGCGCACTGCTCGGCGGGACGGCGGCATTCGACGGGCCCGGGCCGGCGACGTTGGCCGACGCGGGCGCTGTCGCTGCGGCGGACGCCGTCGGGTTGGACACGGGGAGTTGAGCGGCTCGGATCGGGACGCCGGCCTGGGGCGCTGCATTCCCGGCAGCCTCGGCGTGCGGACGAGCCGGCTGTTGAGCCGGGGCAGGTGGCTCTGACGGCGCAGCTCCCGGAGCCTGCCGGTACGCGGCCGATTCCCTGGGAGTGGTATCCGTGGGGGCGTTGCTCGACCAGTGGAACCGGGGCTGGCTCGTCGCCGGGTCGTGGGCGAGCAGGCCGGATGCCTTGTCGAGCGCCTCGTTGACAACGGCGGGTTGATGTGCGTGCGGGGCCCGTTCGCCGGCGGCGACGGCTCGGCTGGCGGCGCTCTGCACGGTCAAGCGGACTTCCCCGCGGGACTTGAGTTCGAGCGCGGCCCGGGCGGCGACGTCGGTTGGTTGCTGCGATCGGGGCGTGGCGCGAGCGGGCGAATGCTGCGCGGGCGGCGCAGGAGTCACCGGCGGGAGCTGGATGAGCGGAAGAAAGTGCGCGAAGGCCGCCGCGGTCGCGGGGATGTCGGTTGCCTCGGGCGGTTTGCCGCCCGGCCGCCCGGGCGGCGGTGCGATCATCGCGTCATTTGATGTCGGCGGCCTGACCACTGGCGAGCGACTCCGTCGGCGGGGACACCTGCGTCCCGCGCGTGCGGAGCCTTTCCAGCAAATCGGCGGCCACCTTGGGGTCTTCCTTGATGAACTCGGCGATGACCTTGGTGCGCGGCCGTTCTTCCATGGCGTTCAGGTAGGCGACGACCTGATCGACGCCCTTGGCGGCGTCGGCGGTCATGATTTCCTTGAGCGTGGTCTTGGCCTGGTCGGGCTTGAGTCCTTCGAGGACGGTGAGGGTCTTCTTGAACTGGTCGGAGGCCTCGGTCGCGACGATCTCGGCCCGCATCTGGAGGAACTCGTCGCGCTGACGGATGAAGTCGGCCCGGCTCTTCTCGAGGGCGGCGTCGCGTTCGGCGAGGCTCTTCTGGAGGTCCGATATCTCGCGGCGGAGGCGCTCGGCGCGCTGGCGATCGATCTCGGTGGCCTCGACGCGCGCGGCGAGCTGTTCGGTCGCGGTCATGGGCGGGCGGGCATCCTTCCTGGCCTGCTCGGCCGCCTTGAGATCGGCGTCGGCCTTCGCGGCCTCGGCGGCCTCGCGAGCCTGCTGCGCGCTGGTGGTCTCGGCGAACATCTCGCGCACCTTCTCGAGCCTGGCCGAATCGATGCGGCCGGTGCCGAAGAGCCAGCCCGCGAAGCCGAGCAGGGCGAGCAGGTTGGCGATGGCGATCACGGCGATCGCGGTCAGCAGCGTCTTCATGCGGCCTCCGATTCATGGGGCGGGTGGGGCCGGTTGCCCTTGAGGGTCGCCAGCTCGTCCACGGCCGCCGCGTCCCGCTTGCGCTCGGCCGCGAGAAACTCGGCGTGCTGCTTCTCGCGGAGGAGCTCGACGGCCTTGCGCTGGGTGGCGGCGTGGAGCAGTTCGAGGCGCGCGGCGTCGAGGCGGCGATGGATGCCCGCGAGCCGGAGCACCGCCTGCTGCGCCCGGGCGGTCAGGCGGACGGCGGCGGCGGCCTGCATGCGAACGCCGGAGAGGTCCACGGGCTGGAACGAGGAGTCGCCGGCGGTTCGTTCGCGACCGAGCAGGTCGCGCAGCTCGTCGCGCTCGCGTTCGATGGATCGCTGCTGGTCGGTGATGTCCTTCTCGGCTTCGAGGCGTTCGCGTTCGAGCTGGGCGACGGCGAGCTGCTTCTGCTGCTCGCGGGCGATCCGCTGGTCCAGCACGGCCTGGAGTTTGAAGACAAAGCGAGCCACCGGTTACTTCTCCGTCCGCCGGGGCGCCGCCGGCCGCTGGTTCTTCTGCGACCTGGCGAGCAGTTCCGCCGAGCGCTGCGAGATCTTGACCAGTTCGCCCAGTCCCTGCGCGAAGGGCGTGCAGTCGGTCCTGGACTGGCGGAGCAGGCGGATGAGGTCGTCGTGGAGATCGATCGCGATGTCGGTCTCGGGCCGGGCCCCGCGGGCGTACGCCACGATCTGCACCAGGTCCTCGACTTCCTTGTACAGGGCCAGCAGCCGAACCGCCTGGCGGCGAGCGTCCAGGTGCCTTGCCTCGCACACTTCATCCGCGACACGGCTGACCGAGTCGAGGACGTCGATGGCGGGGAAGTGCGCCTTCTGGGCGAGCGAGCGCGAGAGGACGAGGTGACCGTCGAGGATGCCGCGTGCGGCGTCGGCGACGGGCTCGGTCATGTCGTCGCCTTCCACGAGAATCGTGTACAGGCCGGTGATCGACCCGCCGCCGGAGGGCGGGGCGGGCGTCGCGCCGGGGCTCGCGGGATCGGCCGGTGCGGGCGCTTGCACCTCGACGGCGCCGGCTCGTTCGAGCAGCAGCGCCATCTGCGCAAAGACGCTGGGGGTGTAGCCCTTGGTTGCGGGCGGTTCGCCGA
>JAJVHS010000018.1 GCA_022072615.1 Phycisphaerales bacterium
TGGTGAACCCGCGCGACGCCAGGACGTGGTCGAGCAGCACCGGCAGGTTGCCGGGGGTCAGCCCGCCCGGCACCCGCAGGGTCACCGTCACGTTACCCAGGTCCTGCTGGTTGTAGCTGAAGGCCTGGCCGGTGATCTCGGAAGTCAGGTCCACCAGTCGCGCCAGCTTGAGCGAGTCGGGGAGCGAAACCGATGCTTTGACCGGTTGAACGCCCGCCGGAGCGAGGCGACTTATCGGCGACAAGATTGCGGCGAGTGCGGCGATCGTGCGGATCGTGAAGCTTGCGATGTGCATACGCGGGGCGTTCACTGTCCACCGGCGTAGTTCGCGAAGGCTTGCCGCACATCCTCGAGGTTCGCGGCAAGTTTCTGCTTCGCCGTGATGACGTCCGCGCGGCCCTCCACTTCCGCCGCCAGTTCGACCACCTTCGCTGGGAGCTGCGCCGCGATGTGGTCACAACCGCCGACTGTGGAGAGCAGTCCGCGCTGCTTCGAGTTGAGATCGGCCACTCGGTAATGGGCGCACAGGCGAAACGTCCGGGATGCCCTTGCGTTGGCAAGGCCGGATCGCTGCGCAGACGACAGTCCCTGCACCGCAGCGCTCCACACCGAGTCCCTCGCCTCCTGCAGGGCCGAGTTCGCCTGGACGAATTCAGCCCGTGCCGATTCGAGTTCCGCGAGCACGGCATCATCGCCGGGGCTCGTGAGCAGGTCGGTTTCGGCACGAGCGAGCCGGGCGAGAGCGGCGTCGAGGGCCGCGGAGGTGATTTTCAAGCCGGCCGCCCCCGAGGATTCGACTCGAACGAACAGGGCGTTGACATCGCCGAGAGTCAGGCCCGCCGCCGCGCACGTGCTAGAAGTCACTCCTAACTCCGCGAGTGGCCGCGCGAGGTTCGTCTCGGAACGCGGGAAATTCCCACTCATGAGCGCCGCGGACAACATCATAGCAAAGATCATGCACGACTCCTCAGAGCACGATAGAAATCACGGGACCTAGACAAGTTACCACCGCGGGGGCGCGACAGCAAGCATGTCGCCTGACGGTCTGAATAGAAAGCAAACAAATGCTTGGTCACATTGCGCACAACCCAACATCTTGCGAACTGTCAATTCCACGTCACGGTTGCGAACGCCTCGCTTGACAGCGAGTCCAGGGCACGGCATGCTGTGACCTCGTCGGCGGGGTAGTTCGCCGCACAACCTGTTCTCGACGAGTCTGTTCGAAACGGCTGGGTTGTCGCCATGTAATGGGGGGCGGTCGCATGATGTTCACGAGAGCGTTCGCCGGTCGTCTTGCTGGAATGGGCGCGAATGGGCCTTTCTCGCACGCTCATACGAGCGCAACGCCCGCCCGCTCCGAAGGACCTGGAGGTTTGGCGCCGAGATCCGGAAGACTGCAAGACGCCCGGTCACGAATGATCCGGTCCGCGCGGATGACAGCAGCAGGCGTGCTCGTGCTCGTCTCGCTGTCGCCAAGGTCTCTCGCGACGGTTCGGCTCGACCCACCGCCACTCAACCCGCCCGATCTCGCCGAGTGTTGCACATCTCCGCCTGAAGGTGAGCCGCGACTCTGTTGCGGCTATTGGGTTGTTACCTGCGAGGATGGCACTGAGTGTTATTACCAAAACGCGCCCTGTAACGAGGTACCGGCGTTTTGCATCAAGAATGAGCACTTTAATTGCACGCAGGATCAAGGCGGGGAGGCCGTCGTCAATTGCTCCTGCGTTCTGTCGAACCTACCAGAGATTCTCTGCGACACGATGTCCTGCTGTTCGCCGGACTACACGTTTGATGTTCTGTTGAACGATTTGATCGAACGCGGCTGCCAGGCGATGAAAGTCTGCCCGGAGATCTCGCCCGCAGACGTCGAAGCCGCGATTTCCAAATGCCTAAATAATCTTCCAATCCCGCCTGAGGTTACCGAGCGGCTCAACGAGTGCCGTCCCAGTGGCGGCGGGGCTGACGGAGCTGGTCCGAACAATGGCGGCAGTGCGCCCTCGGACATCGGGCCGGATGGCAATGGCCCCGGCAGCGGCGGTGGATGCGGCGGGGGCGGCGGCGGTGGCCCAGGCGGTGGGGCCGGCAACGGTGGCGACGGAGAAAAGAAGAACCCGCCGGTGAACACCGATAAGCCAGAACCGGGCGAGCCCGAGGGCGGGCTGCCCAACGATCTCAAGGATCTTCCGCCGCGTGACGGTTGGGTCTACGCAATGCCGGTAGACCTGATCGGGGGGAACAAGGTCGAGAATGAGGTCGACCTGTCCATTCCCGTGACCGGCGGTGCGTTTGTGGTCAGTCGCGAGTACACGAGCAACACAGGATGGAATCGGTGGGGGTACGTCGGGGCCAACTGGCGGTTGTCGCTCTTTGACTTCATCCAGATCGAGACCGTCGGCGGCGACGACCAGGTGTCGCTGTACGGCGCGAACGCTTCGTACCGCACGATCTTTACCAAGGACGGATCGGTTTGGAAGCCGGTGACGGCGTCGCGCCAGCGCTTCACCCAGACCACGCTCACGATCGGCAGCACCACGTACAACGTGTGGCGGCTGACCGAGCCGGGACAATGGGAGGTCGATTTCTATCGCGCTGGCTCTGGCGTAGACTCGAAGTTGATTGGCATGATCGCCCAGCGGCGGGACGCGCACGGCAACGCGACCACCTGGGAGTACGACTACTTCACCGGCGGCACCAACGACTACCCCCGGCCGTACGCGGTCTATATCAACGGGACCACGCTCGCTGATGCCGAGGCGTTTCTGCATGTGCAGTGGCACAACATGAATGACGGCGGCGATCCGCGCCATGGCCGCGTGAATCTCATCCGCGCCTACCACCGAATCTCTTCCGGGAGCACGATTGCGAGCTTCGACGAGACGGACTACGTCGACTACGTGTACGCGGCGGAAGTCAACGGCTCGCCCGATCTCAGCGGCGATGACCAAGATAATCTCGTTCAAGTCGTGCACGGTTCCCGTGTCGAAGGTCCGTCGACCTGCCGTGCGTACACCGTGGACGGGCGGCCGTTCTGGCTTCGTTTCACGCAGTACCGCTACTACGACCAGCAGGTCAGCGGCACGCAGGTCGGAACTCCGTACGGCACAAGCGGCAAGGACCACCAGCTGAAGCTGGTCATTCACTCGGAACAGATCGGCTGGCTCGCACAACGGTTGGCGACCGCAGGCTCGAGCTTGCTCTACCCGCCCCACGATCCGAGTGCAAGTGCAGTGGATCCGGAACTGGCGGTGCCATTGACTGCGGGTTATCTCTTGACTCTCGATGACGATGAAACGACTGGAGTCGACGGCAAGACGCCGCTCGACATGGCCGCCAAGATTCTCGGCTACGACGCGACGAGCAATCGCGTGACCACGCAGTATGTCCAGGCGGGGTGCGGCTGCGGCAGCGCTGCGCAGGGGCTTAAGCTGACGTACGACTACTGGAGCTACACGTCGAGCAGCGTCGATGCCACCACGCGCGTCGCTCAATTCCTCCACGACGGCTCGGGCTACCCGAGCACCGCCTACCGGCAGACATACTACGACTTTGCCGAGCTGACCAGTTCATCGATCCCGTTCGTTCAATCGGCGGCGGTCTTCGAGGGCAATACCACGAGCGGTCGCAGGTGGGTCATGTGGCTCGACCGCGATTCGAGCGGGCGAATTACCAAGATGGCCTATCCGTCGGCGGTGAGTTCCTATTCCGCGGGCACGTCGACGGGCGCTCCGTCCATCACCGTGTCGAGCAGCGCCGGCCTGGTCTGGGCGTACGAGTACGACGCGAATCACCTGGTCACGGAAATCCGCGTCGGCAACGGCAACAAGAGCACGTTCACGGACTTCACGCTCGTTGACGAAATCGACTACCGCACCGATGTGCGGAGCTATTTGCCGGCAACCTGGAAGCGGTACCGCGTCGCGGGATCTACCGCCGCCAACGATACCGAGACCGTCACTTGGGACTACGGATTCCACAACAGCGGTCACGCGATCGCGTGGGTCAAGTCGAGCGAGGAGGCCGAACTCTCCGGTACCGAGAACGGCTCGGGAGCCACGACCCACGATTCCTATGAGCTGTTTGACACGGCCGGTCGCAATCTCTGGTCACGAGACGCGGCCGGCACGCTGACATTCCGTGGATTCCATCCGTACAACGGACGCGTCACCAAGGTCGTTCGCAATGCTTCTCCGACCGCACCAGATGGAGTGAGCGGTGACGCCCTCGACGGGTCCGATTACCCGTCGCTCGGCAGCGTGACCGGATGGACCCAGGGCACCGGCGGCGAGCTGACGAGCCGGTACGAGTTCGACAGCGCGGCGCGATTGACGCGGTCAACGGACGCAGGCGGCAACGACGTTTTCTATGACCGAGTCCTGTCGGTCTCGGATCTCGAGGGTCACGAGTCCGTCTATTACCTGACGGAGCTGACGCTCCCGAACGATATCGCCGTGGACAGCCTGTACTCCGACACCATCTCCGCGCGCTGGTTGACGACGTCGGGGAAGGTCATCCGGACGAGCGAGTACCTGGTCGGCGGCAGTTCCTACGCCCCTTCCTACCCCTATCCGGGCGACTACACGCTCGGCACGGAAGTCGCACGCAAGCAGAACACGCTTAGCCTGGGCGGGCTTGTTTCGAAGGCGATCTCCTGGCACGACGTCGCCAACGACAAGTTCTTTGAGACGGATTTCACCTACAACCAGCTGGGTCTGCTCGAAGTGCGCTCCAGTCCGCGCGAAGTGCCGTGGGCTGCCGCCACCGAAAAGCGTGAGATCACCCAGTACCTATACGACGTCCTCGACCGCTTGACCACCGTCAAAGTTGGAACCGAAACCACCAACACGGTGACGGTCAGCGAGAGCTTCTACGATCATGACAGCGGCCCGGCCCAGGGCGATGGTGACGGCAACCTGACGCTGGTGCGTCTGCACGAGTCGGCCTCCTCGGCGCGCGACACCATCCACAAGTACGACTGGCGGAACCGGCGCTACGCCAGCGAGCCCGAAGCAGGGCCCTATGACTTCACCGAGTATGACAACCTGGATCGCCCGACCGAGCGAGGCCTCTTCGGCACCGTGCCTTCGAGCATCTCGAGCTCCGACCGACGGATGTACACGAGGATGTCGTACAGCCAGCGCGGATTGGTGTACCGCCAGGAAGTGGCCATCGACCCGGGAGACCTGGGCGACGGCTTCCTTGCCACCGATTACTGGTTCGACCCGGAGGCACGAACGGTCGCTCTCCGGGCGCCCAATTCGCCGATGACCAAGGCGGTGTTTGATGCACACGGCCGCACGACCACGTCGTACGCGACGGACGGCAGCGGGAGCGATCCGCGCTCGGCGACCGGCGACCGGGTGATCGAGCAGCAGAACCTGCGCTACAACGCCGCCGGGTTGGTGGATTTCATGACGACGCTGCGGCGGCAGCCGACCGCGACGGCCACCGGCCCGCTCGACGATTCGGGACTCTCCGATGCCAATAAGGGTGTTCCGACGTATGTCGGGCACTGGTACGACGCCGCGGACAGGCTGGCACGAACCGTGAATTTCGGAACCGCCAGGACCGACAACACGTTCTCGGTCGGCGCGACCAGCCCGGCGAGCACATGGCCGCCGTCATCGGCGCCGGACATCAACGAGGACGAGGACGGCACCGACTCGGACAAGATCATCACCGGGACAACCTTTGACGCCGAGGGCCGGCCCTACATGACCTTTGACTCGTACCTGGACGAGACGGCATCGGTCGATCACCGGCGCAAGAAGCGCTGGATGCGCACGTACTTCGACGACCTGGACCGTGCCTATGCGACTGTCGAGAACTACATCCCCACGAGCGGGCTGACAATCGCGTGGGGATCGGGCTCCGGCGAGGGCCGCTGGAAAGTCACAGCGGGGCTGAGCACGAGCTATCCCGATCGCAACCGCGTTACGAGTTTCGTCCTGGACGCTGCTGGTGCCACGGTCAAGCAAGTGGCCCACCTGCCGCATGCCAGCGACCCCGAACAAGTGCAAGTCACCCAGTACAACTACGGGGTGACGATCACCGGCACCGGATCCACCGACAACTTCATCAACTCCAATTCGCTGCTCGGAAGCGTGCAATACCCGGATGAATCGACGGGTGAGGCGGGTTCCGGAGCGAGCTACACGGTTGCGTACCGTTACAACCGCCTCGGCGAGCTTAATTGGTCGGAAGATCAGAACGGGACGGTGCACACTTACACCCGGGACGTAGTCGGTCGCGTGACCCGGGACGTGGCCAGTGACCTGGGCTCGGGCATCGACGGGGCTGTGCGCGCCATCAAGGTCGCGTATGACACGACGGGACGGCTTGACAAGGTCGAGTCCACGTCTGACACCTCGGCAACCACAGTCGTGAACGCCGTGCGCTTCCGCTACACGCCCCTGTGGCAGGTCGCCAAGGTCTACCAGGACCACAACGGAGTCGTCGAAACCTCTGGGGGCGGTGACGACGCGGCGCCAATCAATGACACCAAGGTGGTCCAGTACAACTACGCGGACTCTCCGTCATCGTCCAACAACCGCAGTCGTCTGGAATCCTTGGCTTATCCTGACAACGTCTCCCCCGCGAACGAGTCGCTGCTTACATATTCCTACGGAACAAGCGGTGACGTCGACGATCGGATCAGTCGGGTCCGCGCCATGACGTTGCCGATGTGGCAGAACGACGACGTGGTGAATTACGAGCGCCTCGGGCTCGACATGGTGACGCTCGTGAACTACGGCGTGCCGCTGATCCAGCTCGACCGCACGTACTCCCACGACGGCAAACGCGAGACGATGGGTTACACCGAGCAGACCGACGGGCTGTACCCGGGGTGGGATCGATTCGGCCGCGTCCAGCGGCACGCCTGGGTGGATTACGGCACGCACGACGACAGCGGCTCGAGTTACCCGACCCAGCCCCCGATCGTGGAGGAAACCAGCACCTACGACTGGGCCTCGAACAAGCTCACCAAGGTCGATGCCCGGCCCGGCGCGTCCTGGGATGACCGGGATCACACGGCGCTCTATAACGCGCTCGATCAGCTGCGCCAGCTCAACCGCGGGCACTACAGCGGATCGAGCTTCACGTTCGCCCCGGGTAGCCAGAAGTGGTCGCTCGACATGCTCGGTAACTGGGCATCGGTCATCAACGACACGGGCGATGGCGACTTCGCGGATTCGGGCGAACCGGAGACCCGCGCCCACAATATGGCTAACGAGTTGACGTCACGCACGCCCGACGGCGGCAGCGCCAAGCCGCTCACCTACGACGCCGCCGGGAACCTGACCAGCGCCAAGCCGGTATTCACCGGGACGGTCCAGGAGTACCGGTACGTTCACGACGCATGGAACCGCTTGGTCAAGATCGAGCAGGATTCCGGCCTTTCCCCCTCTACGGTGACCCGAACGGTGGGCGTCTACCAGTATAACGGCCTGCACTGGCGCACCGTCAAGGATGCGGACACGCAGGGCGCCCTGGGGCTTGACCAGCGGCGGATCATGTATTACTCGGCAGGCTGGCAGATGCTAACCGAATTGGTGGACGACTACACCAACACGACCGGCGGGCCGCCTTCGGGATTTGCTGCCGACCGCGTCACCCAACAAGTTTGGGGACTTCGCTACATTGACGACCCCGTGCTCCGTCGGATCGATACCGACCACGACGGGTCCTACTCTGACGAGGCGGATGACGGTGAACCAACCGGCGACTCGACGACCGAGCACGCCTACTGGCACGTGACCGACACCCAGTTCAGCACGGTGGCGATGATGGGCAGGTGGGCAACTGAAATCGAGCGGGTGAGCTACAGCGCCTACGGCGTGGTGACCCACCGGTGGCCGGGCGACGTCAACAACGACGGCTCCGTGACCTCCGCCGACGGCGACGTGATCGAAGATGCGATGGACGCCGCCGGCCTCATGGCGGTCCCCATCGGGCACGCCGAGTACAAGGTCGAAGCCGACATCGATCGCAGCGGAGCGATCGACGACGACGACCTCGCCGCGTGGGCGGGGCTGCCGCTGCGCACACCGCTCGGTGGCTCAGGCTCGGGGATGATTTCGGATGCTGGCGGGCCGGACAACGTCTTCGGCTATTGCGGGTATGTGTTCAATCCTGAGCATCGTGTCTACTCGGTGAGGTTCCGAGCTTACCTTCCCGAGCTCGGACGGTGGTGTGAGCGCGATCCCCTTGTTTATGGCGGAGAGTCTATGTCGCTGTATGAGGCGGTCCATGCTAACCCACTGATGATGTCTGACCCGACGGGCTTGTTACCACCGTGGGTAAAGATCGGAGGGATACCGGTTGTGATTGGGCTGGGTATTTACTACTATGCCGACGCAAAGCTCACGGAAGCTGAGACGACCGAGAGGCTCCAAGCGCATCCGATCAGTCCTCGCGAAAAGCGGGTGCTTAATGCCCTTATGAAAGCAATCGTCCAGTGCTTGGCAAAATCCAATCCAGAGTTGATGGATCACTTGTTGCGGGCTTGGTCGTTCATATTCGAAGGCGACCTCAACGTTGGCAATGTGTCCGCGAACCAAGGAGCAGAGGGTTATACACTTAAGACACTACCCCAGGTAGAAATGTGGCTTGACTTCGATCTGTTCTTGAAGGCGATCGAAGAAGAGAAAGGCTCTCCGCACCGATTTTCGCAGCGGTTGCGCCTTGCGACGATCTATCTCCATGAGGTTCGACATGCTATGGACTCGGCGATGTGGCATCGTTTTGCAAGCACAAATCGACAAGAGCGTGATGCATACAATGCGTCGATTGACATACTCGAAGCACTCAAAGCGCAGATCCAGCTGGGTAATTGTTGTCTGAGCAAGAACCAATCACCCATGACCGCTCAGGACATTGAAGATCTGATTTTGGATGAAGAGAAGGAATCTTACCCGTACCAAAAATAGAATATGACAACGCCCCGCTCAAAGAGTGATCTGGATCGTGACGCAGCTCGTAAGCCCGATATCTGTGATGCATGTATTGTCGTGTGCGTCATGTGTCTTTCGTTACCGATCCTTAAGTGCCTCAATCTTCGCGTTGATCGGCTGGCACCGGCATTAGCTGTTACCGAGCTAAGAGAGGTAATTCGGGTTCTTGTCATATGCTACTGTACGTGTGTTATGGCACTACTGTGCTTAAGCACGCGCTGCAGTCAACGGCCATTGCGGCCCAGGCTGCCAGTGTCGGCGCTGGTTGCAGCGCTTGCCATTGCGAATGCCGTTTTGTATCTTACAGTAGCGATATAAGCAGCTCGGGACGGGTGGTGTCGGTACCACCCAACGCCGTGAACTTTGTCGCTGAGCCCGTGCTCCAAGGACCCGCGTGGCGCTGGCTAACGGGTAACACCTTGACTCTTGCGCACTTTGACAGCAGGACCCTCCGTCAGGAAGGTAGTGTTGCGACGACCCCTTTCTGAACGGGAGAGCCCATATGGAGAGCGTATCGACGGCGCGAGAACGACAAGCCCATCGACGACAGAAGTGCTCAAGGACGCGATCGTGGTGGACACGGAGCAGGTGAGGAGCCACCTGGACGAGGTGGTGCGGAGCACGGTGGAGCAGACCCTGAACCAGCTGCTGGATGAGGAGGCCGACCGTGTGGCGGGCGCCGGAAAGTACGAGCGGAGCCCGGACCGCCAGGACACGCGGGCGGGGAGCTACCGGCGGAAGCTGCAGACCAAGGCGGGGGAGGTGGAACTGACGGTGCCGCGGCTGCGGAAGCTGCCCTTGGAGACGGCGATCATCGAGCGGTACAAGCGTCGGGAATCGTCGGTGGAAGAAGCCCTGTTCGAGATGTACCTGGCCGGGGTGAGCATGCGCCGGGTCGAGGACATCACCGAGGCCCTGTGGGGCACGCGGGTGAGCGCCTCGGCCGTGAGCGGGATGGCGCAGAAGGTGTACGGGCAGATCGAGGGGTGGCGGAACCGCCGGCTGGAAGGGACGCATGCGTATGTGTACCTGGACGGGATCTGGCTCAAGCGTTCGTGGGGCGGCGAGGTCAAGGACGTGGCGGTCCTGATCGCCATCGGGGTGGACCAGGAGGGCTTCCGGGAGGTGCTGGGCGTGACGGAGGGGACCAGGGAGGACGCCCAGAGCTGGCGGATCTTCCTGCGGCACCTCAAGGAGCGGGGCATGAAGGGCGTGCGTGTGTTCATCACGGACAAGTGCCTGGGTCTGGTCGAGGCGCTGGCGGAGTTCTACCCGGAGGCGGCGTGGCAGCGGTGCGTCGTGCATTGGTATAGGAACGTGATGACCGCTGTCCCGCAGGGGAAGGTGCGGGAAGTCGCCGCCATGCTCAAGGCGATCCACGCCCAGGAGGACCGGACAAGCGCCGAGCAGAAGGCGGCGGCCGTGGTCGAGAAGCTCGAGGGGATGCGGCTGGCAAAGGCGGCGGGGATCGTGCGCGAGGGCGTGCACGAGACGCTGAGCTACATGAGCTTCCCGCGCGAGCATTGGCGGTGCATCAAGACCAACAACCCGCTGGAGCGATTGAACCGCGAGGTGCGAAGACGCACACGGGTGGTGGGCGCGTTCCCGGACGGGCAGTCGGCCCTGATGCTGGTCGCGGCTCGGCTGCGGCACGTGGCGGGCACCCGGTGGGGCCTGCGGCGGTACCTGGACATGACCCGGCTGACCGAGCCGGCACTGACGACTGACCTGACGACGGACCTGACGACCACGGCCGCGTGAGCCGCGTCGCTGCTGAAGCTTCGCCCTCCGGGCTCAGCCTCAGCAGCGGGATGGACCTTCCTGCGGAGATCCTCTTCCCGAATGTGCGCACATTGACACACACGACCGACGCCCATCCACCACCGCACGCTCGACCAGCGCCAGACCTCGGGCCGATCGACCAATCGGGGTTACGTTCTGATCGTTGCGCACTTTGACAGAAGAGCCCTCCCTCAATGCCGTCGCCGCCTCGCCGAGTTTCGTCTGCTTCAACCACTCACCCCGGGCCTGCCGCTCGAGGCGCTTCCTTGTGGCCTCGGGCCCGCCCAAGCAGTACGCCCGCTCGAACGCGGTGGGGTGAGCGTGCGGCGTGCCGGGCCTGGCGTTCACTTTCACCCTGCGGCGCATGAACGGGCCGATGCCCAGCACCCGCTCCAGGCGGGACAGCTCGGTGGCGAGCCGCAGCGCGTGGGCCGCCTGCGGCCACTGAACCACCATGGGCTGGCCGGAGATCAGCGACCTGACGGTGTACGTCTCGCCGTGGGCGTGCAGGAACTCCTCGGCCCGCTTCCAGTTCGACCACGCCTCGCAGTACCTCGCCACCACGGGGGCGTCGATGTTGGCGGCAAGCTCGCACGCGACGATGTGCTCGACCACCTTGTTCCACATCCGCTTGGCGTCGCGGTCGAGCC
>JAJVHS010000080.1 GCA_022072615.1 Phycisphaerales bacterium
GGCGGTGAGGTCCATGATCCGCTCGACGCCCATCGCCTTGAAGAGGTGGTTGAGACGCCGGTCCTGCTGGAGTACATGCCGCTCGACGCACATCTCGCCTCGGAGCTTGTCGAGGTAATCGGCGACGTGCTCGGCGATCGGCTTGCGGCATTCTTCCTCCACAGGGTCGATGATGCCCTCGGCACGACGGGCCGAATCCCGTTCCAGCTTGATCGCCTTCTCCTCCGACGCCGCCTTGTCGGAGTAGCCCTTCACCGTCATCCACCTGCCGCGCTGGGCGTCGAAATACGAGCAGTACCAGGGCGCTCCCCGCCGGTTCTTGTCGCAGCTTCGCTTCCACACACTCGCCATCGCGTCATCACCTTTCCGGGCCGCCTCGTTCGCCGTGGCCCGCCACAAGGAGGGCGGGCACGGTCTGTACGTCAAGGGTCGTACCGAGCACTGTTTTCAGTCGTCCAGGTCGTCGATGTTCTCGAAGTCGTCCGGCCAACCGAAAGGGGGACGTCTCGGACCGTCCGCTCTCGGCTCGTCATCGTCCGGCGCGTCCGGCGCAGAGCCCCCCAATCCCGGTGCCGTGGCCGAACTTGGAGTTTGATCGTCCGGGTCGTCCGGCGCGTCCGGCAGCGTGCCCGTGTCTGCACCGACGCGACTGTTCCGGCCAACATCTGACACGGGGCGGACGGCATCGGACGGTCCGGACGCCTGAGGCGCTGGCGGGGGGCTCCCCCCTTCCCCGTGGTCGGACGATCCGGACGATCCGGACGATCCAAGCCGTCGAACGTGTATCAGGCGGGTGCGATCGTGCTCCGAGCATCGATCCCGCCAGGCTTCGAACCCTCGCTGGCGGAGCGGAACGGCCAATCGGAGTACGTGGCCCATCACTTGATTCGGCTGCTTTGGCCAGCCTTTGGGGACGGACTCTGTGACAATGCCCGCCCCTCGTTTCAGCTCATCGAGGAGCTGCGTCGCCGTTCCGGACCACCCGTTCTCGCCGACGACCTTGAGCAGTGCCGGGGCGATGGGTGAGGCCTCGAGTGTCAGCTCGGCAGACTCGCTGAGCATTTGCGTATAGGCCCGCATGATCGCCCCCCCCTGGAGGCCGAGGCCCGGCTCTGCGGCGGTGGCCCAGACGCAACAGTCGGCCATGCGTTCCTTGTCCTTCATCTCAGCTTCCACGTGGCTGAGGTTCCTCAGCGCCGCGGCGCAGCCGTCCAGCAGAGCCCCGAGGATGTACGGATGCTTCTGTGCGAACTCGCGCCAGAACTGACGCTCGGTCAGCTTGGCGGATTTGGGAATGCGCGGCAGGTGCGCGCGGATGGCGCGTCAGAGCAGGTCATCCCTCACGACCAGTTCATCAATGCCGGTGAGGATGACCGGCCGCGTGAAGTTCACCGAGTGCTCATCATCGTCGGTGTAGAGTTTTCTCGCTGCCATCCCGCCCCCCGTCGAGATCGTGCAGAGCGTGTCGCTGAACTCGTCTGAGATGAACGAAAGGTTGTCGAACGCCAGCACCCAGCTCGCGCCCGCGGCCACGCACAGGTCGTGGTTGCTCTTGGGCTTCTGCCTCAGATCCAGGGCGCTGGGATCCGACAACCGACGCAGCACCTTCGCGGTCGTGCTCTTGGCCGATCCCGCCTCGCCGTTCAGGACCAGAACCGGATAACCGCCTGTCGGGTGAAACATGCTGATCGCATAGCCGACCAGCAGATGCCAGGTGTAGTCGTCGGGCGCATTCACGAACCTCCGCAGCCGCGTGATGGAGCCACCGCGGACGGGAACGGGCAGGGCCTTCATGGTTCTAGTGCGCCGGAACTTCACGGGCGATTCCTTAAGCGCGCGCCAGCCCGACGACGTGATCTCGACGACCCGCCACTCGGGGTCTCCGAGATCCAAGTAGATGGCCATTTCACTCTCGATCACTGTGTACCCCACCCTGAGGAACATCTGATGGAACTTACCCTTGAACAGTGCCTGCGCCTCGAGAGCGCGGACCGCCGTGCTGAGCGCGTTGTCGTTCACGGCCTTCTTGATCGCGTCGTACGCCAGGTATTGCAGCCATCGCTTGAATCGCATCGAGTTCACGGCCCACGTTTCGTGGTGATCTTCCACCCTGATTGTCGCGTACGCCGTCGGCTCGCCATCGGGTGTGTGGAACAGTTCGACTCCGGCCTCTATCGCCAACTCAACGAGCAGGCCCGCCAGCGTGTGGTCTTTCCCTTCGTCGTCATCCTTCTGCTCATCGGCACCTGGCTTTTAGAACTCTGTTTTCCCCGAGAGCGCCTTGTCGATCGTGGCCTCGCGGTAGTCCTGCCGCAGCCACTTCTCGCGGTACAGTCCGGACATACGGAAGATCCGGTCGATGCGATCGGGGTCGGGCCCGGTGTAGAACGCGATCATCGAGCACAAGGCCAGGTCGGCCTCTGAGTGCCCGTCGTTGTCGTCGTGGCGGTAACCGGATGTGTCGCCCGACCAGAGCCGCTTGAACTTGTCCCCGTTGCGAGCCTTTCCCGCGAGGTCGATGACCTGCTCGTCAGTGAGGTCGCGGGGCGCGGGGTTGAGGCGAGGTGGGGGCGTTGCCGCCGGCGCGGCGAACGTGTTGCGGTAGAGTTCGTCCAGCGCCTCCTGACGGTTGTTCACCGACGCGGGCGTGCCCGGCAGATGATTGCCGGTCACGGTGAAATACCGGCCCGCGCTGTACATCTCGATGTTACCGGTGCGGCGGCGTTCCTTGCCATCGAGCGTCCCGTTGAGAAACAGCTTGACACCTTTGCCGGACGGCGAGATCTCGGTGTAGGTTTCGAACGCGTTGACGATCACCTGCGCCCACGGCTCGAGAAGACCATCGGCGCCGATGCAGTCGTCCAGGTCGATCCCGACGAGCCCATCCGCGGCATCGAACACGAAGCCGATGCCGTCAAAGCGGTTGGACGGGTCGAGGGCGGCCTTTACGGCGATGTCGAGGGCGACACGGTCGGCCGAGTTGGTGGTGTCGGCGCGATGGCGGGTCGCCGGGTGGTACGGCACCTTGGTCTGTTTGCCGTCGCGCATCTCGTACCGCCAGCAGAGCCAGCGATCCAGCGCTTTGAGCACATCAGGAACGTGGGAGACGTCGAAGGGGGTGCTCATCGGCTGCCCCCCTTTGCGGCCTTGGCCGCGCGGTCGGCCAGCCAGGAGTCGACCGCGGCACGGGACCACCGCTTCGATCTGCCGATGCAGATGGGCGGCGGAACCTCCCCGGTCGAGATTTTCCGCCAGATGGTGCGGGGGCTGATCTTGAGGTATTCGCCGAGCCCTTCGATGTCGAACACGGCATCAGCCACGGCGGGCAAGCAGTTGTCACCCGGGGTCTTAGTCATGGCTGAGGCCCTCCTCGCGCTCGATGCGGGCGAGCTCAGACTTGATGTGGGTGACGGCGGCCTCGTCGTAGACGCGAGCGTTGCCCGCCCAGCCCGACGGGGTGATCGCCCGGGTGCGGAGCACGTATTCAACGCGGTGGGGGGGTACGCCCAGCCGGGCGGCGATCACGCCGACGGTGGGCAACTGATGAGTCGCTGACATTGATGCAGCCTCGGTGAGGTTCGATTCCACCTGTGGGCTGCACCGTGCAACGTACAGGGCAGAATGGAACCTCGCCTACGAGGCATGACAAACCCCGTGTCCAGCGGTCACAAATCGCGTGTCAGCCAGAAAAATCCCCAAAATCCCATGTCGGGGGCACCCCACCGGGCCGGTAGGCGAAGGCGTTACCCTCAGCCCGGATGGCCTCCGACAGATGGTCTGCCAGCGCCGATTGGGAAGGAACCGCATCACGCATGGCCTGATAGGCTCGGCTGAGCGCCTGGCGTACCGCCGCCATCGCTTTCGCGGAAGGGTATTTTCCGCCGCTTGCTCGAACCCTGTCGCCGAGACCCCTGTCACCTGCAAGCCGCGTGAGGATCAAGCCTTTCTCGTTTTCTGCTACTTCTACACGGGTGGTGTCGTTCGTGCGGCGTCCTTCTTCAATGTCGGAATCGAGTTCGACTATCCGTCGATGCGCGTCATTCAAGTACTGGTCATCCAGAGAAGGGTCCGGTAGGTACTCGTCTGCCATCGCCCGTGGGTCCGCTTTCGTTAGCTCCTGAACCTCGATCGGACGCTTCGGATTCGGGTGCTTCAGCAACGCTGCGATGTAGCGAATGCCGACTGAAGCAGCGAACAAGCCCGAGTTGCCTGCGAAGGTAATCCGCCAGAACTGTCCATCCGGTTGAAACACGGAGACGACGTTGGGAGAAGCCGAAACCAAATCTCGCTTCCGGATGATTGGCGACAAAGGACTGATGACCGCAGTGGCGACACGAGCAAATGCCACATGTCGGATCTGCTCCCCCATATCGTCCAGGTCTTGTTTCCAAGCTCTGATTGTCGTCGGCATTTTCGCGTCCATCGGAATGTAGTGACCAACGACTTGGACATTCGGCGTGAACGGCCCTGCTGCCGAGAGATGCTTGAGAAAGTGGTTGGTGGTGAGCTCGGTCGTGGTCGACGTGCCATCCAGCTCAAGGCGACTCCCGTCACAGCATTGCCGCAGTCGTTGCCGGGTGCAACTAAAACGGCCGAGGGAGCGAAAGTACTCGTCAATCACATGCCACACGTGGCGAGTGCGGTCGTCTTCGATGAGTGCGTACACCCGAGAACGGTGCGACGATGCGGGGAAGTAGGCGTTTGTGATGTTGCGCTCGACATCCAGTGCGTCTATCACTCGATGCGCGTCCTTCAGGGCGCGAGCCAGAGTCTCTGCCGCAAAAACACAATCTCCGACCACAAAAAACACAGCTCGGGCTCGGGGATACACATACAGCTCAGGGTCAGACACGATCGCCGCTGGTACCGGCCAATCCACCGTCCGATAGATTGCATTGTGTAGGGTGCGGAGTCGCTCCACCACTGAGTCGACATCGGCGGGCAGATCGCCGATCGCATCAGCAAACGCTCCATGTTGGTCCAAACCCAACGTCCGGGGTGACGCGAAAGCCTGCAGCCGACTAATGGAGCTTGCGAGGTCGCTGAAGAGATCCAAGCCCTTCTGGGGATGCCCTTGGGAAAGGATATCTTGGCATATGTCGATCATCGCATGAGCGTGAGCGCATCGATCATGGATTTCGACGGCCCCGAGAAAGGCACGAAAATACAAGGCTGCCCACTCGCTCCTCGGCTTCCAGGCGTTTGCTGGGTCGTCGGAGCTGGTCTGCATAACCTGCAGAGAGTGACGTCGGTCAAGTCTTACGAAGATGGGCGCATCCGTCGTGTCCGGGGCGCTTCCGGCCGTGCGACGGTGAAGGATTTCTGATCGGCAGCCGTCGTACGCGGCCCAGACCTCCAGTATAAAGTCAACGGCTTGTAGCAGCTCGCCGACGGCCGTGCTGAACTCCCGTCCCAGTTCAATGGCGGTCGGCATGGACCTGGCCTCCAAGATGCATTCTTGCAGTCAACGTATGCCAGTTGCCGGCCGATGTCTCAATCTGACAGGCAATGCCAGCAGCGTTTCTCAACACCGAAAGCGGTTTGTGTGGACCGAGGAGAAAACGACCGCCCGGCTGCGTGACCGACGAGACCGGAAGGGGTGAGAGTAGACTGATCATCGTGCTGAATCAGCGAATGGAGAATCGCCATGAAACGACGACCGTACGAGCAACTCCAGTCCATCGTCGAGCAGGAGGGTGGCGAGATGGTGTTTGAGCGGGCGGGCCACAGCCAGGGAGGTGCGTGGGTGGTCACACTTCGCGGAAAGACAAAGGTGTTTCTTTCGAATGGAGCGGGATTCCCGCCCATGGACAGGCTTTACGTGCCCAAGGTGAAGGAGCCGTCCCACTACCGCGACTACAGCAACGATCTGATCGTTGGTGCACGAGAGAAGTGGCTGGAGATGCTCGAATCGCCTTCGGATGATGGGCGGGCCCCTTCCATCGCTGACCGACATGCAGCCGT
This sequence comes from Phycisphaerales bacterium, assembly GCA_022072615.1. Lineage (GTDB taxonomy): Bacteria > Planctomycetota > Phycisphaerae > Phycisphaerales > UBA1924 > JAEUJB01. Next base: position 5,965 of record JAJVHS010000080.1, read on the forward strand.
TCCGTTACCCCCCGCCGAGGCCACGACCTTCCCGCCGTTCGACGGAGCTTCCGAGTATCTCGATCGCATCAGATCCTCACGCGGTCTTCCCGAGCGGAACATGGAGGACCTCGTCAAGGAACTGCTGGTCCGGCTGGGGCATGCTCCGGCATCAGTCGTGTTCCAAATCGGGCACATTGACGTGTTGGTGCGAGGGGGCGACGGCAAGCCGCGCTTCGTCATTGAAGTCAAGACGACCCTGCGATCAAAGCCCGACCGCGACTCCGCACTCCGTCAGGCTTTCGACTATGCCAGCCGCAATGGTGCCCCTCTCGTGATCATCACCGATGCCGATGCCTATGAGATCTACGACCGTCAGGCGGGCCTGGATCACGCGTCCATGCTGCGGGCCAAGTTCCGGTTGACCGCCTTTCACGAAACGGACCGGGCCGGATTGGACATCCTCAGGGCCTGACAGGTGCGCCCGCAACGAAACGCCCATCATCAAGGCCCGACTCAGCGACCGCCGCGGAGGCGGATACCGGGCCCCCGTTCGCCAAGGCCCGATGGCCACCACGGCGAACCAGAGAGCGCTCTCGGCCGGGCCGAGCAGTCGCCAGCCTCGCGAATTCCCACGCGGATTGCGGGGGCTTCCGCCGCCCGGCCCTACCCCTGATCCGTAAACGAACAGGGCCGCGTCTTTTGGACGCGGCCCTTGAAGCTCCGTATCCGCAACCCCGACGAACCGATTCTCCTTCATCAACACTCTGCAGACGTTGGTGAACTCTCGGGTTAGCAGCGGGACCCTGGCCGCAAATGCACCACTGGATTCCAGTGGTTAGCGATCTCCCCGAGGCAGATCACCTGGATCTCCGGCGTAGGTGAATCCGGCCCACAGCCAGGGATGCCCGGTGCCGGTGACCTGCCGCGTCTTGGCCAAGGCGGCGAGCTGAGCCGATCGAAAGGCCTGGTAAGGGTTCTGGCCTTGCTTGAGCCAACAGTTGTAGAACCCCCCGGTCTGTTCCAGCGACTCCTTCGCCGGAACTTCCCACAGGCTCTGCAGCACCGATCGGGCGCCAGCCACAGCGAAGGCCATCCGCAATCCTGCCACGCCCTCGCCGACCTGCAACTCGCCCTGCCCGCTATGGCAGGCCGTCAGCCCTACTACCTCCGTTCCCCGCAGGTCTAAGGCCATCACCTCGGAGGCCGTGAGCAGCCCGTTGTCGTCTGAGACTTCAGATTTGACGTCCACGCCGGCCATAATCAGCATTGAGCGCAGCATCGGGTCGGGTTGTATCCGTTCATCGCGACCAGCTATCAACCCCGTCGGCGACGCACGCACGACTGGATTTGACGGTGCCTGGGTGCAGAAGAACCCGTGCGTCGCCAACTGCAGCACGCGCGGCCGGCGCCAGCATTCCAGTGTCCGCCGCAGAGCGGTCTTTGATGCCTGCGCTCCCATCAGCGGCGGGATCACGTTCATCGACTTCTGCAATAGAGCGGCAGTCTTCTGGACGAACACGGCCGTCTCAGGTAGCGATAGATCCGCCCATGGCCGGGTGAACGCACACTCCCCGCCACCACCTCCGAGTGTGTCGGCGATGCGCTGAGCTAATCCGGGCTCTGAAAGAGCGGGCGGCGTAGATGTCGGAGCTGGTGCGGATGAGGTTGGCGCGGGCTCGATGGTGAGCATCGCCACAGCCTGACTGCGGCTGGCGTGGTCGGCAGCGAAGTCGGGATTGCCCACGAGCACCGCCGTGTTGCTCGGCTGCACGGGCATGGCCAAACGAGCCCGGGCCAGCTCGCGGCCGCCGGCCTGGTAGACGATCTCGGTTGACTCGGCCAAATACGTAGTGAGGCCGTCGGCGTTCGTGCCCGTCGCCAGCGCCTCGAAGGGCACCTCGTGCAGACGAGCGTCGGGCGAGATGTAGGCACGCGTTACGCCCTGAAGATGCGAGGCTACTGGGTCCCATACCAACCTGCGGATCGCTTCACTGGCCGCGACGAGGTCGCTCTCTGCGGACCGCCTCAAGCTTCGAGAGAGGTCCTTGAATCCGGGAAACTGACGCTGCAGGGTGTCACGAAAGGCCCTGACTGCCCCGTCGATGGCGGTGCGCTCGCCCAGGTCAACTGCGACTACCGTGAAGCCCTCGGCCGACGAGGCATCGGGCCTCAGCACGAACGCCGCGTAGTGATCGGTATCCGCGTCGATATACTTCACCTGACTCGCTGCCTCGGGGTTGGGAATCAGCGGGCGGAACACGCAATACTCCAGCAGGGCTTGATCGGGCGCGAGCGAGCCGGCCACGTCCTTGATCCCAATCTCCGCTAGTCGGGCCTGCTCGGCATACGCCGGTGAGATGTCCCGCAACAGGCGATCCAGTTCTACCAAACGTTCAGCGATGCGCCCAAAGCGCTCTCGTTGACCAGCTGTCAACGCTTCCTGCCGTGTAGGGCTTGCCAGCGCCGCCCGCTCGCTCTGGAGCCGTCCCTGCTCGTCCAACAGCTGCCCCACAGCCGGATTGGATTCGGACAGAGTGTAAAGCGCGCTCCGCTCCGCACGTGACGCATCGGTCAGCATGCCTTTGTAGCCCAGCACGCCTTTCAGCCCTGTACTCGCTGGCACCTTCCCTGAAGACGCTAATGTTGCTCGCACCAGATGGCGGTGCTGAGCGATCAATGACCCAGTCCAACGCGCCCGGTCCCGTTCGTTCACCCAAGGCAGTGCGTGCAGGACGAGGCGTTGCTGCATCGCTATGCCCCTCTCGTGCATCTCGCACGCAGACAACCACTCGCCTCGGACCCCTCGCATGAACGCGAGGTTGCTGACGGCTACTGCCAATTCCATGTGGTCGCGCTTGAACAATCGCTCATACATTTCCACCGCTTGCACAAGCAACGGCTCGGCATCCTCTAGACGCTCCGCCATTTGCCGAGCGAACGCCACGTTGTTGAGACTTTGCGCCACATCCGGATGATCGACCGTGTGAAGGCGCCGGCGCATTTCAAGACTCTGTACCAGCAACGGCTCTGCCTCCGCTGCGCGGCCCTCCTTCGCTCGTAAGAGTCCAAGATTGCTCATGATCTGCGCAACATCGGGATGATCGCGGCGCTGATATAGACGCTGGGACATCTCCAATGCCTTCACATAATGCACCTCAGCATCTGCTGGCCGGCCGAGGCCTTCACGCGCGAAGGCGAGGTTGCCGAGCACCTTCGCTACGACCATGTGGTCCGCGCCTCTGTACAGGTGCTCATACATCTCCAAGGACTGCGATAAGAGTGGCTCCGCCTCTCCGATACGGCCTAAGGCCAGCCACGTGAGCGCCAGGTTGTGTATACTCTGTGCCACATCCGGATGGTCACCCGCGTAGAGTCGGCGGCGCATTTCCAGCGCCTGCGTGTGCAGCAGCTTCGCATCCTCTGTGCGGCCTAGGGTGGCGCGGACGAACGCGAGGTTGTTGAGACACAGTGCAACTTGGGGGTGATCGTGATGGGCGTAGAGACGTCCATATACCTCCAGGGCCTGCAACAAACGCTGCTCGGCCTCCGCACCGCGACCTTGATCGTGCAGCGCCAATGCCATGTTGTTGAGACACAATGCAAGTTGAGGATGATCATGGTCGGGGTAAAGACGCCGGCACATGTCCACTGCTTGTAGGAATAGCGCCTCCGCCTCCACGGCACGACCGAGATTCTTGCGAGCGAGCGCGAGATTGCTAAGTCCAACAGCCACGTTGGGGTGGTCGCCGTTGTTGTAGCGGCGTTGGTTTGCCTCCAAGGCCTGCGTCAGCAGCAACTCGGCATCGGTCGCGCGTCCCACCTCATGCAGCATGGCTGCAAAGTTGTTCAGGCTCTCTATGACATCAGGGTGCTCGTCGGTCTTGAAGAGGCGTCTCCTCATCTCCAGCGCCTGTCCAAACAACTGCTCCGCACTTGTCACACGACCCAACTGAAGACGCACAAGGGCCAGATTGTTGAGACTCAATGCCACATCCGGATGATCGCCCTGCTGGTACAGACGCCTGTACATCTCCAACGCTTCCTCGACCAGCGGCTCAGCTTCGGCCGCACGACCGAGACTCTGACGCACCGACGCCAACGCATTCAAGCTGGATGCAACTCTTGGGTGGTCGCCCTGGTAGAGACGCCGTCGCATCTCCAGTGCCTCAATGAAGAGCGGTTCGGCATCGGCGGCCCGCCCCGTATCGCGCCATAGTCCAGCCAGATTGCTGAGGCTCTGCGCAACATCCGCGTGATCACTCTTATTGTAGAGGCGCTGACGCATACGCAGCGCGTCCATGAACAACGGTTCTGCCGCTTCCGCACGGCCTAGCTTTTGCCGGGCCGTCGCCAAGTTACTCATGACCTGCGCCGTGCTTGGGTGATCACCACCGTTGTACAAACCATTGTACATTGTCAAGGCTTGCACAAATAGCGGTTCCGCCTCCGTGGTACGGCCTAGTTCCTGACACACACGCGCGAGGTTGTTCAAGCCCCGCGCGATGTCCGGATGATCAGCACCCTTGTAGAGAAACCGATACATCTCCAGAGCTTGTATAAACAACGGCTCCGCCTCCGCCGGACGCCCTAACTCTTGTCGCACGAATGCGAGGTTGTTCAGGCCGCGCGCCACGTCCGGATGGGCGACACCTTTGTAAAGGCGCCGATACATCTCCAGTGCCTGCGCGTACAGGGGTTCGGCATCTACTGCCCGGCCTAGATCCTGACGGACGGCAGCCAGGTTGTTTAGGCACAATGCGAGCTGCGGGTGATCATTGTCTTTGCAAATACGCCGCAACATCTCTAGGGCCTGTATATACAGCGGCTCTGCCTCGGCCGCATGCCCCAAGCTGTGGCGCACTCTCGCGAGGTTGTTGATGCTCAAAGCCACGTCCAGGTGGTCACTGTTGTTGTACAGGCGCCGATACATCTCCAGAGCTTGCACAAACAACGGCTCCGCCTCGGCTGCCCGCCCCAACTCCTGGCGCACGAATGCGAGGTTGTTGAGGCCCTGCGCCACGTTCGGATGGTCGCCGTTGTGGTACAGGTGTCGGTACATTTCCAGCGCCTGTAGGAACATCGCCTCGGCCTCCACCCCACGTCCGAGCGCCATTCGAACACTGGCCAAGCTGTTCATCACTAGTGCG
>JAJVHS010000072.1 GCA_022072615.1 Phycisphaerales bacterium
TTCATGGCACTGATCCAATCTACTTATGTGACCTGCGAGCTCGTCGGGAACACCGTGGTCGGGACGATCCTGGTCGAGAAGATCGCCGAACGGGAATCACAGATCATCCAGACGGAACTGGGTCAGTCCGCCGCGCCCTACGGCTGGCGACTGGCTCTGGATGCCTCGCACCTGACCATGCTGCCCTCGGTGGGGCTCGGCGCCCTGGTCAGCCTGAACAAGACCTGCAAGGCCAACGGCGGGCGGCTCGTGATCTTCAATCTCGCGCCCGAGATCCACGAAGTGATGAAGCTGACGCACCTCGACCGCGTCGTCACGATCGTCAAGGACAAGGAAGCGGCCCTGAAGCTCGTGGGGTGAAGCCCGGCCCCGGCCGCAGCCGTCGCCGGTCTCGATCGGCGTGCATACATTGAATCATGGCAAACGGGTTGTCGGGCACACCTCCGGCCGTTCCCCGTTCGCGACGCGGGGCGCCGCGCAGATCTTCGCAGGAGCCCGCCCGGCTCGCCGTCTTCATCTCAGGCGGCGGCCGCACGCTGATGAACCTGCAGGACGCGATCGACCTGGGCGACTTGCGGGCAACCATCGCGCTGGTAGTGGCGTCCCGGCCTTGCAGGGGGGTTGAGCGGGCCCGGGCACGCGGCTTGAACGTCGTCATCAATCCCCCGGGCGGCGACTCCAATCACGTCGCCGATCTCCTCGAACTGCACCGCGTGTCGTGGATCGTGCTCGCGGGCTACCTGCACCTGTTCCCGATCCCGCCCGCGTACCGCGGACGCGTCGTGAACATCCACCCCGCGCTGCTGCCGGAGTTCGGCGGCCCGGGCATGTACGGCCACCGCGTGCACGAAGCCGTCCTGCGAGCCGGTCGCCGCACCTCCGGCTGCACCGTGCACATGTGCGACGAGGTGTACGACCACGGCGACATCGTGCTCCAGCTCACCTGCCCGGTCCTGCCGGGCGACACGCCCGACACCCTCGCCGACCGCGTCTTCGTCCAGGAGTGCAAGGCCTATCCGCTCGCGCTCCAGACGCTGATCGACCGCGAATCACGGCAGCACCAGGGGCCGCCGGGATGAGCCGGATCCTCCGGGGCGGGCTGCTGCGAGTGTTCATGTGGCTGGCGCTGTGCGGGGCGCCGGCGTGGCCCGCGGCCGGGCATCAGCCGGACCTCGACCCCGATGTCGATGGACCCGCCCCATCCCGGCGGTCGGACCCCGACACCAGGGCGAAGGCCATCGCCCTCGAGAACAAGGCCATCGCCGCCTTCTCCAAGGGCCGGTTCGCCGAGGCCGAGACGCTGCTCCGCGAGCAGCTCGAACTCCAGCCCGGAAACTACGTCGTCTATTACAACCTTGCCTGTGCACGGACCGCCCAGGGCGATCACGACGACGGCATGAAGCTGCTGGTCGCGGCGATCGAGCACGGCTTCGACGACATCCGCGAGATGGAGCGGGATTCTTCGCTGCGGGCGCTGCATCAACGCCCCGAGTACCGGGAGATCGTCGACCGATGGCCGGACCTGCTGGCGGCCCGCCGCGACGCCAACGTCCAGAGCGTCCTCGAGTTCTTCGACAGGTCGTACCGGGTAGAGCGCGACGATCGGCTGAGGCTGGTGTACGTGAGCGCCGTGTCGGAATCCAGCGCCGCCGTGGCCCGGCGCGAGATCACGCGCCTCGGGGAATGGGCCTCGAAGGAGGTCTTCGCCGGCCTGCTCGACAAGCCCGAGTCCGACCGCGACCCGTGGGTCGTGGTCGTGCTCCCCACGCGCGAGGACTTCCGCAAGTGGGTCATCTCACGCCACGGACAGGGAGCGGTGACGGGCATGTCGTCGATCGGCGGCGAGTACGACCACGACGCGAAGATCCTGGTCGCGCAGGACCTGGGATCATCGCTGCGGCACGAGTTCTTCCACGTGCTGCACTGGCGGAGCTGCATGCGGCTGGGCCAGCGCCACGCGATGTGGGTGCAGGAAGGCATCTGCAGCCTCGTGGAGGACTACACCGCCGCGGGCGATTCCATCACGATCGATCCATCTTGGCGCACGAACATCGTCAAGCGGCTCGAGCGCGTCGGCCAGCTCACCTCGATCGCCGACCTGTGCAGGATGCAGCCGTCCCGCTTCATGGGGACGCGGGTGCTGGCCTCGTACGCCCGGGCTCGTGCATCATTCCTCTTCCTGTGGCAGCGCGGCCTCTTGCGCCAGTGGTACGAGAACTACACCACCGGATTCGAGCAGGATCCCACCGGCCTGGCCGCGTGGGAGAAGACCCTCGGCATGCCCGTCAAGCAGATCGATCTCTCGTTCCGCGGCTGGGTCCGCTCGCTCGACATGGTGCCCGAGCAGATCGTCTCGGGGATGGCCAGCCTCGGCGTCGAAGTGGAGTCCGGCGAGGCCGACGGGCTCATCGTGTCGGCGGTCCTCAACCTCAAGCCCGGCGCATTGGGCGGGCCGCTGCGGGTGGGAGACGTCATCACCGACATCGACGGCAAATCGACCCGCGACATCGCCGAGCTGGTACGGGTCCTGGGCACCTATTCGCCGGGCGACTCGGTCGACGTGGGCGTGCGGCGAGGGCGATTGACGAGAACCGAGAAAGTCATCCTGACGGCGAAGAAATAACCGACCGACGTCCGGCTCACTTCTCAACGTCATCAAGGTTGCCATCGAAGAACTGAGCCCGGGTGCCGGCCCTCATCGCACGCGCCGCGGTCCGCCTGCAGACAAATCTCACCCACCCGGGTTCACGGCCCAATCGCGGTCAGGAACACCAGCAGGATCGCCGTCACCGTCGCGTTGTGAAGGAAATGGGCCGTCATCGGCGCGACGAGCGATCCGCGCCACTCCCGCATCATGGCGAAGATGAAGCCCAGCGACGTCACGGGCAAGAGCAGCGGGCCCGCGTAACCGTGCATGCCGCCGAAGACGATCGCCGTCACGATCCCCGCGATGATCGGCCCGACGCGCGACCGAGCATGGCGGTACAGGCACCCGCGGAAGATCGTCTCCTCCACGATCGGCGCCCACAGCGTCGCCAGCACGACGAACGACACGACCACCCACGGATCACTGCCGCCGATGACGTCGATGATCGGGTTCTCCGGCGGCGGCGACGGCGGCTGGCCCATCGCCGACTTGATCGCCTCCCAGATGATCATCAGGATGAACGTCGCCAGGACGGTGCCGAAGAGGATCGGGATCCCCGCGAAGTACGCCACGATCCCGGCGCCCATCTCGCGCAGCACGCCGCGCCCGCCGTGCAGCCCGATGGCCCGGCGCATCTCCTCGAAACTCACGCCGCGCACCAGCGGCCACAGCACCGGGAGCAGCAGCAGCCACTGCGCGGAGATCCGCAGCGCCATCTGCGGACCCGACAGCGGCTGGACCGGCGTCCCGGGGGCCGGCGGCGGTGACGCCAGCAGAAACTCCATGCCCAGCTTGAAGACCACGAACACGAGCACGAACACCGCCGCGGTTTCAAGGTACACGCTGCCGCCAGGCACGGGCGGGTCCATCCTCCAGTTGACCTTGCGGCTGAAGATCCGTATCAGGAAATAGATGAGCAGACCCAGCCCCGTGACGAACGCCACCAGGAACCCAAGCCCGATCAGCAGCGTGAACGCCAGCAACGCCCCGCCCCCGCCGATCACCTCCTGCCGCGCTGGGTCGCTCTCGTCCAGCGACTGCGTCAACGCGAGCCGAGCGAACCACTCGTGCCGGTCAATGAGCCCCTCCCGCTGCTGGTCGCTCACCGCGGATTCCTGGCCTCGATAAATGGCCCCGAGCGTCTGGAGATCCTCCACCAGCAGCGGGCTGATGCCGGGATCTTGCGGCGCGTCCTCGACCACGCCGTCGGTGGCGGTCGTCTGGCCGGTCGGCGGGCTCGTTGCGTCCTGAGGCGACTCGGCCTGAACGTCGGTTTCGGGCGGCACGTCCGCCTCGGGCTGGGCCGCCGGAGATTCCGCCGGAGCCTCGAGCACAGCCCCGGTCACCAGCGATTCATCAAGCCCATGCTCGGATGCGATCGCCTTGAGGCGGTCGATCGCTTCCTCCGGGCCGAGCAGGTCGCCCGCGACGGTCGCGGCTCGGATTTTCTCCGCGGGCGTCCGAGCACCCTCGTCGATCTGCGGCATCAACTGCTGCCCGGACCCCGCGCCGAAGCCCGCGTGCGAGAACTTGACCGCGAGCTTGGACACCAGCGTGGTGGGATCCGCGCCCGGCGGGTCGACGTGGCCGGGGTTGATGCCCGGCGCAGGGAGCGGAGCCGAATGCTGCTTCTGCTGGAAATAGAAGGTCATCCCGAAGAAGACGATGAGCACGACCAGCGCGATCAGCCGAGCCTTCGGGCTACCCGGGTCCGGGGCGACGCTCGGAATCGGGCCCGGCTCACGCCGGGGCGTCGGGGAGGTCGGCGGCCACTGCTGCGGGCCCTGTGGGGTCGTAGACATCGTCATGCAGGGCAATCATCGGACGTTCGCCCGCCGGGGCCAAGCATCGGACCGCCGGATCGGGGCTTTGTCAGGTGCCCTTTGACCCGGGCCCGAGGGACGGCAATACTTTCCTCCCTGGCGGCGGGTGGCCGCGAGTTCCGTTGATACAACCTTCGCCATGGACCCCACCATCCATGGCCCGCCCCGCCCGGTAGGCGGCGAGCCATGCCCCGGCGCCCTCGCCCGTGGATCAACGGTGATCATTGCCGTTGGACCGGTTGCGAAAGCACCCGGGCCATGCCTCTGTTTGAGTGCTCGGCAGCGAGCATTTGGAGAACGTGCACATGGCAGCGCAGTCCGACAACACCAGCCGGGGCGCCCAGACGGGCCGGCGACCCACGCGAGCGGAAATCGCTCGGGCTCTCCCGCGGGACACGATCCTCGCCAAGCCGGCACAGATCCAGCCCAGGTGGCGGATCATCGACGCCGAGGGCATCCCGCTCGGCCGCCTCGCCGCCGAAGTGGCGATCGTTCTGATGGGCAAGCACCGCCCCGAGTACACCCCCCACGTCCTCAGCGGCGACAAGGTGATCGTCACCAACGCCAAGAAGGTGGGCCTGACCGGACGCAAGGCCGAGCAGCGCATGAAGCTCCGCTACACCGGCTACCCCGGCGGTCAGCGGGCCGAGAGCTACGGCCAGGTGCGCGAGCGCAAGCCCGAGAAGCTCATCTCCGACGCCGTCCGCCGCATGCTCCCCAAGAACCGGCTCAGCCGCGTCATGCTCAAGAACCTCATGGTGTACGGCGACGCCGCCCACGAGCACGCCGCCCACAACCCCGAGCCGCTCACCGTTTCGTGACCGATCCCTGCAGTGCATGAGCCCGCCGCGGGCACAATCGCGGCAAGGAACACCAGACCATGTCGAGCATCATGAGCAACCTGGATCTCGGCCAGATCGCCGGCGCCGAGAAGCCCGCCGCCGAGGCCGCGGCCGCCCCCCAGCGCACCGCCAAGCCGGCCGACCGCAAGGGTTGGTGGTGGGGAACCGGCCGTCGCAAGACCGCCGTCGCCCGCATCCGCCTCAAGCCCAAGGACGGCGGGACCGTCACCGTCAGCCGCCGCGACGGACAGAGCAAGACCATCGATGAGTACTTCACCGAAGTCCGCGACCGCAGCGACGCCATGGCGCCGCTCCGCGTCGCCGGGCTCGAGGGCAAGATCGAGGTCGTCGCCAAGATCAGCGGCGGCGGAACCATGGGCCAGGCCCAGGCCATGAGGCTCGGCCTCGCCCGCGCGCTGGTCGACATGGACCCCACCCTCCACGCCGCCATGCGCGACGCCGGGTTCATGACGCGCGACGCTCGCGAGGTCGAGCGTAAGAAGTACGGCCAGGCCGGTGCACGCCGCCGGTTCCAGTTCTCCAAGCGTTGATTCCCGCCGCGACCGACGCCGGTCGCGACCATCAACTCTCGATTGCACAAAGGGACGCCCCTGCAGGGCGTCCCTTTTTCATTGAATCAGCGTCCGATCACCGGCCCTCAGCACCCAGCCTCAAACGCCCGGACGAACGCATCGTAGTCCTCCGTGTCAACGAAGCCGGTGCCGTCGAAGTCGGCGCTGTCGTCGCCCGCCTCAAAGGCAAAGACGAAGGTGCCGAAGTCCTCGAGGTCGACGAAGCCCGACCCGTCAAAGTCGGCAGGGCACCCAGGCCCATCGGTATAGACCACGCAGATGTCGTCCAGCGAGATGAACGGCTGGACAACCATGCCCGAGGAATCCGGCGTCAGCACGAGGGTGACCCGCGAGATCGCCTCCCCGGGGTCGATGAACCCGACGAACTGCCCGCCCATCGTCGGCGTGAGCGGGATCATCCAGCTCGCAATCGAATCGGTGAACGTCAGGAACATCTGGCCGCCGGGAACGGTGTTGCCCTCGCCCGTGATGAACATCCCGAACGCCTGGATCGGCGGGCTGAAGGTCAGGTCGTACGCGAAGTTGACCGTTGAATTCACGTACGGGACGACCAGCGAGAGACGGTGCTGGTTGTCGAACCACGGCGGCGTGGTCGTATCCCAGCCGTTGGCCATCGATTCCGAGTTGCCGGTCAGGATGACGCCGCCGGTCGCCGGCAGCACCGGATTGAACGCGACCAGCCCGCCCGGAAAGCCGGCCAGCGGCGTGCCTGCCGCGTTGAAGGGGCCCGGCGGGCAGACGAGGTTCAACGGCATGGCGTTGAAGTCGTAGCACAGCACGCCCGTGCCGCTGAGCGGGAACGCCGCGGCGTTCCACGCCAAGGAGGCGTTCATCGCGTTGGGCATCGCCCCGTTCGCCGGGACTGCCGCGTCGAACCCGACGAAGGGCGTCATCTGGGCCCCCGCGGTCGCGGCAAACCCGCCGAGCAAGGCCGTGACGATTGCCGGTACCCGAGCACGTGTCATGGTCGATCTCCTGAGGAGACCGGGCCGCGTCTCGACGCGCTCCCGACCCCGCTGCCCGAACGCCGGCCGGCGCCATCACTCACGCGGAAATCAGAAACTCAATGAAAAAACCCGCGACAGTGCGCGGGTTGAAAATTGGCGTGCCGGGAATGCGGGATCGACGCTCAGCAGCCCTCCTCGAACCAGCCGACGAACGAGTTGAAGTCCTCGAGGTCGACGAAGCCCGTCCCGTCCACGTCCGCGGAGATGTCGCCGGCCTCGAACGCCCCCACGAACGCGATGTAGTCCTCGAGATCGACGAAGCCCGAAAGATCGAAATCGCCCGGGCAGGTGCCGGCGATCGCGAAGTCCGCGTCGCTGGCGTCCGAACCGGTGTTCGACGCGGCGTCGCGGGCCACGACCTTCACGCGGGCGTGGTTGACGGCGTAGTCGGGGACGATCCAGGTAAACGACCCGTCATCGGCGGTCGCCGACGCGATGGTGATCGGGTAGGTGGCGCCGCCGTCGGTCGAGAGCAGCAGGTCGACGTTCGTCACCGCGACGTCGTCGTCCGTGATCCAGGTAATCTCCACCCCGTCGCCGGGGTTGAACGTCTGCCCCCCGTTGGGGGCCCGGAGGTACGCCACGGGGTTCACGCCGCCCTTGTTCGCGGGGACGTGCATCACGACGCAGTGGAAGACCCCCGCGGAGGTCACGACCGCCTGGCCGTTGACTTGCACGACGGTCTTGGAAGGGTTCGCCGCCTGCCACGAGGCCAGCGCCTGGGCGTTGTACCCCGCGGACGCGATCGTCGAGTTGGTGTAGCTGGGGATGATGATCAGGTCGTTGCACATGACCACGTTGGTGTACGTGTAGTGCACGCCGCTGACCTGCCGCGCCGGCACCCGCGACACGGTGTAGCCGTTGTTCTGCATGTAGACGACCGCGTCCTCGCAGATCGCGTCCGCGGTCGTCATGTTGCCGCCCGTGACCGGCCAGTCGCTGATCATCACCTTGTCGTCGGCGCACACCTGCATCCACATGTCCAGGTGCTGGGTCGAATCGAGCGTCGACGGGAACGCGGGGAAGATGTGCGTGTCGACCGCCTGGTGGGCCAGCCAGCGCGCGTGGATGTCCGCCTCGGTCAGCCCGATGTTCTCGTTCTTGATGAGCTCTGTGCAGTACGACTTGTCGAGGCCGTTCAGGTGGTAGTTGCCGCCGCCATGGGTCAGGCCGACGTCGTAGACCTGTTCACCCCGCTGCGGCCCGAACCACGTCGAGAGCGCGTCGTCGTTGGGACGCGGCCGGTTGTACGTGTGATCCACGATCGCCCGGACCCCGCCCTCGTAGATGTACCGCGGGCCGTAATCGCGGATCCAGACGGTGTCCGTGGTGCGGATGAAGAACTTGACGCGGCCCATGTTCACGCCGGCGTTGGTGAGCGCCGTCGTCGCCGTCGTCTGCTCGCTCGCCGTGTCGACGATCATGTAGACGTCGGCGTTCCCCGTGGTGGTGATGTGCTTGGTCAGCTCGATCAGCGTCGTCGTGAACGACTCCCACGACATCATGATCGCGGCCATCGGCTCGTACTCGGCCGGGCACTCGATCGGCCCCGTGGGAGGCGTTCCACGCGTCGTGCTCCTCGCCCGGGTGAAGTAGTCGGGGTTGGCGGCCAGGAAGCTCTTCTCCGCGTCGGTCAGGGCGCGCGAGACTACCGTGCCCTCCGGGTTGCGCAGCACCGGCGGCGCCGCGTCGGTCGGCCCGGCGCCGATCATGAACGGGACCGAGCACACCCCCGCCGCGGCCACCATCATCGCCGCACCACCGCACCATGCCGCCTTCTTCATCGCTGATCTCCCGTTCCAGGGCCCGACCGGCCGGAGCAGAGTCCCACTGACTATCGAAAACGAGGGACCGGCCGTTGAGCCGATCCCCCAATCAGGTGCGTGTTAGCGGACCAGCCCGATCAGCAGCCCTCGATGAACCGCTGCAGGAAGTACACGTAGTCGTCGAGGTCCACAAAGCCCGTCCCGTCGAAATCGGCCTGCGGAACCCCCTTCTCGAAATCCACCACAAACGCCGTGAAGTCGTCGGTGTCGACGAAGTCCGACCGGTCGTAGTCCGCCCAGCAGAAGAACTGGACCGTGTTCGCGAACCCCCACGACTCGTTCGATCGCACCGTCGTCAGCTGGTCGTTGTCGGTCCAGTACGTGAACAGACCGTTCTCCGTGGTGAACAGCAGCAGACCGTGCTTGAGATCGTTGTCCAGTTCGATGACGCCGGCCGGACGGCCCGCCTGCGGATAGAACGCCAGCTCCTCGCCGTCGATGTCGTAGTAGTACAGACCCGCCGGCGCGTCGGCGCCGCACGCGATCACCTCGCCGCTGTGGTGGTTGCGGGACATCTGCCGCGGACTGTCGATGCCCGAGATCCCGTCCGAATCGACCAGCCGGCCAAGGAACACGCCCTCGAGCGTGTAGCGGTCGATCGAGTCGTCCGTGGCGTTGCTGATCAGCAGCTCGCCGCGCTCAGGCGACCACATGATGTCCATCGGGTTGGTCGCGGGGAACCAGCCGGTGATCTGCCCGGCGACGTCGAGCATGAAAACGCCGTCGCCCGGAGCGCCGCCCGCCGTCCCCGAGTGGCCGAGATACACCGTGTAGTTGCCCGGGACGTACTCCATGCCGCGGAGCTGGTCCACCGCCCCCAGCAGCGCTTCGCCGTAGTAAATCGGCGGAATCGAAAGGTCGGCCGAGAAGCGGTGGAGCCTGCCCCCGGCCGTGTCGGTCACCCAGATCTGCCGCCAGACGTTCACCGCGTCCCCGGGAACCCCGGAAAGCCCGTAGTTCGCGAAGGCGATGTAGGTGTCGTCCATCACGTAGCCGATCACCGAGTTCACCATGGCGACCGACCGCATGGTGTGATTGCACACCAGCAGGTTGTAGGGCTCGTGGTTGCGCGGTTGAGCCAGCGCCGCGCAGGCGGGAATGACCAAGGCAGCCGCGCCGAGAAAAACAGGCTTCTTCATGAGGCAGGCACTCCGGGCGCGGTCTGACGCGCCGCCAGATTCAAGATACACCTCGGGACCAAGTTCGCCAATTGCCACTGCGCATGAAGTGACCATACGGATTCGCATTCCGATAGGTTCGCGCGGCAATTCATACCGACCGGGGCCAGTCGCCTCCGAACAGGTGCCGACCAGAGGCGCTGCGTGCCGTGTCAGAAGGGCGGATTGAGAGGCTGCTCGGCCGGCGGCGCGCCGATGTCCGCAAACCCGGCATCCGGCTGCACCACCGGGGGCGGCGGGGGGGCGACCAGCGGCGCCGCCGGGATGGCGGCCGCCGGAGTGCGCGGCGCGGACTTGCCGCTCGCCGGCGACTTGGTTGCGGCGGTCTTCGTCGCCGTGGACCGCGACGAGGCCGGCCGTGCCGCCTTCTGCTTCTTCTTCGCCGCGGGCTTGGCCGCGCCGCGGCCGACCGACCGCGAACCGGCCGAAGAACGCGACCGTGCGCTCACGGCCTTGCCGACGGCCTTCTTGCCGCCCTTGCCGACCGTCTTCTTGCGGATCTTCCGGGTCGCCTTCTTGGCGGCCTTCTTTGAAGACTTTTTCGCTGCGCGAGAGCGAGACTTCTTCGCCATGGCCAGGTGCCTCCTCGAGCCGACGCTGTTGTACCAAACCGGTCGCACAACCGCAACCGTGCGCACATCATTGCACGCTCACGTCGATCAGGAGAAGGAGATCGTCGGGCGGATATCGCCTCGCGCCATGGCGTCGAGCGTCAACTGCGACAGCACGTTCCGAGCAACCGCCTCGAGAGCCCCCGCCAGCGGCGTGCCCGGCTGGAAGTTCGCCGTCGGATCGCCGCGGTCGCTGTTGAGCCGCAGCGCCGGGGTGATCGGCACCGACCCCAGGAACGGAACCCCCAGCCGCTGGGCCATGTGCTCGGCCCCGCCGCGGCCGAAGATGTCGTACTCCGTCCCGTGCTCACAGACGAAGAAGCTCATGTTCTCGACCACGCCCAGGACCGCGACGCCAAGCTGCTGGAACATGCGGGCGGCCCGGACCGCGTCGTCCTGCGCGACCTTCTGGGGCGTGCAGACGATCACCGCCCCGGAAAGCTGGAGCACCTGGGCCATGGTGAGGGGGATGTCGCCGGTGCCCGGCGGAAGGTCGATGACCAGGTAGTCCAGCTCGCCCCAGTTGGTCTGCTCGGCCAG
>JAJVHS010000086.1 GCA_022072615.1 Phycisphaerales bacterium
CACGCGCCACCGGCTCGAGGATTTCATCGTCGGGCCGTCCAACCGCCTCGCGCACGGCGCGGCGTTGCGCGTGGCCGAAACCACCGGGCGCGACAAGTTCAGCCCGCTGTTCATCCACGGTCACTGCGGCCTGGGCAAGACGCACCTGCTCCAGGGCCTCGCGACCCGCTTCAGCGAGCTGCACCCGCACACCGTGGTGAAGTACCTGACCGCCGAGGATTTCACGAACGAGTACGTGACGGCCGTCCGCAACAACCGGGTGGACGAGTTCCGCCGGATCTACCGCGGCGTGGACCTGCTGTGCCTCGATGACGCCCACTTCCTCTCCAGCAAGGAGAAGACGCAGACCGAGCTCCTGCACACCTTCGACGCGATCGACCTGGGCGGGGCGAAGATCGTGCTCGCGTCGGACGACCACCCGCGGGACATCAAGAAGATGTCCGAGCAACTCATCTCGCGGTTCCTCGCGGGCGCGGTGGTGCGGCTGGATCCGCCGGATGAGGCGACCCGGGAGAAGATCGTCCGGCACCTCGCGCAGCGGCGCGGGCTTCCCATGGAGGACGCCGCGGTGCAGCTCCTGTCGGATCGCGCGGGCCGGTGCGGCCCCGGAGGAACGCCCGGGTCGGTGCGCGATATCGAGGGGATGCTGACGCAGGTGGAGGCGTACTTCCGGTTGGTGCCCGAGACGGCGGTCTCCGGCACGATCGGGGTGGTGCTGGTGCGGCGGGCGCTGAACCTGGGCGATTCGGAGGGCCGCGCCGACGTCCCGCGTTCGCGGCGGCCGATCCAGGTCGATCGCATCAACACGGAGGTGTGCCGGACGCTGGGCGTGACGGTCCAGGAGATGATGGGCATCGGCCGGCACCCCAAGGTGGTGCTCGCCAGGTCGGTGATCGCGCTCCTGGCGCGTCGCCTGACGACGCTCAGTTTCCCGGAGATCGCTCGGCAGATGGGGCGGCCGAACCACTCCACGGTGATCACGGCCCAGAAGCGGCTGGCGGCCATCATGGAGGAGAACCGGTCGGCGGCTTCGGTAGACTGGGCGGGAACGGACCTTGGGCCGGAGTTTGCCGGCCTGACGGCAAAGGAATTCGTGGACAGGCTGGCCCGCGAGATTGCCAGGACGGCGGATTAGGTTTCGACAGCGTCACTCTCTTCTCTCTCTCTCCGATTCCTGCCGGGCGCACTACGATGCGTCCGGCGGGATTTGTCGTACAAGCAGGGACCGGGGTCAACCGGGGGCGCCGCGCCGAGCGGCGATCCGCCGCCCATCGACCGTACGGAAGGACGTGGATCGTGCCGATGAGAAGGGATATGTGCCACGAGATCCCGCTCAGCCGACCGGATATAGGTGCCCTTGAAGAGCAGCTTGTCCTCCAGGCGCTGCGGTCGGGCCGGCTGTCGATCGGGCCGATGGTGGACGAGTTCGAGCAGCAGGTCGCGGCCCGGGCGGGGTGCCGCTTCGGGGTCGCCGTCAACTCGGGCACCAGCGGGCTTCACCTGGCGATGCGGGCGCTCAACATCGGCCCGGGCGATCAGGTGATCACCACGCCCTTCTCCTTCATCGCCAGTTCCAACGCCATCCTGTTCACGGGCGCCACGCCGGTCTTCGTGGACATCTGTCCGCGGACCATGAACATGGACCCGGCGAAGGTCGAGCGGGCGATCACCCCCAAGACCAAGGCGATCCTCGCGGTCGAGACGTTCGGGAACCCGGCGTACATGGACCAGTACCGGGCGATCGCGGCGCGGCAGGAGATCGCGCTGATCGAGGACTGCTGCGAAGCGCTGGGAACGCGTCACCGCGAGCGGCCGTGCGGGTCGTTCGGTCGCGTCGGCGTCTTTGGGTTCTATCCCAACAAGCAGGTCACCACCGGCGAGGGCGGCATGATCGTCACCGACGACGAGCGGCTGGCCGAGCTGTGCCGGTCGATGCGCAACCAGGGCAGGCCGCTGCACTGGCGGTCCGGCCAGACGCCGTCGGGGACGTCGGCGCCCTCGTTCGCCTCGTGGCTGAAGCACGAGCGGCTGGGGTACAACTACCGGCTCTCGGAGATCAACGCGGCCCTGGGCGTGGCGCAGATGCGGCGGCTCGACTCGATCATCGAGCGCCGCCAGCAGGTGGCCGAGCAGTACATCTCGCGGCTCGCCGGCCACCGGCACCTCATCCTGCCGACGATCGATCCCGAGACGTTCATGAGCTGGTTCGTGTTCGTCGTGCGGCTCGAGGCGTCGTACACCGCGGAGGAGCGCGAGCGGGTGCTCAACGGCCTGCGGGCGCACGACATCGGGTGCGGGGATTACTTCCCGTGCATCCACCTGCAGCCCTTCTATCGCGAGCAGTTCGGGTTCGAGCCCGGCATGTTCCCGATCGCCGAGAGCCTCTCGCACCGGACCATCGCGCTGCCCTTCCACAACGAGCTCTCGCCCCGCGAGATCGATTGCGTGTGCCAGACGCTGGACCTGCTCATCGGGCGCGAGAACCTCAGCAAGCGATAGGCCGCCGTCGGCGGGCGCGGCAGCGTGGCGTGTTGACAGGCGCGGCGCCCGCGGTGATACTGCGCCGCGAAGGTGGGCAAAGGGGGTTCTCCATGAAATGCGCTGGCGTGTCGTTCGGCGGCCGGGTGCTGCGTGCTGCGTTCGCGTGCATCGCGGGCGCCGCCGTGGCGTGCTCGGCTGGTTGCGTGACAGCTCGGGACAAGTCGCGCGAGCTCTCGCGCGTGGCCAAGGACTGGTGCCTCACCATCCGCGCGTCGCAGGTGATCCCGTGCTACCCGCTGATCCAGGACCTCCAGCCGGGCGACGTGTTCCTGACGCAGACGCCCATCGGCGAGGAGGTGCGGGAGTTCGAGGAGCGCGGGTTCCTCGCGCTGGATCAGCAGATCTACCGCATCCCCGCGGACGATCTGCGGGACGCGCTGGCGGAGCACTACGCGTTCCGCTACGACGCGCTGGATGGCAAGTTCCCGACCGCGGGGATGTGGGAGAACGTGCCCGATGCCAAGTTCCCCTCGTACGCGGTTGATATCTCTCGGGCGGGCGGGCTGAGCCTCGCCGTGCCGGTGCAGGGCGTGCCGGTGGGGTTCAATTTCCTGGGCGCGGCCGAGGCGACGGCGTCGATCTCCATCTCGAAGGCGACCACCTACGGGCTGGACATTACCAAGATCCAGCGGATCCTGGAGGAGCGGTGGCTGAGCCAGGAACGGGTGAAGCGGTGGCTGATGCCGTACGGGACGCTGCCGGGGGATCCCGAGTCCCGGCCGGTGTACGTGCGCGTGGTGTCGCGCGTGTTCTACACGTCGGAGGTGAACATCGATCTTCAGGACCGCCGCAACTCCGGAGTCGCCGCGAAGGCGGGGATCGACATCGGCGCCCCGGACGACGTGTCGGCGATGGGGACCCGGGCGGACATGATGGCCGACCTCACGGACAAGCTGAACAACTCGCTGGCGAGGCCGCTGCCGGACCAGATCGGCGGGAAGTTCAGGTTCGTCTCCGCGACGACCAGGTCGGTGACGCTGAACGAGGAGTTCGCTCGGCCGCTGGTGATCGGCTACCTCGCGTACGACTGCCAGGTGCTGCCCGATGGGACGCTGGGGTCGCCGGTGGCGACGCTCAACCGCATCAAGGGCGACCCCTACCAGCCGCTGCTGGCGTCGTTCGACAGCGGTCAGCTCATCACGGCGTGGTACACCAAGGAGGGGAAATCCGACGAGCGCGAGGCGATGGTGCAGGCGTGGCTGGATGCCAACGCCCCGGGCATCACGGTGATGGAGTTCATGTCGAGCCCGCAGCACGAGGCCGCGCGGCGGAGGATGATCCGCGACCTGGACATCCGGTGAGAACTCGTGGAGGTCATCATGGCGCGGAAGAGTGCACGAAAGGCGTCCCGCAAGTCATCCCGCAAGACGGCTCGGGCGTCCAGGAAACGGGCGGCGATGAAACCCTCAAGGCCCGGCGGCGCGAGCACGCGCCGGGCGGGCCGGCCTTCCGGCGAAGATGGAAGGATCACGTCGTCGCAGACGCGTTCTCGACTGGGCTTCACCGGGCCGGCGACGTCGATCGTCGTGCCGAAGAACAGCGTGGGCGCGGCGGTGCAGGCGGCGGTGAACTTCCAGAACGCGGGTCGCGTTGAAGTCGTGCGCGAAGGCCCGGACAGCTACCGCGTCAGCGTGACGGCGTAGCGGCCGGCACCATCTTCGTTGCTTCGTGGATCTTCCCGCTGAGGGCGTCTTCGTACTGGACCCGCAGGAGAAGCGGTCGAGAACGCGCGCGAGCGGCCTGGTCGGCGTCGAGCGGGATGTCGATCGTGTAATGAGTGCCGGTGAAGCTGGATCGGTAGGCCTCGCGGACTTCCAAGGGGGTCAGCGCGGCGGCGGCGAGCGTCCGCGGCGCATCGGCGGCGGCGGTGGGCGAGAGCTCGAGCACCTCGACTCGGATCGTGCCGACCGCCTGGATGAAGCGGCGCCGACCGTCGAACGGCTCGACGTAGATCACAACGCGTTGCGGCGGAACGGACTCGTCGGCCGGGAACAGTCCGCTGAGGCTCCCGAGCTCGATGCCAGCGCACTGCGGCAGCGCGGCGAGAACGTCCGCGGGCACCAGGCCCTCGCGGACGCGCTGTTCACTGGCAAGCTTGGCGTTGGCTTCCTCGCGCGAGGACTCGAGTCGCCGATTCTGGACTTCAAGCTCCGCTACCCGGGTGCGGAGGTCGTCGTTGGCTTTCGAGAGACCCTTGGAGCCGCCGATGGTGGCGGTGCCGCAGGCCGAGAGCGTGGGAAGCACGCTGGCGAGCAGCAGGCCGGCAAGGGCGGGGGTGCGGGAGTTAGTGCCCATGAACGGGATCGTACACCGGCGCGGCCCTTTGACGATCCGACGCAGAATCTTGCGGGATTCTCGTGAGTGAAGGCGGCCGGATCCGTTTCCAACTTCGGCTCGGAGGTGGCCGATGCAGCAGGGTCGCACCATTCATCACGTGGCGGGAATCGTGTGCGTGATCTGCGGATTCACGGCCGGTTCGGTCGGACGACAAGCGGGCCACCAGCAGGACGCGCCGGTCATCGCCTGGTTCGACCGGGCATGGAGCGAGGCGCAGCGCTTCCCGGCGTTCCAGGGAGTCTCGATCGCGTGGAGGATCGAGGATTGGGAGACCATGCCGCCGGAGAAGCTCGCGATACTCAAGCGCGAGGCGGCAACGCATCCCGAGCATCCGTTGCGGGATGACATCCCGCGGCTCGAGAAGCACGCAGCGGGAACGCCGACCGTCATGCGGCACGAGCTGTTCTGCCGGGGTGCGCGGGATTGGCGGTTCAACACGACGTTCGATGACGGTTCATACAACGACGCCGTGCTCGGGGGCGGCAACGCCTGGTGGCACTCCAACGAGGTGCTCAAGCTGTTGGACACCGCCGCGGCGGCGGAGATGGAGGATCCTGAACAATCACTGGTGACATTCGAGCACGAATTTGTCTCGCCGATCGGCAAGCTCATCCATGGATACCTGTCGGTGGGCGCGACCGCGGGCCTGAAGCCGGGCCCAGTCGAGGTACGGGGGGACGCGTGGAAGACTCGGCTCTCCACCGCGGCGGGGATTCCTTCCGACCAGCATCTGGCGCTCGAAGTCACGGGCCGGTGGGACGCGTCGCTGGGCCGCGGGTTCGTCGAGCGAGTGGTGATCATCGCGAACGGCTACAAGCCCGAGACCGTCGGACGCCGGTACGAGTTCGCGGAATGGACGGATATCCCGGCGCTGGGGACTTGGGTCGCGACGCGTGTCGAGGAGTTCACGCCGCGCGGCGTGCTGGACCGGGCGACGGTGTTCGAGGGGGCGCGTCCGCTCCCGCCCGGGGGATTCGCAGCGGTCTTCGCGGAGCCTTCCGCGGGTCGTGCCGACGTGGTGCGGGGCGAGGTGCGCCCGGCGCTGACATCGGACTACCGCCGCGGGACGATCCGGGAGACGATGGCCGACGGGCAGGTGCGGGAGTCCGAGATGGCCGAGGGAGCCTGGAGCGTGCGCCGCGCGACGCGTGAGCGGCTGCGGTGGGCGGGCTGGTGCTCGATCGCGGGGGTGGCGGTGCTGGGGTTCGCGATCGTGCGTGCTCGAAGATGACGAAGGAACGATCCGGCGGCGGTCCGGCCGCGGGATGAAGGCCTCGAGTTGGGAAGCAGGGGCGCCGCCAGCGTGGCGGACGCTCGCGGCGATCTCGTGGACGTGTCCACCGGTCGTTCGAGGAGTCGTGTCATGAACGTGAAGAGTCAGAGTCGGGGACGCCGGTTCCGTCAACTGGTGACGGGCGCGGCGTGGGTGGTGATCGCCGGATCGACGGCGCTGGGCGCGGACTGCTGGACGACGAGCCAGCAGCTGTGCTGCCAGTCGTTCTGGATCATGTGCAAGTACGTTCAGGGTGAACAGACGCTCAAGTGGTGGTGTCCGCAGCTGTCCGACACCAGGGGCATGACCGTCAAGTCGGTGGTGCCCGCCGCGAAGGGGGTCAAGGGTCGCACGAACGTTGACGACCCGTCGATCGTGGGCAAGTGCAAGCGCACCAGGACCAAGTGCGGCGAACTCCCCAACGAGTGCATCGTCACGTCCGTGGACGAAGTTGTGTGCTCGTCGACCGGTGTCAAGGGCGACAACTGCACCGGCGAGTGATCTGTAGATGGCGCTGCATGGGGGCGGGCCGCGTTCGGGGCTTACCCCCAGCAGCGCCTGGCGGGAGCGGATATGAAAACGGCACGAACAACATCGCGGAGTCAGAAGGCGGGATGGCTGATGGTGGCGGCGGTCATGGCGGTGATCGGAGCGGCCGGCGTGCTCAAGGCCGCCGATCTCGCCGCCTTCCACGACACCGTGCAGACGTGGCAGCTCCTCGGACCTGTGACGCGCTGGACGGTCGTGCTCACGCTCCCCGTGGTGGAGATGGTGATGGCGCTCCTGTGGTTCCTGCGGGTCGAACCCCGGCGGATGGAGGCGGTGGCGGTGGTGCTCCTGGTCGCGTTCGCGGCGACGTACGGGGCGCACCTGGCGCTGACCGAGCCTCCGCGGTGCGGGTGCTTCGGCCTGATCGACGAGTACTTCAAAGGGCTCTCCGCCGGGCGCGCGGCGCTGTGGCGCGACGGCGCGATGATCGCGACGCTCGGCGTGGGTCTGTGGCTGACGCGCCGAGCCGGGGGCGATGCGGCGGGACGTGACGCGGAATCGGCGGCGTCCCGCCGGGAGGCGGTGGCCCATGCTGTGCTCTAGAAGGCCGGCGTGTGCGCGGGGCGGGTTCACGCTCCTGGAACTGCTGGCGTCGATCGCGGTGGTCGCGTTGCTGATGGGGCTCATGCTCCCCGCCCTGGGGAAGGTGCGCGGCCGCGCAATGCAGGCGTCGACGCACTCGCGGATGCGTCAGTGCGGGCAGATCCTGGGCGTGTACGCGTCGGACTGGAAGGGCGCCTTCCCCGCGTTCCTCGATCCGTCGAAAAGCTCCTGGACCCTCTCGGTGCGGAGCGAGGGCGTCTCCATCGAGATCGAGAAGTACTTCCTGTCGGGGATGGTCTGGAACGTCGCGCTCGCCGACGCCTACTTCGACGGCAAGCCGACCAGCGAGGTGTTCTACTCGGCCGAGCAGGTGTCGCGCGACGGGCCCGGCGGCGTGCCCTTCGTCCTGCCGTGCGTGCTGTTTGCAGACCCGGCTTTCTGGAAGCTCGAGACGCGCACCGGTCCGGCGCAGTACCGCGCGACGTACCACCACCAGGTCGCGTACCCGTCGGAGAAGGCGGTGCTCGTCAGCATCGGAGGCCTGCTGGCGCCGGAGGGCGAACCGCCCCCCGCGGTGAACACGCCCGTGCCGCGCGTGGCCGCCGACGGCAGCGTCCGGACGATTCCGATGGACGAGTACGCCCCCGGCTGCGGGAGCGGGGAGGGCATGTACGAGCAGTCGATCCACGCGTTCGACGCGTTCGTCGCGCTGCACACCGTGGGCGGCGTCCGCGGCCGGGATGATCCGGGCTGATCAGGACTCGTCGCTGTCGCGCGTGTTCTTGGCGACCGTGGGCATTCGGCTGAGGGCCGCGTCGACCAGGCCGTAGTCGATCATCTCCTGGTCGTCGAGCCACTTGTTGCGGTCGCAGTCCTTGGCGACGCGGTCGATGGACTGCCCCGTCGCGTCGGCGTAGATCTGGTAGATGCGGTCGCGCAGGCGGAGCATCTCGCGGGCCTCGATCTCGATGTCGGTCGCCTGGCCCTCCATGACGCCCGAGAGCAGCGGCTGGTGCATGAGGTTGCGCGAGTTGCGGAGCGTGAAGCGCTTGCCCTTGGCGCCGCTGACGGCGATGAGGCTGCCCATGCTCGCGGCCTGTCCGATGATGTACGTGCACACGTCGGGCTGGACAAAGCGCATCGTGTCGATGATGCCCAGGCCCGCCGTCACGCTGCCGCCGGGGCTGTTCACGTACATGTGGATGTCGTTGCGGGAATCCTCGTTGGCGAGGAACAGGAGCTGGGCGACGACGAGGTTGGCCAGTTCGTCGGTGATCGGCCCGCCGATGAAGATGATTCGGTCCTTGAGCAGCCGCGAGTAGATGTCGTACGCGCGTTCGCCCTTGGCGGACTTCTCGATGACGATCGGGACGAGGTAACCGGACATGATCGCTCCTTCGGAGCTCAGGCGCCAGGCGAGGCACTGGGCATCGGGCACTGGGCGCTGGTGGGAGACAGGGTTGGAGATCCGTCACTGGGCAACGCTTCGGGTGTCCACCAGGGCCCAGCGCCTGGTGGCCGGCGTCCATCGCTCTAGCGCACGCCGGCCGCGACGACGGCCTTCTGGGGTTCCTTGAGGACTTCGTCGACCAGGCCGTAGCGGACGGCTTCTTCGGCGGTGAAGTACTTGTCGCGCTCGCTGTCGCGCTGGACGTTCTCGATGGGCTGTCCGGAATTCTCGGAGATGATGCGGTTGAGCTCGGCCTTTGCCTTGATGATCTGCTCAGCCTGGATGCGGATATCTTCGGCCTGGCCGGTCACGCCGCCGTAGGGCTGGTGGATCATGACCTTGGCGTGGGGGAGGATGTAGCGCTTGCCGCGCTGGCCGGCGGTGAGGAGGACGGCGGCGCCCGAGTACGCCCGGCCGAGGCAGTAGGTGGAGACCGGGCTGCTCATGAAGCGCATCGTGTCGTAGATGGCGAGGGTGTCGTCGACGGCCCCGCCGGGCGAGTTGATGTAGAAGTTGATGTCCGAACCGCGCTTCTGGTTCTCGAGGTAGAGCATCTGCATCATGACGCGGGCGGCGGAGGCCTGGTTGATCTCCCCGATCAGGAACACAACGCGGTTCTCCAGCAGCAGCTCGTCGATCGTCATTTCGCGCGTGCGCTGGTAGGTGACACTGGCAGCGGGCATGAGGAGGTTCCTTTCGACCGTCAGGCGTTCGACCGTCCGGCGGGTATCGCGGGTTCGGGAAGGGGGTGGTTCCCTCACGGGACATCCCGGCTCCGACGGGATCGGAGTCGTGCAAGGCCCGTGCCCGGGGTGAACGCACCGCGATCGTAGCGGGGCGGCCCCAAACGCCGGTGATTATCGGCAGGCCCGGGGGGGAACCTGACCGTGGTCTGCCGGTTCGGCAGACCTTTGGCTCCAAGCGGGGCCGGGGCCTTCCCCCCAAGCGTTCGGAATGCGATTGCTTCATCCCGCGATTCGCCGTAGCATCCTGACCCGAATCGGACCGCTGCGTCGCATGGAGGGGATGCAGGGGGCGGGAAGCCGGACCCGGGATTGTGGCCCGGCGAGCCGGCGACCTTGACCACTTGACCCTGGAAGCTCCCTTGGCGACCGCCGTCATCAGCGATATTCATGGAAACGCCGAGGCCCTGCGGGCGGTTCTGGCGGACGTCGAGTCGCGCAAGATCGACCGGGTAATCTGCCTCGGAGACATCGTCGGGTACGGGCCCGAGCCGCTGCAGTGCGTGGACCTGGTCCGCACCAAGTGCCAGTGGTCGCTCATGGGCAACCATGACTTTGCGGTTCTCTACGAGCCGACCAACTTCAACCAGGACGCCGAATCCGCGGCGTACTGGACCCGGGCCCAGTTCGACAACGAGCCCGATGAGAAGCTCCGGGCCGAGCGGTACCAGTTCCTCGGCAAGCTGCGGGTTCGCGTGATCGAGCCCTCGCCCGAAGCCGGCCAGCCGATCCTCGCCGTCCACGGATCACCGCGGCGACCGATCAACGAGTACATCTTCGCGACCGATCCGCGGATGTACCCGGACAAGATCAAGTCGGTGTTCGAACGGGTGGACCGGCTGGCGATCGTCGGTCACACCCACGTGCCCGGGGTCTTCACCGATGAGCCGGACTTCTACCCCCCCGACGAGCTGGGCGAAAGCCGGTCCTACACCTTCCGCGAGGACGAGAAGGCCGTGATCAACGTGGGATCGGTGGGGCAGCCGCGCGACGGCAACCCGCAGGCGTGCTATGTGATCATCCACGCCGACCGGGCCGAGTTCGTGCGCATCCCGTACAACATCGACGTCACCGCGAGGAAGATCCGGGCGATTCCCGAACTGAACGATCGCCTCGCCAACCGCCTGTACGAAGGCCAGTGACGGCCGAAGGCCGCGCTGAAACGGGCGGGCCGCACACACGAATCATCCAGGGACCAGCGCCCGACCCCCCGGCTGCGCGGGCGTGGCCGCGCGATCCGCTCTAGACTTGTCCCCTTGCCGTCCGGCGCGGCATCGGCATGCCGGACATCCTGCCGGGTCGGTCATCGAGATTCCATGACGCAGCAGACAAACACACCAAATACAGGCGTGCGCATCGCGGTGATCGTGGTCATGATCCTGGTCGCCGCGGCGATCGTCTGGTCGGTGAACAAGAACAGCGCGCGGCAGGGGGCGCAGGGCCCCGCGTCGTCCGGCCAGACCGCCGGCACCGCGCCCGCGGCCACGCCCACGCCGAGCTCGCAGCCCGCGCCGACGGAGCCGCCGACGACCACCCCTGCCACGGCTGGGAAAGATCAGCCCGTCGCGGGCGCCGACCA
>JAJVHS010000053.1 GCA_022072615.1 Phycisphaerales bacterium
CCTCGGGTGACGACTACTACGTCACCTTCACTCGCACGACCGTCCGGCTCTCGTCCTACCAGGACGACGCGATCAAGACCGCGGTCGAGGCCTGGGCCGACGCCGTCGGCGAACTGGCGTGAGGGGGACTCTTTCCCCTTCACTTTCAACCTGCGCACGGCCACCCTTTATACCATTCCCCTTCTCCAGACTGGATATGAAGTGTTCCCCTCCCCTCCGCTACGACGAGACCCTCTTCCGGGACCGTGAGGTCTTCGAGTTCACCCACATGCCCGGCGATCACCGCAATGGGGTGGACACACAGGAGACGATAGGCAAGGGCCTGCCTGAGAACCCGGAGCTCATGCGGATATTGCAGGACAGGTTGATCGAGGAGAAGATCAAGCGAGGTGATACTTGCAAGGGTGCTCCACATGAACCGGCGCGAGACGTACGAGCACCTGAAGCACAACCCAAAGAACGTGCGGTTCAAAGACCTCTGCCGTGCGGCGGAAACCTTCGGGTTTCGCCGGAAGGGCGGGAAGGGCAGCCACACCGTGTACGTGCGGGACGGGATTCCTGATATCCTCAATTTCCAGAACGTGAAGGGCAAAAACCGTACCAGGTAAGGCAACTTCTTAAGATTATTGAGCACTATACTCTGCTCGTGGATGAAGATGCCACATAAATATGCAATCGAGATCTTCTACAGCGATGAGGACGAGGGGTTCATCGCCGTCGTCCCGGAGCTTGCCGGCTGTTCTGCGTTCGGCGAGACGGAAGAGGAGGCTCTCTCTGAAGTGAAGGTGGCTATCGGCCTCTGGCTCGATACCGCCCGGGAGGAGGAGCGGGAGATCCCGGAGCCGAGCGGCCGGGAGCAGCTGCGGGAGATCCTTGCGGGCAAGGGCGTTGCGTGCGAACCACGGGAAATAGCGTAGACCTTGTAGAGGCTTCCACCCTCGGTTTCTCACACGCTCAACGTTGAATCTTTTCCACAGTGAGAATAGGTGACTGCTCCCCCGACTTCAGTCGGGGGCATCCAGGGTATTTCAACCCAGAGATTGCAGTCTCATAACATTGATCGCCGCATTCTGGTAACCTGTTATGAGGACCGTTTCCATGGCCTACACCTATGTTGTGGCCTTTTTCCGTCTTATCCCCGATAAAGTCATGCTAATCCCCTCCCCCGTCCACCCTGTAGTTATCTGTCATATTCCCGGGAAGAGTTGCACTGCAAGTGCAACTGCCTCAGATCTCCGATCTGGGGCATCTGGCAGGCAAGGAGTAAGACCCATGGCAGACTTCGTGCAGAAGACCGTCAACAAGACGGCGGTCCGGGACCTCGCCGTCCCGATCGCCGACGTAACGTCGTTTAACACCCTCATCGAGAGCGTCATCGCCGACAACCCCTTCGGGTGCGTCGGGTATACCGGTGCCGACGGGCAGCCGGTCGCGGCAGTCATCCGGAACCGCGAGCACTACACCGCGAAGGTGGACTTCATCGACGCCGTCATCGCGCTGGAGTGAGAGGAGGTCTTTTGCCCCCACTCTCTTCCCCGCGCCGGGAGCCTGGCAACCGGGGCGTCTCCCCTACCTGTGGGGGACGTTTTGTCTTCCGGGCGGTGGTGGATGTTCCTGGAGAGGAGGAGATCCGGAGAGTACCCTCGCCGGCGAAGAAGGGATCGGAGCGGGAAAAGTATCATCTGCCGGGAGCACTCATATCTCCATATTCTGGAGTGTGCGGCATGGGAGTGCAATACATCTGTGATGCAGAAGGAAGAAAGACCGGCGTTATCGTGCCCATCGACCTCTGGGACAGCCTGAATGCCGAAAAACCTGCCGGTGAACGGGTTGGGGTTCCGGATCCCGGAAGATATCGGGGCATATACAGAGACTTAAACGTCGATCTAAAGGCTGAGATCCGGAACCTGCGGGATGAATGGAACCGGATATGAGTCGGTACCTGCTCGATACGAACATCCTCATCTACTACCTTGCAGATGCCGTTCCGCCGGCGAGAGTAAATGAGATCGAAGAGATGCTCACCTCTTCATTTCGTGTTTCAATCATCACAAAGATCGAATTTCTCGGGTGGAAGAAGCATACTCCGGAAGGGTATGCGATAGCCGAGGACTTTATCCGTTCTGCGGAAGTATACCCTCTGATCGATACAATTGCGGACCGCGCTATCCACCTGCGTCGAACTTGCGGGATGAAGCTCCCCGACGCGGTCATTGCAGCCACCGCTCTGGCTCACGAATGTGTACTGGTCACCCGAAATGAACGTGATTTTTCCGGGATCTGCACGCTTGAGGTCGTAAACCCGATCGACGGCGGGTAGATGCGGCGCAGTGGTTTCGCGTGGTACTGGCGGTCAGTGAGACTCAGGGCTGCTCGCATCTTGTCCGATGCAGATGTCCAGAGCACCCCATCAACACCAGGAGTTCGCTTGCCTTTGTTCTGTGTGACGATCCGCACCGCGAGGAGTTTCGCGGAGTAGGTATGCGTCAGCAGATACCTGAGACGTTTGACCATATTCCATTTTCCTTCGTGCGTTGCCTTTGCAATCCGGGTTTGTAGCCCGTTAACAATGGATTCACGATCCCCGCCGAGATCGTCGTGAGACGGAGTGAGGGGGCGACTTTCTTTCGTTTCGGCATACAGAGCGGCAATATGTTTCCGGTGTGATCGTCGAAGCAGATCATATGTAGTCACAGGTGAAACATCCTCTGGATGGCACCACGGAACGTACCCGGGACCTGCATGCTCTGCAGGGAACCGGTGAGCAGGAGGGGAGCTTTGCGACACGTCGAGGGCTGCCTCCGGTCGTCGGGCTGGCCTGCAGGGGAAAAGCCGTCGCTCATCATCACGATACAGGGGCGGCACGACAGATCCTACTGGCTGGTGGTTCTTGCGCGGCCCGACGCCACGCTCGAAGACCTCGACTCCCTGATCCGCGACGTATGGGTGGAATGCTGCGGGCACATGAGCGCGTTCTCCATCGGCAAAGAGAGTTACCTGAGCGGCGAGGACGAGCCGGGAACGAGCATGGCAATCCCCCTCTCCGGGTTGGTCCCGCCGGGAAGCACGTTCTCCTACGAATACGACTTCGGCTCCACGACGGAGCTGGACCTGAAGGTGATCGGTGCAATACCCATAATGCCTCCGGAGAAACCGATCTGCCTGATCGCGAGGAACAACCCCCCGCCGTTCCCCTGCGACGCCTGTGGGAATCAGGCGGAATTCAGCCTGTTTGACGATGAAGACGGTACCCTCCGTTTCTTCTGCCGCGAATGCCTCGTCTCGGCCGAACCCGATCCGGAGTGCACGGAGATCATCGAGAACTCCCCGAGAACCGGTATCTGCGGCTACGTTGAGGACCCTGATGCCGCGGTGTACTGGTATCCGCCGGGATGGAACGCGGAGGATCTCGCATCCCCGGAACTCGAAGAGATCCTGAAGAAACTCCCGGAGTTCGATCCGGACGACTGCATATATACTTTCGAAGACCCGCCCGGGGACGCAGAGGTGCAGGCCATGATGGATGCCGTCTGTGCGGATATCGGCCCGGAGATTGAGGCGTTCATCGCCGATGAGCGGGCCGCGCACGGGGAGTTCTACGGTGCGCTGGCGGGAGAGACCGTTATGGAGTTCTGCGTCTTCACGTACGGCCTTCGCGGAAAGACTATCCGGGAGTGGGATGCCCGGCTCGTACGCACGTGCCTGATCGAAGAGATGGCGCAGAACCCGATCTTCCCCGAGGAGTGGCTTGAGAACGCCGTCCCGATCCTCTGCCGGTTCCTCTCCTCCATGGAGGCGGCCGGCAGGCTGCAGAATGCCGCGGAACTGATCGCAGTACTCAAAGAGGCGGAACCCGCCTTCCGGGCCGCGGCCACGAGCCCGGAGAAGTATCGCGACCTTTCCGGTCGTATCTTCCAGCGGGCGCTCGACGCAGGGGTCGACCCGGAGGATGAGCGTGCCCTGATGAACTTCGTCCAGCGCGAAGTCGTAGTAATGGCCGGGATGGACCCGGACGATGCGGATCTCATCGAAAAAATCGAATATCTATTTAAGGACGACGGAATCGCCCCGAATTCCGGGGATCTGCGGGTCTCCGCGATCCTCTCCAGGTGCGAGGAATTCTGTGCCCGGCTTGAAGACGGCACGATCCCGGGACGTTGCGGGGCCATCGTCGGCGACCTGGCCGCCCACCCGGCAGCACCGCTCTCGCGGGGGGACGAAGACCTCTGGAGTGCGGCCGTCGTCTATGCAGCATGCCGGGACGTGGGCCTGATCCGGCCGGGAAAGGGGGGGACCCCGTTGGCCCGGGAGATCGGTTCCTTCTTCGATCTCGAACCGTCATCGGTTCGGAACAAGGTGGCCGCGCTCAAAAAATATCTCACGGGTACGCCGGGAGCGGAAGACTGAGCCGTGCCGGGAGCACACGCGCAGGCGGGATGCGAACCGGCGTACGATTCCGGTTCCCGTCGATGGCAACCCCTTCGGGTGCGCCGGCGCTGTTGGAGGGCCGTCCCCGCGCGATTTTTGTCTGCATGATCCCGGGCGAGGGCCGGTTACAAAAATCCTTTCTCATCGAGGAGCCGGGCGAGCAGCCGCACCTGTCCGGGATCGTCGACGGCCGTCTCCCATTCTTCCCGGATGGAGGAGAATGCATCGTCGCAGTAGTCGGGCGCTTCGTCGAGGGGCGCGGAACCCGAATCCCGCTCGAACCGTCGGATCCCGAGGAGAATGCCCGCGCAGAAGAGGCGCGACTCGTCGGCCATGCCGCGCCGGAGGTAGGCTGCCATCTCCTCCTTATAGGGCGCAACAATCTCGTCCATCATCTCCCATGCCCGCTCGGACGGATAGAGGTAGCCGCCGTCGTGGGTTCTGCCCGAAGTTTTCCAGACGTCCTCGATCTCGATGCCGGCGAGGTCGCCCGCGAGCGAGTCGGCGATCTCCTCGCTGCCGACGATCCGGAGGACGTCACGGGCAACGCCTTCCGCCCGTGACGCGAGGGTAGGGTCGTCGCGGATGAACTGTGCGAGGACATCCTGCGCCTGTTCGGCGCTGAGTGAGTCGAGGAGGGGAGTCACGGATGCGGTTTTCTTTCGTTTCGGCATACAGATCGGTACCCGCGGAGGACAGATAGCATTGCCGGAGCCGAAGCGGCGGGAGGGACGTGAGGTTTGCAACGCAACGAGCTTTCACCGGGACGGGCTGTTCCGGGGAGAGCGGCACCTGCAGTCTTATAATGACTGATGAGCAAGGGGTAAGCATGGTGCTCGAAGAGACGCTGGTGGTGTACGATCCGGACGAAGCCAGGAGGATTGCTGGCGAGCTCCGGAAAAAGGGGATACCGGTCCGCATCGTGCGCAAGGACATCCTGGTACGGTCGATCGACGTTATCGGCAGGATCCGGGACCTCAAAGCCGCAATCGAGGAGGGGATCGCGCAGATTGGGGAGGACGACGATGCCAGGCCGCGGCTCAAGAGAACTCTCGCCTCACTGGGAGAGGACGAAGAGGAGATTGCAACCTTCCTGCAGCAGCATCCTCCCGGCAAAGCAGTCACCCCGGTTATGCCGAAGAAAAACCTGCTCGAACTCTATCAAGCGTTCCGGACGGAGGGAGCCGGTGAGGAAGAGGTGAGTGGCGAGATCGCGAAGATCCTCAAGAGCCGCAGGATCTTCGCGCTTCTCGAACGAAACGGGCTGATCGAATGGACCAAAGACGAAGAAGCAATCCTGCACGGGCATGCCGATCCTGCAGATCTGGTTACCGCGCTTTCCGGGGAGATTATCGAAGAAATCGGACTCGAAACCCTGAAAAGACATGCCGTCAAGACCAGCATGACGATCATCTCCGAGCCTGATTACCGCCTGGAATTCAACCCGGAGGCGATCAGTATGATACAGATCGCGGATCTGGATGAACTCGTCAACGAGATGGAGATCGATCTCGACGCATATGATCTGTTCCGGGACAGCGTCTATGCAAAAAGAACGGTCGCCTCCAGGGTAATAGGTATTTTCGAAGGACGCGGAACAGTTCCGGCCGAGGAGATCTTTGCTGTCCTGCAGAGCGACGTCTTTGAAATACCGGGCAAGATCGAAGAAATCACCCTGGATCTCGACCTCGACTTCGTGAAAGGGCTGCTCGACGATATGCGGAGGATCGGGGTGATCCGCAGAAAAGGGGCGGGATACCGGTTGGCGTGACGCACCCGGGCACCTACAGGCATCCTTCCGACAGCCAAAACCGCCTCTCTCTCCACAGAATACATCCGAACCCATGCAAAATAAGTATCTACCAGAAGTAAGTCGCTGACATAGGGGTACAGAGTTAGTAGTCACCGGACTGCACCCCGCTCAAACCGTTCCTGCTCCCGCCGCTCCGCGGGGCGTCCTGCGTACCCGCACAACGGCGGGAGAACCTTCGCTCATCGCAACTTCGCCTCCATCTCCGCTATCCATCCCTTGACCCGGTCGATCGTGCTCTGAATGTCGGAAATCCGCTCGTTCTCCTCGTCAATCCATCCTTCTACGCGGTCGCGGTAGGAGTCAGACCATGCCGAGTCTCTCATCTCCTCCAACTTGGAGAGGTTCCTCTGTCTCCGGTCCAGAGCAGACTCGAGGCTATCGAGGCGATCCGTCAGGTTCGCAATGTTTTCTCTCGTCCGCTCCTCCCACGCTTCTTTCTTGGCTATCGCCTCCCGCCTTCTGGCCTGACGGGTCTCCCATGCGGCTTGCTTCTCGGCATGATACCGCTCGATCACCGCGCTCCTTGCACGTTTCCATTCGTCCCACGCTACATTCAGGGCCTCCGATGCTCTCGTCAGGGCTTCAAACGCCTCCTGTTTATCCCTGCCGGACATCCGGCCCTTGTTCCGGGAGAGGTAGGCCCATCCCTCTCCCATGGTCTTGCTGCACGCTATAAGTTCGAACTTCCGGTCGTCGAACGGGCCAAGTATCGCATCGAGGACCTGAGTGATGACGATCGAGAGTCCTCCGGTGATGAGCGCAAGAAACACATCGTCCGACTCCGATGACGGAGTCGCCCTCCGTGCAAGCGAAAGGATTTCCGATAAGTGAGAGTTCGATTCGCTCACTCTTGCTGTAAATTCTTCCTTTGCCCTCTCCTGGGACGCTTTTACCTCTGCAATGATTGTTTGAAAGCGATCCCATGCCGCCTGCCTCTCCCGGACGGTTGGAAACTTCGATCCTTTAAACGCCTGATTGATACTCTTTATCTCATTCCATACCTCTTTCCACGTTCTGTTGCGTCTTTCGGCCTCGCCGATCAAACGCTCCAGTGAGTCCAAGAGCCCTTTAATCTCCGATCCGTCGGTCATGGGTGCGCACTCTCATCTTCACATCAAACGGAAATCAGCGTGTCAGTATCTGGGTGGGAACGCTTCAAGCGAGGCTTGCGGCGAGAGAGACCCCTCTCTCACCCGCCCGCTCCAGCCAGGTACTCCCGCGAAAGCCGGGCGATATCCTCCAGGTCGCAGACCAGGTACCCGTCTTCTCTTAGATCTTCTTTGCCCTCTATGCTCTTTGCTACCAGGGCAAAACGTTCGTTCCTGCTCTCGTTTCGCCATCTCACCATGGAGGCCTTCTCCCGGAGTGCCGCAAGGATACCGCGGGCCTGGCGGCGGTTGAGAACGGACCACTTGCATTCGCAGAAGAGGGCATCCCCGGAGACCTCGTTCAGGCCTACGAGATCGATCTCCGTCTCCTTCTGCCACCATCGCCCCAGCCGCGAGTACGAGGAGCCAAACAGAATCCCCCTGCGAACGAGGTCGAGAGCGAGTTGCTCGAACATCTCTCCGCAATAGGGCGCGATCTCTTCCCTGATGGAGGCGAGCACCTCCCCGCTCTGTCCCGTCTCGGTCTCCGCCCTCCGGGGATACACGAAGCGGAACCAGAACCTGAGGTAGGGATCGGTCAGCCGGTAATGCCTTCTCCGGTAGCCGGCATGGGCGGTCACCGGAACCTCATCTCTGATCAGGTGCATACGCGAGAGGACGGCAAGGTACTTGGAGACCAACCCTTTATCAAGCCCGGTCCCCTGGCAGAGGGATGCGCTCGTGGTATACCCCGCGGCGAGAGCGCGGAGAATGGCCATGTAGTTCCCTGCTTCGCGGAACTCATACTGCATCAGGATCTCGGCTTCGGAGTACAGGTATGCACCTTTGCGGAGAATCTGCTCCTCCACGTTCTCCCAGAATGTTCGGTCGGGGCGAAACAGACGGAGATAGGCGGGAACTCCACCGATCGCGCACCATGTCATGACGAGTTCCTCCTCGTCGTAGGGGAGGAACCGGCGAAGGTAGGGGTAGGAGAGAGGCTCGAGCTGCCACTGCCCCGTCCTCCTGCCGTAGAGCGGGCTTGTGTACCCCAGCACCTCGGTCTCCATCGTGCTGACCGATGAACCCGATATCACGAGCATCACCGGCTCCCGGGAGAGCACCGTATCCCACACCTTCTGAAAGACGGAAGGCGTGGCCCGGTCGCGTGCGATGAGGTAGGGGAACTCGTCGATGACGATCACCACTTTCTCCCCCTGGGAAGGGGAAAAATTCCGGTGCCTGACCAGCGCCTTAATGACGGTCTCCCAGTCGGGATACCGACTCCGCTCGAAGTCCGGATCGTTCAGGTACTCCCCTGCGTAGTGGGAGAAATCCTGGACATTCCTTGCCGTCCCTTCTTCTGAGGCCAGGAAGTAAAAGCCCGGGACAGTCTGCAGGAATTGGGCAAGAAGCGTCGTCTTGCCCACGCGCCGCCTCCCATACAGGATCAGGCACTCCGGAACCGGGGAACGATATCGATCGGTGAGGAACTGCAGTTCACTTTCCCGGTCTACAAAAGAATGTTGAATCATAAGTATACTACTTTATAGTCAACAACAACTTAAGATAATCGGTAAGCGCCGGTAGCCGGACCGGAGATGGCCGCTGCGCAGACGGGCACCCCCTTTCCGGGTTGATGGTCGTAGCCGGGCAGGATGAGGACGAACTCCCCCGCTTTCGCGGCGACGATATCGGCGAGGTCGCTCCGCTGGAGGAGGGAGAGCACCTCCCCGGCGAGCACCTGGTAGTAGAACTCGGGGTAGCCGATGCCCGAGGGGCTGAGCGGGTGGTAGTGCCCCCTGGTCCTGACGTACTCCCCGGAAGAATGACGGTGATCTCGAACCGAGGTTCTGCTCACGAAGATACGCGCGATCCCCGGCAGTGAGGGCGAGGTCGCGGTACATGTAGTATAGGGGCATGCTCCCGGACTGGTCTGGGTCGGCGAGCACGCATCGCATATCGTCGAGGGTCCGGACGGAGGGTTCAGGGAGGGGGCCGGGCCAGTAACTGTTCATCAATCCATATTCTGCTATAACTGGTGATAATTTACGCGATCCGATCCTAACACCGTCATCACGAGGGGGGGCTTCAATGAAAATGGGAACTCTGAAGTAGGCCTGTTACCGGTGGAGCGGGCTTTTACGGTTCTGGAGGCGAAGTGCTGGAACTTCTAGGGAGATGCTCCCCTCGATGAACGTCACCCGGGGGTGGTCCAGGAGGTGCTCGATGTTCACCCGCCGGCCGGTGGCGAGGTTGTCGATGATGACGACGTCGTGGTGCTGTGCCAGATGCGATGTTCCGCAGGAACGGAGCAGGAGCACCGTCAAGGTGCGACT
>JAJVHS010000028.1 GCA_022072615.1 Phycisphaerales bacterium
CCGCACCCTCCAGCGCATGGCCCAGGCCGGCGAGGCCTTCGCGTGCCTGACCTGTTACGACGCCACCACGGCTCGGCTGCTCGAGCGAGCGGGCGTGCCCGTGCTGCTGGTGGGCGACACTGCCGCCGAAGTGATCCTCGGGTACTCCCGCACGATCGACATGCCGCTCGACGTGCTCATCGCACTCACGGCCGGCGTCAAGCGCGGCGCGCCGAACACGCTGGTCATGGGCGACATGCCCTTCATGAGCTACCAGGCCGACGACGCCGAAGCGCTCCGCAACGCCGGCCGCTTCCTGACCCAGGGCCTCGCCGATGTCGTCAAGCTCGAGGTTGATAGGACCTTCGCGCCGCTGGTCGAGAAGATGACCCGTGCGGGCATCCCCGTCTGCGGCCACGTCGGCAGCAAGCCGCAGCGAGCCGCGCTCTCGGGCGGCTACAGCGCCGCCGGCCGGACCAAGCACGAAGCCCAGGAAATCGTCGCCGACGCCATCGCGCTCGAGCAGGCCGGCGCCGTGCTGCTGCTGGTCGAAGCCGTCCCCGATGAAGTGACCGACGCCATCCTCAAGGCGACCCGCGTCCCGCTCATCGGGATCGGCGCCGGGCCCGCGTGCCACGGACAGGTGCTCGTGCTCCAGGACGCCCTGGGCCTCTCCGAGCACGCGCCCCGCTTCGTGGACCCCGTCGCGCAACTCGCCGATCAGGTCGTCGCCGCGGGGGCCGAGTGGGTCCGCCGGGTCCGTGCAAGGGAGCTGGGCGGGCGGCGTTACACCATGAAGGACGGTGCGTCGCCGACACCGCAGGCGCCGGCGCACAGCCAGCGGCCGGGGCGTCCCGCGACCAAGCCGATGGGATAGGACGGGCCTTCAGGAGGGAGCCGGGGCTCGGGTTGCCGCTCCGCGCGGCGGTGGACAAGGATGGTGCCAATGAGGAAGTTTGTCGCGTACGGTCCTGCCCTCATCGTGATGCTCGCGACCGCCGTCGGCGTCTTCGCCGTGCCGGAAGTCGTCCGTCGAATCGGCGAGGCGACCACCCACGTCCAGATCGAGCTGGCCCGCCAGACCCTCGAGACCGACGACATCCTCGACCGCATCAACCGCGCCACCCGCGCCATCGCCGACGCGGTCGAGCCCAGCGTCGTGCACATCGAGGTGATCGCGCCCAACGAAGACGGACGCCCGGTCCCGTCCAACGGATCGGGGTGGGTCTTCGATGCCGCCGGCAACATCGTCACCAACGCCCACGTCGTGCGCAACGCGATCCGCATGAACGCGCACTTCTTCGACGGGCGCGTCGCCAACGCCACGCTGGTCGGCGCCGACCCGTTCACCGACATCGCCGTCATCCGGGTCGCCGACGCCGGCGAGATGTTCGCCGCGCGCCGCGCCACCGGGGAACGCCCGCAGCGCGGCGACCGCGTCTACGCCTTCGGGTCGCCCTTCGGGTTCCGCTTCTCCATGGCCGAGGGCATCGTCTCGGCGCTTGGCCGCAGCCCGCCGACGGGGACCGAGTTCGGCGGCTTCACCAACTTCATCCAGACCGACGCGGCCGTGAACCCGGGCAACTCCGGAGGACCGCTGGTCGATTCGCGCGGCCGGGTCATCGGCATGAACGTCGCCATCGCCAACGCCCGGACGACGCGCAGCGAGAACGAGGGCCAGTCGGCGGGCATCAGCTTCGCGATCCCCCTGGCGATGATCGAGTCCGTCGTCGACCAGCTCATCCGCACCGGCGAGGTGTCACGCGGGTTCCTCGGCGTCGCCTTTCTTCCCGACAACGGCCGCATCGAGCTGGACGGCCAGTTCCGCGGCGTCGGCCTGGGCGTGCGCAGCGTGACACCCGGCGGCCCGGCCGACAACGGCGGGCTCAAGGCCGGCGACATCGTCACGGCGATCAACGACGACCCGGTCTCGGACATGGCCCGGCTGCGCTCGATCATCAGCAGCTACCGCCCCGGCGACCAGGTCGCGCTGCGCGTGTGGCGCGAGGGCCGGTTCGAGGATGTCATGGTCTCGCTGGGACGGATGCCTTTCGATGTGCTCACGGGCTTCCGCCCGGCGCAGTTCCTCGCTGTCATGACCGGCCTGTACGTCAACGAGACGTCGGAAGGCGTCCGCGTGCGAGCGGTCGAGGAAGACTCGCCGGCTTCCGAAGCGGGCCTGGCACCCAACGACGAGATCGTCGGCGTGGCCGGGCGCTCCGTTTCGTCGCTCAACACGCTGGCCGAGGCCTTGGTGCGCGAAGGCCTGATCAGCGGCTGGGCCGTCCCGCTCTCGGTCCGTTCAGAGGGCCAGTCGCAGCCGCGTGACGTCACCGTCCAGATCACGCCCTACCGCATCCCCGGTGAGTAACCGTCGGTGGGATCGATGAGCTCGGGAGGCCCGCGCCCGATCTGGTCGCGTGCCTGCATGACCGCTCGCTCGAGCGCCGGAACCAGCGGCTCGATGTCGGCCGCGATGGTTGTCTTGTCCAAGATCATGAGAATCGTGTCGTTGTACACCAGCGACGCGACGGTCGCCGCGTCGACCCCCTCGCCCGTGACGAAACCCATGAGCTCGACGTCGCCGTTGGCGTACACCGCGGCCGTGTTGTAACTCTCGAACGTCCGCAGCTTGACCATGGGCTCGCTCGCCAGCAGCCACTTCAGCGCATACGGGTCGCGCGAGACCTCCGCGAACGCCTCCGCCAGCGCGAGCGCGCGAAGGTCCGTGAGCGGGTTGGTCGCCGCCGCGATCCGCCCGACCAGCGTGCTCAGCAGGTCCTCCCCGAACCCGAGCACCATGCCGTCGCCCACGCCGCCTCGCACGTACATATCACGGGGCGATGACTCCGCACGCCGCGACGCGGCCTGCGCCGCGGCGATCGGAAGGACCGAGATCACCGCCCAGGCCAGCCCGATGACCAGCGCCACGCCCTGCACGAACCCGATGACGCCGCCGACCAGCGTGTTCCGCCTCCTCCACACCGAGTCCTGCGCCGCGACGGACCGAAGGATCAGCCGCCCCGCAAATCCGCCCAGCGCCATCAACGCCAGCGCGACGCACCCGATGGAAATGCCGCGCTTGACCAGCCCGCCCAGCCCGGTCAGTGCGCCGATCCCAGGTTCGATGGCCCGGCCGATCGGCCCGGCCACACCCAGCGCGAGCAGCGTTCCCGCCGCCAGCCCCGCGAGTTCGACCGCGCCCAGCCGCAGTCCCTGCCACGTGGCGGCGGCGATGATGCAGATCGCGACCGCGCTCGGCCAGCCGTCAAGCGCCCACGCCGCGAGCGCGACGAGCACGGATACGAGCATGACGATGGCCCCGCGTCGTCCACCGGTCGTCGCGGCTCGCGATCGCTGAAACCTGCCTTCGATACCCCCCGGCATCCCGGGAGACTACCGCGCGCATGCGCGCGGTCGCAAAGGCCTCGTGCGGACACGAGGGATCCGGCGGATCACCATCAAAAGGTCAGCGATCACCGACGAATGTCGACGACCTGCGGCGGACACGAGGCCGGAACCATCACACGGGGACAGCGCCGAGCGGGTTGCGGAAGTGCGATTCCTGCACCGGCACCACCACCTCGAGGATGTGCTGCAGCACCGACGCGGGCGATCCCATCGCGTTCACCGTGCGCACGATCTTCGAGTCGTAGAACGCGAGCACCGGCGCGGTCTCCTTCTCGTAGACCTCCCAGCGCCGCCGGATCACCTCTTCCTTGGCGTCGTCGACGCGGTTTTCCTTCAGCGCCCGGCGGCGAAGACGCTGGATCATCGCTTCCTTGTCCGGGCACACCAGGTGCACGATCTCGAGCACACGGATGTACTTGTCCAGAAGCTTGGCCTGCGTCACGTTGCGCGGGATGCCATCGAGCACCAGCAGATCAACCAAAGGCTTGTACTCGCTCAGCACCGTCCGAGCGTGCATGTTCTCGGACCACATCTGGATCGTCACGTCATCGGGGACCAGCTCCCCGCGCGACGAATACTCCTGGAACACCCGGCCGAGCTTCGAGTTGATGTCGAGCGTCCGGAACACCTCCCCGCACGAGAGGTGATAGAAGCCGGGAATCTGGCCCAGGATCTTGCCCTGCGTGCCCTTGCCGGCGCCCGGAGCGCCGAAGAGCAGGATGGTCTGGTAACGAGTGGACATCGGTAGGCTCCTGCCCGGGTGGTCGATCCCCCCGAAGTTGCCGCGCCGCCCCTCCGACGGGCTGCACCACGGTAAACCACGACCCCTGCCGAGGCAAGGGGATCGGCTGGCGGGCCACCCGGGTCCAGCCCGGTCGCTGGTTTCGGCGTGGAGCGATCAGGAGAGGCGGCAGGAGCCGTTGTCGCACGCGGGCATGCTGTGTCGGCCGGGCAGCCACGCGGTCGCCGCGGAGATGCTCATTCGATGCCGGGCGAACCAGAGGTACAGCCGGTCGACCACCGGCCGGATCAACGGCCACGCGGTCCACGCGACCAGCCACCCGTGCCCCGTCGCCGCGTACGCCCGGCGGAAAACCTCCACACCCGTCACGATCCGTCCGTCGGGCATGACGCCGTGGATCCGCCCGAGCAGGTCGGCGGGCGGCACTCCCAGGCGCGACGCGTCGAAGCCCGGATCGCCGAGATCAACGATCGCCAGGCGCCCCCGACCACGGTCCAGGCGGCTGAGGAACCTCGCCTCGCGCACGCACAGGTGGCACCGGCCGTCGATCAGGATGGTGAACTCTGGCGGCATTCCATGCAATTGTTCGCCGGCCGCCGCCGATGGGATTCAGTGCACGAAGTTCGCCCAGGGATTCGTCGTGGTGATCGTCCCCGTGGCGGTCACCACCGGCCCGACGGTGTGTGTCCCCCACATCGGGAACGCCGACGCGGCCGAGTACCCCGACACGGTGTTCCGAGCCACGAAATTCCCCGACCCCGAGATCGCGATGCCCTGGTCCCCGCCCGCCGTGGAGACGGTCGTCACCGCGTTCTCCTCGCACCGGTTGCGGTTGCCGGTGAGATAGATACCCGCCGCCTGGGCCGCGCCCTGGCCGGCGTTGGAGACCTGGTTGCGGGTCACGACGCAGTCGCCGCCGACCTCGATCCCGTGCCAGAGGTTTGACGTCGAGACGCAGCCGCTGATGGTCGCGGCGCCGGTGACGTAGAAGCCTTGGCCGGTGTTCGCCCGGGCCGTGCAGTTCTCGGCTCGGGATCCGTTGAGAACTCGCATGCCGGTGCCGCCGTTGCCGGTCGCGACGCACCCGGACAGCAGGCCGCCGCCGTTGACGGCGATGCCGTAGCCGCCGCAGTCGGCGACGACGACGTCGCGCACGACCGACCCGCTGATGTTGTTGAGATCGACGCCGTTGCCGCCCCAGTTGCGGACGGTGCCGTTGTACACGGCGGCGTTCGCGTAGTTGGACGAGATGGCCCGGATACCGGCCTGGGCCCCCGCGCCGATGACCTCGAACCCGTTGAGGTCGATGGTGACGCCCGACGCGGCGATCTCGATGCCGCCCTTGGTCAGCGTGCCCTCGACGTTGGCGGTCAGGTAGTACGAACCCGGCTCGGTGATGCGGTAGACAAACGACGCGTTCCCCGGCGTCGTTGCGTCGGAGAGCGGGATCCGCGGCTCGACTTGCTGGAGCGTCTTGAACGATGCGCTCACGGGGCCGACGGGCGGGTCCAGCGGGCCGGCGACCACCAGCGCGGCAAGACCGGACACACCCGCCGCGGCGAGCACGAGCATCGACGGACGATTCCAGGTTGAACGGCGGAACGTGGACATGGAGAAACTCCCTGGTGAGGGGTTGGAGACGCAGGTGAACGACGTTGGTTCCCGCGCGGGACGCGAGCCCGCCCGGCCGCCATCAATGCGACCCCGGCCGCGTCAAAGGCCAGCCCGAGGGAGCGAAAACCGGCTCGGGGCCTCAGGCCTGGATGTCGGGGAGATCGAGGTCTGGAATATTGCCGAACGCGATCCGCCGCGGCGCCGAGCGTTTGGCCGGCTGCATCGCGGCCTGGTACACGGCGTCTGCGCCAAACTTGCGGCTGATCGCGTCCATCGCCTTGGAAAGGTCCGCGAGCTTGTCGTGCCCGCCGAAGAGCGGCTGCGCCGCCGCGCTCTGCGTCGTCAGTTCCGTCAGCGTCACGGCGAGCTTGACGGGCGTGAACGCGGGCTTGCCATTCCGCAGCGCCGACATGGCCGAGCACTGCGACCACAGGTCCGTGAACGCGCCCACGATGGTCGGCGTGTCGTTCACCGACCCCAGCGACACGCGCCCCTCCCACTTCTTGTCGGACCCGGGATCGCGGTCGGTGGCCGCCGGTCGGTAGCGCACGCTCAACCAAAGGTGCTCGGCGACGTAGCCCAGGTGCCGCGCCCGCGCCGCGACCTTGTTGGCCAGGCGCATGCCCACGGCCCGGGCACCGTCGGGGTTGCGCTTTTCCGGCCCGAGCACGTGCGAATGCCCGATGGTCCGCTGCGGGACCTTGCCCTCGTTCACGTCGTGGCCGCGGAGCCGGAGGTACCACTCGCGGCCGATCACGCTCCCCCACGCCCGGGCGAGCGAGTCTTCGTCGAGCGTGCAGAGCTGCTCGACCGTCGTGAGCCCGGCGCGCTCCAGCCGGATCTTCATCTTCTTGCCGATGCCGGGCAGGTCGGTCAATTCGAGCGAGAACAGCTTGTGCGGGAGCTCGTGGGGCTCGATCATCGTCAGCCCGTCGGGCTTGTGCATGTCGGCGGCGATCTTGGCGAGGAAGCGGTTGGGCGCGATGCCGATCGAGCAGGTGGTGTAGTCACCGATCCGCTCGCGGATCGCGGCCTTGATCCCGCGGGCGATCTGCATGGCACGGGCCGGCTCGCGTTCATCGCCCAGGAGCCTTGCCGACATCTCGTCGATCGAGTGGACGCCCTGGACAGGGATCTGGGTGTCGATGGCGGCGATGAGATTGTGGTGCGTCTTGATGTAGCGCTCGAAGTTGCCCTGGACGCAGATGAGCCCCGGGCACATCCGCTTTGCCTGGCCGACGTTGGTGCCGGTCCGCACGCCGAACTTCTTG
Source organism: Phycisphaerales bacterium (assembly GCA_022072615.1). Classification (GTDB taxonomy): domain Bacteria; phylum Planctomycetota; class Phycisphaerae; order Phycisphaerales; family UBA1924; genus JAEUJB01. The sequence goes on from JAJVHS010000028.1 coordinate 7,018, forward strand.
GCCTCGTAACTGGCGGCGATGCAGCACGTCGAGTCGGAGTCCAGGGGCACCACCGCGACCGGCTTGCCCCGCAGCTCCGGGCGGAACTGCTGCTCGACCGACGCGAAGTACGAGTTCATGTCGATGTAGATGGTCGTGAGCTGGGCGGGCACGGGAAAGGGTAGGGTATCAGCGGTTCGACCGATCCAAGCTCATCGCCCGACAAGCCGAAACGCAGGTCAACAGGACGGCGCACGGGTGGTCTCTCGCCGGAAGCGGGCCGATGGTTGCCAGGGGTAGAGGGAAACGGAACTTCTGGAACAAGGTCCTCTTCCAGAAAGCCCCACGACCCTCCCTTGCTGTAGACTGGCGGACATCTTTCCGCTGGAGTATCCGATGGCCGCTCGTACCAAGTATCAGATATTCATCAGCAGCACATACGAAGATCTAAAAGACGAGCGGCAGGAGATCGTCTTGGCCTGTCTCGAGATGGGTCATATTCCCATCGGGATGGAGATGTTCAGCGCTGCCAACTCCGCCCAGTGGCAAGTGATCAAACGCACCATCGACGAATGCGACTACTACGTGCTCCTGCTCGCTGACCGTTATGGCTCAACGATCCCCGAGGAAGACGGCATCAGCTACACGGAGAAGGAGTATGACTACGCCGTTAGAATTGGCGTCCCGGTTCTAGCGTTCGTGCTCGACCGGTCGGCGAGTTGGCCCGGCGACCGCCGCGAAATCGACCCAGCGAAAGTCGCGCGATTGGGAAAGTTCAAGGCCAAGGTCCAGTCGCGCCTCGTCTCATTCTGGAAGAACCAAGAAGAACTGCGGGGTCGATTCGCCATTGCTCTGACCAAGGCATTCGCTGATTCTCCAAGGCCGGGATGGGTTCCCGCGAGCGAGGTGGCGAGTGCTCACGTTTCAGAAGAAATCGCTCGCCTTTCTCAGGAGAACGAGAAGCTCAGGCAGTTGGCAAATGAGCAGCGCACTAACATTTACGGCGACCCGCCGGAGCTCCAGGGATTGATTGACAGACTTCGCAGTATCCAGAGCGTCACGATGGAATCGCAGTCCCTCGCGACATTTTTCGATTGGTTCGGCGCCTATATATTCAGCAAGGAACGAGACCTCTCGGAAATCACCAACGAGGTTCATCTCTTCGACGAGCGGTACAACTTCTCGGGAGCCGATACGGAAAAACTGATCGCATTCGGGCTTGTCGACATCCACACCAACGCGCGAGGAGAAATCGTGTATAGCCTGACAAGCCTTGGCAAGCAAGCCGTGCGAAAACTCAAACGTGATCTCTACATATCGCCGACCGGAGAATGGGTGGGACTTGATGAACCTGTACCTACTTTTCCCTCACCCGCCCCTTCCCCTTCACCACCTCGCCAATCACATACACCGTCTCCCCCATCCTCCTGAGCCGGTCCCGCACCGCTTCCGCGAATGCCGGCTTCACGATCACGCAATAGCCGATGCCGAGGTTGAAGACCCGCTTCATCTCCTCGTCCTCGATCCGCCCGTGCTGCTGCAGGAACTTGAACACCGGCAGCACGGGCCACGCCGCTCGGTCGATCACCGCGTCGCAGTTGGGCGGGATCGACCGCACCAGGTTGTCCGCCAGCCCGCTCCCGGTGATGTGCGCCATCCCCGAGATCACGTTCTTCACCGTGTACGTCCGCTGCAGCTTCACGATTGATGATGCGTAGATCCGCGTCGGGGTCAGCAGCACCTCCCCGAGCGTCTTCGACCCGTTCCCGTTGGCCTTCTTCTTTGGCGCCTTGGATCGCTGGCCCTTTGAGCCCTTCTCCGCAAGCTCGTCGTACACCCGGCCCAGGTCGAGCCCCGCCTCCTTCACCACCCGCCGCACCAGCGAGTAGCCGTTGCTGTGCACGCCGCTCGACGCGAGCCCGAGGATCACGTCCCCGGGCCGCACGCGGCTGGGCTTGATCACCCGCTTGAGTTCCACCACGCCCACGCAGAAGCCGGCCAGGTCAAACTCGCCCGCCGCGTACACATCGGGCATGTTGGCGGTCTCGCCGCCCAGCAGCGCGCACCCCGATTGCCTGCAGCCATCGGCGATCCCCCGCACCAGCGCGTTCAGCATCGCCGTGTCCACCGTCGGCACCGCGATGTAATCGAGGAAGAACAGCGGCTCGGCCCCCTGCACGATCAGGTCGTTCACGTTCATCGCGACCAGGTCGATGCCGACGGTGTCGAAGCGGCCCAGCTCGGTCGCGAGCTTCACCTTCGTGCCCACGCCGTCGCAGCACGCGACGAGCACCGGCTCGCGGTAGTTCCGCGCAAACAGCTTCTGCTTGAAGTCGAGGCGGAACAGCCCCGCGAACCCGCCCGGGTTGTCGATCACGCGCGGCGTGAACGTCCGCCGCATCAAGGAACCGAGCGACTCGGTGAACGAATCCTTCTTGTCGATGTCGACGCCCGCGGAGGCGTAGGTCAGTGATGCACGTTCGGGCGCGGTTGGCATGGGCACAGGATAGAACCGGCGGCAACGGGATTGCACCCGGAGCGGCAGGCGACTGCCGGCGCCGTCCCGGCCCGTCGTGGTACGCTGGAATCATGCTCACGACCATGCTGCATCTGCTCGCCGCGTGCGCCGTCGCCCTCTCGAGCACGCCCGCCGCCGTAACGCTGTCCTCCGGCTCGCCGGGCGGCGACACCCCGGCCTCGTCGGCCCATCCCGCGGCCGTGGAGACCTCTCTGGCCATGCAATCGAACCAACCGACAGCCCGGGGCCTGCCCGCGGCACCCGCCGTGCCCGCGACGCCCGGGGTGCACTTCTGCTCGTGGGCCGATCAATCCGGGACGCACCGGTTCGCGGTCTACATCCCGCCCGCCGACATCGCCACGCCGCCCTACCCCCTCGTCGTCTTCCTGCACGGTCGCGGCGAGAGCGGAACCGACGGCGTGAAGCAGGCATCCGTCGGCTTGCTCCCGGCGGTGCTCAACCAGCCTCAGCGGTGGCCCTGCGTCATCCTCATGCCCCAGAAGCCCGAGTTCGAGCCGCTGTGGCCCACGCAGACGGACGTCGTCATGGCCGAGCTCAAGGCTCTCCGCGAGCAGGTCCACATCGACGAGAACCGGATCTCGCTGACCGGCCTTTCGCAGGGCGGCCAGATTCCCGGCCTCAGCGAAGCCCCAACCCCGCCCCCAACCGTCGAGTTTGTCTTTCCCGACATCAAAGTTACTCCGCCGGCCTCCCTCGATACCCTCGCCGAAGA
>JAJVHS010000050.1 GCA_022072615.1 Phycisphaerales bacterium
TCAGGCCGGTTCCCGACGCGATCGCGCCCATCTCCGAACTCGGGTAGCTCGTCCACGCCGTGCTCTCGGGACCACCGCTCGACTCAAACGACACCGACTGGTACACGTCCTCCGCGTACACCGGCGGCTTGACCAGCGACACCTCCTCCGCCCGCTTGCCGAGCGAGACCACCGACGCGGTCCCTCGGAAGTTCCCCCCGCGCGGGCTGATCACCGCAGCCCCGAACCCAAGCTCGCGCAGCTCCTTGGCCGCCGCTTCCGGCAGCGCCGGCGCGTCCGCCGCTCTTCGCTCGGGCGTCACGGCGCTGTTCCAGTGCCGGCCCGCGTCCGTCGGCCCCGGCCGCGGCACGTCGATCTCCAGGTAAGGCTCAATGAACGCCGGGTAGATGTGCAGACCGGTGCAGTCCCACTCCCGGGCGCCCGCGGTGCTCGGATCGCCGGCGCCCACCGAGGTCGAAGCATCCGCCTTGATGCCCGCGATCCTGCCATCGACGATGTACACCGTCGCCTTCTCGGCGACTCGGCCCGGCGCCAGGTGCACCGTCGCGTTCACCAGCGCATGGCGCGTCGAGTCGGCGCGCCGCAGGCCGTTGGGCGGCGGGTCGAGCGGCGAGTTCGACGTCGGTTGTCCAAAGACGCTCACCCCGGCGAGCGCAACCACGCTCGCCGCCCGTACATGCATCGTCCAGCTCATGATGAGCCAGTGTACAGGCAGGGGTGCGGGATTGCCGCGCGATCACGCGGCGATCATTCCAACCCGCATCATCCGCAATCAATCGCGTCGGTGCGCGCAGTGCGCTCTCCGAGCGACCTGGACATGCCGCGTCCCGATCACGATCTGCGGCGCCGGCCCGCCAGCACGCACGCCGCCGCCGCCAGCGCGCCCGTCGAGGGCGCCGGGATCACCGTGTCCAGGTAATCCATGAGCTGGTCGAGCGTGATCTCCGTCGCCAGCCGGCCTTCGGCGGTCGTCACCTTCGCACCCACGTGGATGTGCCCGGCCGCGAACGTCTGGTACGGGTCGTCGGGCGAAGAGTGCAGGCTCTGGTACCACAGGCCGTGGTACCCGATGTACTCGGACAGGAAGTTGCCGCCGCCCGCGTCATCGACATACGCGGTGAGACCCAGACCCGCGGCGTTCACCGCGTTCTGGATGTTGGCCTTCGGCAGCGAGCTGAACCGTGAGGCGTTGGGCGCGATCGAGTCGTCGGGCGGGATCTTGTCCGGCTGCCGCGGGCCCTCGTAGTCGTTGGTCCATGTCGTGCGGTTGCGGTTGCGGTTCTCGATCTCCCAGTCCTTCTGGCCGTTGGTCAGCCTGCCCGAGGTCCAGCTGAACGTGATGATCGCGCACGGCTTGATGTCGCTGGTGATCCGCCACCAGTCCGCCGAGGTGTCCTGGTAATCGACCTCGAAGTCCCCCTCGCCCTTGGAGTTCACGCCGGTCCCGCCGGGGAACTCCGGGAAGAACGAGTACACGTTGTACCCGCGGCCCTTGAAGTTCCCCCCCTGCCACCCACCGGGGTTCTGTTCCGGGTTGGTCGAGAAGTGCCGGACCATGTCGCCCGTGGGCGGCCAGTAGCCGGTCAGCATGATGTTGTACGTCGAACCCGCCATCGCGGGGCACGCCGCGCCCAGCAGCGAGGCCACGCCCAACACCTTCCAACCGGCAAACGCACCCCGATAGGAATCCGCCATGGTCTCTCCTCGATGTTCGCCGGAGCGGAGTTGAGAACTTCGCGGAGCGGGCAACTCCAGCCGCAGCCCCGCGCGGGCCGACAGAGAGTCTGTACGATGCGCGTTCGTACCCCGGTTGCATGCTCGTCGATTTCCTCAAGCTCGTCCGCCCGGCCCAGTGGGCCAAGAGCGCCTTCGTGCTCGTCGGGCCCGCGTACGCCCTGGCGGGCGGGTCGCACGTCGACTGGCCCGGCGTTGCCGCGACCACGGTCGCGTTCTGCCTGATCGCCAGCGCCGGGTACATATTCAACGACCTCAAAGACCGAGAACTCGACGCGGTCCACCCGCGCAAGCGCCACCGGCCGATCGCCGCGGGCAGGGTCGCGCCGCCCGCGGCGGTCGCGCTGGCCATGATCCTGCTGGCCGTCGCCCTCGCGGTCATGACCGCCTGGATCCTGCTCGATCCCGCCGCCCGCGGGTCCGCCACGCGCTGGGGCTGGCCCGTCGGACTGCTGGGCCTCTACTGGGCGAACGTCACCGCCTACAGCCACTGGCTCAAGCGCCGCGTGGTCATCGACGTCATCAGCCTCGCGCTGGGCTTTGTCGTCCGAGTGCTCGCCGGATGCGCCGCCGCGGGCGTCGAGCCCAGCCCCTGGCTGGTCAACTCCACCTTCTTCATCTCGATGTTCCTGGCCTTCTCCAAGCGCCTGGGCGAGCGGCGGACCATGGGCAGCGCCGAGGGCGCCGCCACCGCCCGGACCGTCCAGGTCCGCTACACCGATGACATCCTCCGCATGCTCGTGGTCGTGACCGCCGTTGCGACGCTGCTCACCTACGCCGGCTATGTCCAGTCTTTCGGCGTGCGCGGCGCGGAGACGGCCCCCCAGGCGATCGGCCCGTCCTTCATGCTGCTGTGGCTGACGATGCTGCCCGCGACCTACGGGCTGCTGCGCTGCATCGTGCTGGTCGAGCGCGGCGAATACGACGACCCCACCGAGCTCGCCTCGCGGGATCATCCCTTCCAGGTCGCGGCCGTGATGTTCGCGCTGATAACCGCCGCCGCCTGGGTCGCGCCGCGGTTCATCGAACAGCTTGGATAAGTCGGGTTGCAAGCGGACCAACCGGGCGCCGGTCAGGCCACCCACGGCCGCAGCGGACGCCGCATGAGTTCGTTGACGGTGCGCCACGGCGCCGCCAGCCGCCAGCGGTCCGTCCGCGCCGCCCAGCGCTCCGCCGCGTCGATCATCGGCCCGGGGGACATCGTCCCGATCACCAGCATCTCGGGGTCGTCCGTCGCGTCAACCTCGCGCACCGCCAGCTCCGAGAGCGCCTCGCGCACCACCCACGCGTTCTTGCCGGCCTCGACGATCGCCGCCGTGTGGAACGGGCAGTTGCGGTGCTCGGCGTGCAGCGCCTCCACCGCGTGCGCCTTGCCGGTAAAACGCTCGTACAGCCGGTCGGAGAGCGGCGTGCGCCGCTGGTCGCGGATCGTCCGGCGCAGCTCGACCAGCCCGCGCCCGAACCCGGCCATCGCCCGCTCCTTGACCGCGATCGACCGGTAGCGGCTCCGCACCTCGCGCAGCTCGCTCCGCCGCTGGGTTTCGGGGGCGTACCGCTGGACCACCCAGCCGTTGTTGCGAACCAGCCGCTCGAGGATCAGGTCCATGTCGCGGTTCGCGACGTCCTTGGCATGGTCGATGCGGAACACCGGGTCGAACTCAACGCGGTACCCCGCCAGCAGCAGCCGAGCCGCCAGGTCGTACTCCTCCACGTAGTAGTTGAACGCCGAGTCGTAGCCGCCCAGCTCCAGGAACGCCCCGCGCCGGATCGCGACCCCGCAGCCGATGAACACTTCAGGGAGCCCGCCGACCTCGCGCGTCCCCAGCCGCGGCAGGCGGATGTCGGCCATTACCGCGCCCACGTCCGGGCCGCGGTTGTGCAGCGCCGTCAGGAACCGCGTGTCCACCGGGTGCGAGTCGTCGTCGAGCATCACGATCCAGTCGCTCGAAGGGTCCGACGCCTTCACGCCCTCGTTGCGAGCCGCCGCCCCCTCGTTGGTCGCGAGGCGGATCATCCGCACCGGCACCCCCGACGCGAGCTTCGGCGGGATCACCGGCGCCGTCCGCGACGCGTTGTCCACCACGATCACCTCGGCCCCGCCCACTTGGCCGTGCGGGCCGAGGTCGCCCAGCGACGTCAGCGTCGCCAGCAGGCGGTCGGCGCGATCGCGGGTTGGAAGCACATACGTGATCACGCTGATTCTTTCGTCGCCCAGCGGCCTCCGGGTCGGACACATTCACCGCCGCCGCGGAGATTGAGGGGAACGCCGCATTCCCGGCCCGCCGGTCTGCCTCGCACCCCGCAGAGGTCGTCGTGTTCCACGCCGCCCCATGCTGGAGCCGAACCGGGCCCCGGTGCAAGGCAACTGTGGGAGGCGACAAGATAACAACTCACGCGGACGTGTGCGCTTGGACCGCAGGGTCAGGACCCCAGTCTCTTATCGGCTCGATGGTCCGCCGGATTTTGGCCATAGAGCCGCCAAACCCGCACCCCGCGCCCCCGAACCGACGCCGAGGACCCCCATATCTGGTCCTCGAACCCGTCACTTGAGATCAGAACGTGCTCGCCGGCGGTGAGTCGACCTGGGTCCTCGACGGTGAGACTCCCCCGGACCTGCCCCGCCGCGTGGTCATCCACGATCCCGGCGACGGGCAGCCCGAGCGACCCGGCGTGCTCGATCAGCCACTCGGTATGGCGCCCGGCGCCCCACACCCACGCCCTCGAAGCCCCGGCCGCCTTCATCTGGCCCACCACTTCCCTCACCCGGGCCAGCCGGCACAGGTCCGAGGACCCGGCCCGGCCGCGGCACGCCTGCCATTCCAGCCACAGCCGAGCGATCATCGCCGCCGCCGTCGGCCCGCGATTCGCCAATTCACCCTCTACTGCGTCGATCGCCCGCTGAAAGGACCGTCCACCGCCCACGATCGGCGCGATCGCGGACGCAAGGGCTGAATCGCCCGGAACGGCCCCCGCGAGGCCCGACCACGCCCTCACCAGCGACCGAGCCGCCGTCATCGCCTGGAGCTCGACCGATTCCTCCCGGCCGCCCGCGTGTCGGGCCGTGTACTCGTACAGCACCTCGGGCACCGCCGCCACGGGGTGCCGAGCCGCGAGCCGCAGCCACAGGTCGTAATCCTGTGCCCGCGTGCACGCCGGGTCGTACCCGCCCACCTCGGTCACCATCGACCTCCGCAGCACCATCGACCCGTGCGCGACCGGATTCTCCAGCAGCAGCCGCCACCGCAGCTCTCGCGGATCGGTCGGAACCACCACCCGCTCACGCCCGCCGCCCGCGGTCACCCGGTCCCACGATGAACCCACCGCCGCGACCTCCGGATGCCCGTCCATGAACGAGCACTGGATCTGCAGCCGGTCGGGGTGTGACCAGTCGTCCGCGTCCATCCGCGCGACGAGTTCCGACCGGGCCTGCCGCATCCCCTCGTTCAGCGCTGCGGCGAGGTTCGCCTCCGGCAGCTCGATCACGCGGGTGCGCGGATCGCCGCTCGCCGCCGCGTGCATGTCGCGGAGCGTCGGCGCATCCGATCCATTGGCGATCAGGAGCAGTTCCAGCCCGGCAAGCGTCTGTTGCGTGATGCTCGAAACCGCCCGTGCGAGCGTCGACGGTCCATCCAGCCGGTGCACCGGGAGGAGAACCGAGACCCGCACGGCGTTGTCTGTGGCAGCGGCCGACATCACCGGGTGATCATCGGCAACCCGGGCCGCGGACCCCCAACCTCAGCTCTCGGCCCGGACCAATCGCTTCACCGACCCGTCGGCAGCCCCCACCATGACCTCGTCGGCCTCGGTCAGGAACAGCCCGTGATCGATGACGCCCGGCGTCGCGTCAAGCTCGCGCGCCAGCTCCTCGACGTCCCGGTCGCCGATCATGCAATCGAGCACGAGGTGACCGTCGCCGGTGAGGAAGAGCTGCCCGTCGAGCGTCCGGCGGACGACCCCGATCAGATTGATGTCGCGCAGGTGCGCCCGCACCGAGGACAGCCCGAACATCGGCACCACGATCGGCAGGGCCGAGCGCTTGCCGAGCTGGTCGACCAGCTTGTTCTCGTCGGCGATGTAGATCCGCCGGTCGGCGGCGTGCGCCACCAGCCGCTGGCGGAGCACCGCGCCGTGGTGGCCCTTGAGCATCCGCAGCTTCTGGTCGATCTCGTCGGCGCCATCGATAAGGATGTCCACCCGCTCGACGAGCGTGAAGTCCAGCAGGTTCAGCCGCTGCGACCTGGCGACCGTCTCGGTCGCGTGGCTGGAGGCCACGCAGCGGACGTCCAGGCCCTCGTCGCGCACCCGCTCGGCCAGGGCGATGATCGCCCGCGACGCGGTGCGCCCCGCCCCCAGCCCCACGAGCATCCCCGACTGCACCTCCGCGACTGCTGCCTCGGCCAACGGATCCGCCAGTTTCGGTTCGCTCACGGTCAATCCCCTGAATGCGCCGGTCGCGGAAGTCCAAGGCGCCCACGCAGCCCGGTGTCTTCCCGCGCCAAATCCTTCGAACCCAGATCCCCGGAAGACAAAGCCCATGGTTTCACGCACAGCTTGTTCACGACCGATCATGAGCCGCGCGGCCGATCCATCGGCCTCGACACCAGCTCTCGTTCTCTCTCGCGATGCGGCGGTCCCTCGGTACCTTCCGCTCCGCTCGTCCTTCCATGCGCCGGCCTCCGCCGGCGGACGCACCCGGACCGATCATTATTCACCGAACCGGATGCCCTGGGCGAGCGCGAGCTCTTTTCCATAGTTAATCGCGACCGTCTGGCGGCGCATGTAGGCCTTCCAGGAGTCCGACCCGCTCTCCCGCCCGCCGCCGGTTTCCTTCTCCCCGCCGAAGGCGCCGCCGATCTCGGCGCCGCTGGTCCCCAGGTTGACATACGCCAAACCGCAGTCGCTCCCGGCCCCGCTGGTCGCCAGGAACGCCTCGCTGACGTGCAGGTTCTCCGTGAAGACCGACGACGCCAGACCCTGGTCCACGCCGTTGTGCAGGGCGATCGCCTCATCAAACGTCCGATAGCTGAACACGTACAGGATGGGCGCGAAGGTCTCCTGAAGCGCGATCGGCAAGGCGTTGTTCGCCGGCGCCCGCACGATCGCGGGCATGACGTAGTTGCCGCCCGAGATCTCCGGAGAGAGGTTCGCGGCTCGTTCGCCCCCCACCAGCACCTTGCCGCCCTGCTCTTTGGCCTTGGCCAGCGCCGACAGGAACGTCTCGACCGCGCCGGGCGAGACCAGCGGGCCCACGAGCGTGCCTTCCTTCAGCGGGTCGCCGATCTGCACCTTGCGGTACGCCTCGACCAGCCGCCGCGTGATCTCATCCACCACCGACTCGTGCGCGATGAGCCGCCGCGTGGTCGTGCAGCGCTGGCCGGCGGTGCCCACCGCGGCGAACAGGATGCTCCTGGCCGCCAGGTCAAGGTCCGCGTCCTTGTGCAGGATGACGGCGTTGTTGCCGCCAAGCTCGAGCAGCGTGCGGCCGAGCCGCCCCGCGACGATCTCGCCCACGCGCTTGCCCATCCGGCTCGAACCCGTCGCCGAGATGAGCGGGATGCGCTTGTCGGCCACGAGCCGCTCGCCGATCTCCTGGTCGGTGCCGATGACCAGCCGGAAGATGCCCGGGTGGCCCAACGAGGCTGCGACTTTCTCGGCAAGGTCGTTGGAGGCGATCGCGGTGAGCGGCGCGAGCAGGCTCGGCTTCCAGATCGTGACATCCCCGCACACGGCGGCGAGCATCGAGTTCCATGCCCACACAGCGTTGGGGAAGTTGAACGCGCTGATCACCCCGACGAGGCCCAGCGGCAGCCACTGCTCATAGAGGCGGTGCCTGGCTCGTTCACTCTGGAGCATCGGCCCCGAGAGCGTGCGCGAGAGGCCCACGGCGTAGTCGGCGATGTCGATCGTCTCCTGGACCTCGCCCAGGCCCTCCTGGCGGATCTTGCCGACTTCGAGCGTGACCAGTTCGCCCAGGGCTTCCTTGTGCTCGCGGAACGCGTCACCGATGGCTCGGACGACCTGGCCGCGCACCGGCGCGGGCACTTCGCGCCAGCGCTTGAAGGCCTCCTGCGATTCGGTGATGACCTTTTCATAGCTCGCCGCGTCGTCGAGCCTGACGGCGGCGACGGCCTTGCCCGTGGCGGGGTTGGTGACGACGACCTGCCCGGGCGTGGGGGTGGGGGTGCCGGGCTTGATGGCGCTGCCGGTGAGGATGCGCGGGTGCTTGTGAAGACCCAGACGTTCGAGGACCGCAAGGCTCATGGGGGAGTGTAGGGGTGAGGGCGCGCCGCTGATTGCGTACGAGCGCTCGAAGGGCCGCGACGTTCGTCGTCGGGGTCAAGCGAACGTACGAGCGTCGAGGTCCTCCAACTCATTCACCGTCGGCGGCAAGACGCGAGCGGCAAGAGGACCAGTACCATGACTGCCGTCGTAGGAGCTGGGATCGGGACAATCTGAATGCCGTTAAGGACGGAAACGGGGCTGTCCTCGCCGTTGCCGAGGCTCAGCAGTCCGAACAACAGCAGGCCGCTCGATGCGACAACATTGATGTCGGCAGTCGCATACGTCATCCCGGGTGAATGTCCGCTCCATCCCCCACCAAAGACAGTCTCGACCACCAAAGAGGTGCCGGAAGTCGTCTCGTTGATTGCGATTCTGCTCTGTGTCGCTAAGGGCGAATCAGGCGGCTGCCACGCGTAGACATAAATTCGATACGGCCCCGGTGCGAGGTTTGAGACGCCCGCTTGGGCGGATCCGATTCGATCTCCAAAGAAAACGGACTCCATAAGTTCTTTGTCACCTGGATCCGCACCCGTGATGGATGTTGTTGTCAGCAGCCCTCCCAAGAGTCCTGATTGTGATGATGTCAAATTTCCATTCACATCTCGCAAAACACCGGAGCTACCGTCAACCCGGTTCCAAAGTCCAGCTTGATTGGCCGCGCCAGCATACTCGACACCCGGCAAAATGGCATCCGATGGTGCGATATCGAGGTTGAAGGGTTGGGCAGTGGCAATCCTACAAATGCCACCGGCGACGACAAGCAACCAAGGATTTTGCAGGACCATGAAACCTAGTGTACGCTTGGGGAGCATTCACCGCAAGCCTTTTTTCAAGGCGGGACGCATGGCCATCAATCGTTGGGTC
>JAJVHS010000085.1 GCA_022072615.1 Phycisphaerales bacterium
TGGTCCGGAACTTCCTGCGAGCACAGCGCCGCTTCGACATCATCCAGCCCTGGGAGAGCCGGCTGCAGCCGATGATCCCAACCGACGCGGCCGCCGATCGCTGCCGGGTGCGCCCCGCGCCGAACACGGACGAGCTCGCAGCGCTTCTTGCCGCGAGCAGCGCCGCGGCCCTCCCCGCGTACCCCGGACTCCGGGAGACCGCGTCCGGCGATGAGAAACTCCCGGTCGTGCTCTTCGGCGCCGACCCGCCCGACGCCGGCGACGCCGCCTCGCTCTTCCGCGTGCTCGGCCTCACGGAAAAATGCGGGTACCGCTTTGCGGTCGTCCTCCCGCGCGGCGTGCGGGGCATCAAGCGGGTGAGCAGGCTGCACCGCGACCTCCGGGCGACCGACCCGCTCATCGTCTCCGACCACTCCGCCCTCGAATGGCTCGGCGCCGCCGACGCCGTGCTCACCGTGGCGGTGAAGGACGACCGCGAGCCGCTGATCCGGTCGGCGGCGGCTGCCCGGGGAGTGCCGGTCGTCGTCAGCCCCGTCGGCGCGCAGACCATGCGCGAGTATTTCGCCCCGGCGGCGACACGCCTTCGCGAGATCCTGGACGGCGACCGCGGCCCGGCCGCCGGCGACGCCGCGGGCCTGCGCGGTGCAACCGCGCTCGTGAACTCGTGGTGGTGATCGCCAACAATCCACCGATGACCACGCAACCAGAACACCGGGGATCGCCGGACAGCTCGCCCGGCCCGCGCCGCGGCGTGCTCTTTGTCTGCACCGGCAACATCTGCCGCTCCCCGCTCGCCGAGGCGCTGTTCCGTCACCACGCCGGCCGGCGCCGGGTGATCGACCTGTTCGACATCGCCTCGTGCGGCACCGGCGGCTGGCACGCGGGCGACGACGCCGACCCGCGCACGCTCGCGGTCGCGAGGCAGTACGGGATCCCGATGCGCCACGTCGCCCGCCAGCTCGATTCGACCTGCGACTTCGACCGCTTCGAGTGGATCCTCGCCATGGACCGGTCGCACATGAACGCCCTTCTCCCCTACAGGCGCCCAACGTCGCGCCTGCACCTGATGCGCGAGTTCGACCCCGCGTGCGCGGGCCTCGCGGGGCGCGACCTGGATGTCCCGGATCCTTACTACGGCGGACCCGAGGGCTTCGAATCGATGTACCAGATGCTCGACCGCGCGTGCCGCGGCCTGCTCGATCACATGCTCCGCTGAGCAACCGGCGCTGGGCCACGCCGTCGCCATCCGTGCCGCGGCGCGGCGCTTCTCCTGCCGTCCGCGTCAGCGATCACTCGGGCGCGATTCCGCGTTCTAATACCATCACGATTCCAAGGCGATCGGCGGACACTCTACACAGCGGGAATCGTCGCTTTTGGAGGTTTCCCGTCTTGCACCCCACGTCACATTTCGATCGCCGCCATGTCGCCCGCATTGCGGACAAATTGCTATTGCTTGCGCCGGTGGGCTTCGTTAGACTCGCTCCCACGGGTTCCGTCCGGACCCGCGGGAGGGGTAAAGATGCAGCCAAGGCATTCGTTCGTTCTTTTCGCGGCATGCGCGGCATTCCTCGGCGGAGCCGCCGTGCTCGTTGCGGGTCCGCTCGACCCTCCGGCGGGTGCCATCACCTCCACGGGCAAGAATCTGAATGACGTCGAACCCCGCATTCCGATCAATCCCACGAACACGCCCGGCGACGCCAACAGCGTGTACAAGATCACTTCGCCGGGTTCCTACTACCTGACGGGAAATCTTGCGGGGGAGTCCGCCAAGCACGGCATCGAGATCGCATCGACGGATGTAACCGTCGACCTGATGGGATTCGAACTCCAGGGGGCGTCCGCGTCGCTCGATGGCATCGTGGTCACCGCCGCGGGCGGTTCGCTGGGCGCAGGGATCACGATCCGCAACGGAACGATCAAGGGCTGGGGCACCGGCGACGGCCTTGATCTCGCAAACGGCGACGTTCGCGGGAGCATCGTTTTGGACATCATCTCTCGCGAGAACGGGAATGCGGGGATCCGTGTCGGGGCCTCTTCCACGATCAGCAGGTGCTCCGCGAACTACAACTCCCAAGCCGGGATCCACGCCGGTGGCGAAAGCACGATCAGCGGCTGCACCGCGGAAGCAAACGAGAACTACGGGATCTACGCTGGCGCGGCATCGTCCGTCAGCTCGTGCTCGGTATCGGCCACGACCGGCGAAGTCGGCACCGGAATCAAGACGGAGGGCGGGTGTGTCATCTCCGAGTGCACATCAAGCTCCAATTCCGGCGACGGGATCGAAACCACCCGCGACTGCGTGATCGCAAGCTGTGTTGCCCGGAACAACGGAGCCAGCGGCATCGATTTCGGCGCCGGGTGCACCGTCACCGGATGCGTCGCCAATGGCAACGCGATCCACGGGCTCAACGTGGGTGAGTCGAGCATCGTGAAGGGCAATAGCTGCGTCGAGAACGCGGCGAGCGGGATCAGCACCTTCGGCCGCGACACGCGGTTCGAGGGCAACAACTGCATCAAGAACGGGTCTCACGGCTTTGCCATCACCTCGATCGGCAACCTCATCATCTCCAACACCTGTTCAGGAAACGTCGGCACCAACTGGTACATCGTCGCGGGGAATTCCGTCGCTCGCATCGTGAACACGACGACCAACGCGACGGACATCGACGGCAGCACGTACGCGGGCGGCCTGGGCACGACCGACCCACTGGCCAACTGCACCTACTGACGCCGTGGTCGCGGCGACAGCGGATCGCCCTCGGGCCGCGACGCCCGCGCCGGCGATCGAGCGCGCCGACCCACGCTTCCAATCCAGGACCCCACTACCATCCGCCCCGTGCCCGTCCTGGCCGCCACCAACCTCCGCGTCGCCTACGGAACCCGAGTAATCCTCGATGGGGTATCGCTCTCGGTCGAGCCGGGCGAACGCATCGGCGTCGTCGGCCCGAACGGCGCCGGAAAGTCCACCCTGCTCAAGGTCATGGCCGGGCTCATCACGCCCGATTCCGGGACGGTCTCCATCCAGCGCGGGTCCCGGGCCGGGTATCTCCACCAGGATCCTGACCTCAACCGGTCCGACACGCTCCGCGAGGCCGCCGAACGCGCCTTCGAGAAACTCCACGACCTGCACGAAGAGCAGCACAAGCTGTTCGACCAGATGGCCTCCGTCTCGGGCGATGACCTCGACAAGCTCCTCCGCAAGCAGGCCGAGATCGAGCGCCAGATCGACGCACTGGGCGGCTACGCGATCGACCACAAGATCGACCAGGTGCTCCACGGCCTGGGTTTCACCGATTCGCAGTTCTCGATCAAGGTCTCGGGCCTCTCCGGCGGCCAGCGCGGGCGCCTTGCCCTTGCCCGGCTGCTGCTCGAGGAGCCAGACGTGCTCCTTCTCGACGAGCCCACCAACCACCTCGATATCGACGGCCGCCTGTGGCTCGAGGAGTTCCTCCGCGACCAGTACAAGGGCGCCGTCATCGTCATCTCCCACGACCGGTACCTCCTCGACAACGTCGTCGACCGCATCCTCGAGACCGAGCAGGCACGGCTCATCGATTACCCCGGCAACTACGCCACCTTCGTCGAGCTCCGAGCCGAGCGCCGCCTCGCGATGGCCCGGGCCTACGAGAACCAGCAGAAGAAGTTCGAGAAGGAAGAGCAGTTCATCCTCAAGTACAAGGCCGGCCAGCGGGCCAAGGAAGCCCGGGGCCGCGCCACCAAGCTCGCCCGCGCCAAGCGGGATTCGCAGCTCGAACGCCCGGTCGAGCTCGCCTCGTTCAAGATGGAGCTGCCCAAGGCCGAGCGCACCGGCGACATGGTCGTCGCGGCCAACGGCCTCTCGAAGAGGTACACCGCCGACGACGGGTCGCAGAAGGTCCTGTTCCACGACCTCACGCTCAAGATCGCTCGCGGCGAGCGCTGGGCGATCATCGGCCCCAACGGCGCGGGCAAGACCACGCTGGTGAAGTGCCTGCTCAACCAGATCCCCGTCGACGCCGGCACCGCCAAGCTCGGCTCGAACGTCAAGATCGGCTACTACTCCCAGACCCACGAATCCGTCGATCCCGGCAAGATCGTCTACCGCTACCTCCAGGACATCATCGCCAAGGAAGTGCCCGGCGTGCAGATGTCCGAGCAGCAGGCCCGGAACCTCGCGGGCGCCTTCCTCTTCAGCGGCGACGAGCAGGAGCGCGAGCTCGGGTCGCTCTCCGGCGGGGAGCGCAGCCGAGCGGTTCTCGCCGGCCTCATCTGCTCGGCCAAGAACCTGCTCATCCTCGATGAGCCCACCAACCACCTCGACATCCCAAGCGCCGAGCGCCTGGAGGACTGCCTCAGCGTCGACGGCGGGTACGAGGGCACGCTGATCCTCATCAGCCACGACCGCGCGCTCATCGATTCCACATGCGACCACCTCGTCGCGCTCGACGGCAAGGGCAACGCCGAGATCTTCCACGGCAGCTACACCGAGTGGCACGAGAAGCAGGTCGAGCAGGCTCGCGAACGAGCCGCCGCCGAGCTCGCCCAGAAGCGACGCCGCGAGGAAGAAGCCGCCCGCGCCGCACGCGCGCAGGAGGACCGGCGCAGGCTCGAAAAGGCAAAGAGCCAGCCCGCCAAGGTCAGCAAGTACGAGCGGATGAAGACCGACCAGATCGAACAGAAGATCGAGGAGATCGAGCGGCGCGTCCGCGAGATCGACCAGCTCCTGGGCGACCCACAGACCTGGTCCAACGCGGCCAAGGCCCAGAAGCTGGGCGACGAACGCGCCGCCCTCGCCGCGGAACTCGAACCGCTCGAGTTCGAGTGGTCGCGCCGCGCCGAAGGAGCCTGACCGCCTTCCCAAGCCCGGAATAACACCCCATTCTCAGGCGAATTGCGTGATATTCGGGTGCCGTCTGGCGGCAATTCCCGACTGATCATAAACTACCTCTGACCGGAATGGCAGGGAGGGGTCCCGGATGGCTTTGGCACACGTTGGTTGGGTCAACGCCGCGCGCGTGAAGGTGGTCATCGCCGCGCTCGCGGCTCTCCTGTGCACGCCCCAGTCCCTCGCACAGCCCGCGCTGACGTTCCGGTTCGACCACCAGGCGATTCTCGATCATCCGCTTCAGTTCTCGTTCGACCGCGACGCCCTGGCGATCACCGACGACGGGCAGTCGGCCGCGCACGACCAGCCCCGCTTCCGCCGGCCGACGCTGCTGGCTCCGCTCCCGGTCGTCGAAACCGTCCCGGGCACCTACGGCAACGCCGCGATCAACCTGCTCGCCGTCGGGGTCGCCGAGGACAACACCACGCCCGTGTGGGTCGACGCCGAGTTCTCCAAGGGGCGGCTGCTCGTGTACGTCGGCTCGCTCCCCGGGCCGTCGTTCGAATGCTCCATGCAGTACAACCCCGCCAAGGGTGGCATGATGGACTTTCTGAAGCAGTCCATCGACGATCGCCCCGATAAAGCGTGGCGCCCCGTCAGCGGGGTCGTGTGCCACGGCATGATCGTGCTCCAGTGCAACGTCGCCGTGCCCGGGCCCGAGGGCTGGGTCTCCAACCGCATCGGCTTTGCAACCTGCCGCGTCGCCGACCTCGCCGGCCCGCGCAACCTGTGGTGGCGCCGTCACTCGCTCAGCGACGCGCTCTCTCCCCATCCGACGGGCGTCGGACTCGGCGCGTTCTGGTCCATGCCCTCATGGTGGAGCATGGAACGTGACGGCACGCCGCCGACCCAGGCCTGGATCGCGGCCTGCGATTATCACGCCGCGCCCGCCAAGGACGGCGGCTCTTTCTTCCTGTTCCCCATCCACCGGTCGGGTCCCGCCGCTGCAGATTGGACCGCGGCGCCGGTGATTGAACTCCCGGGCCGATGGAACGACCCCACCAATCGCTCGCACGCGCACGCCATCGGCCTGACCCGCTACATGGACCGCGGGATCCTCGCGCTGGGATCGCGCGGCGACGGCACCGGCAACGCCGCCGTCTACACGTGGACCCTCGATGATCAGGACGATTACGACACCGGGTCGACCTCCGTGCCAGACAGCGACAACTGGCGGCTCGCCGGCCCCGCGTGGAACGGGCCCGTCGTGGTCAACGGGACGATCGATCCCTCGCTCGCCGACATCCAGCAGCGCAACAAGGGCAACCAGTTCATCGGGCTGTGCCCCGGACCCACGCCGGGCACATTCCTCTGCGGCAGCGACGAGGTCTCCGAGACGCTCTGGATCACCTCCGACCTCTCGCAGCCAGGGGCGCCGCTCCGCTTCACCACCCCCTACCGCCTCGCGCAGACGCTGCCGCTCCCCGGGACCGGAAACGACGGACCGTGGAGGCACTACCTGTGCTTCCACGTGCGGACACCGACCCCCAACGCACTCGGCGGCCCGTACATCGGCCAGCTCTCACCGAGCCAGAACGACATGGACGGCTGGAGCAACCAGCGCGTGATCTACTCGCCCGACGGCGAGCAGTGGTGCCAGGTGTGGAACCACTACGAGAACGTCCAGGCCCCGGTGTGGCTGGCGGCGGGCCGCATCTGGACCGGGTCCTACGGCAAGCACGGCGGCGCGGGAATCCGCAGCATCGCGGTCCCCGACACGATCCTCGCCCGCCCGCTCACGATCGCCCCCGGCGGCCGCAACGCCGCGGCCGCGGTCCCGCACTGGTCCGACGTTGGGGTGGGCGTCAGCGTGGTTGCCAACGGCGTGCTGCCGCCGGGCGCCGAGCCGCCCCCATCGGTCGGCCCGTGGTACCGCGTTGAGAACCGCCCGCCGACGCCGGTCTCCGGCAGCCCGAACCTCGGGACGTACCGCCTCGCCACCGACATCCCGGCGCAGACGCGCGAGATCAGCGTCCGGCTGTGGATGCGGCAGGACACGCCGCAGGAATCATCGCTCGCCGACACGCTGCTCACGATGGCCCGGCTGCGTACCTCGGACTCGAGGGGCTCACCGGCGTCGATCCGGTCGTCCTCCAACTCGGCGTCGATCGAGATCTCCTCTTCCGGGCAATGGATCCCCGTCGTGCTCACGACCGACCTGTCGACCTGGGCCGACCGCCAAAACTGGGGCTCCGGCGGCGGCAACCTCGATCTGGTCCTGACCAACGCGTGGAACCTGGCCGCGCCGGCATCGTTCTACATGGCCGTCGAGTCGGTCTCGTGGGAGGCCTCGCCACCGTACCTCTCGCAGGTCGATGCCGACCTCCCGCACGAACGAGCCGAGATCAGCGGGTTCTCGATGCCCGACAGCTGGACCGTCTTCATCGCCGGCAAGATGCCCGAAGCCTCGTGGGACAGTTCCCGCACCGTGAATGAACCGGACGACCGCCCGATCTTCTCCGTGATCAGCCAGACCGGCCTCTCGTGGGTCGACGTGCTGGCCGGGCGGGCCCAGTCGGAGATCATCGTCCTGCCCGGCGGTCTTGCCGCCGGCGACCGCGCGACCGTCTCGCCCTTCAACTGGTGGCCGGGGTCGCCCGTGTACCTCGCGGTGACCTACTGCTCGCAGTGGAACGGGTTCATCGTCCGCGGCAGCGTGGGGAACACGCCAATCAGGTCGAGCTTCCCGGCGTACGGCGCGCTCGACTCCCCCGCCGCTCGGATCCGCTTCGGGTCCGGCGACGGCCAGCGCATCACCGAGTTCGACATCTTCGGCGGCGCCGTCGCGCCCGGCGAGGCCACCCAGGCCGACGCCGAGGCTGTGTTCCAGGCCGTGCCGATGCTCCGGGGTGATCCCCTCCCCCTGATGACCGGCGACTGCGCCGACATGTACAACGGCCCGTGCGACGCGGATTTCGACGGGACCGGGTTCATCGACACCGACGATTACGACGCCTTCATCCGAGCCTTCGAGGCCGGCGACGAGTCGGCCGACTTCGATAACTCCGGGTTCGTCGACACGGACGACTTTGACGCGTTCGTCCTGGCGTTCGAACGGGGCTGCTGACAATCTCGCGCCCGCGCGTGCCCGGGCACGCGGGGATTCTTACAATGGCCCGATGTTCGACGCCGGCGATGTGCTGCTGCCGCCCCCCCCACGACGGCCGACCCTCCCGGGCACCGTCATCGTCCGCCCAGCCTTCGATGACCTGATCGACGCCATCCTCGCCGACATGCTCCTCCAGGCCCAGAGCTGCGTCCGGGCCTTCGGCGATTTCCACCTTGCCATCAGCGCGGCCGAGCAGATGGAGCCGGTGCTCATCCGCCTCATGCTCGACCCGCTCTACCGCTCCCTCCCGTGGAAGCGCACGCACCTCTGGACCGCCGACGATTGCGTCGTGTCGGTCGAGGACGACCGCTCCCGGGCCAAGCGTCTGCGCGAGATCCTCGTCGAGCACTCCGACATCCCCATCGACCAGGTGCACGGCATCGCCGTGACCGCCGACGACCCCGGCGGCGAATACCAGGACGAACTCCGCGAGACCCTCGCCTGGCGCGAAAAGGGACAGGACCGGCTCGACTACGCGCTGCTGTCTCTGGGCGGCGGCGGGCCGAGCAGCGCGGCGCTGCTGAAGCATCCGTCGACGATTGCTCCGGACCCCGGCGAACTCGTGCTGCGTCGGCCATGGAAGGATGACGCGGGGCTCGCGTGGTACGGCCTCTCGCCGCGCATGCTCTCCGCCACCCGGCTGATCGCGGTGGTCGCGGCCGGTGACGACGCCAGGCCCGCCATCGCCG